>JAIXWR010000010.1 GCA_027491155.1 Verrucomicrobiaceae bacterium
GCCTCGTCGTCGCGCCGCCAATCTATGCCCGAAGAGCGGTTGCGTCCATAGACTCCTTGCACCACGTCTCCCGTCCCCTTGATCCAGATGGTCTCGACGATCCGACCGAAGCGGTCGAGGCCGGTGTACTTGTCGCCAGCCGTTCCGGTGCCGCCGTTCTGGTAGGTGAGATTGAGGTTGGAAGCCCCGTTGTAGTTCAGACCGACGAGGGTGCCAAGGCCGAGGTAGCGCATGCTGGCGACGACGGTGGTCGAGCCCGCGACGTCGGTCACCTGGTCCGGGCGGCTGAGGAAGCTGGCCTGCGCGGAGGCGTAGGCGGTGCCGACCACCGCGCCGTTCGGGTAGGTAATGCCGGTGGGCCGCACGGTGTTGGCGCTGCCGTCGGCGAAGCTGTATTGGACCTTGAGGCTGGTCCCGGTGTTCACCGCTCCGGAGTGCTCCTGGTAATCGGTTGTTAGCTGGTTGAAATCGTTGTAGGCGTTGAGCACTTCGTTGACTTTCGTGGTGCCGGCGGTGTCGCTGTAGCTGGTGGAGCGGCTCAGCCGTCCGCGATCGTCGTAGCCGCTCTCCAGTCTCCTGACGGCGGCATCCACACCGCTGCCGACGGTCGTGACGGTGTCGGCGAGAAGCCTGGCGAGCTTGTCGTAGTCGTAGGCGTGGACCGATCCGTTCTGGTCGGTCATGCCGGTGACCTGGAGCTGCCGGTTGTAGGCATAGGTCACCGCGTCGGTGCCGCCGCCGGGAAAGATCTTTTTCAGGACAAGACGGTTGCTGTGGAGCGCGGAGGCCGGCGAGGTGACGGGCCCCACGCCATGGACCCACTCGGTGACCTGCGTGCCGGTGCTGGAGTTTTCGCACTTGAGCTTCTTCAGCCAGCCGTCGTCGGTGTATTCGTAGCGGGTGACGCGCACGGCGCTGCCACTCCCCGCCGCGTTATCGGTCTGGGTGACCAGCCGGTCCGCGGAGTCGTAGGCCCGGACGGTTTCCATCGACGCGGGATCGATGGATTTGGTGGCGTTGCCCGCCGAATCGTATTCGGTGGTATTGACCAACACGTCGTCCGCGCGGGCGGGCACGGTGGCAGGGCGGGTCCAGGCGGAAGCGCCGTTGGTCCCGTAATTCGCGGTGGCGATGCCGCGGCCGATGGCGTCGGAGTAGCTCGCGGCATAGCTGACCCGCGCCTGGGGCGAGGTCGAGGGCGTGCCGAGTTCGCCGGTGGCCGATGTGGAAGTGTCGTCGAAGCGGGCACGGGAGGTGGTGGAGAGGAGGTTGCCCGCGGCGTCCCACGCCATGGCCTGCTGCTCCATCACGATGGCGTTGGCCATGCTGGAGGGATCGGATCCGGGGGTGAACCCGGAGGGCTCGTAGGCCAGGAACGACTTCAGGGTGCGGCCGACCGCGTCGAAGGTCGAGGCGATGAAGAGAGCGCTGCCGGACGGGGCGCTGCGGGCGACCTGAGCGGCGGCCTCGTAATAGACGTTGGACACCTGGGGATTGTAGGCGGTGCCGCTGCTGTTCACCGCGTAAACGCTGGTCCGGTACTGGCGGCCGAGAACGTCATGGTCGGTGGTCTGGCGGGAGATGGTGTTCCCGCTTGCCACGGAGGTTTTATACCCGGTCGAGGCGACCACGAGGTTCCGGTTGTCGTATTCCTGCTTCTGGATGAGCGTGGTCGTGCCGCCGTCCATCTCCACGGTGGTTTCCGACTCGGACTGGCGGTTGCGCCAGTCGTAGCGGTAGTCGGTCACCCGGTCGTTGCCGGTCGTGCCGTCCACCGGGAGGGTGACCTTCGTCAGGTTCCCGTCGTCGTCGTGCTGGTTGACGCGGGTGACGGTGAGACCGGCGCTGGTGCCGAGTTCTTCCTGCACCGCCCACCCCATCGCATTGTAGGTGGTCTTGTCGACGGTGCCGCCGGCGCAGGTGGTCTGGTTCTGCCGGCCCGCGCTGTCGTAGGCGAAGAGCTTCTTGCCGTAGTTGGTCGATTGCGTGCCTTGACCGGTTGCCGGGATGAGGAAGTAGTTCCACTGCTCCTTGAGCTCGGACTTCTGGTCGGTGAGCGAAAGGCTCCAGCGGACCCAGTTGACGCGGTCGTAGGTGGTGGACGGTGCCGGGATGCCGCCAGCCGTCCATTTCGCGTCATAGCTGGAAGCCATCTTCCACCCGCTGTAGCCGGACGGAGGCGCGAGGTTGGGCTCCGTGACAGTCACCGGGCCGATGGCATGCTCGGCGCCGTCCGATACCTTGACGTAGCCTCGGAAGCTCACCCGGCTCCCTTCGCGATCCTTGTAGTAGGTCCACGAGGCGGTGCGGACGTTTTCGGAAGTTCCATCGGGCAGGATCGCGGCGTGGGCGTGTAAGCTTCCCCGTCAACGGGACATTTCAGAAGTAGAGTTCCGGGCGGTTGGTTTCAGTTCGGGGTTGGTTTGTTGTCTCAGTCTGAATTGGCGTGGTGGGAGGTTTCCGAGGGATGCGTGGGGGCGCTCTTCGTTGTAGGCGATCATCCATTGGTGGGTGATCTCGCGGACTTGTTCGAGCGAATCGAAGAGGTGGGCGTCGAGCACCTCGGTGCGGAAAGTGCGGTTGAAGCGTTCGATGTAGGCGTTCTGGGTCGGTTTGCCCGGTTGGATGTGGTGGAGGGTCACGCCGTGGCGTTCGCACCAGGCGACGAGCTTGGCGGAAATCAGTTCAGGGCCGTTGTCGACGCGGATCTGGGCGGGCAGCGGTCGGCTGTCGCGGAGTTGATCGAGAACCCGCACGACCCTTTCGGCGGGCAGCGAGGTGTCGATTTCGATGGCAAGGGCTTCGCGCACTCCTTCGTCGACGATATTGAGGGTCCGGAAGCGTTTGCCCCAGCAGAGGGTGTCGTGCATGAAGTCCATCGACCACAGGAGATCCGCCTGCGGCGGAGCATCGAGGGGTTGTCTGACGCGGGCGGGCAGGCGCTTCTTCGCCCGTCTGGGTAGATTGAGCTTCATGGCCAGATAGACACGCCGAACCCGCTTGTGGTTCCAGTCGTGGCCCCGCTGGCGCAGCCAATGGAAGCACTTCCAGAATCCCCAGCGGGGATGCCGGCCGACCAATTCGTTGAGGGCTTCGACGACCGGGCCGTCGCGGGCGGCGAGGTCCCGCTCCGGCCGATACCAGTTCGCTCGTGCGAGACCGATTGCCTCGCACGCCCGGCTGACCGGTAGGGACTTCTCCTCGATCAGCCAGCCGACCGCCTCGCGGCGTTCGGCCGGCGTCAGAGCTTTTTTTCGATGAGCTCCTTCAGCGCGTGGTTCTCCATCGCGAGGTCGGCATACATCCGTTTGAGCTTGGAGTGCTCGGCTTCGAGCTCCTTGATGCGCTTGAGTTCGGCAACGCCCAAGCCGCCGTACTTGCTCTTCCAGTTGTAATAGGTCGGCTGGCTGATGCCGTGCTTGCGGCACACGTCGGCGACCTTCAAGCCGCTGTCGGCCTCCTTGAGGATCGCCACGATCTGGCTCTCGGTGAATCGGCTCTTCTTCATCGGTTCGGTTCTGTGGTCCCGACCCGGAGGCTCTCATTTCAAACTGTCCCATGCGAGGGGAAGCTTACAGGCGGGGCCAAGTTCCCTCACGACGCGTCCGCGGTCGTCCAGAGTGTAGTCGGTCTGCAGGTTGAGCTTCCCGCTCCCGGCATCGGCGATCCGCTGCGTCATGCCGCCGCGGGCCTTGTCGTACTGGTAGGTGGTCACCGTTCCGCGCTCGTCGGTGGAGCTGGTGAGGTAGCCGCCGCTGTCAAAATCCGAAACCCGGGTGTAAGTGATGCCGCGGCCGTTCTCGGAACTGCTCACCACCGGCAGCGTGGTCGTCCGGCGGCTGATCTGCGCCGTGGTCCCATGCCAGAGGCATGATTCGGGATCCAAGCGCTTCCGAAAATTACTCCCCATTCAGCCTGAAAACATGGTCAATTCTGGCGGTCACTAAACGCATTTTCTCCCGATCATCTATAACTTTGTCGAGTTTCTCGATAAAACTCTCTCTATCGATAGCCACTGAAATGACTAAATCCCGGATCTGGTCCGCAGGGGTCTCGGGATTTATAATCTGAGTGATAAACAAGTCAGCGTCGACTACGGTTGAGCCTGCGACGACCTTGTAATTCAGCTCTTTTCCGTTCTTGACGAAAGCAGCCTCTCCGCTGGGATCGATCTTAAAGCTGAAGCGGTCCGCCCTGGCACCCTCCCCCTCCATTGCCATCACTTCAAATGAGTTTAATCCAACCACTTTTGCTGACTTTACTTTTCCGTCCCAATGAAGTTCCTTCATCTGCTCAGGGTAAAAGTCCCTAATGTAAACAAAATTCCTAATGTGCCAGCAGTCTTTCGCGAGGAGTAGAAGCTCAAGATGTAGTTGGCCTTTGCCGACCGGTGGTGGCTCTTTAGACGAGTGCAGGTAAAAAAAACCGTAACCTCCAAAAAACAACATGGCTGCTTCGTTTGCCTCTCGAAATACGTCAACAAGTCTAGGATGATCTAATCCTGGGGAGTTTTCTGGGAGCCGGGCATCAAAGCGGCATAGCCTCTCGCCATCGACCTCCGTCACCTCGTATTCCTCTAAAGAAGTCCTTGAAAACTCGTAGGTTTTGCCATTTTTTACCAAGGTCGTAATGATCCCCACATTTATGCCCGCCTGTACGACGCCCCCCTTCTCAGGCTCGGCGAGAGCAGGGTCCGGTTGCGCGTGCGACTGACAGACGAGAAAGAAGATCGCCAGCACTCTCGCCGATTTAATATTTGAAACAATCATGGTTTTGGCGTGTAAGTCAACTTATGAAGGGACCTTAGATCCCGGGGCTGATAAACCACCCTCGTGAGCCCCGCCCAAGTGTACATGTAGGTATACCAAGAGACAGCGCGGTTTTCGTAATCGGCTCGGTCGTTCCCGGATACCCCATAAGAAGGGTCGTAAAGTTTGTCGAATGCCGTCGCGATTGTATGCCCATCCCATGTCTTAAAAGGGGTGCCAGGGCCTTGTCCTCCATTTATAGGAGCACCACTCCAAGACATGGAGCTACCTACTACGATCCAACGACTGCCTAGGTGAGCCTTGCCGTCGTCGAAGATCATATGACGCGATGTAACATCAACAGCCTGAGATGGGTATGCGTGAACCCTGAGAACATCACGGAAAAGATCGGCCCATTCTTCACAGACGCCAGTGCCATATTCAAGAACATCATCCGTAAGCGAGGGTGACCCGGGATAAAATGTCATATTGCCTCCATCCAAAAAGCCCGTTTCCGAGTTGATCCGCTCCATTGCCTTAGTGCTGAAATCGTTCCAGATTAAATCCGTTACGTGGGCACCATTACTGCCTGCATATCCGTTCGGTTGGTGGCACGCATAATAGAACAGGGATTCTTTGTTGCCCCGCAAGCAAGTTGGAGTGGCAACTGTTAGGTAAATTCTGTGTTGACTCACCTCGAAGACAGTTGGAGCCTTATCTTCTTGCTTTATTTCCCACTCAAGGCTGAAGGTGCCAATCCCAGGGCCGTAAAAACGAATCTCCGGAGGGAACGCTTTAAGAGCCTGATGCGGCCCATATACGCAATTGTGCGTTCCTGGGCCTCGGGTATAGGATTGGGCTGGAAGATGAACTCCATCTACTCCAGTTGCCAAAATTAGCCAAGAAACGGTCTCGCCTTCCGGGCAAAACACTTCCGCCTCAAACTTCATCTCGACGATGGGGGTACTTCCTCTTGTGTAGGCAGTTGGGTATCGCCGTGGGAAGTCAAGGGGGTTGATTGGATTAGTGTAGTGTGGCGCAGCAAGAGAATCAGCGGTGACATCGGTTTTTAACGTGTGATTAGTTCCACCAGAAAAAGATATTTCTCTAAGTGTGGGGAAAACAGACTTTGAGCTAGGGGGGGAACTCGACGAGCTGGAGCTGCTCGACGAGGAGGAGGACGAGCTCGAGGAGCTGGAGCTGCCCGACGGGGACGAGGAGGAACTAGAACCGCTCGGCTCGGAACTCGACGATGAAGAACCGGGGAAACCGGACGAGGACGAACTGGAGGAAGAGGAATCCATGGCGATCAGGAGTGGGAGGGAGAGAGGAAAATCGCCTCCAATGAGACAATGGAAACTTATCTCCAAGGCAACCCACACCTCGGAATTCGTCAACGAATTTCGACCAAAAGATGCGCAATTCACGATATCGTCACAGAACCGCCGGGGATACGGCAAGCTGGTCCGAGTTCCCGCTTGCCACCCCAGCCCGCGCTCGTGCAGTAGTGGAATCACCGCCGGAGAAGCTCTCCCGAAAACGCCGTGTCCCTTCCCATTCCACGACTCTACGTTCACGGGTTCCCGGGCCTTTATGGAGGTGCGGGAACCGAGCTGCATCATCAGATCATCGCCTGGCTGCACTTGGGAATTGAGGTTCATCTCGTTCCGACCAATGACGGATTCAGGAACGAGCCGCTGTTTCCGGAGATGCAGGAGAGGAGGGTCAAGATACACGGCCCCAACGACTTTGGTGCGGTCGAAGCCGGCGACCCGGTCCTTGGATTTTGCAACGCGGAGTTCCTGCAGGCGTTGCCGGAAATCCGCCGACGCACCCGCCGGACCGTGTTTCTCAACTGCATGACCTGGCTCTTCGACAAGGAACGCGAGGCGATGGCACGCGGACAAATCGGGATGTTCCTCTACCAGAATCCCGCCGTACTTGAAAAGCACCGCTCTGAACTGCGTGCTCTGAATGACGATCCCGCCATCGCGTTCGCCTCCTTCAAGCCCTACTTCGCGGCCGAGCGGTTCCCGTATGTTGAAGCAAGAAATTCGGACCACTTCGGCTGTGGCCGGATCTCCCGGCAAGATGCGGACAAATTCTCCCGGAACACGCTCCACATCTACGAGTACTTCGTCGCTCCGAAGTGGAAGAAGGGGCTTTTCCTCGGGTTCGACCACCGCAGCGAAGAGAAGATCGGCAAGCCCTACGACTGGATCCGCTGCGCGCGGGACCATCACGAGGTTTCCCAGCAGGAGTTCTACCACCACTGCGAGATCATCCTCCAGCCGAGCGATACGACCGAAAACTGGCCGCGCATCGGCTTCGAGGCCATGGCCAGCGGCAGCGTGCTGGTCGTCGACAACCGGGGCGGCTGGCAACAGATGGTGGATCACGGTAAGACCGGCTGGCTCTGCGACCACGAAAGGGACTTCATCTACCATGCGAGCAAGATGGCCTACGAACCGAACTTGAGGGCCGACATGGCGGAGGCGGCGCGCGAGCGAGGCCAGCTCCTGGGCGGCCTTGAGCAGTCCTGCGCCTCATGGGCGGAAGTCTTTGAGCAAATGTCGAAGCTGCCGGAATGAATGCCGCCGCACACGATGACACGGGGGTCGATCTCGACCCTCTGGATCCCGGCGAAGTCCACGGGCTGTGGATCGGCGAGCGGCTATCCCTTCTTGGAGAGCTTTGCATCCGCTCGTTCCTGTACCACGGGTTTCGCTTCAAGCTGTTCACCTACGGCCCGGTGGAAAACGTGCCCGATGGTGTCGCGATTCTCGACGCCGGAATGATCCTGCCGGCCAACGAGGCCTTCGTTCACAAGACCGGGAGCCTTGCACCCGCCGCGGACTGGTTCCGATACCGCTTCCTCCACCGGCACGGGGGCGTGTGGGTGGACATGGACCTGATTTGTCTCAAGCCGTTCCGAATCCAGCGCGTGCCTTGGTTCGCCCGGGAGAACGGCAGCACGGTCGCCATCGGACTTCTCGCGTTTCCGCCGGGGCATGAGTTTCTTCGCGAGATGGAGCGTCTGGCTGCCGATCCAGCCGCGGTCATGCCCTGGGACACCGACGAGCAGGCACGGGTGAAGGCGGAATTGATGCGTTCCATGACTGGCGTTGCGGAACGCCGGACGGCTGTGGATTGGGGGTCGGCGGGGCCGGGGGAGTTTACAAGGGCACTCGGGCACTTTGGCTTGTTGGGTCACGCCGCGGCTCCCTCGTCGGTCTATCCGGTCCACTACGGAGTGTGGAGGCATCTCTATGATGGCACGCTTCGGTTGGATTCCCCGGTATTCGAGCAATCCTTCGCGATTCATCTGTGGGGTGAGCTGACACGCAGGGAGCCCGATGCACTGGCGAACCTTGCAGCGGACAGCGTTGTTGCCGGCTTGATGGAGCAGCATGGGATTTCCCTTGCCCGGTTGCCTTCCGCATCGCCTCCGGAAGCGGGTTCAAGCCAGCGGATCCTGGTCGGCGTTTGCAGCGCGCGCCCGAATTCCGAGCGGCGTCAGGCGGTGCGTGAAACCTGGATGTCGTGCCCGGCGGAGAATATCGAGGTCGTCTTCTTTGTCGGAGAAGGTGCACATCCGCTCGAAGCTACCGGCGACATTGTCGTGGTCCAGGCACGCGATGACTACGACCACCTGCCTGAAAAGGTGCAGGAATTCGTCCGTGCTGCGCTCGACCGGGACTTTGACTGGCTCTTCAAGTGCGATGACGATACCTACGTCGATCTCTCCCGGCTCCACGAGCTGGCTTTCCGCGACTACGATCTCGTCGGCAATGACTTCATCGAATCCCGGGGAGCACCGAGTGGCGGAGCGGGGTATTTTCTCACCCGCCGGCTGGCGGCGCTATTGGCCGCCGACCACCGTCTGCCGAAGACCGGAGCGGAAGATCTCATCGTAGGTGATGCCGCCCGAGTCATGGGAGCCAGCCTCAAGGGAACCCGCCGGCTTTGCTGGAACACCGCGCGCTTCCCGCAAGCGGAGAACGATGTCGTGACATCGCATTGGTGCTCTCCGCAGCGGTTGCGGGTGATTCATGAGATCCGCCATTCGGAGGCGTCCGAGGTCGAGGCGGTCCATCGCCACTGGAGGGACCGGATCAAGCTCTTCCCCAGCGGCTCGTTCACCCGGTGCTCGACGGAATGCAGCGGGACCTGGACCGCCGTTGCCGATGGCGTCATCCGGTTGAAATGGTTCTCGTGGCCCGAGGAATCGCTGGTGCCGGAGCTGGCATCCGGAACCGACTCCCGAAACATTCCGCGTTACCGTTGTGTGAGATCGACCGTCGAAAGGCTCGCCGTCGAACTAGCCGGCGGCCTCGGCAACCAGATGTTCCAGTATGCACACGGTCTCGCGCTTGCTCGCGAGATGGGGGTGGAACTCAAGCTCGTTTTTGCCGATTACGGCCGGCCCTTCGGATTGCACCATTTCGGTCTCACACTCGATCCGGCTCCGCATGTAAAGCCGGAAGTCATCCGTCATGACGGTGACTTCGACGAGACGGCCGAGTGGCCCACCCTCGTCCGGCTTCGCTCGACCACCGCGAGTTCCGTGAAGATCGCCGGCTACTTCCAGAACGAGGGATACTTCCGGCCGGTCGCGGCGGAGGTCCGCGAGCGGTTCCAGCTCCCGCCTCTCGATCAATACAAGGAGCCTGCGGGCACGCCGGTTTGCGTCCATGTGCGGCGGGGCGACTTCGTGAGAAGCGGTCTGCACGACCTTTGCCGCCCGCAATACTACCTCGACGCGATTCTCCTGATGCGCGCGCTGGTGGCAGATCCCTACTTCATCGTTGTCTCGGACGATCCCGAGTGGTGCCGCGAAACCCTGGCCGACGTGCCCGGAACTCGGGTGATCGGCCCGGTCGACGAGCTAACCACCCTTCGGATCATGTGCTCGTGCAAGGCGTTCATCCTTTCCAACAGCACCTTCGGCTGGTGGGGAGCATGGCTGTCGGATGCCCGCCCGGTGGTCGCGCCTTCAAGGTTTCTCGCGGGACGGCCCTGGAACATCTGCCCCGATCATTGGATCCAGCTTCCGGCGGAGGGAGCCGGCGGCTCCCGCCCGGGGCGACCTCCGCGCCCGATGTTTCTGATCTACGGTGCTCCGCGTTCGGGGACGACACGGCTTTGCCATGAACTGGATGCCCGGGCACCCCGGGGTTTCCGCGTGTTCAACGAGCCCTTCCATCCTTACCCCGCGGCGCGCCAAGCTTACGGCAGCGATTGCGAGGACCCCGCGCCGGAAGAGGCGGGTCGCTGGCTCGAAGAAAGGTCCGGGATTGCAGGAATCAAGCTGGTGGCCAACCGGACGGACTCGGTCATCGCCAATCGATTCCATGAAATGTTTGCCCGGGTCGTCATCATCAACCGGGATCCGGTCGATATCGCCATCAGCCTCGAGGCTGCCACACTCACCGGCCAATGGAATCGCGGGGACGGAATTTCAACAGAAAGCAATCCTCCCCGGGTTCGGGTCTCGTTGGCGACCAAGGAAAAAGTCAGGGAGTTCCTCGGCAACCTTGAAACTTTCCGCCAACTCCGGAAGGCCAGCGGGCTCGGAGGCATCAAGGAGATCACCTACGACGGGGTCACCGAGGTGGGCGAGGCCGCTGCCTTCCTGGAGCTTCCGGAGACCCGGTTGCGGCCACCGTTCCGAGAGATACGAAAGATGAGGACCACCGAGTCGCGGGAAGAGCGCTGCTCGAATCTGGACGAGGTCGTCGAATTCTTCCGCTCATGAGGCTATTCCTCACCGCCGCCGACCGGAGCCATCAGAAGAGCGTCCTCCAGTTTCTGGAATCACTCGCCAAGCACGCGCCGGGTGCGGCGGTGATTTGCCACGACCTCGGCATGGACCAGGAGAGCCTCGAACGGATCGCAAGATTCGCGGAGGTCAAAAGCTGGCACGTCCAGCCCGACTGGACCCAGGTGCGGAACCGCGGGCGGTTTCACGCTGGAGCCTACGGATGGAAGCCGAGGATGATCGTGGCCGCCAGTCTCCGCACTGCGCCGGTTGAGATTGCCTGGCTGGACGCTGGGACGCTGGTGACGGGGAATCTCGAACCGGCCTTCGCCATCGCGTCGAGGGTCGGCATCTACTCGCCAAGATCGAGCGGACGCACGGGCGACTGGTGTCATCCCGGAGTAAGTGCCAAACTTTCCCTCGCGACAAGGGGACGCCTGTCCGCCGCCCCCTGCCGGAGTGCGGGAGCGCTCTTCCTTCGGATGGACTTCCCTGGCGTCCGCAGGCTGATCGTGGACTGGCTGAGGCTGTCGGCGGATCCGGAGATGATCGCGCCTCTCGGTTGCTCGACCGACAACCACCGCTACGACCAAACTCTGCTCAACCTCCTCATCGAGAGCCGCGGATTCAACCGTGGCGCGGCCGACCATTGCGCGGGTTTCCACATGCACCGCGATGTCGATTGAAACCAAGCTCTTCACAATCAGCCTCGCAAAGACGGACGGTTCAGACTTTTCCGGGACCTTTCAACTTGCATCCACCTCCTCTCGCCGTGATGACTACCGCAGGATCTGAAATCGGTGGTTTATCTGAAGCACTGCCTCTCGCGCCGCAAAGACCACCTTTTACTCCACCATGAACCATCCGCGCCAGCCTGCCAGATCAGTCACCACCACCGTCCGCGCGATGCGCGGACGGCCGAGGGGCGGACTCGTCGCCATGCCCGACCCGAGAACCGAGGACGAGCAGTGCCTGCGCGGTCTCGCCGATGGATTCCTGTCCCGCATGGCGGCCCGTGCCTACTCGCCGGGATCGGTGGAAGCCCACGCCTGGGCTCTGAAGTATTTCATCGATTGGGCCGTGTCCCGCCGGCTTCTGACACCCGCGGCCTTCACCCGGCCGCTGCTGGAGGAATACCAGCTCTTCCTCCATCAGTTCCGCTCCGCGCGGACCGGGGCCCTGCTGGCCGTCAATACCCAGCTTGCACGCCTCGGGGTGATCCGCCGCTTCTTCGCCTGGCTGTGCCGCGAAAACATCATCCCCGCCAATCCCGCCGCTGACCTCGATCTGCCGCGAAAGCAAGCGCGGCTGCTGCCCAAGTCGCTTGCCATCGAAGAGATCGACCGGCTTTTGGCTTTGCCCGATGTTTGCTCGCCATTCGGAGCGCGCGACCGCGCCTTGCTGGAACTCTTCTACGCGACCGGCGTCCGCCGCACCGAGATGGTGCGTCTGGAGTTGGGCGACTTCGACCCGGCGCAGCGGACGCTTCACGTCCGCCGCGGCAAGGGCGGAAAGAGCCGCTTGCTACCGGTCGGCGACCGGGCGGCCCGCTGGCTTTCGCACTATCTCGCCGAGATCCGTCCGCTGCTCGCCGGCCATCCGGGCGAGCGGGCGCTCTTCCTTTCCGGCTACGGCAGCCCCTTCAGTCCCGCCTACCTCGGCAACTGGGTGGCGCGGCAGATGAAGAAGGCGGGAATTGAGAAGAAAGGCTCCTGTCATCTCTTCCGCCATAGCTGCGCCACCCACATGCTCGAAGGCGGGGCCGACATCCGCTACATCCAGCAGATGCTCGGCCACGCGCGGCTCGATACCACGCAGATCTACACCGAGGTGAGCATCCGCGCCTTGACCGAAGCTCACGCCCGGTCCCACCCGCACGGCAGACTTCCGGTCTCGGTCTCAGCGTCAGTGCTCCCAGCTACCACGGTATCGCGCCCGACCGAAGATCCTGAAGAACCGACTGCCATGGAGGTTGATTCAGACAAGCCGCCGACCGGCCCTGCGGTCGGCACATTCCAGGGAATGCTGGAAGCTTGCGGCTGGCCGGATGGGACCGACGGAGGCGTGATAGAAGTATACGGATACCGCTACCTCGACACCCAGCTCGGCAGGTGGCTCAGCAGGGATCCGATCGGGGAAGAGGGAGGACTGAACCTGTATGCGTTTGTTGGGAATAGCGGGATAAACATCGTTGACGTTTTTGGCTTACATGCCTGCGGAGCTGGTTGCTGCTTTTTCAAGGGAGCTTGCACCCCAATAAAAAACATTCCGAATGATGACAAAAGTCTTTGTGACTGTATTACCTTCGAGGTGATTTTGAGGGCTTGGAACTGGGGTAAAGTGGCGTATAATGAGATCTCAGTTCCCAGCGGTTCACCAATACCCTCAGGAAGAAAGAACGGCGAGGTAATTGCACGCGCTGGTTGGAAAAACGATCCAGATTGCCAGTGTATAAAAGAGGCTTACGACGAGTCTGGATCCCAGAAAATAAGATTTAGTTTTGAGTCAGACAGCGGCAACGGCATGGAGAAAAGAAATCCCCGGCTAGGTGAATTGGATATGCCAATGCTTGGCCGCGGTGATTTACGGATGACCTTGCAAGGACGCACTAACATCGCTCCAATTGAGTTCTATACAGGAACAGAAGGCGGGCAGACAAAAATAAAATTTATATTAAAAGTTGGAGAGAGTGCATGTAAGGCAAGTGAACACGATGTCAAAGCGGGAGCGCCGTTCCCGACCGCTCCGCCTTGGCATCGAAATTTTTTCTAAAATGAACATTTTAAATTTCGCCTGCATCCCTTTGCTTGTCTTTTTGTGCGGCTGTCGTACTCGGACAGTTGACGCCCCCCCCCCGAAAGGGTGTGGTGCAATTGTTTTTTTGGTGGATGAATCGCTGAGTAGTGCCCATCTTGATGAAATAGAAAATTTCGCGAGATCACTTAGCGGCGAAAAGCCTTATCCGGAGGTGTCATTTGAAAAAGGAAAAGGAATTAGTGGAAAGACCGCATTCAGGGTAACTCGTAAAACAAGTGCAAATTTGATTGCTCTTAAGTCCGAATCGGAGTTGTGGGTTAATCGCAAATATCCGGGGAGAGTAGAAATTAAATTAATTAGGTAAATGGCATCCACTCGCCAACTCTGACAAGCGTCGAATGTGTTCTTGCTGATTAACATCAAGCCTCCGATCTCAAGAGTTTTGAATCCCTTTGACATCACCGGCCCCGACCAGGTGACCGACGTCGCGGGCTCGGCGACAGTCTTCGCCAGCATGCGCTACCTCGGCCTCGGCACCCTCGTCGGCCTGAACTACGACGGGGCCTCCAACCTCAACCTCACCTACCAGAACGGCGGGACCGGGACGGCCGGCGACAAGTATACCGGCATCGACCGCTTCGACCGCATCGTCGATACCATTTGGATCAAAGGAACAGGAGACGTGGCGCAAGGAGTCTATGGACGCAACCGCTCTGCCGCTGACTCCAGCCTACGAAAAACGGCTTGAAATCCAAATTTCTATATCTTATTCCATAACAACCATTATGAGCACTCGATCATTCAGCCGCAGATCCCTGTTGACCCGTCTTGCCGCCGCTCTCGCCGCGATTCCTGCTCTTGCCACGATGGGTCGCGCCGAAGGGAAGAGCACCATCCCGGCAGGGTCCGAAGGAGATAAAACCCTGAAAACTTTCACAATCCCGGAGGGCCGGAGCCACACGGTGCATTGGTACGATTCCCGTGGTCGCGTTGTTCAATCAATTACTTACTTCTCGTAAGCGGAGCCGCTTCGAGCTATCGGGCAAAAATGGGGGAAACGAGTGGAGACTACCCGGATCTGCCAAGGGGAGGTCGATCAATCCGCTACCCAGATCCACCAAACAGCTTCGGGTGGATCTTGATCTGGAAAACCGGGACGAAGGCCCTGGCGGACTTTCGGAAGGGCTTCCCGGGCAGGGGGACGAGTGCCCGGAGGAGGGTTTGGAGGCGCTGGAATGCCTTGGAAACCCGGTCGTAATCCGGGTCGGAGCCGGGCGGATTCCGCCATTCGCCGTTGGCGACCAGGGTCATGAGGATTCCGAGCGGGTGTTCCGGGCCGAGTTGCTGGCGTTTCGGGAAAGTGTGGCTGCCTTCCTGCCCAGGCGCTTTCAGGTGGATGGTCTGATTGCCGGCGATTTCGATGCGGACCTGGCTCCAGGTCAGGCCGTTGCCGGCGTGGATCACCGCCCGGACCTTCGGCTCGGCGGGGCCGCGGGGCTTGGTGATGGCGGGCAGCGGCACCCGGGCCGCCGGTTGGGCCTCGATCTGGGCGAGACGTTCGGAGAGATCGACGAATTCCAAGCGGTTGCGCACGCGCAGTTCCTCCATTTCGGCGGTGAACCAGGCATGGGTCGGGAACAAGACGGTGGACTCCGCGCGCAGGGCGAGTTCGCCGAACAGCCCCTGGTAGTCGCCCAGGTGACCGGGCGGCAGGAAGAGCAGCACCGGGCTGACACGACCGAAGGGATCCTGGCAGGAACCGATGCGGCGGAGGTGCCCCTGATTTTCCCAGGCCCCGTAGTCGAAGCCGATGGCCGCCGCCAAGGCTTGGGCGACCGGCTCCCAGTGCGGTCGCAGTTCGGCGACTTCCGCCGCCTTGAACGGGATGGGCGGCAGGTCGGCATGGTCGTCCACCGCAACGAAGTCCTCGTCGCCATCCACCATCAGCTCCAGCATCCGCCGCGGGTGCCGCGGGTCGACGACGCAGCGGCCCGGTCTTCCGGTTGGTTTCAGGAACGGGACGCAGGCATCCCAATCGTCGCCGAGGTGATGCCGCCAGTTGCAGGCAGCCGAGCCCGCGGCCCCGAGCGCCTCAAGCGCTCTCCAGAAAGACGGTTTCATGGCAGGGGTTGGAGAATCCGCGCTCGGCGAGCCACTGTTCGATGGCGTCATCGAGGTGAAGGCCGGACACCTTGTCGCGGTGCGGGTTGAGGATCACCGGCACCAACCGGCGCCTGGCGGCGATCTTCAGGTCGATCCGGGCCTCCAGCAGGACGGCGCGCTGCAGGAGCGAGGAGTTCATTTCGGCGAGACCGTCGAAGATGTTGCCGCGGGTGATCAGCACTTGGCTGCCGCCGGGTAGCTCGACCTTGAGGGCGGCGAGTTCGGCGAACTGGATGCGCGACGCCGGGTCGCACTTGAGGATGGTGGGGCCTTCCCGCAGCGGTTCGAGCGAGTAGCGCTTGGAATGCACCAGCGCGTTTGGCGAGGCGTGGAAGACGATGCCGAAGGCCTGGCGGTAGAGCTCCTGCAGGCGGCGGCCGATCCCGGAAATCTGCCATTCGCCGGTGTGGTGGCGGTAGTGGGCGACGTCCACCCGCTCGGGGCGGAGGATCTTCGACGCCGGGCTGCCGTCCTCGTCGAACACGCCGATGCGCTTGAGCAGGTCGCCGTGCCGGATGACGAACGAGGTGCCGGCGGCTTCCTCCCGGACGTGGACGCGACAGATGCCGGATCGCGCGTTCTGCTCGAACCAGGGCCGGAGCAAGTTTTCCAGGTGCCCGATGCGATGCCCGGTCGGCGGCAGGAACTTCAGCTCCGGGTTGCGGGCGAAGGAGACCAGCGAGCGTTTCGCCTGTAGCGCCTGGCGATCGAACTCGCGCCAGGCGACGTCTGGCGCGTGAAGGAGGATCTTCACCGCGAGGTCTTCCGCAGAGTCGTCCGCTTCCAGCAGGCGGGCCACCAGGCCCTCGTAGCCATCCTCAAAATTGACGCCGCTTTGGGGATCGGAAATCAGGTCCAGCAGCTCCAAACGCTCGACGAGCTCGGAGGGAGTGGATTCCACCGGCGAGGTGATGACGGACACCACGTCGTCGAGAGCCGCCGCGGAAATGCCGATCTGGTCCAGCGGGGCTCCGCGCGTGGAAAAGTAGGCCGCGAAGGGGGCCAGCAGGGAAACGACACTCGATGATTTCAGGGTGGAAAGGACGCCGGGGCGGACAAGGCGGGGTGTGCGGATCGCGGGCATGGGTTGAAACGGGTGATCTGTTCTCATGAACAAAATTGGCAGCCTTGTGAACCCCGAAATCTGAACCCTTGGAAAATGAACCTCCGGGCGATTCCGGGATTCTTTGGAGAGCCGAAATGATCCGCAGGCCGGACCCGAAACCGGACACTTCCTGGCCCAAAACCGGACACTTTTTTGCCCAAAACCGGACATGTCCGGAGGGCTGTCTGAAAAAAACCGAAAAATCTCACCATTGCCGTTCAATGGATTGCGCGAAAACCGGACACTTTTTCCGGACGATTCCGGACATGTCCGGGGAAGAGGGCGACGGCGGGCCAATTGACACCCCGCCGCAGTCGTCCGATGCAAACCACCACCAAATCCACCCCTCCCCTGGCGATCCGCCGGGGCAAAATCACCCGGCCGCAAAAGGCCGTTGTTTATGGACCTGAAGGCGTCGGCAAATCGACGCTGGCGGGCCGTCTGCCGGATCCCGTCTTCCTCGACACCGAAGGTGGCACCCACCACCTGGACGTCGTCCGGCTCGATGCCGCGTCGACCTGGGACGAGATCACCTCCGCAGTCACCCAGCTCGCGAAGTCGGAGCATCCGTTCAAGACGCTGGTCATCGACACCGCCGACTGGCTGGAAAAGCGGCTGGTCGAGCACCTGTGCCGGAAGTCGAACAAGGACAGCATCGAGGATTTCGGGTATGGCAAGGGCTGGGTCATCCTGGCCGAGGAGTTCGCCCGCTTCCTCCACTCGCTCGACGCCCTGCTCGACCGCGGGATGCACGTCGTGTTCCTCGCCCACGCCACGGTGCGCAAGTTCGAGGCGCCGGACCAGGCGGGCAGCTACGACCGCTTCGAGTTGAAGCTCAGCAAGCAGGTCGCGCCCCTGCTCAAGGAGTGGGCCGATGTCGTGCTGTTCGGCAACTACGTCACCAAGGTCGCCGAGAAGGACAACGGCAAGCTGCGCGGCGTCGGCGGCAAGGAGCGCGTCTTGTTCGCCACCCACTCGGCGGCCTATGACGCCAAGAACCGCCACGGTCTTCCTGACAAACTTCCTTTCACCGTCGAGGCCCTGGCCCCGGTGTTCGGCGCGGCGGCGGAGTCGGGGGGCTCCGTCGCCGCAATGCCGGAGGTCGCCGGCCCGGCGGCAAAGGCCCCAGCCGAATCCCTCGCCGACCGAATTTTTGCCGCGTTCCAGCACAAGGCGGACATGGCCAACGTCGTCGATTTCCTCGTTGCCCGCGGCCAGCTTGGCTTCACCCAGGAAGGACCGCTCGAATCCATCGACAACCTGGATCCAGCCTACGCGGCCCGGATGTTGTCGGAGCCTGACCGCTTCATCGCCGCCGTCAACGAGTGGGCCGCCGCCAATCAGAAGGAGGTGGCGTCATGAGCGCGCTGCGTCCTTCCAACCTGCCGAAGCTGGCGGTGTGCCCGTGCTACGAGAGCAATCCCGTGGCCGGCCCGGCCGCCGAACGCGGCACGCTGCTCGATACCGCGTTCCGGGCCGAACTGCTCGGCCTCGAAGAGCGCTTCGTGATCGCCAACAAGCTGACGGCTGACGAGATCGCCGCGGTTTCCTGGTCGGTCTCGATGGTCCGGGCGATCTCCGGCCGCGAACGGGTGCTGGCCCGTGAGGACGACTGCCGGGTGCGGATCCTCAACCTGACCGGCACGGCGGATGCCATCGTCCCGGCGAAGTTTAGCCACTTCGACCTGAAGACCGGAGCGCGGCGGAACTACCGCGAGCAGATGGCAGCCTACGCGCTCGGATTGATGGGGGCGCACTTTGCCGGCGAGTGGACGGCCCACCTGTTGTTCTGCGACCAGCGGGAAATCGAAACGATCAAGTTCAGCTACGAAGAGGCGCACGCCATCGTCGACCAAGTCGTCAAATCGTTCAACGACCCAGGCAAGAAGCCGAGCCCCTGCGAATACTGCTCGTGGTGCGCGAAGGCCGACACCTGCCCCGCGCGGCTCGCGATGGTCGGGGAGTCGCTCGCCGTCGCCGATCCGGGCTTCGATTTCGATGCCGTCCTCGCCGACCCGGAGAAGCTCGGAAAGTTCCTGGTCGCCTCCGCGGTGGTCGAGGACTTCCGCGACCGGGCGAAGAAGATCGCCACCGAGCGGATCAAGACCGGCGGCACCGTCCCCGGCTGGAAGCTCGTGACCCGCAAGGGCAACGAGTTCGTCGATTGCGAAACCGTCGGCCACCACATCCAGCGGATCGGCTTCGGCCCGGTCCTCGCGGCCTACGGCAACCTCTCGGCCGCCAAGTTCCGCGACCTGTGGAGCCAGCGGATGCCGGGCGAACAAGCCTTCCCGGAGGAGTCGGTGAAACACGCCGCGCCCTCCACCTATCTCAAACAATCCAAAGCCAAACCATAACTCACCATGCCATCCTACACCGCAGCCATCCCGAGCGAGCGCCCTGAATTCGTCGAACCGGGCGACCACGAGGTCGAAGTCGTCGATGCGATCGAAACGATCAGCAAGGGCGGTCACGAGATGATCGAGCTCAAGCTCAAGACATCCGCCGGCAGCTATCTCTACGACTTCCTCGTCTTCATCCCGACCGCGTTCTGGAAAATCGACGCCTTCCGCGCCGCCACCGGCGAGGTGGTCGAGCCCGAGGTGGACGTCGAGATCACTCCCGATCACGTGATCGGCCGGACCGGCACCGCCCGGCTCACCGTCGAGGAATACAACGGCAAGAAGCGCAACAAGGTCGCCGCGTGGATCGTCGGCACCGCGAAGCCCGCCCAACCCCAAGCCCCGCGTCGCAATGACAACGAGCCATTCTGAGACGATGGGCCTCCGCGCCTATCAGATGAAAGCCCGGCAGGACATTCACAAGGGCTTCGAGGAATTCGACCGCCAGCTCGGCGTGCTCCCGACCGGGGCCGGCAAGACGATCCTGTTCAGCCGCCTGGCGCAGGACTACCAGCCACGGCGCACTTTGATCCTCGCGCACCGCGAGGAACTCATCAACCAGGCCGTCGACAAGCTCCGTGTTTCCACCGGGATCGAAGCCCAGGTGGAAATGGGCGAAGACCGGGCGTCGCTCGACGCGCCCGTGGTCGTGGCATCCGTCCAGACGCTGATGCGCGAGAAGCGCCGCGAGCGGTGGCCGCGGGATCACTTCGGGCTGGTCGTCGTCGATGAAGCGCACCACGCGCTGGCCGACAGCTACCTCAACACGCTCGGGCACTTCCACGATCACGCGAAGGTGCTGGGCGTCAGCGCGACGCCGGACCGCGGCGACAAGAAGAACCTCGGCCGGTATTTCGAGAACATCGCCTGCGAGGTGACCTTGCTCGATCTCATCAGCCAGGGATGGCTCTCGCCGATCCAGGTGAAGACGGTGCCGCTGGGGATGGACCTGCGGGGCGTGCGGACGAGCCATGGCGACTTCAGCGCCGACGACCTCGGTCATGCGCTGGAACCGTATCTGGAACAGATCGCCGACGTCCTGGTGGAACACCGGCACCGCAAGACGCTCGTGTTCCTGCCGCTGATCGCGGTGTCGAAACGCTTCGCCCAGATCTGCCGCGACCGCGGCTTGCTGGCCGAGCATGTCGACGGCCAGACGACCGAGCGGCAGGAGACCTTGGAGCGGTTCAAGCGCGACGAGACCCGCATCCTCTGCAACGCGATGCTGCTCACCGAAGGCTACGACGAGCCGTCGATCGATTGCGTCGTCTGCCTGCGGCCGACCAAGATCCGGGCGCTCTACTCGCAGATCATCGGTCGTGGCACGCGGATCTGGCCGGGCAAGGACCACCTGCTCGTGCTCGATTTCCTCTGGCAGGCGGAAGAGCACACCCTCATGCGGCCGGCGAACCTGATCGCCGAGGACGAAGCCGACGCGAAGGCGCTCACCGACAAGCTGGGGGCCGAAGGCGACCTCGAAGAGGCCCGCGAGGAAGTGAACGCTGACCGGACCAAGTCGCTCACGGAGCGGCTGCGCGCCAACCGGACGCGCCCCGGGAGCGTGCTCAATCCGCTGGAGCTTGCCGTCTCCCTCAACGAAGCCGCCCTGGCCGACTATGTCCCGACCATGAAATGGCAGGCGGAAGCGCCCACGGACAAGCAGCTCGATGTGCTGGAGAAGTTCGGCTTGGACATCCTGAGCATCCAATCGAAGGGCCACGCCTCGCTGATTCTCGACCGACTGATCACCCGTCGCAAGCTCGGGCTGGCGACGCCGAAGCAGGCCCGCGTGATGCGCCGCTTCGGCCACCAGCGTCCGGAAACCGCCACCTTCGAGGAAGCCAAGGCATTCCTCGACGCCCAATTCGCCCACCGCTGATCTCATGGCAAAATACCGTTCAACCGGGCTCGCCATGGCCTTGCCGCGCCGCACGCTGGAATACCTCCAGCGCGGCGCGGGCGAGGGGATGCGCAATGCCGAACTCTTCGACGCGACCTGCCAGTTCCGCGACGCCGGCCACCCGCTGGAGGAAACGGAAGCCCAACTCCTAGCCCGCGCGCTGGCCGACGGGCTGACCGAGGCCGAAGCACGGACGACCATCCGCTCGGTCTATGCCCGCACGTCGCGGGAACCGCTCGGCGCCGGCGTGGCGCCGATACCGAAGGTCCCCTCGTCAACGGCCCGGCGGCCGTCCCCGGCACCGGTCCATCGCGAGCGCTCGACGATGGCGCTGCCGGTCACGCTCGACGACGGCTTCGTCCGTCTGCTCGACGCGTGCTTCCAGCCGGATGAATTTGTCGCCATCGCCCCGGCGGCGGAGAACGAGGAGGGAGAGATCGCCCCTCGTCGTGGCGTCACCCTGACAGCCGCCGAATGGAAATCCAAGGTGGCGGCCAAGGGCGGGATCGACCGCGTGTTCGGCACCAAGCTCGGGCTGTTCCTGCGGATCAACCCGATGGCGAAGGGCGGCGCGAAGAACGAGGATGTCACCGCATTCCGGCATGTCCTGGTCGAGTTCGACCGCGACGAGGCGGGCAAGCCAATCCCCAAGGAAGAGCAGTACCATGCGGTCGTCGCCAGCGGCATGCCGGTGGCCGCCTTGATCGACTCCGGCAACAAGAGCCTGCACGCGTGGATCCGCGTCGATGCTCCGGACGAGGCGGAATACAAGCGGCGGGTCGAGGTCATCTGGGGCTGGTTTTCCGGGATCAACCTGGACAAGCAGAACCGGAATCCGTCGCGCCTGTCGCGCTGCCCGGACGGCTGGCGCACGGTCGATGGCGATGTTCGCCGCCAGTGCTTGCTCGTGCTGGAGCTCGGCGCGGAATCGTGGACGGCGTGGGAGGCGGCACACTCGAACTCCGACCTGCCGCCGATCCTTCCCGGCCAGGCATTCATGGGCCAGCCGGAACCGGAGCCGCCGCAGCTTGTCGACGGCATCCTCCATCAGGGAGCCAAGATGGTCCTCGGCGGCCCGTCGAAGGCGCGCAAGAGCTGGTCGCTGATCGACCTGATGCTCTCGGTGGCCACCGGCACGCCCTGGTGGGGATTCCCGACCCGCCGTGGCCGCGCCCTCTATCTGAACTTCGAGCTGCCGCCCTTCGCGCTCCAATACCGGATCCACCGGATCGCTGCGGCCAAGGGCATCGACGACTTCACCGGCTTCGACATCTGGAACCTGCGCGGCCATGCGACCGACTTCTCGGCGCTGATCCCGAAGATCCTCGGGCGCATCCGCGACACCGGGTATTCGCTGATCCTGATCGACCCGATCTACAAGGGCCTCGGCGCGCGCAACGAGAACGACGCCGGCGACATCGCGAGCCTGCTCAACGAGGTCGAGCAACTGGCGGCAAAGTCCGGGGCCGCGGCAGTGTTCGGGGCCCACTTCTCGAAGGGGAACCAGGCGGGCAAGGAGTCCATCGACCGCATCGGCGGCTCGGGCGTCTTTGCCCGCGATCCCGACGTGATCCTGACCATGACCCCGCACGAGGAAGACGATGCCCACGTCATCGACCTCACGCTGCGCGCACTGCCGCCCGTGAAGCCCTTCGTCGTCCGCTGGTGCGAGTCGATCTTCATCACCGACCGGAATGCCGATCCTGCCCAGCTCAAGGCTCCCCAGGGCAATCTCAAGAGCGAGAAGGCGAAGTCCACCTACAAGCTGGGCAGCGCGGCCGACCGTTACGCCAGCGCCGTCGAGACGATGCCACCGCTCGCCAATGGACGCGTCCCCCAGGAGTCCGAAGTACTCGCATTCATCTCCGCCCGGATCGCCGAGATCGACGGCGACTGCACGCTCAAGGAGGCCCAGCGGGTCTTCTACTGCCTCGCCAACATGAAGTCGGGACCGATCGTCTTCGACAAGGCAACCCGCCTGTGGAGGGGGCGTCGCCATGGAGTTTGAACCTGTCAATCCAGGTGGGTTTGAACCGGGGGTTCGAATCGGTTTGAACCCGTTTGAACCCGTCGTTTCTAACAGAAACCAGAATCCCTATGTAAGGCACCTTACTGGGAATCTGACCGTTATACGTAGTATAACAGCGCGAACTGGTGAACCAGGATTCGCGCGCGCTGTGACGCTTAGAAAAGCGACAGCGATCATCAGGCTACCGTTGACGCCGGGAAGGAGGTGCAAATGAACCCTCCGAAAAGATCCGGGAAAAAAGCCCGGACCCCTCGTGCATCGAAGCACATCCACCTTTGGCCCGAGTTGGAGCTCATGCCGCCTCTCGACCATTGGCCGGATCGACCTGGACCTTATCGCCCCGAAACCAGCGAGGTCCTCCGGTTCCTCGTCGAGGGATTCGGCATGACCCTGGACGAAGCCGAAAAGGTCTTCGGGTCCGCGAGGAAGCGCGGCTCGATCCGGTTCAACCGCCACACCGGCCTGTGGTCCGGTCGGAAAGGAGGCCAGCCATGAGCTCCGACGACTACGCGAAGAAGCAGACCAAGCGGGATGGCGAGTACGAGCGCGAATACGAGGCCTGGGTGAAGTCGATGTCCCTCGATGAACGTCGGGAGGCGGAGAAGCTCGGCCTGCTCAAACCGTGCCTCCAACGCCATGGCAACGGCGCTGCCGACCATGACATGGCCGACACCCCTGCGGCCAGCCACACGCCGGACATCGCGGCGCTGGTGGAACCTGACGATGACCCACCGGAGACCCAGTCGATGGGCAGCGCCACCGAGATCCTGCGCCGCCTGGTGGCCGACATCGTCTTCGAGGACAACACCCGGCTGACCATCGACTGCCTGACCATCGCCCTGGGCCTGCGGGTCTATGCCGGCGACAGCATGACCATGATCGCCAAGCGCCACGGCATCACCCGGGCCGCCGTCTCGAAGCGCTGCGTTGACATCACCGAAAGGCTGAAGCTGCCCCCATCCCGGGCGATGCGCAGCGAGACGGCCCGCAGGATCTACCGCAACTCACAGCTCAAGCGATACCGCTCCGAAAAATCATGAACACCCTCGCCATCCACGACCCCAAGTTCTCGATCACGCCCACTGGAATCCAGTTCAGCGAGGAACTGAGCTTCGATGAATGGGACAGGCTCGGACAGCAGCTCGCTCCCGTCGGCAAATCCATCGGTTTCATCATCGGCGACTGGATCAACTACGGCGAGAATCGCTATGGCGAAAAATACCAGGAAGCGCTCGACCGGACGGGGCTCGCGGCCCAAACGCTGCGCAACTATGCTTGGGTTGCCCGCCGTGTTGAAATGTCTGTCCGGACAGACAATCTCGATTTCACCCACCACCAGGTTGTGGCCAAGCTCAAGCCCGACGAGCAACAGCACTGGCTCGACATGGCCGAGAAGCACCAGCTCGGGAAACGTCGGCTCCAGAAGTCGATCAACTTCGGCCGCCTCGCCACCGAAGAGGAGGTCCAGGGAGATCCCGCCGACAAGGGTGTCGTCACCCACCTCGCGCTGATCAACCGGCTGATGCGTTGGTGGAAGCAGACCACGGCCGATGATCCGGTCGATCGATGGGACGAGGAACAGCGCGAGAACGTGAAGAGGGATTTCGGCCGCCTCTTGGAAATCTATGAGGCGCTCTAACAAAACCGCAGGGAGGGCGGTCCCAGGCGAGATTCATATCCTCGACCTCCGCGGGTTCAATTCCCGCCCCTGCAACCATCTCTCGACGACCCGGCGGGGTTCAAACCGCCACGGAGGAATTGAACCCGGGAAGGAATCTATTGAAGGCCAACGACTAAGGCAGGGACGTTCCCACCCGTGTCCATTTCCCGTGCAATGCGCCATCGCGACTTCCCACATAACGGGCGGTCCGGACGTTGACTCCGGGCACCAGGGGAATGGCTGCGTCCCGCTTGGAATCAAGGTTTCTGCTGCTCTGGCGAGTGGCGCAAGGCCCGCCGCTGGAGCGGGAAGTGAAGTTCCACGCTTCCCGTCGCTGGCGTGCCGACTTCGCACACTTGGCAAGCCGGACCCTGATCGAGATCGAGGGCGGAATCTTCCTCCCCGGCGGTGGCCGGCACAGCCGCGGGGCGGGCTACGCCAAGGACGCCGAGAAGTATCTAGAAGCCGTGCTGGCCGGCTGGACGGTCATCCGCCTGACCGAGCGTCAGCTCGAAATCGACTTCATCGGGCGGATCGTGGCATGGATCAATACTCTTCCGGGAGCAGGATGCAGGTCGAACTCCGATCCGCCTCGGTGATGATGTAGATCCGGCGATCACCGCCGAGCTTGTAGTGGCTGAGGATGCGGAGCCCGAGCTCCAGCGCATCCTCGTTCGCCTGCTTGTCCTCGTCGCAAAGGTCGCCCCAGTCTCCGCAGTGGTGACGGCGCATGTAGGATGCCAGGTCGATCCCGAGCGCCATCGCGGCCGGTGTCGCGACGGTCGTCCCCAGCGGGAACCGCGGTTCCATGAGTCGGTAGGCCATGGTGGGTCAGTTGCTGGAGTTTCCCCATTCCGGATGTCGCTCGCCGGTGACGATCAGGCCGGAGGCAAGCATGTCTTCGACCAGCGCCTTGGGCGGCCATGCTCGATGCGGCTTGGCGGTCTGCATCTTCGACGCGCGGGCGGTCGCCCGGCAGTAGGACGGCAGGTCGGCTTCCGGGTTGAAGCTGTCCTGGCGGAGCTTGGTCATCAGTTCGGTGGCATCGGCGGCGGAAAAGGTCGCGCCGTCGATGGTGTGGTATTCGGTGTTCATGGTTTCGTGTGGCATGGTGGAAATCAGGCGGCGAGCTTCTTGGCCCGCTCGGTGTAGAATTTGACGAGGCCCTTGGCGTCGATGGCTTGGAAGAACCACTTCAGGCGCGGCATCCCGACTCCGTTGTCCTCCGGGCGGTTGCGGACGGTGGCGGCGGATTCGGCGGTGTCGAACAGGCGGGCCATCAGGCGGACCCAGTTGGTGATCTTCTCGGGATCGGTAGTTCCCGAGTGGTGGCGGACTTCCAGCGTCTGATGGCGGAAGTAGGAGTGGATGTTCAGCTTGCGGTAGCGGCAGGGATAGAGCTGCTTCATCTGCTCGATGCTCTGGCAGGCGTCGATGCCGCGGAACCTCCGGGAGCACTGGTTCTTGTGATCCTCGCTGCCCGCGATGCAGTCTTCGAGGTTGGTGCGGCAGTAGGTATTGGCGTTGCCCCGGCGGGACTGCGGTTGGAAGGTATCGAGGACATCCTCGAATTTCAGCCAGAGCTTGAAGAGGTTCTTCACCGCCTTGAGCGACATCTTGCGGGCATCGAAATGGACATGGAGTCCGCAGCGCTTGTCCACCTTCGCACCGGCGGCTTCGAGGGCGGCGGCGGCGATGCGGACTTCCTCAAGACCGGCCTCGCCTTCAAGGACCGGGGAGACGAGTTCATAACCGCAGGACCCGTCGGTGACGATCTTCCAATGCGGCGTCGTGCCGTGGGAGTAGCCCTCGAACTCGGCCCGGATGCCGGCGGCTCTCAGGCTCGCGAGCGCCTGCTCGGTGGTGATTGTGGCGAGGAATTCAATCTCGACTCCGAAGCGGCGGGACATCGTTGGCGTTGTCATGGGTAATATCTGCCATGGTGCCACCTCGCGTCCATGGCTAAGTGGAGTCGGAGAATAAAGACAGAACTGGCATGAGTCGTGGCACCCACGCGGCATGCCAATCGTTATTCTAACAGATTGTATTCGCGGGACCAACAAAGACGAAAATAGACATGGACTCATGGTGTCCGGCTGGCAGATGAGGGACGATGAAAGCAAACACTCCGTCCACCGGTCACGCCACCTGTCTTGAGTCCTTCTTCCGGAACATCAACCTCGATGCCGAGCCGCTGCTCAATGCCGCAGAGGCCGCTCCGATTCTCAATCAGGTGGTCGCCAAGGGGGAGGTGACCGTCATCCGGTCGCCGCTCGACCAACGCAAGCTCGGCCACGTCGTGACCCTCGGCGACTGGGCCGTCTTCGTCGCTTCGGAGCTTATCCCGGCCGGCGTGGGTCTCCGCGTCACCGGGGACCTCCGGATCCAAGCATTCCGCAAGTCGATCCGGCAGTTCACCGCCGTGCTGATCCGCAAGGGGCAGGAACGCCCCACCTATTCCGGCGACGACTTCCGGTTCCGCAATCTCGGCTGACCCGGGCACCCACCACCCACCACCGCCGACACCCGAATCCCATGAAATCCGAATCCGAGATCCTCGACAAGATCCGCAAGCTGCTCCGTCTGGCCGACCGCTCCCGCGGGGCCACCGAGAACGAAGCCAAGGTCGCTTTGACCAAGGCACAGGAACTGATGACCCGCCACAACATCGACTCGGCGCTGCTCCGCATGGAGCGCGGCGAATCCGGCGGCGGGTCGTTCAAGGTGGACAAGGGAAACCTCGACCTGCCGAAGACCCTCAATCCGGCGGACCTGATGATCCTCTCCCTGCTGCAGGCGCACTTCAACGTGAAGACGATCCTGATGTCCGGCGGCCGCGGCACGGCGGTGGACATCATCGGGGCACCCGGCGACATCGACTTCGCGATCTACGCCTTCAACTACCTGCGCCAGACGTTCTTCCGCTGTTGGAACGAATTCAAGCGGACCCACCCCAACCCGGACAAGGCGTCCTACTACCGGGGCCTGCGAGACGGCCTGAACGCCGAACTCAAGGCGGCCAAGGAACGCACCGAGCAATCCTACGCCGCCGACCAGCGCCAGGCCTACGGACTGGTGGTCGTGGATCAGGAGGCGGCGATCACCCGCTACGTCGCCGACCACTACGGCAAGCTCCGCAACCGGAACCAACGCCGCCGCAACCTCCATTCCGGCAGCTACGCCGCCGGTGAAACCAAAGGCCGGACCATCCAGATCAACCGCCCGCTCCCGTCATGAAAATTAGCCGACAGAAAGACGAAAAACACCATGGACGTGCCCGATCAGACGGGCAGATCGGGGATGCCATGACAACAGCATCCCTGCCTAACAGCTACCTGACCGAGGCGGTCCGGAACAGCATCCACGAACTCGAAGCGAACGGCTTCCGTGTCCGGCGCATCCTGCCGGCCGATCCGAAGGCCGGCGTCCATGCCCGCGAGTTCCGCGCCGACTTCGCCAAGCCAACCCGAACCGGACTGCTGGCGTTCAGCGTCTGGATCGACACCCACGGCAACGTCACCACCCCATAACCAACACCACCATGAACAAACTCTATTGGATCGTCTGCGACGACAAGGACACCAACGTCTTCGAAGGCCGCTACCAGGGACGCACCCGAGGGGAAGCCTTGAAATTCCTCAAGCAGTCCCTCGGGCGCAAGACCCTCAACGGCCTGGTCTTCACCATAACCGAAATCCCGGTGCCGCTGATCCGCGAGATCGTCGCAGAAATCCTAGCCGGAGGCGACTGCGGCACCGTAACGCCGGCTGCCAACATCGTGCCGATCACCCGTCCCGAGCCCGAGGCCGGACCGGGACGCTACGACGCGTTCGCCGACGCGGGCGAGCCCGAACCACCGCCCGCGGAGGCTGCTCCGGCGGCAGGGGCCGAGCCATCCAAGTCGAAGGCATCCAAGTCGGCCAAGAAGGTCGGCAATCCCGGCCACGGTGACGACCACTGGTCGCAGGTCCGGGCCTACTGGCTCGAATGCCGCAGCGTGAAGCAGACCGCCGAGCACTTCGGGATTTCGCCCAACTCCATCAAAACCCGCAGCCGCCGGGAGGGCTGGAACAAATGAGCGACCCCGCATGGAATCCCATCGTCGGCGACGGCGCAACGATCTGCCACTACAGCGACCGGACCGCCTGCACCGTGGTCCGCGTCAGCCCGAGCGGCAAGACCCTCTACCTCCAGCCCGACATCGCCACGCTGGATGGATGGAAGCCCGAGATCCTCCCGGGCGGCTTCGCTGGCCACTGCGTGAACAACCACGAGCAGCGCTACACCTACGATGCTGACCCGACGGCACCGCTCCACCGCGCCAGCCTCCGCAAGGACGGCCGCTACCGGACCACCTGCGGCGAGCATGTCGTCCCGGGCCGCCACCAGTTCCACGACTACAACTTCTGATGAAGGTCGAAGTCACGCGCCACCGCAAACCCGATGGCTACGCCACGCGCTACTGGTCGGTCGTGGTGAACGGCGAACTGCTCGCCGTCACCCTCTACCGCAAGGGCGCGCTGGCCGTCGCCAGGGCCCTCAACCACTCCAATCCAGATCCCCATGTCACGTTCCTTGAAGATTCTCCCAACCCCGCCGCCACGCCCCGCAAGCCCGCCGCTGGCGTGGCGACCTACCGGACCCGATGACCTCTGCGGTCCCGCCGCGACCGTCGCCCGCCGGCTCGTCGCCAAGGCCAGGAAGCTCCACGACGATCCCGCTGTTCCGGTGAAGATCCTGCTCTACGGCCCGCCCGGTGTCGGCAAGACCAGCATCGCCGACATGGTGGCCGACACGCTGGCCGGCACGCGCTTCGCCGTCGAGGAGTTCAACGGCAAGCTGGTCACCGTCGAAACCGTGAAGCAGTGGATGGGCAACCTCGCCACCTGTTCGCTGTTCGGAGTCTATTCGGTGAAGATCATCAACGAGATGGACCGCTGCACGCGGGACGCGCAGGACCTTCTCCTCAGCTATCTCGACCGCCTGCCACCGGGCCGCGCCGTGATCGGCACCAGCAACCTGCAGCTCGACCTGCTCACCGAGCGGTTCCAGACTCGGTTCCAGTCGATCAAGCTCGCGGCCCCGACCACCGAGGAACTCGCCGCGATGCTCCGCCAGCGGTGGCCGGTCGATGAGGCCACCTCGCTGCGGATCGCGGTGGGCAGCGGCGGATGCGTCCGGGCCGCGCTGGCCGATCTGGAATCCTGGCTGGATGCCGGCGGCTGTTGACAGCGGCTTCCACGGCGATGACCGATGATTCCCCCAAGGCCCGCACGCTCGCCAATGGCATCGAGGTCTGGTGCAGCTTCGACAAGCTCGTGCCGGTGGGCGAGTTGAAGCCCAACCCGCGCAACCCGAACACCCACCCGCAGCGGCAGGTCGAACTGCTCGCCAAGAACATCCGCTACTTCGGATGGCGGCAGACCATCACCGTTTCCAATCTCACCGGCCTGATCGTTTCCGGCCACGGCCGTCTGATGGCGGCGAAGCATCTCGGCGTCGAGGTCGTGCCGGTCGACTACCAGGACTTTGCCAGCGAGAACGACGAACTCGCCGTGCTGGTCGCCGACAACCGCCTGGCGGAACTTTCCTCGGTCGATCTCAACGAACTCGAAAAGATTGCCAGCGAGTGGAAGTCGGCCGACTTCGACACGATTCTCGCCGGCTTTGAGCCCGCAGACCTCGAAGGACTTCTCAATCCCGGCGGCGATGACGACGAGGATGACGACGACCGCCATGACAAGGAACTCGACAAGAGCGACGTCACGGTCGCGGTCGGCCTCTACCGGTTCCGCATCAGCCAGGACGAGTTCATCGCGTGGTGCGACCGCGTGAAGCAGGACGCCGGTTTCGACAAGGACTCGGTCATTCAGGAAATCCGCAGCCGCCTCGGACTATGAACATCACCCTCGAAGCCATCGACGCCGTTAGACCATCGACTTACAACCCGCGGTCGGCGGTCGCCGAGCGGCTCGACCTGATCGAACTCTCCCTGCGCAAGCTCGGCTTCATCGCCCCGATCTTCGCCGACTCGGACGGCGAGATCCTGTCCGGCCACCAGCGCCACCTCGTCGCCTCGCGCATGGGTGCCACGCACGTCCCGGTGTTCCGGACCAAGGCGCTCGATCTCGACCAGCGCAAGGCGCTCAACATTGTCTTCAACCGGGCGACCAACGACTTCGATTTCAACAGCACGCCCGGCAGAGTGACGAGCGAGCTGCAATCCATCGACATCCAAGCGCTCGCTGCGGCCATCCCCGACAAGGAAGTCGGCGGCGATGGCTTCCTGCGCTGCCTCAAGCCCGCGGAAGTCGCCATCAAGGATCTCTGCCGGGTGAACGCGGGTCGCTGGATCCAGTATGCCCGCAACCTCGCGCGCACGCTGCATCGCCAGGGCATCCTCATGCCCATCGTCTGCCGCGAGGATCTGACCGTCATCAACGGCATCGGCCGGCTGGAAATGCTCGCCGAGAAGGGCACCGCGTTCGCGCCGGTCGTGTTCGTCACCGACGAGGAAGCGGAATTCGCCCGGGCCATGATGAACCTGCTATCGATGGATTTCGACATCCACACGCGCTATGCCGACATGCTCCGCTTCAATTCGTTCCGCCGGGCACGCCGCGTGAGGCGCGAGCTGGGCAACGGCTTCATCTTCGCGACCCACGGCGCGAAGCCCTGCAAGGACTTCGACATCGGCAAGGCAACCGACCGCGCCCGCTGGGTGAAGGAGCACGGCACGACCATCCTCGACTTCGGGGCCGGCCACCTGACGGAAACCTTCCTCCTGCGCCAGGCCGGGATCGACTGCACGCCCTTCGAGCCCTACCGGCTGGGACCCGGCGGCATCAACAAGGCCGAAAGCGTCGAGCTGGCCCGCGCGTTCCTGGCCGAAGTGGCGGCGGGCAAGGAGTGGACCAGCATCTTCATCGCCAGCGTGCTGAACTCCGTGCCGTTCCGCGAGGACCGCGAGCACATCGCCTGCCTCTGCGCCGCCCTGTGCAAGCCGTTCACCAAGGTCTATGCCTGCGCGTCTTCGGCCGGGGAGTCGGGCTGGCGGCAGGTCAACGGCAAGGCCTTCATGAACGAGAGCAACGCGGGCAACATCGCGTTCCGCCTCGACTACGAACCGGGCATCCGCATCGGTGACTTCCAAGACAAGCCCAAGGTCCAGAAGTATCACACCGTTTCGGAGTTCAAGGACCTCTTCGGCACCTTCTTCCGCTCGGTGAAGGTCGATGATTTTTCCAACAACATCAACGCCGCCTGCTCCGCGGCGCGTCCGGTCGATCCCGACCGTCTTCGCGCGGCCATCGAGTTCGAGTTCGACCTGCCCTATCCGGACGGCACGCGCATGGATCTCGTGCAATGCGCCATGGACGCCTTCTCGCAACGTCTTCAGATTACCCTATGATCATCCTGCTGGACCTCAACTACACGCTGGTGGCGAACAACCCGGCCCGGGGCAGCACGCCCGTCCGGATGGAAAAGCGCCTCGCGGGCGAGCAATACCGCCAGTGGCTGGTGGAACTCGTGCGGCCGCACACCGTCGTCCTGATCACCGCCCGCCCGGAAGGCTGGATGCACAAAACACTCGACCGCATCGAGGAGCAAACCGGCTGGCGACCGCAGGACGCGTGTTTCGCGCCGCAGGGCTGGTGGAATCCGCCGGCGATCAAGGAACACCTGCTCCGGAAGGACGTGTTTCCGATCCACGGCGAAGACGGACGCTACCTGGCCATCGAAAGCAACCCGCGGACCCGCGAGATGTATGCCCGGTTCTCGATCCCGTGCTTCTGGGTGACGGAGGAAGGCACCTGCCTGACCGAGGGCACGCGCATCGTCAAACGGCTGCCGCGCTGATGCCGGCTTGCCAGGCTGTCCACCGAAGGTAATTTCGATCCCGGAGGTGGAGGCGAAATCGTCTCGGACGTCAGAGCCTGGTGAAATAGGCATGTGCTCGTCGCCTCACCTCCAACTTCCCGCCAGAGCGAATGCCGCTTCGCTTCGTTGACATCCGCCACGCGGGCATGAGTGAAGCCCAACGTGACGAGGTGGTTCCACGCGGTGCCTGGCAGTTCGACCAGGAGGTGACCACGGTCTTCGACGACATGCTCCAGCGCTCGATCCCGCAATACAACGCGATGCGGATGGTGACCTTCGAAGTCGGCCGGCGCTTCGTGCAACCCGACACCACCATCATCGACATGGGGTGCTCCCGCGGCCAGGCGCTGCTGCCATTCGTTTCCAACTTCGGCGCGGCCAACGATTACATCGGCCTGGAGATCAGCGAGCCGATGATCGAGGCGGCGCGGCAGAACTTTTCCTACCACCCGCACGGCAACCGCGTCAGCATCCGCTCTGACGACCTGCGCCACGAGTTCCCCGGTGTAACCTCCAGCCTCGTGCTCTCAGTGCTCACGCTCCAGTTCACCCCCATCGAATACCGCCAGCAGATCATCCGCCGCGTGTTCGAATCGCTGGCGCCGGGCGGCGCCTTCATCCTCGTTGAGAAGATCCTCGGTGCCACCGCTCGGCTCGACGAGGCGTTCGTGGAACTCTTCCTCAACATCAAGCGGGAGAATGGCTATTCGGAGAGCCAGATCGACCGCAAGCGGATGTCGCTGGAAGGCGTGCTGGTGCCCGTCACCGCCCGCTGGAACGAGGAGCTTCTCCGCGAAGAAGGCTTTTCCTCGGTCGACTGCTTCTGGCGGCACCTGAACTTCGCAGGCTGGGTGGCGGTAAAGGGGTAAGGATCGGCTTCAAAACGATGGAATCGAGAACGGCCCGCACCAGTCCCGCCAGATCAGCTCGATGGAAACGGTGTCGGCAAGCGGTTCAACCGCCAGAATTTTCAGACTCTCGTTGTTGCCGAGGGAATGCGGCTCGCCGCCGCCCCACCTTCCACTGGTCTCCAGTTCCCATCCCTGGCGGAAGCGCCCAGCGGTGTGGCTGATCGTGATCGATTTAGCCGTCACCCGATCAAGCCGGTAGGTTCCATTGTGGTGGGTGGCGAGGGGCGAGCCTTCCCGTAGGGTTAGCCGCTCGCTCTTGTAGTGACAGCCGCAGGAGCAAAGGACTCCTGACAGAATCACGGGGATGAAACGAACAGCTAATGGATTCATCGTGGGGGAAGCCTGCGCATTGGTGGGCGAACTCCAAGCCGTTTCCGCGACGCCTCCGCTTTGACATGCCCTCTGCGGTCATGGAGCAGAAAGAACTTCCACCAGACATCGCCGAGAAGATCCTCGACGCCGACTTCCAGAACATCGTCAAGAAAGTCGCCGCTGGAAAGCCGCTCACGGTCGCCGAGCGGACCCGCATCGAATCGCGGGCGGCCGGCAGCGTGGAAACTCTGGCCTACGCCAAGACGCTGGTGGAACTCGCGGCGGTTCTCGGCGTGACGCGCCGGACGCTCACCACGTGGCAGAAGATGGAGGGCGCTCCCAAGCCGCTGTCCAACGGGCTCTGGCCGGTGGCGGACTGGCGCGAGTTCGTCCGGCTCCGCGGCTTGAAAGCGGGCAAGGTGCCGGCCGGCAACGAGGAGGCGCTGAAAGCCCGCAAGCTGCTGGCCGAAGTCGAGGAACGGGAGCTGCGCATCGCGGTGAAGAAGGGCGAGTACGTCCCTCTCACCAAGGTCCGCGAGGAATGGATCGGCCTGGTCGCCCAGGCGACCGCGATCCTGCGGGCGAAATTCGAGAACGAGTTGCCACCCGTGTTGTCCGGTCTCGACGCCACGGGCATCCAGCGGGAATGCCGCCGCGCCATCGACGAGGTGCTGCTTTGCCTCCACGAGGGCTGACGGGGCGTTGACGTTGTCGGCATGGGCATGAAGGCCCTGAAGGAGATTTGGCGCGAGGCCTGGCAGCCGCCCGACCGGCGGCCGGCATGGCAGTGGTGCGAGGATCACATCGAGGGCATCCCGTATTCGCCGAACCCGGGACGCTTCCGCTCGGAAAACTCGCCGTGGATCCGCGAGGTGATGGAGACGTTGGTCGATCCGCGCATCCGCCTGGTCTCGATCATCGCCTCGGTCCAGTCGTCCAAGACCACCGCGCCGGAACTCACGCTCTGCTACATCATTTCCAACCTGCCAGGGCCTGCCTTGTGGCTCGACCAGACCGACGAGGATGCGCGCGACTATTCCGAATCGCGCCTGCAGAAGCTCTTCGACCAGTGCCAGCCGGTCGCCCGGCTGATGCCCACCGGCATCCACCGCCACAAGCGCAAGAACAACGCGATCCAGTTCACCAACGGCATGACGCTCTGGATCCTCGGCGCGCACAACAAGACCAACCTTCAGCGCCGGTCGATCCGCTGGCTGATCGGCGACGAAACCTGGCGCTGGCCGCAGGGACACATGGCCGAGGCCGAGGCCCGCGTCACCGCGTTCGGCTGGCTCGGCAAGTGCATCTTCATGAGCCAGGGCGGCGAGGAGGAAGACGACACCCACCGGAAGTTCGAGGCGACCGACCAGCGGGAGTGGACTTTCGCCTGCCCGGAATGCGGCCATCGCCAGCCCTTCAAGTGGGAATGCGTCGAGTGGAGCAAGTCGGCCAAGGATGAATTCGGCGAGTGGGACTTCGACGAGGTCCGGCGCACCACCGCGATGCGCTGCGAGTCGTGCAACCACTACTTCAACGACGGCGAGCGCACCCGCCGCGAACTCAACGCCAGCGGGGCTTTCGTCGCGAAGAACCCTAAGGCCTCGAAGGAAAACGTCGGCTTCCACTGGAACGCCCTGTGCGCAATGAGCTGGGGACAGCTCGCCGAACTTTACCTGCGGGCCAAGGCGGCGGCGCGGAAGGGCGACGTGTCGCTGCTCCAGCAGTTCTATCAGAAACGGCTAGGCCTGCCGTGGCGCGAGTATGTCGAGGACTACAAGCTGGAGATCATCAAATCCGGCTACAAGCGCGGGGAGACCTGGGAAGAGGAAGGCGCGATCGATCCCAAGACCGGCAAGATCCTCGCCGCTCCGCTGCCCGAACGCACCGGCTTGATCCCACTGCGCTTCATCACCGTGGACTGCCAGATGGACCACCTCTTCGCCGTGGTCCGCTCGTGGTCTGCGGAGGGATCGAGCCGCCTGGTCTGGAACGAACGGATCCTGACCTTCACCGACATCGACGTCCTGCAAGAGCGCTTCGGCGTTCATCCGAGCCTCGTGTTCCTCGACGCCGGCTATGCGACCTACGACGTCTATCGCGAGTGCGCCAAGCGCGGTTGGGTCGCGCTCATCGGCGACCGGCGCCCGGTCTATGCTCACAAGGGCCGTGACGGCAAAACGGTCCAGCGGTTCTACTCGCCCCGGCGCAAAGTGGTCCTCTCGCACCGCCAGCACTGCCACGTCCACTACTGGAGCAACCTCAACATCAAGGACACGCTCGCCCGGCTCCGCCGCAACCAGGATCCGGCGCGAGGCCCGACCTGGGAAGTCCCCGACGACATCGACGACGACTACCTCGCGCAGATGGAGAGCGAGCAGCGGATCAAGGAGAAGGGCCAGTGGATGTGGAAGCAGATCGGTTCGCGGCCGAACCACTACTTCGACGGGGAGTCAATGCAGGCCACGGCCGCCACCATGCTCAAGATCGTCGGGCGGGAGTCCGTCATGGCCGCGGCGGTTGACACTCCGGACGGGGAGTCATGAAAACCATCACCTTCCTCCGCTTCCTCACCTTTCTGGGCTCCGGCATGTCCACGCTGGCGGCCCTCGATCTGGCCGGCGTCGCCAGCCTGCTCGAACCCGGCATGGCGAAATACCTGCTCGCCGCCGGCCCCGCCGCCCTGGCCGTGAAAGAACTGGTCGTCGTGCTCGGCGATCTGTTCGACGACGGCAAACCCAACAAGTCGTTCAAGATCGGCCTGTTCTGCTTCGCTATGGCGCTGCTGACCTTCCCGTTCCTCAGCTCCTGCACCACGCTGCCAGCCATCTCCGGTGAATTCATCACCAAGGACGGGCGGCTGACCGTTCGTCCCGACGGCCGCGTGGAGCTCGTCGTCGAACCCCTCACCGACAAGTGACCGATGAGCTCGTTCAACGAATGGTTCACGGCCCAGGGGTTCCGGCACTTCGGCCCGGGTGAGTTCACCGCCTACTTCGCCCGCGTGCGCAAGGGCGTGAAGAACAGCACGCCACCGAAGCGGCTTTGGAAGAACATCGTGCCGACGCTGCGGGTGGTCGATGAGCTCCGCGCCTTGTTCGGCAAACCTTGCCGCATCCTCAGCTCCTACCGCTCGCCCGAGTATAACCGGTCGGTCGGCGGTGCCTCGCTCAGCCAGCACCTGGAGTTCAACGCGCTGGACATCGCCTTCGACGGCGTGAGCCCGAAGCAGGTCTATGACCAGCTCGTCGAATGGCGGAAAGCCGGGAAGTTCACCGGCGGGCTCGGTCTCTATCCTTCGTCCGGCTTCGTCCACATCGACACCCGGGGGCGGAATGCCACCTGGAAAGGGAAGTGACCCATGGCGCGCGGACTCTTCATCACCGGCTTCACGGTGTCCGAGGTTCTCGCCATCCAGCAGCGGGCGAAGGAGCTGCTGCTGGAGGGCAAGACCATCATGAACTGGAACGACGCGGAAACGTCCGTCTCCAAGCAGTTCACCATGCCCGTGGACCAGGTGCTCGAAGAGTGCGGCCATGCGCTTCGGGTGCTGGATCCCGCCACCTACGGCCGGCCGCGCATCGCCGTTGCCTCGTTCATCTCAGGCCACCTCCCGAAATGACCGGTTTCAAGCAGATCGCCCTGCGCTGGTTGCCGCCGGTTCTCGTACCGAAGGCATGGGGGTCGCCGTTCGAGGCCGCCAACTGGTCGCCCCGCCGGGGTGCGGTTCCGGGTGCCTCTCCCACCGACGCCCGCAACGAACTTACGCCGGGAGTCCGTGCCGAACTGGTCCGCAAGTCCCGCTATCTCCACAAGAACAGCGGCTTCATGCGCGAACTGGTCGCCAACATGGCGATCTATTCGACCGGCGACGGCATCCGGGTCCAGGCGCAGTCACCCGATCCGGAATGGAACCGCGCCGCCGAGGCCCACTTCGCCCTGTGGTCGGCCCGTTGCGAAGTGACCCGCCGCTTCTCGTTCGAGGAATGCCAGGCCCTCGTCTGCCGGGGCATGGACATCGACGGCGAATACTTCATCCACAAGACCCGCGATGCCGACGGCGAACCGATGATCCAGTTGATCGAGTCCCACCGCGTCGGGGACGAGTTCGGATCGAAGGACACCATCGACGGTGTCGGCCTCGATGTCTGGGGCGCGCCGGTCTTCTACCGGGTGCTGGAGGACAACGCCAAGGGTCGCGACCTCCCGGCCCCGGCGATCCTGCACATCCACGAGCCGGAATGGGCCGGCGGCGTGCGCTCCCATCCGACCATCCAGCATTCCATCAACCACGTCCTCGACGAGATGGAACTGCTGGCGCTGGAGAAGCACGCGGTGAAGGACAACGCCGACGTGTCCCGTGTCCTGAAGACGGCCCGCGGCGAACTCGACGACAACGGCGACTTCGTGGTTGGCGGCCATGCCGGAGCGGGGGAGTCCAGCGATCCGGTCACGCTCCAGCGCATCGTCGGGGGCAAGCTGGTGGCACTGAAGCCCGACGAGTCGCTCGACAGCTTCCAGTCCAACCGCCCGTCGCCCACCTTCACCGGCTTCCTCGAACACTTGCGGCGGGATTCCGCGCTCGGGATGATCCCGTTCGAGTTCGCGGCGGATTCCAGCAAGGTCGGCGGCGCGGGTGTCCGGCTGATTGTCGCCAAAGCCGACCGGCGCTTCTCGTTCCGACAGATGATCCTCGAACGCCGCCTGATCCGGCCGGTTTGGGCCTATGTCATCGGCGACGCGATCAGCCGGGGCATCCTGCCGCCCGCCGCCGGCTGGTGGAAGATCAGCTCCGTCCCACCAAAGCGGGTGACCGTCGATGCCGGACGCGAAGCCCAGCAGAACCGCGCCGACGTGGAAATGGGACTCAAGACCCTGTCGGACCACTTCCAGGAACTCGGTGCCGACTTCGGCGAGGAGATCGAACGGCGGGCAGCCGATGCCAAGCTCATCCTCGACACCGCGGCCAAGCACGGCGTGCCGGTGGAAATGCTGTGGAAGCCGTCGGGCACCCCGTTGACACCGGCGACCGGGCGTGAGTCCGGTAATCCAAAATCGCGAGTGGCTGATCCAGCCTGAAGCCCTGCAAGCCATGGCCACCGCCGCGCGGGGCGTCGTGGATCGCGGCGGGTTTCTTCCCAAGCAGGCATCCGAAAACCCGCTGCTCTCCGTTGAGGACGGCATCGGCGTGGTGGCCATCGAAGGTCCGATCCTGCGCAAGCCCGACCTGTTCGCGCGGATCTTCTTCGGTGCCACGGGTTCCGAAGACATCGGCGCGGCGCTTCGCGAGGCCGCGGGACGGGACGACATCAAGGCGGTGTTCCTCCACATCGACTCTCCGGGCGGCACCGTGGCAGGCACGCCGGAGCTTGCCGATGCCGTCGCGGCCCTCGACAAGAAGAAGCCGGTCTATGCCTTCTCGTCCGGCCTGATGTGCTCCGCCGCCTACTGGGTGGCCAGCCAGGCGCGGGCGATCTACGCCACGCCATCCGCCCAGGTCGGTTCGATCGGCGTGGTCCAGGCGGTCGTCGACAACTCCGCCGCCCTCGACAAGGCGGGCATCAAGGTGGAGGTCTTTTCGGTCGGCAAATACAAGGCGATGGGGGCACCCGGGACGCCGCTCACCGACGACCAGCGCGAACTCATTTCCTCGAACCTCGCGGAGATCGCCGGGGAGTTTCATGCGGCGGTTCTCGCCAAGGGGCGGGCGATCCCCGCCGAGGCGATGGAAGGCCAGACCTTCAGCGGCAAGCAGGCCCAGCGCCACAACCTCGCGGGCATGGTTCCCGACCGCGCCGAAGCGATGCGCCGCTTGCGGGTCTATCACGCCGCGCCGGTTGACACCGGATCACGGGCAATGGACACGACCATCGAAGACGAACTCGCCCGGGCCCGCACCGAACTCGCGAATCTCCAGCGGGACCATCAGGCCCAGACCGAACTTCTCAATGAAGCGTCGACCACCGCGGACTCATTGCGCGGGGAAGTCGAGCTGCTCACCGCCGAGATCGACACGCTCAAAGCCGAGCGCGACACGGCAACCACCGAAGCCACCGCGCTGCGGACCCGCGTCACCGCGCTTCAGGCGTCCCAGTCCGATTTCGACACCCGCGTCCAGACCGAGGTCGCCCGCGTCGTCGCCTCCACCGGCACCACGGTCCCGGCCCGCGTCACTCCGGCCGGCGACGCCACCCAGGCGGCCGAACTCCACGCGCGCTTCGCCGCGATCACCGACCCGGCCGGGCAGACCGCCTTCTGGAGGAAACTCACGCCCGAACAGCAAGCCATGATCCTCAAACACCAAGCCTGATAGCCCGCCATGTCCAACACCCTCACCAACGTCAAAGACATCAAGGTCGCCCAGAGGGCGCTCATGCCCTTCACGGCGAACCTGATGCCCGTATCCTCGTTCTCGACCAACTTCGGCCCCCAGCAGGCGGACAAGGGCGACACCGTCCGCGTGCCGCTGGTCGGCGCTCCGACCGGATCCAGCGACTTCGCCGGTGACTACACCGCCAACGCCGATTCGACGGTCACGACCATCCCGGTGACCCTCAACCGCCACAAGTTCAAGACGGTCCACGTCACCGCCCGCGAGGCGTCGGAGACGGCCATGGACGTGCTCGACACCCTGGTGGAAACCGCCGCGCAGCAGCTCGCCCAGGACGTCCTGCTCGACATCATGTCGGTCATCACGCTGGCGAACTTCGGCGCTCCGATCCCGGCCGTTGCCGCCACCAACTTCAATTACAAGAAGGTTCTGGAAGCCCGCGAGAAGTGCGGGGAGGCGAAGATGCCCGCTTCGCCCCGGTCGCTGGTGCTCGATGCCGGCCACTACACCAACCTGCTCGCCGACGACGTGGTTGCCAAGAGCTTCAACCTGAACCTCAGCGCCCCCGGCGTCACCGAGGGTCTCATCAAGCGGCTCGCCGGTTTCGACCTCCACGAAACGGTCGTGATCCCGGCCGACCACGCCGAAAAGCTCGTCGGCTTCGCCGTCCACCCGAGCGCCATCGCGGTGGCCATGCGCTACCTCCAGCCGGTCGCCGAATACCAGCAGGCCGGTGCCGTCACCGATCCGCAGACCGGCATGACCTTCGGCTACCTGCGCTTCACCGACACCCGCGCCAACAAGGTGTTCGTCACCATCGAGTGCCTCTACGGCTTCACGGTGGGCAAGAACGACGCCCTCAAGCGCCTCGTCAAACCCTGAGCCATCCACGCCTGACATCACCAAGCCATGACTCCCTTCAGCTTCACCGGCAACGCCGGCACCACCCTCAGCCATGTGGTCGTCCCCGCCAGCGGGCGCGACCGCGTCCGGATCCAGTATGCCAGCGCGACCTCCGACAAGGTCGCCTCGCTGCTGACCTTCCGCTCGCAATCGCGGACGACCACCGTGACAGCCACCAGCGCGGCCAACCAGACCGTCATCAACGCGCCGCCCTACCTCGGTGCCGCCGCGAGCGACGTCGTGGTCTTGTTTTCCAACGCCACCGGGACCGGCGTTCGCGGCGTCGTCGCGTCGGTCGATGCCGGGGCTGGAACCATCACCCTGAACGCCAACCTCGGCCTTGCGCTGGCACCGGGCGACACGGTTTCGCTCATGGTCTCCCGCGGCCAGGTGCCGGTCGGTGCCACCACCAAGGAGGTCAACGCCCCCACGGTCTTTGCCGTGAACGAGGGGCCGGCCCTCATCGAGTTGGACGGCACCGCCGCCTGCCGCATCAACCTGGTGGCCGGCGAGTATTCCTGACCTTTCCAGGATCGTTGGACGGGGTTCGTGGTCACCCTCTCCCGGGAAACCGGGAGGGGGTGTTCGATTTTGACAGGGAGGCATGGGCATGAGCCTCGAATCCGAACTCCTCGCGGACCTCCACCAGCTTCTCAGCGAGCATGGCGTCCGGGCGCGGTGGCAATCCATCGACCTGCTCGTGCTGATCAGCCGTGTGCGCGACGAACAGCAGATCGACATGGGCGGCTTCGTCACGTCGCCCGACTTCAGCCTGCGGGTCCCGAAGCTGGCGTTCCCTGCGGCCCTGCCGAAGCTCGGCGAGCGCATCGAGGTGGACGGCACCGAATACCGGATCAGCCGGGTCTCGAACCATCCTCGCTCGCCCCTTCTCACCCTCAGCCTTTCCTCGACCGATGAATGACGGCGCGATCCGCTTCACCGCGAAACTGAAGGGCGCCTTCAACGTGGCGCGCCTGCTGCGCCGCTACCCGGACAAGGTGGGCCGGACGCTGTTGTCTCTGGTGAAGCAGGAAGCCCGCGGGCTATCCGTGGAACTTGCCCGCAACACCCGGCCGTTCGGGTTTTCTGAAAAGGCGCGCAAGACAGGCGAGAAGGCGGTGGCGAAAGACATCGGCGGCGTGTTCGCCCTGCCATCCGACGCCTTCGAGGAGATCCGCAAATCCGACCCCGCGGCAGCCGACCGGTTCTGGGCCAACATCCAGAACCGGCGCTTCGCGAGGGCGGAGAATAACCTGCGACAGACGTCTTCCGGCTGGAAAGACCTCACGGTCGGTCGCCTCGATCCAAAGCTCCACCGCTGGGGGCAGCTTGGTGCGGCCAAACCGAAGCAAATCGTTACCAGCCCGAAAGCCCGCGAGACCTACATCGCGCGCATCCAGAAGCGTGTCGGTTTCGCGAAGGGCTCGTGGATCAACGCCGGCAAGACAATCGGCGGACGGCTCCGCGGCGCGGTCCAGTGGGCGACGCGGCACAAGCAATCGCCAGGATCGGCCACGGTCAAGACCGGCGACAACCCGGCCGTCACACTGGTCAACAAGCTCGACTACATCGAGGATGTCAGCACCCGCAAGGGCATCCAGCTGGCGCTCCAGGTGGCGGCGGGAAAACTCCGGAGGGCGCTCTCCACCTCGCTGCGCAGGATCAACGACGGCGCGAACCAAGCAATGCGGCGACGTGCCAGGTGAGGACGGACTCCTCCGTCTTGCTTGCCTTGCGCCTCCCGCCAATCAACGGTGGGCCCTTCAACCCGACATCATGACGAAAAAGCTGGATACGAGATTGGAAAGCGAAGGGGCCGAATTCCTGGTGCTCGGCCAGTTGCTCCTCAATCGGATAGCAGCCTACAAGACCTACACCAACATGCCGGGGTATGATCTCATTGCCACCAACCCGGAGGCAAACACGTCCGCCAGAATCCAGGTGAAGAGCCGCTGGCGAACTGGTGCGACCGGTTTTCCGATCAGCAACTTTGATTGTGAGTTCGTGGTGGCCGCCTTCTTGAACAGGGGATCGAAGGATGGCACGAAGCAGGCGAAGGCCCCCGACTTTTTCGTGATTCCCGTCGATGTCGTCAGAGACCTCCCAAAGAGCTCACACTGGAGCAAGGTCGATCTGAAGCACGTGACGGAGCTCGACCAGTACAAGGAGAACTGGCAGCTCATTTCCCAATTCCTCTCCAAATGCCACGGGGAGTAAGACGCGGCGACTTGATCACTGCCTGCGCGCCGGTTGACGGCGTCGTCTGGTCAGATGCCCAACCTGATCGAAGACCGCCTGTCCGCGCTCCTGGCCGAATGGATCGACAGCCACCGCCCCGAGGGATTTCCCGGCACCATCCCGGTCCACGTCGCCCGCCGCGACGAGATCCGGACCCGGCCCTGCGTCGTTCTCGACACCTCGGAATCCAAACCGGTCCCGGCGATGCCCCACACCGCCCGCGTGAAGCTCGACGTGCATCTCTTTTCCCAGGTGGATGACACGCCTGCGGAACTCCACGCCGAATGGGCGGGAAAACTCGTGACTCTCCTGCGCGACAAGGCGGCGATCCAAGCTGACATCGATTCGGAAACCTTCGTCCTTCACGACCTCATCGAGCGCGAAGGCGGTACCACGCCGGACGAGTCGCGCGGACGGGAAAGCGTGCTGAGCTATGAGGCCGTCGTGTCGGCCGTCTGATGCGGTTGACACGCCGCACGCGGTCAAATGGCCGCGACTTTCCTTGGCACCACCGGCAACTGGGGCATCCCGAACGATCAGCCGGGACTCCTCATCACCGACCTGTCCTTCGATTTCTCCAATCAGGAGAAGACCGTTCTGGACAAGGCCGGCGAGATCATCGGCCTGTCGCTCTACCAGGAGAAGGTCGAGATCAAGCTCGCGGGCCTCGTGGCCAAGACCTCGTCCTTCAGCGGCAAGATCGGCGCGGCCATCGCGCTCGCCAACGCCATCCCGGCCCACCTTCAAGCCAGCGGCGGCACCACGATCCTGATGCAGGTCAGCCGCAGCCTCAACAACGAGGACTTCGAGAAGATCGACCTGACGGCCACCCACTACCCCTTCGTCGTCACCGGCGGGGCCTGACCAGATTCCTAACTCCCCTATCCCGAGATGAACGCCGTATCCCACCTGTCTTCCACTGCCACCAGCAACACCTGCCTCGCCGCCGCCCTGACGGCCGTGGGCATCGCGCTGGCCGAGAAGCCGTTCGTCCGCATTGTTGGCGACGGCATCCGCGGCGAGCGCACCGTCTGGTTCTTCGACCCGCAGAGCCCGTGCGGAAAGTTCCAGACCAAGGAACTCATCGCCGCCTGGCATGACGACACCTGGCATCTCGCCCATCCCGAGCACCCTTTCGCCTACATCAAGTGCGCCCTGCTCAACCGCGAGCGGCTGGTCGACAAGGTGAAGCGGGACGTGCCGCTGGCCTGTGTGAAGCGCCGGGGCAAGATCGCCTTGATCCCGCTGGATGCGTCACCTGCCACCGAAGACCTGTTCCTCCGCCACCTCTGAAGATCCCATGGACGACACCGACCGCCAGAAGCTCCTTTCCGCCGCCTTCCACGACGTGGAAACCATCGTCGCCGGCCACGCGATGCGCCCGCTTTCGCTGGCCAGCTACGACGTGCTCCTCCGCACCGGCAACCCGCTGGTGAAAGGGGAAATGCCCCAGGACGGCACGCCGGAGTTCACGTCCTCGATCATGGGGTTCGTCTATGCCCACTGCGCCCCGTGGCCCGAGGTCGTCCGTGCGTCGTTCAACGACCAGGGATTCCGGGAAGCCGCCCTGATCTTCTGCGGCGGGCTGACCCCGGAAGATTTCCAGACCGCTTTCCAGCGCCTTGAGGCACAGAGCCGCGAACTGGAGGCGGCACAGGTCGATCCCGTGTCGGGAATCGCCGGAAAAAAGCCCCTGCCTGCGACGAGCCCGGCTTCGTAGCCGCCCAGGTCTTCGCCGTCGCCGCCGAAACCGGCTGGCCCGAGGAGCGGATCCTCTTCATGCCACTGACGCGGCTGGCGCAGTATCAGCACTGCCTGTTGCGGCGGAACGCAGTGCGAACGACGTGGAGCCGGTCGGGCGCGTGTGAATCGTCGCTCGCAGACCAACTCTCTCTGCTCCGTCTCCAGTGGCGGGAGTCGGTTGACTCCGAAGCCGGCGCATGAGCGCCCTGACCGTCACCCTTGGAGCCGACATCACCGCACTCAAGCGAGCGATGGCCGGTGCCACCGAGTTGGTCGGCGCGTCGGCCCGCAGAATGGGCAGACTCACGGGCGCAGGACTGGCCGGCCTTGGCAGGGGCGGTGCCGCCGCCTTGCAGAAAGGCTTCAGCGTCGCCGGGACCGCCTTCAAGGCCTCCATCGGTGCGGCGATGGCCGGCGGGGCTGCCGCGGTGGGTGTCGGTATGAAAGCGGTCACCGCCGCCTCCGACTTCGAGCAGACCAAGGTCGCGTTCACCACCCTGATCGGCGACGCCGCCAAGGCGGAGCAAACCCTCGGGAAGCTCCGCGAACTCGGGGCCAAGACACCCTTCGAGTTCCCGGAACTGGCGGATGCCGGCCGCAAGCTCATTGCCTTCGGTGAATCCGCCGACGCGCTGCCCGAAACCCTCCGCCGGATCGGCGACGTGTCGGCGGGCGTGCAGGCGCCGGTCAACGAGATCGCCGAACTCTACGGCAAGGCGCGTGTCCAGGGACGGCTCTTCGCTGAGGACATCAACCAGCTCACCGGCCGCGGCATCCCGGTCATCCAGGAACTCGCCAAGCAGTTCGGCGTGTCGGATTCCGAGGTGAAGAATCTGGTCGAGTCCGGCCAGGTCGGCTTCCCGGCCATTGAGCGGGCTTTCGCTTCGATGACCTCCCAAGGCGGACGGTTTTCGGGCATGATGGACGCGCAGAGCAAGACGACCGCCGGTCTGTTCTCCACGCTCAAGGACACGATCAACGAGGTTTTCCTCACCCTCGGCCAGCCGATCAACGATTCGATCCGTGTCCTGGCCGAACAGGCGATCGGTCTCGTCCAGCAGCTCACTCCGCTCGCGACCGAAGCGGGCAAGCGGGTCAAGGACGCCGTGATGTTCGTCCTCGCCGCGTTCAAGAGCGGGCAGATCCTCGACCTCGTCTCGGCCGCTTTGAAGCTTGGGTTCGCGGTGGGCGTGAACGCGCTGGTCAACGGCTTCCGCGCCGCCATCGAGTTCTTCTGGAACCTGATCACCGACGGCGCGATGTGGAAGAGCCTGGGATCCACTTTGCTCGGGCTGGTGGCCGGCTTCGGTGCCGCGCTGCTCAACGCGTTCCAGACGCCCATCGTCTATCTGCAATCCGGCATGGAATGGGTGATCGCCCACCTGCTCAAGGGACTGCTCAAGATCCCGGGCATGAGCGACCTGCTCGGCTTCGAGGCGGGCGACGTGGAAACCAACTTCGGGAACATCCTCAAGGACCGGCGGGAAGCCGGCGCGGAGCTGTTCGGCATGAACTTCAAGGAGATGGCCGAGGGTGCAAAGGGGCTGGTCGGTCAAGGTGCCCCCAAACTCGGCGAACGGGTGGCGGAGGCGGCACGCAAGGCGGGCGAATCCACCGGCCGCGAGCTCATCGACACCCGCGAGCTGCGAGACAGCTTCGGCAAGGTGACGCAGTCGATCCGCGACACGATGCCCAAGCCCGAGGAGGCCGCCAAGACGGTGGCCGATGCGGGCAAGGTCACCGGCAGCGCACCTGCGTCGGCCAAACCCGCCGCCGCCTCGCTTGCGCCCATCGTGACCTCACTCGGCAAAGTCGGTGGCGGCGGCTACTCGGCCGGGGCGCTGGACGCGCAGCGCGAGAACAACCGGCTCACCGGCGAAACCAACCGGCTGCTCAACGACCTCAACCGGCGGGTCGACAAGCTCGGCGGCGGCGGCCAGGCGGCCTTCGGTTGACGCCGCGCCCCGGCCAAGATGCCGAGACACGTTGCCATCCAGCCGGGACGCCTCTACCCGCAGCCGGGCTATTCCGTCCAGATCGACAAGGAGGGGAAGTGGACCGCCACCCAGATCTTCCTCTGCCACCGCAGCTCCGCGGTCGCCCTGATGCCGCGACCCGGCACGGTCCATCCCGAGATCAACTTCATCCAGGTCTCGCAGGTCACCGCCAGTTTCACCGAGGGCGACCTCGCGGAAATCGTCTGCCAGTATGCCGGGGCGGAGGAAAAGGAAGAGGCCGACGAGAAGAAAAACGCCGTCTATACGATGGGGCTGTCGCTCTCGGAGGAGCCGCTGCTCAGTCACCCGCGCTACAAGGACCTTGAAGACAAGGAGCGCGAGGCGATCCAGCTGATCCAGTCCGGCAAGGACAAGGACGACCAGGGCAACAAGCTCCGCGACAAGATCGAGAGCGACCTTGGCACGGAAGTCCTCGCCAAGATCGAGCGCGGGCAGACCGGCTACTACAGCCCGCGCGTGACGTGGCGCGAAAGCTGGGTGCGCGACAAGCCGGCGAAGTCGGGTGATCTGAACGACATCGGGAACATTTCCGAGCCGTCCGGCCCGGTGCCGGAATTGGCCGGCGGCCGCAACTGGCTCCTCAACGGCGTGAGCCAGTCGCAGGAGGGCAAGTCGTACCGGATCGAGATGGAATGGCTGGCCAGTGACCGGGGAGGCTGGGACGAGGACATCTATCAGGAGGAGGAATGAACCGGCTGCCAGCCAGAAAGAAGCGCGGGGATCCGGTGCTTGCCGAGGACTGGAACGCCCTGCTCGATGCCATCGCCTCGCGCACGCCGCGACCGGGGACGGGGCTTGAACTCATCGCATCATCGGGCGGTTTTGCCTATTCGCGCCCCGGTCCCGGCCTCTCTCCGAATCCCGCGTTGCCGCCCTTCGCGGTGATCGGTATCGAGAAGAAGGACGGCGGCTACCTGGTCACGGTCAAGGACGGGTGGGTCATCGAGCGCAAGCCCAAGTCCGGCGACACCCCGGCGGTGAAGTTCCACATGCCGAAGGTCGGCGAAGAGACGCTCGACACCATCCCGCGCCCGCAGATCACCATGGCCTTCGGCGACACCCTCTGGTGCAAGATCGTCACCGATGAGATGGGCGAGATCAGCGAGGAGCCCGAGATTCTCGCGGCGGCCGGCGATCAGGATGGCAACCATTACTATCCCGTGGATCCGGAAGGATCGGGCAGCGACGGCGAGTATTTCGTGAAGCTCTTCAAGCTGGAGAACGACGGCGGGACGCCGAAGGTGAAGGTCTATCAGCAGAGCGACATCGAGCACTGGGCGCAGCTCTGGACCGGAGAGAACACCGGCGCGGGTGGCAAAGTCTTCAAGGACCACAAGGAAGACGCCAACATCTACCGGTTCCGGACGGTTCGCGGTGACTACGGCATCAGCGAGAACCAGACCGCCGACGAGGTGGAGCTCGACTTTTGGGCCACCAACGTCGGCGCGGGCAAGCCGGTCTGGGTAGTCCCGGAAGCGGGCGGCGAACCCGTGCCGAATCCGCCCGACGGGCCGGCGGCATTCCGCAGCATCGCCGAGCGGGCGACCCAGCCGGAAATCCGAGTGAAGTGCGAGCGTCCCAATCCGGGCGATCCCTTGCCACAGGAAATCCGTATCGAGGGCAACGGTTACGATGCCGGGGTCGTTTCCGCCCGCAAGATCACCATGACGGTGCGCGACGGGCTGGTGAAATCCCTGCTCTCGGAGGAGGTCACGACCGGCAATCTCAACCTGGAGATCCTCAACTTCAGCTACAACAACGACGGTGCACTCTATGGCGAGCCCTACCTTTCAGGCATTCTCTACTGGCGCGACGGTCTCTTCGTCGGAGTGACCGACCCGACGCCCGGCAACGAGCCGCCCGGCTTGCTGGTCCGCCAGGTGGCATGGCTGGTTTCGGCCGCCTGAGCGGCGGTTGACAGCGGCCCACCGGCGTGAGGCTCTACGTTGACCTGGAGACACTGGAATTGATCGAGGGGCCGGGATTCCGCAACCCGGTCACTTCCCTACGTTTCAAGCGCGGGGACGCGGCAAAGCTGGAAGTGAGCTTCCTAGCCAACGGGACCACCGCGTCGGAGATCGGCGATCCGCTCACCCTGGAACTCCAGTTCGGGATCAAGCCGCGCGGTCGTTACGACGTCGGCTACCTGGTCCACGAATCGGCCTGGGTGCTTCCGGCAGTCGGCGCGACCGGTCCGCTTTACTCCTGCACGCCGAGCTTCAACACGGTCGAGCTCGATTCGGCGATGCAGGTTGGTTCTTCCACCGGCACGGAGCTTTCCGAGATCCTTCTCATGGGTGAAATCACCTGGCGCGAAGGCAGCGGCGAGCCGACTTCCACGCGGACGTTTCTCGTGATCGTCGAGAACGACGTGAACCGCGGCACCGAAGGAGTGCCGACAGACGCGGAGCCGGCGTATCCCGCACCATCCGACATCGAACTGGTCGCCCGCAAGGGGGTGGCCAACGGCTATGCTGGACTGGATTCCGGGGGCAAGGTTCCGGCCGGCCAGCTCGCGATCACCGCCGCCTCGATCTCGGATTCGACGACCACCGGCCGCGCCCTCATCCAGGCGGCTTCGGCCGCGGCGGCCCGCGGCGCCATCAGCGCGGTCGCAGCGCCCACGTTGTCCGGCTTTGCCCTCTACGGGCTGAATCAGTCCGCCGCTTGGGTGGGCATCACCCAAGGGCTGCGTGCCGTGCTGACCTCGCCCTACGACTACGGTGCCTACCCGCTGCCACTCCACTTCAAGGGCCTCACGCTCTATGTCCTCGACGCGTCCTACTCCGGGTCGGGCTACACGCTTGCCGATCTGGTGAGCTACATGGCGGGCCTCCACGGCAGTACTTTTTGGAGCCAGATCCTCGCCGGCGGCTCGGGAACCTGGGACGTCCCCGGCTTCGCGGTGCTCAACGCCAGCCACAGCACCAGCATTCCGCTCGGCCTCTACTCGTGGCCGACCCTGACCAGCCAGCCCGGCAGGCAGAACCCGGGTTCCGAGGTCTATCTCGATCCGGACGGCATGGCCGTCCTGCGCTTCCTGGAAACCGGTCTCGTCTCCGTCCACGGCGACCTCACCACGAGCGGCGGCGGCTACGGCTCCTACTGATTTCCCCACACCATGAAACTGACCTGCTTCATCTTCACTCACGCCCCCGAGGCCCCGCTGCTCGCCCGGTGCATCGCCACCGCCGGTTCCGGCAAGGGACCTCATGACGCGTCCTTCGTGGTCGTCGAGGACGGCAACTCGCCGCTGCCGCAGGCGACGCGAACCGCCATGCTCGCCAACGGGGTGGCGGTGGTCCGCACCCACGAGCCCCGCCTTGGCAACCTGCGGGGCGTGCGCTGGTTCTCTGAACAGATGGCCGTGATGTCGGACCACGCGGGCGAAGCGGACATCGTTCTGAAGATCGATCCGGACACGCTGGTCCTTTCCCTGGCCAACGTGGTGCAACCATTGGCCGATGACGACACGCTGGCCGGCGCGGGTTCCGGCAACGACGATCTCTACCTCTACGGCTCCTGCTACGCGTTCCGCCGATGGATCATCGACTTCGTGGCGGCAAAGTATGTCCGCTTTGGCGAATTCGGGCAGGACGAGTTGCGGTCCGCGACCGCGCTCGCCAACGGCGGCACCCTGGCGCGTCCGGTCAACGAGGACGTGCTGCTGAGCCGCGAAGCGCTCGCCTTCGGCGGTCTCGACTTCGGCATGAAGCGCACCCGCTGGCGCCACGACAAGGACAGCCGCGACCTGGCCGAGCTCAAGGCCGAATCCGACGTCGTGCTTTTCGGCAATCCCGGCCCGGTTTCTCACGGCGGCGGCGACGCGCGTCCGGTGATCTCGCGCGTCATGGACTCCTTCCTCGCCGCGGACACCACCGCCGGCCCGCTGCCCGATGGCGAGAAGCCGGTCGTCGTTCTCGGGCTTGGGCCCGGCCGCTCGGGCACCTCGTTCATGTCCACCCTGCTCAACCTTCAGCCGGGCGCGTGGATCAGCCACGAGAGCTATTCGCCGGTCCTCCTCAACTTGCCCGCCGTGGACGGATTCGCCAAGCGACTCGTCGAGGGGCGTCCCGGACGCCGCTTCGTCGGCGACTTCACTCCGCTCAACACCTGGATGGCGGCGGGGATGGCCCGCTGGCTCGTCGCCGAAGGTTACACGGTGAAAATCGTCTCCACCGAACGGGACGAGAACGAACTGGTCGCCTCATGGGTCAGCATGATGGAGCGCCAGGAGCACGATCCCTTCGTCACCGTGCCGCCCGACGGCTGGGTCCACCGGGGATGGTCGAAGGCGTTGCCCAAGTTCGATCTGGTCCCCACCCGGGAAGGACGCGTGCGCGCCTACCTCGGCTGGTGCCGCGACCACGTCGCCGCGCTGATGGACGAGTTCCCCGGCATGGTCCGTCCGATTGACACCGCCGACATGAACGACCCGGCGGAAATCAACGCGCTGCTCGACTGGATCGGGCTGCCTGCCGCCGGCCGCCGCTTGGAACTGCTCGGAACCCCCGTGAACAACAGCCCGACCCCATGAACCTCCGCTCCGCACTCGCCCGCATCGAAGGTGCCTTCGCCGCCCGCATCCGGCAGGGCATCACCGTAGGTGGCGTCACCCTGCGTGCCGCCGACACCGACCGCGCCGCCTTCACCCAGCTCCTCACGTTGCTCAGCGAGGCCGAGCGCCTCGGCATGTTGCCGCCGACCACGACCATCGCCGATCGCGACGGAGCGCCCCATGCCCTGCCGACCGCGCAGGTCCGCGCCAGGCTCGTCCAGTATGGCGGCATCTACCAGTCCCTCTGGCTCCGGAAGCTCAACCTGCAGAACGCCGTCAAGGACGCGGCCGACGACACCGCCCGCGCCGCCATCCCGATCACCTTCGCCTGACCATGCGCCATTCCTTCGACTACGACTACATCCTCAAAGCCATCGTCGGTGTCGCCTCGCCGATCGTCGGAGTCATCACGTCCCTGCAGGAGCAGATCGAGTGGACCTTGCGCGTCTCCTCGCTTGCTGTCGGCCTGCTGGTCGGCCTCATGTCGCTTGTCGGCATGATCCGCAAGTTCCGCCGCAGGTGACCGCGTGCCCGACGGCCGGAACGTGCGGCCGGGATCTCTTCAACAAGCCGACAGAAAAGCCCCCGGATGGTTCTCACCGTCCGGGGGCTTTCGTATTTACCGGTCAACTCGCGGCGTCCACCTGGTAGTGCTTCCGGAGCGCGGCCAGGACCGCCTCGAAGTCGTAGAGGTAGAACCGGCAACTGATCTGGAAGTAGGGGATCATTCGCTTCCGGGCCCACTCGTCGATGGTGCGCGGGCTGACCGAGAGGCGCTTGGCCAGCTCCTTCTTCCTGATGAGGGTCGGGTGGACGGGGGTCAAGATTCCCACTCCCGCGGAGGACTCGCTCGTGTTCATCGTCCCCAGGGAATGTGCGCTGATGGTGGCTTTCATGGTTACGCTTGAACCGGAGTGTCAACGATTCGTCGGTTTTTGACCGGCGAGGACTCTCCGCAGTCTCTCCCGGATGCTCCATTTGAGGCCGGCGGGTTCCCAACCCTCGGGGGGCATGATCGACCACCATGCCTTGGTAGCCTCCTCGTCCACGATCTCGCGATAATGGCGGAAGATCATCTTCGGGGAATTACCGGCCTCCAGAGAGGTCCGCGCGACGTCGCCGGTCTCCGCCACCCGATAGCTGATGAATGAGTGTCTGAGGGCATTCTGACGCCATCCGCCGGGAATCTTCGCCTTCACGGCGGTGTCGCCAAGGGCACCGGACGCGTCGCTGATCGAGAGGATCGGGCCGGTCTCCTCCCGCCACGGGGCAAGCCACGCCTTGAGGTTGTCGGGCAGGGGAACCAGCCGGCGCGCGGCGGTCTTCGACTTCCAGCCGGCGATCTCGATGTGCCCGCGGTCCCACTTGATGTCCTCCCAGTTGAGCCGCTCGACCTCGGCCGACCGGATTCCGGCGAATCCACCGATCGCGATCAAGGGCAGGATCCGGGCATGGGCGGCGAGTAGGATTCGCTCCATTTCATCCGGAGTGAAGATGGCGATCTCCTTCTCGGGCACCTTGAACGAGTCGGTCTGCTCCGCGACCGTCTTCCGGTCGGGATGCAGGTATCCCTGCTTCTTGGCGAATCCGAACATGGTTACGAGGTTGCGCCGGATCCCATTCTTGGTCACCGGCCCCAGTTTCGTGAGCCCGTCGAGGAAGCGGTTGATGTCGGCCGCCGTGACATCCGCGATATTTCCCGCAACGGCATCCGTGAAACGCTTGAGGGTGCCGGTCGCGTTCCGGACGTAAATGTCGCTGACGCCCTTCCGCTTGAGCGACTCGACGAACTCGGCAGCCACCTGAACGTTGCTGCGGACGGCAAACAGGTCGGCCCGGTTCGCGGCGTAGAACCGGACGGCATCCGAGAGGGGGACTTCGCCCGCAGTGCGGCGGGCGCTGGCCCATTCGTCGATGGCGGCGGCGAGCGTCACGCCAAACTCGGTGGCGGTGCGCTCGCAATACCGGAGCAGATCGATGTCCCGGCGGGTGGCCTCGCAGGCATCGGCCGTCGCGCCGTTGATCAGTCGGACAGTGATTTGCTGGCCGACCATCTTTGCCTCGTCCATGCAGGAGAAGCAGCGGGTTTTCCGCCGCCCACCTTCCTTCCACGCGAGGGTGAACTGGTCGTATCCGTCCTTCCGGTTGATCGTGTAGATCCGGACCGTGGCCGGACCGGATCCGATTTCCACGATGGAACTGCGGCGTTTGCGCTTGCGGGGCATCGAGCCCGGCTTCCGCGTCAACTTGTGTGGAATCGCGTGTGGAGAACCTGTCGCGGCTTTCCTGGATTCGTCGCTTCGCCCTGATTTACAGGGCTTCGCGGGGATCGTGCTAGACGATGGCGGACCGGGAGGGATTCGAACCCTCGGTACTCTTTTGGAGTACGCACCTTTAGCAAAGGTGTGCTTTCGACCACTCAGCCACCGATCCAATGGAGACTCGCGTCGGGCGGAGGTTGAACACAGCAGCGGATAGCCGTCAACCATCACGGAGAGGAAATCTCAGGAATCCGTCCCGTGCTTGCTGACCGGCCGGGGAAGTGGCGGAATCGGCGGCATGAAATGGATGCTGCCCTGTATGCTGGTCCTCGCGCTCGCTCCTTCCTGCTCGCTGTTCCGTGATCCGCCGGTGGTGGACGAGGAGGCGGCGTCCAAGCCCCGGTTGGTCGGGCGGGTCGCCCACGTGCCCGCGGCCGGAGGCTTCGTGCTGATCGAGGCCTACGGCCCCTGGCGGGTGCCGGACGGGGGATTGCTCACGGGCGTTGGAACCGAGGGCCGGACCGCCAACCTGGTGGCCACCGGCGAGAAGCTCGGGCAGCACGCGGCCGCCGATATTCGTTCAGGGGTGGCGAAAGTCGGGGATTCGGTATATTATCGTCCGTTGGGCGGCACGGAGGAGGGCGATGAGTCCCTTCCACCCGCTCCGGAAGGGGCCACGCCGGCAAACGATGCACAAAAAACCGATTCCCAGGATCCCGCAAAGCCATGAATTTCAAAACGATCGAGCCGAATCCTGAGTGTTAGGCGAGAAATTTGAAATTTGGTCTTGCTTACAGTCCGGCTCCCTTGTTAGGTTCTCCCCCGCAAAGGCTGTGCTCCCTTACATGTCCCGAAAGATGAATACTACAACCAGCCATGAAACTGAGCACCTCGGGCGCGTCCAGCGCCTCATTGCATGCCGATGCAGATCGCCTCGCTGACTTCGTCCTGTTCACGCAGCGCAGCTGTATCCTGAACCTGTCCAACGAACTCAACAAAGGCAACGTGTCGTTCCCCCAGTTCTTCCTCCTCGCCTACCTTTCGAGCGAAGAATATCTGACCATGTCGGATATCGCGAAAAAGATGGGTCACTCGACCGCCGCGGCCACCGGCCTCGTCGACCGTTTGGAAAAGCTCGGGTATGTCGAACGCGTTCATGCCGCGGAAGACCGCCGCAAGATCATGGTCCGCATCACCAACAAGGGTGTGGAACTGGTCGGAAGAATGCGGAAGGAAATTGCCACGGACCTCGCGGGAATCTTGTCCGAAATGGATGAGGACCAGGCCGAGGCCGTCGAGCACACGAAGCGCGCCATTCGGGCACGCGCCATCGCGTGAGCGACGAGGACGCCGAATACCCCTTGGCGGATCGATCGCGCCTCCGTTACGGTTTGTGCCCGTGACGGAGGCGCTCTGTTTTCTGGATCCGATCAACCGCCTGCCCGGCTTCCGGGCGGGGTGGATCGGGCGTTTGGATGATGTCCCGGTGACGACCGACCGCGACGAGACGCTGGCCCGGCTGCGTCCGCGCCATGAGGAAATCGTCGCGCGGGAGTTCGGTGGCGACCGCTGGTGGCGGGCGGAGCAGGTGCACGGCTGCGGGGTGGCACGGATCCCCGGGGCGGAGATTCGCATCGCCGGGGACGGCTTGCCGGTGGTGCCGGGAGTGGACGGCCTGATCACCTGCGAGCCGGGAGAGATCCTCGGGATCTACGTCGCCGACTGCGGGGCGATCTGGCTGGCGGACCGGGGTAGCGGTGCGGTCGGGATGCTGCATTCCGGGAAGAAGGGGACGGAGCTTGGAATCCTGACGGAAGCCATCCGGCAAATGGGTGATCGTTTCGGCACCCGGCCGGCGGATCTGGTGGTGGTGCTGGGTCCCTGCATCCGGCCGCCGGATTACGAGATCGACTTCGCCGCGGAGATCGCCCGCCAGGCCCGGGCGGCCGGGGTCGGGGAGTTCCACGACCGGGGCGATAACACGGCCTGCGATCTGGCGACCCATTACAGCTACCGGATCGAAAAAGGCTGCACGGGGCGCATGCTCGGGCTCATCGTCCGCGAGGAAACTCCATGAGCGACACCCTGGTCATCGACGCGCCCGCCAAGCTGAACCTGTCCCTGCGGATCCTGCGGAAGCGGGAGGACGGCTTCCATGAGATCGACTCGCTGATGGTGCGCCTGCCCGGGTTGTGCGACCAGCTCTCTTTCACGCCGGCGGAGGAAGACGCTTTTGTCTGCGATGATCCCGGGGTGCCGGCCGATGGTTCGAACCTCGTTCTGAAGGCATTGGAAGCCTATCGCGCCGCTTCCGGGTTCGGCGGAAAATTCCGCATCCATCTCGAGAAGCGAGTTCCCCACGGCGCGGGACTTGGCGGCGGGAGCAGCGATGCCGCGGCGGCCTTGCGGGCGCTCGATGACTTCAATCCCGAGCCGCTCGGCGTGGCGAGGCTGATGGAAATTGCCGCCACGCTGGGATCCGACATTCCCTTTTTTCTGGGCCCGCCGGCGGCGCGGTCGACGGGTCGCGGGGAGATCATCGAAGCGGCGGAGGCTCCGCCTCCGATGACCGTGCTGCTGCTCAAGCCCGGATTCGGCGTGGCCACGCCCGACGCCTACCGCCGTTGGTCCGACTCCAAGGAGCTGCCGGGCATCGACTACGCGCCGCAGGTCTTTCCCTGGGGCGAGTTGGTCAACGATCTCGAGCGACCGGTGTTCTGGAAGCACCTCTTCCTCGCCGAGGTGAAGATGTGGCTGCACGCCCGGCCGGAGGTGGCCGGTGCACTGATGAGCGGCTCGGGCTCGACGATGTTCGCGGTGCTCCATGATCCGGCCGCGGCGGAGACGGTGACCGCCGCGGCGAGGGAGGAACTGGATCCGACCCTGTGGGCATGGAGCGGGATGGTCGGCGGCTAGCCGCGCGTCACGCGTGGTGCAGCAGGATCGAGTTGGCCGCGAAGTGGTCCGAAAGGATGTCCGACACGATCACCAGCGGGGTTCCCGGTCGCACGAGGTCGGCCTGGCGGAGCATTTCCACCGCGCGCTGGATGGTTTCGTCGATGGTGGCGGCGAAGGGCAGCTTGAAGGGCTCGACGTTGCGGGTCAGCGCGAGCTGGCGGCAGACGCGGTCTTTCGGGGTGAAGGCGTAGAAGCCGTTGGTGCGGGGGCGGAGCATCGCGGTGTGATTGGCCATCACGCCGCGGCGGGTCAGCACGATCAGGCGGGCGTCGGGCAAGGAATCGACCAGGGTGACGGCGGCCCGAGCGGCCTTCTGGCGCTCGTCGCGGAGCAGGACCGACTGGCCGTAGCCGAGGCCGCCGGTGCGCTCGATCCGCATGCTGATCCGCACCAGCGCCTCGACGCAGCGCAGCGGATGGAGCCCGACGCTGGTCTCGCCGGAGAGCATCAGGCAATCGGCTTCCTCGTAGGCGGCGTTGGCGACGTCGGTGACCTCGGCGCGGGTTGGCGTCGGGTTCTGGATCATCGATTCAAGGAGCTGGGTCGCGACGATCACCCGCTTGCCGAGTTCGTGGCAGCGTTTGACGATGCGGCGCTGGAGGATGGGCAGTTCCTCGAACTCGACTTCCACGCCGAGGTCGCCGCGGGCGACCATGATCACGTCGGTGGCCTGAATGATCGCGTCGATGTTGCGGACGGCTTCCTGGTCCTCGATTTTCGCGACGATCTGCGCGCCCCCTTCCAGGGCTTCCACGGCTTCGCGCAGTTCGCGGACGTGGGCGGCATCGCGGACGAAGGAACCGGCGACGTAATCGGCGTCGCACTCCACGGCGAGAGCGAGATCGACGCGGTCCTTGTCGGTCAGGGCCGGGAGATTGAGGCGGGTGCCGGGAAGGTTGATGTGGCGGCGGGAGCCGAGCTTGCCGGCGGTCTTCACCTCGCAGATGATGCGGTCGTCCTTCCGCAGCTTGATCTCCATCAGCATGGTGCCGTTGTCGACGACCAGCGTGCGGCCTTCGGCGACGTCGTCCATCAGGCCGCCGTAGTTGACGGTGGTGGAGAGCTCGATCGAGGGGGCGGCGTCGCTTTTGCGGAACTCCACCATGTCGCCGATCTTGAGGTCGTAGGGCTTCTCGAGGTCGCCGGTGCGGATGGACGGGCCGGTGAGGTCGAAGAGCACCGCAACATGGGCCCCGCGCTCGGCGGCGGCGCGGCGGACGCGGCGGGCCATCTCACGGGCCCAGTCGTGCTTGGCGTGGCTCATGTTGAGCCGGAACACGTTGGCACCGCGGTCGATCAGTTGGCCGATGGTTTCCTCCGCCTCGGTCGCGGGGCCGAGGGTGATGATGATCTTGGTTCTGCGAGACATGCGTTGGCGGGAAGGTGAGAGCGGGGAGCGGGGGAGTCGAGCCGCGAGAAGTGCATCTTCCGTGCCTTGCCGGGCCTGAAAATCCGGAGGGGCGGGGACAGAAAGCTTGTGAAGCGGCGGGCGGCTGCCAGGCTGTCAGGATGAAATTTCTCGTGCCTCTCGCGATCGGATTGATCCTGTCGGCCTCCGCCGCCGAAACCTCGCGGGTGTGGACCGATGTCAAGGGCCGCAAAGTGACCGGCAAGCTGGTGGGCAAGGACGACAAGTCGGCCGACATCCTGCTCCCCAGCGGGAAGCGTTCGAAGATCCCTCTCGAGAACCTGAGCGAGGCGGACCGCAAGCACGTCGCCGCGGCGGACGTGCATCCGGACCCGGAGATCACCGCCAAGACCCTGTCGCTGGACGGGAACGGGGCCGGCACCAAGTTAGACAAGCGGGCGGTCGAGGTGACGCTCTCGAAGATCCACGGCCGGAAGTATTCGGTGACCATCCATTGGCTGGGCCCGGTCGACAACACCGTGGGCATCTACAAGTCGGAGACCAAGGAAGTCTCTGCGGACGGGAAGCTCAAGTTCGAGGTGACTTACGATTACCACACGAAGGCGGGCACCGATTACAAGGGCTTCGTGGTCGGCCTCGGGCAGGACGGTGATTTCGGCCGCCAGTGGGTCGCCAAGGCGGCGAGCCAGAAGCCCTTCGAGCGGTTTCTCGAAGAAGAGACCGAGAAGGAGGAATGAGGACGCCGGGCTTCAGCGTGGCTTCGCCGCTGCCATCCGGACGGCCCGAGGGAGCGTGAGCAGGACCGCGGCAGCGGTCATCATGCCGATGACGTGGAGAATCCTCAGGGCACCGTCGGCATTGAATTGTCCGAGGATAAGGATGACGCCGCCCAGGATGGCCGCGGCCGCGAGTTGGATCGCGAGGAGAAAGGCGGCAGTGACGGTGCTCATGACGAGTCCCGCGACGAAGAGACCGCCGTGCTCGCCGGCAGGCCGGGTGCGGAGGAGCGGCCACAGTCCGGCCGTGTAGCCGGCGAGGAAGAGCGCGACGCCCGCCCAGCCGGGTCCGGGGATGCGGAGCAAGTAGCCCGCGGCAATGCCCAGCCCGCCGGCCAGCAAGAGCAGCCACGACGCCTTGAAAAGCGGCGGCAGGCTGCGGAACAGGGCGATGCTTGATGTCCGCTTTTCATTCATCCCGGGCATCCTGTCGCCCGGGAACTGGAGGTGGCAAGGCGGCAATCGGCTCCGGCGGCTTCAACCTTCGAAAACGGTTTCGCCGAGTTGGAGCGTGCCGCCCTCGAGGATCCGGCAGCGGAGGCCGCCGCGGTCGTGCATCAGTTTCTCGGTGCCCTCCTTGCCGCAGGCCCGGTCCATCCAGTAGCAGGGCGCGCACTTCTGGGTGCCTTCGAGCAGGGCGTCGCCGAGGCGGAAAACGCGGCCGACCAGGCGGTTGAGGTCGATGCCGGAGACCACGACGTTGCGGCGGAAGGCGGACGCGGGGAGGTCGGGGTTCTCCGCGTGCCGGCGGATGTCGTCGATGACGCCGCGGTCGATCAGGGTGAGCTGGCCTTTGTAGTCGTCCTTCCAATCGAAGAAGCGGTCGCCGGGGATGCCCTTGCCGGCGATCAGTTCGACCGAATCGTGTTCGACGACCGGATGCTCGCCCGGAGGCTTCTCGTGGTGGCCGAAGTAGTTGTGGCCGGGAGAGGTGTAGAGGGCGTGGATGACCGCGCGGGGCATGGGGAGAACCTAAGTTCCAAGAGAGAAGTGCCAAGTGCCAAGGAAGCGGCCCGGAGCCGGATTATCCCAGCAGCAGCTCCAGCATTACCCCGTGCACGCTGTCGTTCCGGACGAGGCCGTGGAAGCGCTCCGCTTGCGGGCCGACGGCGGTGATCAGGGTCAAGTCGGCGGTGTGGACGGTGCCGGTCCAGCCGATGCCGGTGTGGTTGCCGGCAAGCTGTCCGAGGATGCCCGGCGGATTGGCAAGCAGGTGGTTCCACTCGGTGACCTGCTTTCCGCCGATCGTGTCAAGCAGGGTCGCCGCCTCGGCTTCGGTGGGCTTGAAGCCGAGTCGATCCTGGACAAGGCCGGTCAGCTCCGCGCTGCCGCCTTTCCTCGCGTTCCAGTCGGCGAAAATGCGCTCGTGGGAAGCCTTCATGCCGGCGATGCGGCTGAAGCACTGGTTGGTGCGGCGGTAGGACGATCCCATGCCGCTGAGACCGGGGTTCGAGTTGCCGTGGTCGCTGGTGATGACGACCAGGATGTCGTCGCGACCGGCGATGGCGGCCATCACGGTGGCGATGGCGTCGTCGAAAGCGAGTTGGTCACCCAGCAGGCCGGCGATGTCGTTGGCGTGCGCCGCGTGGTCGATGCGGGCGCCTTCGACTTGCAGCAGGAACGGGGCATCGCTTGTTAGAAAGCGCTTCAAAGCGGCATCGGTCATCTCCGCCAGCGTGGGCACCTTCTTCGCCAGCGCCTCGTCGCGGGAGTGATCCACCGAGTAGGGGAGATAGCCGGGAGTGAAGGTTCCAAGCAGGCGCGGGGACTTCGCGGCGAGAAGCTGGTCGCGGTCGCGGACGACCTCGTAGCCGGCCTTGGCGAAGTCCGCAAAGAGGTCGCGCTTGTCCTTGCGCTTCGCGGGATCGAAGAACGGGGAGCCGCCACCGAGCGCGATGTCGACGCGATCGAGATATTGCAGCGCGATGCCTTGCTCGTCGTTGCGATCCGGCGAGTTCGCCGCGAAGCCGGCCGGGGTGGCGTGGGTCACGGTGGCCGTGGTGACTAGGCCGAGCCGGCATTTCTTCGCCTGCAGCGTCGCGCCGATGGGTTCCACCTTGCGGCCCTTGTCGGTCACGTTGATGTGGCCGTTCGGCACCCGCTGGCCGCCGCCCCAGGCGGACGAGGCCGCGGCGGAGTCGGTGACGAGGGAGTTTGCCGAAGCGGTGTCCATCAGGCCTTGGACGGAGCCCGGTGATTGGAGGAGTTCCCACCAGCGGGTGGAGCGCTTGCGGGTCTGCTGCGACAGGGCTTCGGCCAGCGGCAGCACGCCGTGGCTCATGCCGTCGGATACCATGAAGACGATGCCGCGGACGCGCTTCGATGGCGCGGCGGGCGCTTCGGCGTGGCTAGAGGAGATCAGGCTGCCGAGACCTCCGAAGAGGCCGGCTTGAAGAACATGGCGGCGGGTGGATGTCATGGGTGTGCGTGGGAATCTTCGGGCCGCCGGGGCGCGGGGCAAGGATCATACGGCGGAGAGACGGTCGCCGTTTCGACCGGCGGTCCTTTCATCGCGGTTGAGGCGACTTCATCGGTGAAACGACGTGATCCGCTCGCGGGAAAAAGGGCGGTCCGGCGAAACGGTAGCGTCCGGGTGCCATGGCCTGCCAGGCGAGGCCCATCCTTCTCCAGGCGCTCCGCCAGAAGAGGAGGAACCCGTATCCACCGGCCCGCAAGGCTTTGCGGTGGCCGGTCCAGACGGCGAGGGTCACGCAGGCGAACATGAGCTTCTGGCCTCCGATCGTGATCCGTCGCAACCACTCGGGTCGGGTGCGGTGCAGGATGGCGATGCGTTCGCACTGGAAACGGAGGTGGGCCACTTCATCGGCAAGGATTTGCCCGCAGATCGCCCGCAGGACGGGAGATCGCGTGGCGCGGCGGATCGCGTGGTAGTAGATCATGGCGTGGGTCTCGACCATGACCACCGGCGTGACCCAGATCTCCATCCGGGGCATGGCGTAGCGGATCGTGCGGAACAGGCTGTCGCCCCAGTTCGACCGCGCGCGGGGAACACCGGCCAGATCGAGGAAGCGGCCGAGGTTCGCGCCGTGGCGTTGTTCCTCCGCGATGAAAAGGCGGACGGCGGCGGGGAATTCCGGATCACCGATCGAGTGCGCGTAGTGGCGGGCGGCTGCCATCAGGTGGGAGCCGTCCGAGGTCTCCCCCAGTTGCCAGGCGCGGAGGGAATCGGAGATGGCGGAGAGTTCCTCGTCGGTCACCGCGGCGCCCAGTTCCCACGGGATGGGTCGCTGGCGAGCCGCGCTGTCTTCGAAGTGGGCGACCCATTCGGAGGATCGGGTGATCCGCGGGGGATGCTTCGGGTCGGCAATGGCGGGCTTCGGGGATTCCTTGAGGTTGGACAGTTGATTCATCGGGTGTGCGTTGATCCGCAGCGGCATCCCGATGGCCCGGCGTGCGTTCCTGATGAACGACGGATGAATTTCTTCTCAAGCGGCGAACCAGCTCTTTGTCCGCTGGCAGACGCGGACGAGGAACAGCATCAACGGCACTTCGATCAGCACACCGACCACGGTGGCGAGGGCGGCACCGGAACTGAGGCCGAAGAGCATCACGGCGGTGGCGATGGCGACTTCGAAGTGATTCGACGCGCCGATCATTGCGCTGGGCGCGGCGTCTTCGTACGAGAAATCCAGGAGTTTCGCGGCGGCGTAGGTGATCGCGAAGATCAGCAAGGTCTGGATGGCCAGCGGAATGGCGATCCACAGGATGGTCAGCGGGTTGGCAAGGATGGTCTCGCCCTTGAAACTGAACAGGAGGACCAGCGTCGCGAGCAGGGCGATGACGGAGACCGGCGTGAGGAAGCGTAGGAACTTCTCCGCGAACCATTTCTGGCCCTTGGCCTTCATGATCCAGACACGGGAAAAATAGCCGGCGACCAGCGGCAGCGCGACGTAGATGCCGACGGAAAGCAGCAGCGCTTCCCAAGGCACCGGCATCTTGTTCACGCCGAGCAACCAGCCGCCGAGCAGGCCGTAGAGGAAGAGCATGGTGAGGGAGTTGACCGCGACCATCACCAGCGTGTGGCCCTGGTTGCCTTTCGCGAGATGGCTCCAGACCAGCACCATCGCGGTGCAAGGGGCAATGCCTAGCAGGATGGCCCCGGCGATGTAGGAGCGGTAGAGCTCGACGGTGCTGCCGTCCTTCACGACTTCGCTGCCGGGCAGCAGGTCTTTGAAGAATCCGCCGAGGAACAAGGTGGCGATGCCGAGCATGGTGAAGGGCTTGATGCCCCAGTTCACGAGCAGCGTGAGCAGCACCGGCTTCGGGTTGCGGCCGGCTTTCACGACCTCGCCGAAGTCGATCTTCACCATGATGGGATACATCATGAAGAAGAGGCAGATGGCGATGGGGATGGAGACGACCGGCGCGTCGCTCACGTAGATCGCCATGGAGTCGAGCGATTTCGCGAGGTCGGGCGCGAGCTTGCCGAGTCCGATGCCGGCGACGATGCAGAGGCCGACCCAGAGGGTGAGCTGGCGCTCGAAGAGGCTCATCGATTTCGCATCCTCGCTCATGGCAGGTCGGGAGTGGTCGAGTGAGGTTTCGAGGACGCCAGTCGTGCCAGCGCGTCGGGGCCGGTGGGCTCCTCGGCTTGCCAGGGGAGCCAGGCGGTGCGGGTGGCGTGCTTTTCCACGACTTCGTGCAGGTAGCGGTGCTCGGCTTCCTCGCGGCGTTGGAGCAGCGGGTCGCATGATCCGCAGTCGAGCAGGCTTTGATTGATCAGCCACGCGAAGGGTTCGATGCGGGCGCGGCGAAGGTCTTCCTGAAGCGCGGCGGCTTCATGGACGGGTGTCGCTTCGGGCAAGGTGACCAGCAGCATGCGGGTGAATGCGGGATCGCGCAGTCGCTCTAACAGCCGCAGCACTTCCTCGGGCTGGCTACTGCGGGCCTGGCGTTCGAGTTCGCGCTGGTAGGCCTCGCTGGCATCGAGCAGCAGAAGCGTGTGGCCGGTGGGGGCGGTATCGAGGACGACAAAGCGGTCGCTGCCTTGTCCGACCTCGCGGGCAAAGGCGCGGAAGACGGCGATCTCTTCGGTGCAAGGCGAGCGCAGGTCTTCCTCTAACAAGGAGCGGCCGGCCTCGTCCATCGCCGCGCCCTGGGCGTTCATGACCTCTTGCTGATAGACGGCGGTCTCGGCGGCGGGATCGATCTTGCTGAGCGTGAGCCCGGGCACCTGGCCGGCCAGCGTCTGGGCGAGATGCGCGGCGGGATCGGTGGTGCTGAGGTGGACGGCATGGCCGCGCCGGGCGAGCATGACCGCGATGGCGGCGGCGACGGTGGTCTTGCCAACGCCGCCCTTGCCCATGGTCATCACGACCCCGTGGCCTTGCTTTTCGATGGAGCCCACGAGGTCCTCGAGGCTTTCCATTTCCGGGGCGGTCCAGTCGGGGTGGTGGAACGAAGTGGTCGTGATGTCGTCGTCCTCCTTCAGCAGCGCGCGCAGTCCGTCGAGGCCGAGGATGTTGATCGGGCGCAGCGGGACGATAAAGGCGGGCATGCTGTCGATGAAAGGCGCCGCGGCGGTCATCGCGGCGTGACCACGTTGTTGCATCGCTTGCGATGTCGGATCATCCGGGCATTTCGTTTCGAATGTGCCGTTGATGACGAGGGTCTGATTTCCGATGCCGAGTGCGCGTAGTTCGCTGGCGGTGCGTTCGGCCTCGCGCAAGGCGGAGAGCTGGGGACGGCTCACCAGCACCAGGGTGGTGGCGGCGGCGTCGGCCAGGGTGTTGACCGTGGCTTCATAGATCGAGCGCTGCTTCTCCAAACCGGCCAGCGGGCCGAGGCAGGAGGTGCCGCTGGTGTTGCTGTCGAGGAATTGGTCCCACGCTTTCGCCAGGCTCATCAGCCGCAGCGTGTGGCCTGTCGGCGCGGTGTCGAAGATCACGTGGTCGTAGTCCTTTGACGCCGCGGGGTCTCCGATCAGGCCGGAGAACTCGTCGAAGGCCGCGATCTCCACCGTGCAGGAGCCGGAAAGCTGCTCTTCCATGCTGCGCAGCGCCGACTCCGGCAACAGTCCGCGCATCGGCCCGATCAAGCGCTCGCGGTAGGCCGCCGCGGCATCGACCGGGTTGATGTTCATGGCCGCCAGGCCCGGCGCGCCGGCGACCGGGGAAGGGTGGTTGGTGAGCTTGGTGTCGAGCACCTCGTCGAGGTTCGAGGCGGGGTCCGTGCTGACCAGCAGCACCCGCTTGCCGGCGTCCGCGAGTTTCAGAGAGGTGGCACAGGAAAGCGACGTTTTGCCCACGCCACCCTTGCCGGTGAAGAAGAGGAAGCGGGTCGTGGCGGCTGGATCCGGTTGATAGGTGGAAAGGTTCATGAAGAGACCTCTTCCTTTCCAAGCGCGGCACGGATCCAGCCCCGACGTTCCTCCTTCGTCGGGTAGCGGGCCTTGAGATGGATTTCGCCGTCCCAGAAGATCACGGGCAGGGCGGCGGTGCCTTCGCTTTGAAGCAGCTCCTTCACCGCGGCATTGTTGGCGAAGGCCATCGGCTGTAGACCGAGGTTGTGCCGCTCGACCTGGATCCCATGGTTCGCAAGCTGCGCGAGCAGGGCGGCGAAATTGACGAGGTCGGGGTTGATATCGGTGCCGCAAATGCCGGTGGAGCAGCACATGGCGGGGTCGTAGACTTGGATGGTTTTCATGCGCTTCGGGTTGAGGGGATCGAGTGCCGTGCAATTGGCACCGCCTCCACGATACCCGAGGGTTGCCCGGACGCTGCGCATTTGTGATCATTCGCTGGCCGAAACGCCCCGCGGAGTTTGGCGCGGGAAGCAGATTGCCCGCCGATGGGCGTGCATTCCGGGAAGCTTCGGGAGTGGGGGCAGGCGCGGGCCGCCAGAAGCGCGCAACTTGCAAAGTTGCGCTACTTCGCGTCGCGGCGGCCGGCGGCGTAGGCTTCGAAGACCTTGCGGATCTCGTCGCGGACGCGGCGGAAGACGGCCATCTGTTCGTCTTCGCTGCCGGTGGCGTGGGCGGGGTCGTCGAAGCCCCAGTGGTGGCGGTTGAGCTGACCGGGGAAGATCGGGCATGCTTGGTCGGCGTTGCCGCAGACGGTGATGACGGTTTCGACGTCCTGCGACAGGAACTCGTCCATGTGTTTCGAGTGATGCGCGGAGATATCGATGCCGATCTCGGCCAGGGCCTTGATGGCGAGCGGGTGGACGTAGCCGGCGGGTTTGGAGCCGGCGCTCTGGACATCGAGCAGGTCGCCTGCGGCGGCACGCAGGATGCCTTCGGCCATGTGGGAACGGCAGGAGTTGCCGGTGCAAAGGATGAGGATGGTGGGCTTCATGAAGTGGAAAGCAAGCAGGGATCAGTGGCTGGAATGAGATGAAGTGGGGCCGCGGAGGGCGTGGGAGAGGGGGACGGCGAGGAGGGCTCCGAGGACGGTGGCGGCGGGGTAGAGCCAGAGGTGCTGGAGGTGGCCGCTGACGATCGCCGGGGCGAGGGAGCGGGCGGGATTCATCGAGGCACCGCAGACCGGGCCGGCGAACATGGCTTCGAGGCCGACGGTCGCGCCGATCGCGATGCCGGCGGTGATGCCCTTTTCCTTGGCGCCGGTGGAGACGCCGAGGATGACCAGCATCAGGATCGCGGTGAGGACGACTTCGAGGACGAAGCTCTGGCTGGCGCTGCCGGCGGGCAGGGTGGCACCCAGGGTCCCGGGGCCGGGGAAGAGGAACTTGAGCAGGCCGCTGGCGGCGAAGGCACCGGCGAGCTGGGCTCCGAGATAGAGCGGGATTTCTTTCCACGGGAAGCGTCCGGCCGCGGCGAATGCGATCGAGACCGCGGGATTCAAGTGTGCGCCGCTGATGTCGCCGAAGGTGTAGATCATCGCGAGGACGACCAGGCCGAAGGTCAGCGCAATGCCGGAGTGGCCGATGACGCCGCCCGAGTGCTGGTTGATCACGATCGCCCCGGTCCCTGCGAAGACGAGGATGAAGGTTCCGAGGAATTCCGCGAGGGGGCGTCTCATGGTCTAACAGCAACCGGTGGGGCCGCAGCAGGGGTTCTTGCCGCCGATGGCGGGCAGGCGGTTGAGGGAGGAGAGTCCGCAGAGCTCGGGGGCGAGGCATTCGGTGTGCTTGTGGGCGAGTTGGAGGACGACGGCGTCGGCGGTCACCTCGTGACCGGCGATGGTGTATTGGGAAATCACGCGGTCCTCGTATTCGATTTCCACCGGGATGGACTCGTCGGGGAGGTAGGCCTTTGCCTTGTCGAGGATGGAGGCCATCTTGCCCGTCTCGATGCGGTGGTCGTAATCCTCGCCGACCCAGATCTGGAGCTGGCAGGTGAGGGACTCGCGGAGCGTGCCGCCGCAGTCGAGGAAGGTCTTCTGTACGCGGCCGACTTCGGTGACGTGGAAGGAGACGGGGACCGCCGCGCCGTCGGGGAGCTGGATGCGGAAGTGGCGGTCGGAGTGCTCGCGGAGCAGGGATTTGAGTTCGGAGAGGTTCATGAGGTGGCTTTGGCTTTGCGCCGGGTGGCGAGTTGTTTGGGGCCGGGGCAGCAGGAGTTCTCGCGCTTGGAAAGTCGTTTGGCGGCGTTGGCGCGGTCTTCCGGGTGGAGTCCATCGCCGGCGAAGTGCTTGGCGATGGTGCGGACCAGCGGCAGGTGCTGGCGGGTGATGCGGAAGTAGGTCCACTTCTCGCATTTCTCGCTGTCGAGAAGCCCGGCCTTGCGGATGACCTGGACGTGGCTGGAGACCGAGGACTGCGGCATCCCGAGGATGTCGGCGAGTTCGCAGACGCAGAGTGCGTCGTCCATCACCAGCCGGACGATCCGCCAACGGGTGGGATCAGCGAGGGCTCGGGTGAACGTGACGGGGTTGGTCATGACGATATTTATCGTTACGAGGAATTGCGGTGTGGCAAGGGGAATCTTGGTGGCGGTTGGAACTTCCGGTGTAGTGGGCCGCGGACTTTAGCCCGCTCGAGAGCGCCGACCTTCCAAGCGGACTAAAGTCCGCGGTCCAGTAGACGCTTCGGTCTGTAACAGCGCTTCGGTTCTGTCAGCCGCGGGGCAGGATCACGCGGAAGGTGGTGCCGGTGGCGCTCTCGACCTCGATCTTCCCGCCGTGGTTCTCGACGATGGTCTTTGCGATGGCCAGTCCGAGACCGGTGTGGCCGCTGGCCTGGCCGCGGGCGGTGTCGGCGCGGTAGAAGCGGTCGAAGAGGCGGGGCAGGTGCTCGGAGGGAATGCCGGGGCCGTTGTCGCGCACCTCGAGGATCACGGAAGCTCCGGTGACGGTCGTCTTGAGAAGCACCTTGCTGCCGGAGGGCGGGTGCACGATGGCGTTGGAGAGCAGGTTCTGGACGACCATCGCGAGCGAATGCGGGTCGCCATGAAGGAATGCCGGGGAAAGCTCGCGGTGAATGGCGATCGAATGCTCGTCGGCCAGCGGTTGGAGGAGGTCGGCGACGCCGCCGGCGATCTCCGCGAGGTCGCAGGGGACGGGATCGGTCCCCGATGCAGGGAGATCCTGGCGGGCCAGGACGAGGAGCGACTCGACGAGCGCGCGCATCCTCTCGGCGGCGCTGCGGCAGTTGGCGAGGATCTCGCGGTATTGATCCGGTTCGCGCTCGCGCTTCAAGCCGCGCTGGGTTTCGGAGAGGATGATGGTGACCGGGGTGCGCAGCTCGTGGGAGGCGTCGGCGGTAAAGCGCTTCTGGCGTTCGATGGCGGCGGCGAGCCGGTCGAAGGTTTCGTTGAGCACGCCGCCGAGTTGGTCGAGTTCGTTGTCGGTGCGGGCGAGTTCGATCCGCTCGTCGAGGTTGCCGGCGGCGATGCGCGACGCGGTGCGGCCGATGGTGTCGATCGGCTTGAGCGCGCGTCCGGCAAGCCACCAGCCGCCGCCCAGGCCCGCGGTCCAGACCGCGGCACCACCGAGGGCGAGCAGCAGCGCGAAGTTGCGCAGCTCGGATTGCTCGGCGGAGATGTCGCGACCGATGATGGAGCTCATTCCCGACGGATTGACCCGGTGGTGTTCCCGGCGGTGGTCACGTTCGACGTATTGGGTCGATCCGTCGCCGGCTTGCCTTGGCGGAACGAGGTCGTCCGGGGCATTGGCCGAGATGAAGAGCCGCGATCCATCGCTGTCCCAGCAAGCGAGGAAAGTGCCGCCTCCGCCGTCTTCGAAGAGGGCGTGGAGTTCGGGCGGGAACGCGGAAACGTCGCCCGGATTGCGGAGGCGCTGGCGGATCTCGTCCAGGCTGGGCAGCTCGTTCTTGTCGGGCAGCGGTTGCGAGGCGAAGAGGCTGCGGAAGAAGGTGCTTTGGAAGCTGCGGATCTCGCGGTCGATCTGGCTGGTCCGGTCGTCCGACGCGAGGCGGAAGGCCAGCAGGCAGAGCCCGGTGATCAGGGCGAGCAGGATGAGCGCATACCAGAGAAGAAGGCGCCAGCGTACCGAGCGGAAGAAGGGCTTCATTCGATCGAGTAGCCGTGGCCGCGGCGGGTGGAGATGAAGGAGGGTCCCAGCTTCTTCCGGATGTTGGAAACGTGGACGTCGAGGAGGTTGGAAAGCGTGTCGTCGCTTTCGTCGAAAAGGTGATCGTAGAGCTCGGTGCGGCTGACGACGCTGCCGCGGTGGAGGGCGAGGTATTCGACGAGTGCGTATTCGCGTGGTGTCAGAGGGATCGCCTCGCCTTCGCGGCGGACCGTGCGCGCCGCGGTGTCGATTTCCACGCCTTCGATCTCCAGCAGGTTCGAGCCCCGGCCGGAGCTGCGGCGGATCAAGGCGCGGAGACGGGCGAGCAGTTCGTCGAAGTCGAAGGGCTTGGTCAGGTAGTCGTCGGCCCCGGCGTCGAGGCCGCGGATCCGGTCGGGCACCGCATCGCGGGCGGTGAGCATCAGGACCGGTGTCGGTTTCTCATGGCGGAGGCGGCGCAGCAGCTCCCAGCCGTCGAGGCCGGGCAGCATGCCGTCGAGCACGATCCCGTCGTAGCCCGTGGCGAGTGCCTTGAGGAGCCCTTCGTGGCCATCCGCCGCCGAGTCGACCGCGTAGAGTTCCTCCCGCAGTCCTTCGCAAAGGCTGTGGCGGAGCAGCGGGTCGTCTTCGATGACGAGGAGGCGCATGGTGGAGAAGTTGAGAGTCTGGAGTTGATGGTGGATGGTTGGAAGGCGCAGGGTCTTTGGCTGTTCACCATCAACTATCAACCATAGTCCATCGACTCATTCGTGCCGCAAGGCATCGATGGGATCGAGGCTGGCGGCGCGGCGGGCGGGCATGAAGCCGAAAAGGATGCCGATGGCGGCGGAGAAGACGAAGGCGATGCCGTTGATCTTCGGGTCGAAGAGGAAGGGCGCGCCGACCAGCTTGGCGAGCCACACGCAGAGCCCGTAGGCGAGGGCGATGCCGCAGAGGCCGCCGACGCAGGACAAGGTGACGGCTTCGACCAGGAACTGGAGCATCACCTCGCGGGCGCGGGCACCGATGGCCATGCGGATGCCGATCTCGCGGGTGCGCTCGGTGACGGAGACCAGCATGATGTTCATGATGCCGATGCCGCCGACCAGCAGGCTCACGCCGGCCACGGCGGCGAGCAGGGAAGTCATCACCTTGGTGCTGGAGCTGACCGCATCGGCGATTTGGCGGCTGTCGAAGGCGGAGAAGTTGTTCTGCTCGCTGCGCGACAGGTTGCGGCGCTCCCGCATCAGCGAGTTGAGGTCGGCGACCACGGCCTCGCTCGGGTAATCGTCCTCGGTCGAGACCATGATCTGCCCGAGGTTCTGCTTCGAAAGCTGGCCGTTGAGGCGGCGCTGGAGCGTCGTGATGGGGATGATGATGTTGTCGTCGAGGTCGTCGCCCCAGCCGGCCTGGCCTTTGGCGACGGTGACTCCGATCACGGTCACGGCGGTGTTGAGGAGACGGATCTTGCGGCCGATGGGGTCGCCGTTTGGAAAGAGTTCCTTGCGGATGGTCTCGCCGATCACCGCGACCGTGGAACCGTCGATCACCTCGGTGTCGTCGAAGAAGCGGCCGTCGGAGAGTTCCCAGTTGGCGATCGGGAAGTAATCGGGCGTGGTGCCCTGGATGTCGGTAAGCCTTGCCTCCTCGCCGGAGATGGCCTGGACGCTGGTCATGGCCATGGGTGCGACCGCGCGGATGCCGGGGATCTGCTTCCGGATCACCTCGACATCGTCCATGCTGAAGAGCGGCGCGGCGCTCGGACCCCAGCCCTGGCCGGGGCGGAGGGTGAGCAGGTTGCTGCCGACTTTCTCGATCTGCGCTTTGACGGACTCCGTCGCGCCGCGGCCGAGGGTGACGAGGGTGACCACCGCCGCCACCCCGATCACCACGCCGATCACGGTGAGGAAGGCGCGCGTGAGGTTCCGCCGGATTTCCCGGAGGGCGATGATGAAGGCGTTCCAGAACATCGTCGGTCAGTGGGTGGGCGTGTTGCGGCGCGGGTTGGCGACATCGGATCCGATCAGGCCGTCGCGGACGTGGATGATGCGCTTGGCATAGCGGGCGACCTCGTCCTCGTGGGTGACCATGATGACCGTGATGCCGAGGTCCTCATTGAGGCGGCAGAGCAGATCCATCACCTCGCCGGTGGTCCTCGTATCGAGGTTGCCGGTCGGTTCGTCGGCGAAGAGCGTGCCGGGGTTGGTGACGATGGCGCGGGCGATGGCGACGCGCTGCTGCTGGCCGCCGGAGAGTTCCGAGGGAGTGTTCCTTTCCTTGTCGGGGAGGCCGACGCTGGCGAGCGCCTTGCGTGCGAGGTCGTGGCGCTGCTTCCGCGAGTAGCCGCGGTAGAGCAGGGGAAGCTCCACGTTTTCCAACGCCGATGTCCGCGCGAGCAGGTTGAAGCCCTGGAAGATGAATCCGAGGGCGTGGCGGCGGAGCAGGGAGCGCTGGTCCTTGTTGAGGCTTTCCACCGCGATCCCGTCGAAGCGGTAGCTGCCGCTGGTCGGGGTGTCGAGGCAGCCGAGGAGATTCATCAAGGTCGACTTGCCCGAACCGCTCGGCCCCATGACCGCGATGAACTCGCCGCGGCCGATGTCCATGTCGACCCCGCGCAGCGCCTTGAAGGCGGCGTCGCCGCGGCCGTAGGTTTTGGTCAGGTCGCGCAGTTCGATGAGGGAACTCATGGTTTGGCCGGGGGCTTTGCGCTGACGATGATGTCGAGCCCTTCGGCGAGACCTTCGCCGGAGATCTCGGTCTGGCTGCCGTCGGTCAGGCCGGCCTCGACCTTGATCTCGGCGGGCTTGCCGTCCTTTAGAATCCACACGCTGGGGCCCTCCTTTTCCGGGCCGGCGGGAAGGGTGGATCCCATGCCGCGACCCCAGCGGCGACCACCGCCGGGCGAAAGCTGCTGGACGATCGTGCGGTCGCCCTCGTCCTCCTTGCCGAGCCCGGCGGCGGCTTCGGGATCGAAGCGCAAGGCCGAGTTCTGGACGGTGAAGACGTTCTCCTTCCGTTCGATGAAAATGTCCGCGGTGGCAGTCATGCCGGGACGCAGGCTGAGATCGTCGTTGTTCACCTCAAGCTCGGTGCTGTAGGTCACGACGTTGTTCGTCAGGGTGGAGCCGAAGAACACCTTCTTGACCGTGGCCTTGTAAACCCGCTTCGGCCAGGCATCGACGGTGAACTCGACGGCCTGTCCCTTCGCGACGCGTCCGATATCGGCCTCGGCCACGGCGACGACGAGTTCCATCTTGCGGAGGTCCTCGGCGATGGTGAACAGCTCCGGGGCGGTGAAGGAAGCCGCGACGGTCTGGCCAACTTCCAGCTTTCGAAGGAGGATGGTGCCGTTGACGGGCGAGCGGATCACCGCCAGCGCGAGGTCGCGTTCGTTCGCCTTCACGTTGGCGGTGGCTTCGGAGACCGAGGCTTTCGCGCTCTCGAGATCGGCGCGGGCCCGCTCGACGGCGGCGAGCGCCGAATCCATGTCGGCTTTCGAAGGAGTCTGGCCGCCGCTCAGTTCGTGGAGTTCGACCAGGCGGCCGTGGGACGCCTCGTTCTCCCGCAAGGTGGCTTCCGCCTGGCTGACGCGGGCCTTGGCCGAAAGCAGGGTGGCGCGGGTGCGCTCGGTTTGCTGGGTCAGCTTGATGGTGTCGAGCTTCGCGAGCTCCTGTCCCTTGGTGACGGTGTCGTTGGTATCGACGAAAACCTCGGCGATGGTGCCGGAGAGTTCGCTGCCGACGATGACCTGGTTGGTCGGCGCGAGCGTGCCGGTGGCGGTGATCTCGATCGAGATGTCGCCTTTCTCCAAGGGTCGGGTCACGTACTCGGGAGTAGCTTCCTCGGCGGGGTCACGGCGGAAATGGTGATAGGCCGCGGCACCGACGGCCGAGGCGACCAGGGCGATGGCGATCCATTTGCGGAGCGGCCTGGATTTGCCGCGCTCCAGGATGGCGGCGAGGTCTTGGGCGGGATCGGACGATTTCATGCGGGTGGGATTCAGGAGCCGGCGGCAGACCAACCGCCTCCGAGCGCCTTGTAGAGCTGGATGTGGGCGGCGGCGCGGTCGGCCTTCACGGCGGCGACGCTTTCCTCGAGCAGAAGGTCGCTGCGCTGGGTGTCGAGCACGGTGGTGATGTCGATCACCCCGGCGCGGTATTTCTGGCTGGCGAGGCGCGAGGCTTCCTTGGCGGCAAACGCGGCCTTTTCCAGCGAGGCGAGCCGCTCGGCGGAGCGGCGGCAGGCGACCAGCGCGTCCTCCACTTCCGAGAGTGCGGTGAGAACGGAGGATTCGTAGGCGAGCAGCGCCTGTTCCTCCGCGGCATCCCGGGCCTCGATGTTGGCGCGGATTCTTCCGGCATCGAAGATCGGTCCCGAGATCCCGGCGACGAGTCCGGCGGCGGCGCGTTCGGGGTTGAAGAGCTTCGAACTGCTGACCGTGTCGACGCCAAACGAACCGGACAGCCGGAGACTGGGCAAGCGCTCGGCTTCCGCCGACTTCGTGCGGGCGACGGCCGCGATCCAGTTGTAGCCCGCGGCACGGACGTCGGGGCGCTGGCGGATGGTATCGGCCGGGATTCCAATGGCGAGGCGGCGGGCGGGCGAGGGGACGCCGCCGTCACCGGTCCCGATGTCGCCAGGCACCCTGCCGCAGAGCAAGGCCAGCCGGTTCCTGGTCAGGGAGATGTTTTGTTCCTGCGAGGCGAGCTGCGAACGGGCGCTTTCGAGACTGGATTCCGCCTGCCGGAGTTCGAGTTGGTCGATCTCCCCGGCCTGGGCGCGCCAGGAGGCGAGGCGGGTCGTTTCCTCGCGGGTGACCAGGGTTCGCCGGACGATTCGCAGTCGTTCCTCGGCCGAGCGGAGGTCGACAAACGCCAGCGCGACTTCGGATGCGAGTGCGGCCCGCGCGGAGTTCAGGTTCTCCGCCACCGCTTCGGCATCGGCCGAGGAGGCGAGCACCGACTGGCGGTTCCTTCCGAAAAAGTCGGCCTCCCACGAGGCGCTCAAGCCGGCGGAGTAGGAAGTGAAAGACGGGTCCGCGGCGCCGTCGACCCAGGATTTTCCCGAACTACGAGATCCATCGTAGCCGAGGGACGGGAAGAGCGAGGCCGCCTGGGCGTCGCGGCGGGCGCGGGCCTCGCGGACTCGGGCCACGGCCGAGGCGAGGTCGCGGTTGCCGGCCAGAGCCTCGCGGATCAGCCGGGTCATCGTCGGATCGCCGAAGGACGACCACCACGTCGCGAGATCGGCGTCGGGGCTGGCAGTGGGGAAGTCCGCCGCGTTTCGCCAGGACACCGGAAGGGCGACCGGGCTGCCTCCGCCGGCCGGTGCCACCCGGCAGGCCGGAAGCAATGCGGCAAGGGTGGCGAAGGTGCCGAAAGCTCGGAGGGCGGCGTGCATGGGGCGAGGCTGGCACGGGGCACCTTTAGGAAAGATGAAGACGGGGGAGATTCGGGCTGCGGGGCAAAGCAAAAGGCCGCTCCCGGCGGGGAGCGGCCTCGTGAATGGAACGGCTGTCAGCGTCCGGCGCGGGACGGCCGGCGTCCGCCACGGGCGCCACCACCGCCGCCGCCACCTCCTCCGCCGAAGGTTCTCCGGCCTTGCTGCGGGCGCTGCTGGACCGATCCGCGGCCGCCGCGGGCGTAGCGCTCGGCGAGCGAGGGGTCATGGTGGTCGTGATTGGTCCAGACGGGGACGGGCATGCGGATGATCTTCTCGATCTCGCGCAGGTAGTCGAACTCCTCGTCGGAGCAGAACGAGACCGAGAGGCCCTCGGCTCCCGCGCGGCCGGTGCGGCCGATGCGGTGGACGTAGGCTTCCGGCTCGTTGGGGAGGTCGTAGTTCACCACCAGACCGACGTCCTTCACATCGACGCCGCGGGCGGCGACGTCGGTGGCGACGAGCACGGGCGTGAGGCCCTTGCGGAAGCGGTCGAGCGCCTTCTCGCGCTGGGCTTGCGACTTGTTGCCGTGGATCGCATCGGCCTGGAAGCCGGCGGCACAGAGGCTCTTGGCGAGCTTGTTCGCGCCGTGCTTGGTGCGGCTGAAGACGATGGTGAGGCGGGCACCGTCGGCCTGCGACTGGTCGGCGAGCAAGCGCTCGAGCAGCGGGCGCTTGGCGTCCTTGGTGACGAAGCAGACTTTCTGCTCGATGCGTTCCGCGGTGGTCGTTTCCGGCTGGATGCTGACGCGGGCCGGTTGGCGCAGGATCGTTTCCGCGAGCTGCACGATGTTCGGCGCGAGCGTGGCGGAGAAGAACAGCGACTGGCGCTTCACGGGGAGCATCGCGACGATCTTCTTCACGTCGCGCAGGAAGCCCATGTCGAGCATGCGGTCGACTTCATCGAGCACGAAGAACTCCACGCCGGAGAGATCGACGTGGCGCTGCTCGATCAGGTCGAGCAATCGTCCCGGGGTGGCGACGAGCACGTCGACGCCGCCGCGCATGGCGGCCACCTGGGGATTCTGGCCGACGCCGCCGTAGATCATGGTCTGGCGGAAGCGGACGTGCTTGCCGTAGGTGCCGAAGCTCTTCGCCACCTGCACCGCGAGTTCGCGGGTGGGGGTGAGAACGAGGGTGCGCGCGCTCTTCGGAGTGGCGTGGCGCGGCCGCTCGTGCAGGGCGTTGAGAATCGGCAGCGCGAAGGAAGCGGTCTTGCCGGTGCCGGTCTGGGCGCAACCGAGGAGGTCGCGGCCTTCCAGCAGCAGGGGGATGGCCTGGGCCTGGATGGGCGAAGGCGTGTGGTAGTCAAGCTCGCGCAGGACGCGGTGGAGGGGCGCTGCCAGGGGCATCGCCTCGAACGTGGTCGGGGTCATTTCGGTAAGTGCCGGCCCGCGCGGAATCCCGGCGGCTGGCGGTGTCGATGAGGCTGTCAGGAGATCCCCGAACCATCTCTCATCGATGAAGACCGGAAAAGGGCTGGAGCCGGTCGATCGGCTCCGCACGGTCCGAAAGACCGCGGGGCTCCAATAAGCGATCGAATTCCGGAAGCAAGACTATTCCGGCTTCTTTCTCCGGAGAAGACCGGCTGCGGGAGCGCGCGGCGCGACCGACTTGTTAGAGAAGGCAGGCTTCCGCAAACGAAAGCGCCCCGCCCGGGAGGACCGGACGGGGCGCTGGATGAAGCGTTGGGGATCAGACCGCCTTCTCTTCGCTGTCGCTTTCCCCTGCGGGGCTCGGCGCGGCTTCGGCGGTGGATTCGGTGATGGCTTCGGGAGCGGCAGCGACCTCCTCGGAGGCTTCTGGCTCGGCCGGGGCTGTCACGACGGCGGCCGTGGCAACGGTCGCGGCGGCGGCCGTGGCAGCCTGTCGCTCGGCGCGTGCGGCGGCTTCCTCGCGGGCATCCTCGTCCTTGCCTTCGTCCTCGTGATCCTTGGTCTTCGCACCGCTCACCACGAGCTTGCGGCCCATGAAGAACTGGTCGTGCAGGATCTCGATCGAGCGGCGGGCCTCGTCGACGTTGAGCATGTCGACAAAGCCGTAGCCCTTGGACTTGTGGGTGCGGCGGTTGTAAACGATCTCCACGTTGCGAACGGTCCCGACTCCCTTGAAGAGGTCCTTGAGGTCCTCCTCGGTGGCTTCGTAGGACAGGTTGCCGAGGTAGATGCGGGTGCCGGAGGCTTCGGCGCGTTCGGTCCGTTCCGGGCGCTCGCCGCGCGGCGGACGTTCGCCCCTTTCTTTCGGCGGGCGCGGGGTTCCGTCGCCGGCGCCCTGGCGGGCGTTGCGGGTGTTCGACTTCACCTCGCGCGGCGGGCCTTCCTCGAAGCGGATGCTCTCCTGCTTCTCGGGCCGTGGCGGGCGGACGGGCTCCTTGTAGAGGCCGATGGCCTTGAGGAGCTTCTGCCACCAGGTGAGCGGTGCGGGTTTGTATTCGCGGCGCGGCGGACGGGGCCCGCGTTCACCGCGATCCCCGCCGCGGTCGCCGCGGTGGCGGTCGCCCTGGTGCTGCGAGCGGTTGGGGTTTCCTCCTTGGTCGTTTCCTTGCCGGTTGCGATTCCGGCCTTTGCCGCCGCGGGAGCGTTGCCTGCGGCGTTCGCCTCCGGGGCCTCCGGGCCCTCTGGTATCAGGTGTGGCGTTGGACATGTTTTGCGTTTCGGTTGGCGGGTCCTGGTTGGCGAAGGCCGGCGGCCGCCCGCGATCGGGCGGGGCTGCGGGCTCGACCTGCCGGTCCGGGTCGCCGGCTTTCTGGTGCCGGGGAGTTCCTGCCGCTCAAAGCGGGACGGGCGGGAACTCCGTGGACCCGGGACGTGGCGGCTATCGCTCGCTGGACCCGGTGTGGCAGGCATTTCCGCGAATCCGCGTCCGCCGGAGTCCGATTGCGGTCCGCCCGAGCGGAGCGCTGCTGCCAAAATCTGCGTTTGGCCGGCGGCGGGCAGCCGGATGGAACCGGAACTGCCTGACGGGACGGATTCTAGCCGTCCGTCGGGCGTTGGCAAGGCGGGAATGGGCGAGCGGCATTCCGGCCCGGACGGTCGCGGCGGGATTTGGGGTTGAGTGGCAGCGTCGTGCCGGTAGAGTCCGCGCCGGCCCGATGAAACGCGCGTTTTTCCTCACCTTCCTCGTCCAAGCTTTCTTTTCCTCCCGGCTTTCCGGTCAGCAAGGGGAGGCTTTCATGGTGGTGGAGGCGCACTCCGGGAAAGTGTTGATGGCCTCCAATTCGGTGGTCAAGCGGCCGGTCGCCAGCCTGACCAAGATCGCCACCGGGGTGATCGCGGTGGATTGGGCGGACGCCACGGGAGTCGACCTCAACCAGACCTTGGCGACCGTGCCGGCATCCGCGCTGGCGATCGGCGGCCCGAACCCGATGAACCTCCAGCCGGGCGACCAGTTGACCCTGCGGGACGCGCTTTACTGCGCGCTGCTCGGTTCCGACAACCTGGCAGCCACGACCGTGGCGAACCACGTGGGGGCGGAGATCCTCCGGGCCCGCGGACGCAGCGGCGACGGGGTGGAGGCCTTCGTCAAGGAGATGAACGAGCTGGGCAAAGCGATCCACCTGAGCAAGACCCGCTTTGCCAACCCGCACGGGCTGGAACTGCGCGGCGCGACGGGGGTCTCGACCGCGGCCGACGTGGCCAAGCTTTCGGTCTATGCCATGCGCAAGCCGGGCTTCACGTTCATCGTCCGCCAGAAAGAGCGCCAGGTCACCGTGCACGGGGCGGGCGGCAAGCGGAGCTTCAAGGTGAAGAACACCAACGAAATGCTGGGCGAGCCGATGGTGCTGGGGGTCAAGACCGGGACCACCGCCGCGGCGGGCCCTTGCCTGAGCGTGGCGGTCGACCGCGAGCCGCTGGTGCGGACCAAGCCGGACGGGGAGAAGGGCGTGACCCCGCGCCGCTTGATCGTGGTGGTCCTCAACAGCCCCGACCGCTTCAACCGGGCCCGCGGGCTGGTGCGCCAGGGCTGGGATGCCTACGACCGCTGGGTCGCCGCCGGGGCGCCGGTCGGAAGCCGCGGCAAGGAGATCCTCGACGTTCCCAATCCCCGCTGAGAATGGCGCGATTTCGGCTTATCAAACCCCTTACCTGACCTCAAATCCAGTGGCGATGCGCATCGGTATTCTCAACAGCGGCGGCGATTGCCCCGGACTCAATGCAGTGATTCACGGCGTGGTGGGAGCGGCCACCCAACTCGGCTGGGAGGTGATCGGCTTCAAGGACGGTTTCGAGGGACTGCTGCCGCCCGGTGATTACAAGGTGCTCAAGCCGCTGCACACCCTGGGCATCCTCAAGCTGGGCGGGACGATCCTCGGCACCACCAACAAGGGCCACTTCGCGGCGAAGGTCGGAAAGGGCGACATCGCCGAGGTCCCCGCCGACATCGTGGCCAAGGCCAAGCGCACGATGGAGCAGCTCGAGATCCGCGCGCTGATCATCGTGGGCGGCGACGGCTCGCTGACCACCGGCTTGCAGCTCTACCGCGAAGGCTGGCCGATCATCGGCGTGCCGAAGACCATCGACAACGACCTGATGGCGACCGCGATGACCTTCGGCTTCGACAGCGCGGTCAGCACGGTGGTCGATGCGCTCGACCGCCTGCACACCACGGCGGAGAGCCACAAGCGGATCATGGTGCTGGAAGTGATGGGCCGCCACGCGGGCTGGATCGCGCTGTGGGGCGGGATCGCCGGCGGTGCCGATGTCATCCTGCTGCCCGAGATCCCTTTCGACACCGAAAAGGTGGCCGAGTTCATCAAGCAGCGCGACGCGCAGGGCCATCACAGCACGCTGGTGGTGGTCGCGGAAGGGGCCCATCTTCCCGACGGCGACCTGGCGACCATTGCGGCCAACGAAGGCGGGGAGGTCCGCCTCGGCGGGATCGGCGATATCGTCGCGCGCCGGCTGGAAAGCCTCACCGGCAAGGAGACGCGGGCTTGCACCTTGGGCCACCTCCAGCGGGGCGGCGCGCCGACGGCGCTCGACCGCATCCTCGGCACGCGCTTCGGCGTGATGGCGGTGAAGCTGGCCGAGGAAGGCCGCTTCGGCCGGATGGTCAGCTACCAAGCCTATCACGTCGATTCGGTGCCGATCGAGGACGCGGTGAACAAGCTGCGGCTGGTCGAGCCGGAAGGCGAGATGGTCAAGGCGGCGAAGGCGGTCGGGATTTGCATGGGGGATTGATTTGTTGGCGACCATCCCTTGCCCTCTGCGGCCCCCGCCGCTAGAACCCCTGCCGCCATGTCGATCGACCCGCTTTTGCAACTGCTGCGCCGCCAGGCGCGCCACAGCCACCAGGAACTCGCCGAACTGCTTTCGCTGAGCGAGGGGGAGGTGAAGGAGCGGCTCGCCGCGTGGGAGAAAAACGGCACGATCCTGGGCTACCAGGCGGTCATCAATCCCGAGCAAGCCGGTGACGACGACGTGTCGGCCTTCATCGAGGTCAAGGTGACGCCCGAGCGCGGCGGCGGCTTCGACCGACTGGCGATGCGGATCGCGCGCTTCGACCAGGTGGTCAGTTGCTATCTGGCCAGCGGCGGCTACGACCTGATGGTGGTGGTCGAGGGCAGCGACCTCCGCGAGGTGGCGCGCTTCGTTTCCGAGAAGCTCAGCACGATGGACGGCGTCATTTCGACCGCCACGCACTTCCGGCTGAAGACCTACAAGGAGAACGGCTTCATCTTCGGCGAAAGCGCGGGCCCGGAGCGGCTGGCGGTGTCGCCTTGAGGAGGCGCGAGCCGGGAGCTTTGAGGGAAAAGGAAAACCCGCCCGGGACGAATCCCGGACGGGTGCCATGACCTTGGCGGCCATCAACCCAAGGAATCGGAGCTTTGAATTCTCAAGGCTGGGCGGGAACGTAGAACTCCGAGCCCTTTGCAAGGACTGTACTGGATTTCAGGCGATGGCCGTTCAGGGCATTCAGTTTCTCGGTGGTGGTGCCGTGTGCTGCGGCAAATGCACCGAAATCGATTTCCTCGGTGACGAGCACCGACTTGATGCGCGGCGTGTTGCTCACCGTGCGGCTGGTGTCTTCCAGCGGCGCGGGAGCGGGGGCGGCGGCATCGAGTTTGGTCACCGCGCTGGCGGTGGAAGAGGGGACGTCCAGTTTCGCGGTCGGCGCGGGGGCCGGGCTGGACTTGGCGACGGCCGGGGCGCTGGCGCGGGAAAGCTGGAGCTTCTGGCCGGGGCGGATCGAGGTGGCCTTGATCCCGGGATTGGCGGACTCGAGGGTTTCCACGCTGATGCCGTGCTGGCGGGCGATGCTGTAAAAAGTCTCGCCGTTCTTCACGATGTGGCTGGAGCCGACCGTGGCGGACGGAGTGCGGGATGCCGGGGCCTCGGCCTTGGCGGGGAGCAGGAGTTTCTGGCCGGGGCGGATCAGCGAGGGGTTCTTGATCTTGTTGAGCTTGATCAGGACCTCGGGGGTGGTGCCGTGTCGCTTGGCGAGCTTGGTCAGGGAGTCGCCGGGGCGGACGGTGCCGTAGGAAGCCTGGCTGCTTGCCGTGGAAGGCTTGGTTTCGGGGGCGGCGGAGCTCTCCGGCCGGGAGGCGGAAGCCGTGCGGGTCGCCGGGGTCGAGGCGGCGGTTCCCATGAGGGACTTCAGCCGGGAGTTCTCTTCCTCCAGTTGGCGGATCTGGCGTTCTTGCTCTGCGCAGCGATCCTGCAGCAGTTCCAGCTCGGTGCTGGCCAGGGCGATCGGGCTGCTCAGAAGGAAGGCGGCAAGAAGCGGAAGTGTTCTCATGACGCGGAGAGAATTTTCAAAAATTCAGGAGTCCGGCAAGAAAAATTTAACAAAGGTTAATAATCAAGAAGTCGTGTAGCCCGGCGACTTCGCGAGTCTTTGGCCGCGGCCGCGACCGGGTGGCGGAGGCCCTTAGAGGACCGGCTTTCGCAGAGGCTTACTCCCACCAGTCGGTGATCCATTGGGTCAGCAAACGGGCAAGCGCGAGCAGTGCGACGACCGCGATCACGCTGAGAACCGTGGCTCCAATTCCACCCAACATGGCGGCGCGAGGCTAGACCGGGAAGCGGGGAGGCGCAGCTTCGAATTTCCGTTCTTCCGGCGGGAATTGCAGGGACCGGCTGAAGCGGTTTAGGGTCCCTGCATGATTCCCGATGCCGAAGAGAAAAGGGCCCGCTATGCCACGGCGCGTAAGCGCGTGCATGCCTTGTGGTCCGGAGAACCGGACTCGATCGCCCGGATGGCCGGTGCGGCCTGCATCCTGCACGAGGCGATGCCGCATGCCTTTTGGACCGGGTTCTACCGGGTGGTCGGCGGCGGCCTTGTGATCGGGCCCTACCAAGGGACGCCCGGTTGTTCCCGGATCGCATGGGGCAAGGGCGTCTGCGGAACGGCGTGGGCGAGCGGCGAAACGCAGGTCGTGCCCGACGTGCATGCCTTTCCCGGGCACATCGCCTGCGACAGCCGGGCGGAGAGCGAGATCGTGGTGCCGGTGAAGGATGCGCGGGGCAATGTGATCGCGGTCTTCGATGTCGATTCGATGGAGAAGGCGGCCTTCGACGCGGTGGACCGCGAGGAACTGGAACGAATCTTTTCGGCCTGGGCCTGAAGGGTTCGCCCGGTTCATTCGAAGGTTCCTCGGTCCCGGGCTTGGATAGTCCGCGGGTTCTTCGGTAGTATCCTGCCGCATGAGCCGAGTCGCCCCCCGCAACGATAAGAAACACGGATTCCCCTGGCTGCGCGCATCGGTCTTCGTGCTGGTGTTGGCCGCGGTGATCCTGCCCTTCACGCCACCCGGGGAAAAGATCCTGCGCGGGGTAAAGAATCTGATTCGTCCGCCCGCGCCCGTGGCCGTCGCGCCGGTCGACCAGGAAGACATCGAGCGCCAACTGGAAGCGCGGCTGCGCGAGGAGTTCGAGCAGGACCTTCAGAAGCAACTGGCGGAGTTCAAGAAGCAGGCTGCGGAAGAGGCCAAGCGCAAGGCCGAGGCCGAGGCGGAACCGGCACCCTTGCCGCCGATCTCCAGCCACACCGCGGCGAGCGGCGGCGATGTCCGGACCTTGCGCTCCGGCATTCCCTTCAAGTCGGAGGTCAAGGTGGAGAAGGGCACGATCGCGTCGAAGGAGCGCAAGGCCGCGGATTCCTACGCCGCGGAGTATACGCTCAAGGTCCGTTTGCCGGAGCCTTCAAAGACGCTGGCGGAGCTCGAAACCGTGAACCCGCGGCTTTCCAAGCTGCTGCCCGGCATGCCGGCGCTGCTGGAGAAACCGGAGGTGTCGCGTTGGTTCTACGTGCTCTACGAGAACAAGACGGGCCGGCTGAAGCAGGATGCGACGCGGCTCAACGAGCTGCTCACGAAGCACAATTTCTACGATTGCGAGACGATCTTGAACCTGAGGCACCCGCAGACCGGGCGGAAGGTGTTCCTGTTGCAAGCCGAGATGGACGTGGTGTCCGACGGCTCCGACGGAGACCGCTTGCCGACGATGCCGGACGAGATCGTCAACTCCACCTACTACCAGCCTTTCACCAGCTACGGCTGGCCGAAGAAGACCAGCACGCCGAACCCGATGATCGCGGGCTTCGAGAAGCGCATCGGCAACGCCAACAAGGAGCTGGCCGATCCCGCCACCGGAGCCGAGCGCAAGACCTGGCTGCGCGAGCGGATCAAGATGCTGGAGCGCTGGACGGCGGACCTGAAAGCGCGCAGCTACCTGATCGCCGAGTATGATCCCTTCATCGTGATCCCGGTGAACCTGCTCACGGCGAACGATCCCTTCGCGCCGAAGGTGGGCGACTACGCGGTGGTGGCGCACGGCGACAAGCTCTACCCGGCGATCGTCGGCGACGGCGGGCCGACCTTCAAGGTGGGCGAGGCCTCGCTGCGGATGGCGAAGCAGATCAACCCGCGGGCTTCTTCCTACAGCCGTCCGGAGTCGGACCTGGTGGTGACTTACGTCGTCTTTCCCGGCTCGCGGGAGGAGAAGAACGGGCCGCCGGACTACGAGAAGTGGCGTACCCGCTGCGAGGAGCTGCTCAAGGAATGCGGTGGTCTCGGCGAGGGCGTGGAGCTGCACCGCTGGGAAAACCTTCTGCCGGATCCCGCGCCGGCGCCTGCCGCTCCGGGAGGAGAGGCACCCCGTTAGACTGCGCTATTCGGCGGGACCGGCGGCGGCCTTCGGCTTGCCGAACTTGGCGCGGGCGATTTCCCACACCATCGGCAGGACCGAGAAGCCGATGATGCCGAGCACCACCAGTTCGAAGTTTTCCTTCACCACCGGGATGTTGCCGAAGAACCAGCCGGCGGGGAGGAGGGTGCCGACCCAGAGGAAGGCACCGGTCACGTTGAAGAACATGAAGCGCCGGTAGTCCATCTCGCCGGAGCCGGCGACGAAGGGGGCGAAGGTGCGGACGATGGGGACGAAGCGGGCGAGGATGATGGTCTTGCCGCCGTAGCGGACAAAGAACTCGTTGGTCTTCGCGATGTGCTCCGGCTTCACCACCCGTGGGAAGGTCCGCATCATCCAGCCGCCGGACTTGCGGCCGATCCAGTAGTTCACGGTGTCGCCGAGGATGGCGGCGACCAGCAGGATCACCGCGGCGATCCAGAAGCTGAGTCCCGAGGCGGGGTCGGCGGCGAGGGCACCGACGGCGAAGAGCAGGGAATCCCCGGGCAGGAAGGGCGTCACCACGAGTCCGGTCTCGCAGAACACGATCAGGAACAGCAGGCCGTAGATCAGCGAGCCGTGGGCCCGGGTGAACTCCGTGAGGTGATCCTGGATGTTGAGGATGAAGTCGATGATTTGAGTCATGGCTCAGTCGTGCTCGGGGCGGGGGTCGCGGTTGAGGAGATCGTGCATCGCGCGCGCGGCGGGCTTGCCCTGGTAGAGGATGGAGTGGACGGCGTCGATGATCGGTGTCCGGACGCCGGCCTTGCGGGCGGCGTCGTGGATCGAAAGCGTGTTCGGCACTCCTTCGGCCACCATGCCGAGCGCCGACGTGGCCTCCTCGAGCGTCTTGCCGTGGCCGAGGGCCAGGCCGACGCGGTGGTTGCGCGAGTGGACGGAGAAGCAGGTGGCGATCAGGTCGCCAACGCCGGAGAGCCCGGCGAAGGTTTCGGCCCGGCCGCCGAGGGCGACGCCGAGGCGGGTCATTTCGGCGAGCGCGCGGGTGACCAGGGCGGCGATCGCGTTGTCGCCGAGGCCGAGGCCCGCGGCGATGCCGGCTGCGATGGCGTAGACGTTCTTGATGGCGCCGCCGAGTTCGATGCCGGCGAGGTCGTCGCTGGTGTAGCTGCGGAAATGCGGGGCGGTGAAGATCTCCTGGAGCCGCCGCGCGAGGGTTTCGTCGGTGGAACCGATCACGGCGCAGGTCGCCAGGTTGGCGGCGATTTCCTCCGCGTGGTTCGGGCCGGAGACCACGGCCACGGGATTCGCGGGGAAGATCTCGCGGAGGATCTCGCTCATCCGTTCGCCGGTGTCGCGTTCGATGCCCTTGGCGCAGGAAACTAGCACGGTGGACGCGGGCAGCCCGAGAGCGGCAAGATCGGACGCGGTCTGGCGGGTGGCGGCGGTGGGCACGCCGAAGAAGAGCAGCGGGTGTTCCAGGGCGTCGGCGAGACGGGTCGAGGCGCGGACGTTCTCCGGAAGCTGGATCTGGGAAAGGTAGCGGGAGTTGCGATGGAGCGAGTTGATCGATTCCGTCACGGCGGGATCGCGGCCGACCAGCAGCAATTCCTTCAAACGCGGCGCGAGCAGCACCGCGAGTGCGGTGCCGAAGGAGCCGGTGCCGAGGATGGCGGCGGAGGGGAAGGAATCAGGCATTGGATTTCTTCTTGGGCTGGAAGCGGTTCTCGGTGCCGTCCATCAAACGCCGGATGTTGCCGCGATGTTTCCAGATCGCGAGGACCGCGATGACGACGGAGAAGATGAAGAGCGGCTTGTTCCAGGTGCCGGCTTCCCAGAGAGTGCGTCCATCGGGGCCCTTGTGGAACCGCGCTCCGATGTGGGTCAGCACGGGCAGTGCGGCGGCGGCGGTGATGCTGGCGACCGAGACGTAGCGGGTGGCCGCGAAAGCGATGCCCCACACCGCGAGGAGCAGGATGACGGCGAACGGCATGAGACCGAGCAAAACGCCGGCCGAAGTCGCGATGCCCTTGCCTCCTTTGAAGCCGACCCAGGGCGAGTAGTTGTGGCCCAGGATCGCGCAGAGGGCGGTCAGCACGTGCACCAGCTGGCCGGTGAGTTGCTTGGCCGCGGGCAGGTGCAAGGCGAAGTCATCGAGTCCGGGCAGGGGCACGCCGACCTTGCGGCCTTCGATCTGCACCAGGTTCAGGGCGATGGCGACCGGAACGAAGCCCTTCAAGGCATCCAGCAGCAGGCAGGTGATGCCGTATTTCTTTCCGACGACCCGCAGCACGTTGGTCGCGCCGATGTTGCCGGAGCCGTGCTGACGGATGTCGATGCCTTTCAGCCGTGCGATGAACAGGCCGAAGGGGATGGAGCCGAGCAGGAAGGCGAGGATCGGGCAAAGCCAGAGCTGCATGCGGGCGAGTGGGTAATTCAAAGAAGGGCCGATGTCACCCCTTGATTGGCCGGGATCCGGCGGGGATGCGGCTTCGGAGAACTCGAAAACAAGAACGGCGCGGCCCCTGAAGGACCGCGCCGTGGAATCGGAGGAACAATCACTTGCCGGCGGCCTTCAGCGCGGCATCCCACTTGTCGATGTTGGCCTTCTGGGCGGCAAACAGCGCGTCGGTGGAGTCGAGGATCTCGATCTTCTCGATCTTGTCGCCCTGGACGATCTTGTTGACCACGTCCTGGCCCTTGGTGACTTCACCGAACACCGAGTGGCGTCCGTCGAGGTGCGGGGTCGGCACGTGGGTGATGAAGAACTGGCTCCCGTTGGTGGCGGGGCCGGCGTTGGCCATCGAGAAGATGCCCGGCTTGGAGTGCTTCAAGGTGGGATCGAACTCGTCGGCGAACTTGTAGCCGGGACCTCCCATGCCGGTGGCGGTCGGGTCGCCGCCCTGGATCATGAAGTCCTGGATGACGCGGTGGAAGGTGATGCCGTTGTAGTAGCCGCGCTTGGCGAGGTTGAGGAAGTTGGCGGTGGTCATCGGCACCTTGGAGGCGAAGAGGGTGCCCTCGATGTCTCCTTTGTTGGTTTTGACGATCACACGGATGTCCTTGATGGCGGCGGGCTTCGCGGCTTCTGCCTCCTTCTTGGCCTCCTCGGCAAAGGCGAAGGGGGCGAACAGGGCGAGGGCGAGGATCAGGCGTCGTTTCATGGGCTGTGTATGGGGTTGGGTTGGAAAAGAAGGTTCAGGCGTCGCTTTCCGCTTCGCCGGGAGCGGCCGGGCGGGACTTCGGCGGCTCGGGCGGGCCTTCGGGCAGCAGGGCGCGGATGTCGGTGAGCGGGACCCAGCCGCGGCTTTCGTTGGTGAAGGCGACGTAGGCCCACTCGCCGGAGCGGGTGAGGATGCGGCAAAGGGAGCCGGCGGGAGCGTCGATGACCTTGGGCGCGGTGCGGGCGGCATCGGTGCGGACCTCGGAAGTGTCGGCAATGACCACCACCTGCTCGCGGGGCGGGGCGAAGCGGGCGTCGTCGGGATAGTGGCGCCAGGCGAGGTAGCCGCTCACCGCCATCAGCGGAGCGCTGACAAAGCCGGCGATCGCCGCGATGCGGGCGCCCGCTCCGGGGCGGGTGGCGGGGAAGACGAGCAGGCCGATCGCGACCAGCCACGCGGAGCCCCAGAGCAAGCCTTTCCAGACGCCGAGCGGCACGCGGGCGAGCTGGTGCTGGTAATCGGGCCGCTGGACGGTGATCGAGCCGAACTTCCGCTCCAGGAAGCGCAGGTTCTGGCGGGCTTCCGGGTGGCCGGGATCGCGCTCGAGCGCGCGGCGGTAGTAGAGGGCGGCCTCGCCGGGCGAGCCGAGCCGGTAGGCGGCGTTGCCGATGTTGAAGAGGGTGTCCGGCGACAATTGTTCATAGGGCCCGCTGTCGAGCCATGCCTTGGCTGCGGCATCGTAGCGGCCTTCATTGAAAAGCGTGGCGGCATCCTCCGCGGCGGCGAGGCGATCGTTGGAAAGGCTCGCCGCGAAGATCAGGAGCGGCAGGGCGATGCGGCGGAGCTGGCGGAGGACGCGCTGGCGTTCGGAGCGCTCGATCTTCGCGTCGGCGGTCTCCGGGCGGAAGCAGACCTCGTCGCGCTTGGCGAGCACTTCGGCGATCACCGGGTCCTGGCGGTCGCCCAGCCAGCGTTCGATGAAATGACCGACCTTCCGGTAAAAGTCGCCCGACTGTGCCGGTGCGCGCTCGACGTCGCGCCACTCGCGTTCGCGGGCGACGAGGTCGGGATCCTTGCGCAGGCGCGGCGCGAGCTTGAGCAGGGCGATGCGGACGATCAGGCCGAGGGCGACCAGTGCCGGGATCACCTGCCAGATCCAGGGCGGCAGGATCCGGCGTGCGGAAACGAGGCCGGCATTGGCGTTCACCACGCCGAGGATGTCGGTCATTTCCTCGACCGGGATCGGCATCGCCTGAGGAGCTGCCAGGGTCATGCCCGGATTCGTCGAGGGCAGGACGTTTAGCGGGATCGAGTCGGAGAGCAGCGTCTCGTAGCTCTCCTTCACGGGGTCGAAATAGACGAGGCGGAAGGGCGGGATGGCGCGCTGGGGGCGCAGGGGTCGCATGAACTGGCGGAAGGTCACTTCGCCGGCGAGTTCGCGGCGTTCCTCGCCGCGCTCGGCGGAAGAGGCGTCGTAGAGTTTCCAGCCTTCGGAATCGAGCAGCTCCGGGGGATTCAAGGCGTCGAGGTTGCCGCTGCCGCGGACGGTCATCTCCAGGGTGATCGGGTCGCCTTCGCGGATCTCGGTTTCACCGGCGCGGACGCTGAGGTCGAAGGTGCCGATCGCGTTGTCGAAGCCTTCCGGAGCCCCGGCGGGCAGAGGCTTGGAATCGAACTGGATGGCCGGGATCTTGATGTTGACCTGCTGCAAGTAGGCGCCGTTGAAGTTCTCCACCGAGATCATGCGGAGCTGGAGGCTCAGGGTGGCGGGCCCGAGGGTGGAGGCTCCGATGCGGTTCGTCGAAACCGTGCTGGGGTAGCTGACCGACGCGAAGCGGCGCCCGAGCAAAGGGGCGCGCTCCAGCCGCGGCTGGGGTTGGAAGCGCCAGGCGGAAAGGCCGTCGCGCTCGAACTCGGGGATGCCCCAGTCGATCACGTAGACGTCTTCCGGGAAGTAGATCTTGAGCTCCACCGGCTGCTTCTCGCCGACGTAGGGCTTGTCCTTGAGCGCGTGGAAAGCGGCGGAGTAGCGGATGACCTGCGAGCCGACGGTGACCTGGGTCCACTCGAGCTTCGCGTCGTCGATCACGCGCAGTTCGACCGGCGAGGTGCGGTGAATCACCCCGTCGAAGCTCAGCTCGATGGCCGGGATGACATAGTTGCCGGTCTCGTAGCTCGAGACGGTGAAGGGGATGAAGAACTCCGCGCGGCGCCCCGGGCCCATGCGGCGCTGGATGCCGAAGTCGCCGCGGCGGATGACCAGGTCCTTGACGACGGGGACCTCCGGCATGGCGTCGGGGGGGACTTCGCCGGGCAGCAGCAGCTCGAGGGTGGCGGTCTCCCCGCGCACGATGAAACGGCTGCTCATGACGGCCTCGACCATGGAGGCGGCGCGGACCTGTGCCGCTCCGGCGAGCAGGAGGAACAGGGCGATGGGAAAGTGGATGAAGCGGTTCACGGTGCGGAAAATGATTACCAGTCCTTCTCGGTTTGCTCGTAGCGGAGGTTGCCGGGCGAAAGGGCGCCTTTCTCGAAGTCGGCGTTTTCGCGGAGGATGCGGCGGGCGGCCTCCTCGGGGGTTTCGCCGGGCTTCGGCTTGTTGCCGCCCTTCTTGTCGGAGTCGCCGGGCTTGTTGTCCTCGGGGCGGTCGCCGCCCTTGCCCTGCTGCTCCTTCTCGTCGCCCTCGCCGCCGCCTTCGCCCTCGCGCTCCTGGTCGCCCTTGCCCTCGCCTTCCTGCTCACCCTCGCCGCCTTCGCCTTCCGGCTGCGGCTGGTCGCCTTCCCCCTCGCCCTCGCCGGGCTGAGGCATCGGCTGGATCTGCTGGGCGTTCTCCTGGACTTCCTCGAGGATTTCCTTGAGCCGCTTGAGGTGCTTGACGGTGAGGGCGCGGTTGTGGGTGGCGTTCGCCAGCGATGGATCGTAGCGGAGCGCGCTGTCGAAGTGCTTCACGGCGTCGATCCAGTCGCTGAGGACCGAACCGAAGCGGTTGAAGCCGGCGGTCTCGCCGTTCTCGGGGACTTCGCCCTGGGTCCACTCGGAAAGGGCTTGGCGCACCATCGCGTCGAACTTGGCCATCGGGTCCTGCTTCGCCTCCTTGGCTTCCGGCTTTTCGGGCTCGGTGCCCTGGGGCTCCTCCTCGCCGGAGAGCCCGAGGATGGCATCGGCGATGCGGCTGAAGGCATCGGACTTCTTCTCGGTTTCGCTCGGCGCGACCTCCGGATAGGAAGCACCGTTGGAAAGCCTCCGCCAGCCGCTGCCGAAGAGCTCGGTGCCGAGGCCGTGGTGGGCGGCGGCGCGGACCTTCGGATCGTTGGAACGGAGCGCCTCGCTGAAGCCGTGACGGGCGGCATCGTGGTCGCCCTTCAGGTAGGCGGCATTGCCCTGCGCGAGCCGGTAGCGGGCGGCGCGCTCGACGCTGCGGGATTCGTCCGCGAGCTTGTCGAAAAGATTCATCGCGTCCTCGTGACGGCCTTCGGCGAGGGCCCGGCGGGCATCGTCCTCCTCGCCGGCGCGGACCGGCTGCGGGAAGAGCATCAGGCAAGCCGTGGCCGCGGCGGCGCTGGCCGGGCCGAGTCCGCGCCAGCGGGTGCCGGCGACGACCGAGGCGATGAGCAGCAGGATGCCCGGCAGGACGAACCACTGGTAATACTCCACCGGCACCGAGCGCTCGCGGCCGGCGATTTCGAACTGCTCCATGTCGGAGATCGCGAGCTTCACCATTTCCGGAATGCTGGCGGCGGAAGTGGCCACGGCGAAGCGTCCGCCGGTTTCCTGGGACAGCCGCTTGAGCGCGGCGGCATTGATCGCGCTGCGGATGACATTGCCGGCGCGGTCGCGGTGGCGGCCGTCGGGGTAGTCCTTGTCCGGCACGTAGTCTCCCTGCTCGGTGCCGACGGCGATGGTGAAGACATACACGCCGGCGCGCTTGGCCTCGGCGGCGAGCTCCATCATCCGGCCGCTGGTTTCCTCGCCATCGGTCAGCAGGATCAGCGCGTTTTCTTTCTGGCCGGTCTCCTTGAGCGTCTTGATCGCCAGCTCGAGGGCTCCTTCCAGGTTCGATCCGCCGAGCGGGATGTAGTTGGTGTCCGCCTGGTCGATCGTTTCGCGGACCGCGGCGTGGTCGGGCGTCAGCGGGGCGATGAGGTAAGGCTCGCCCGCGAATCCGAGCAGGCCGATGCGGTCGTTCGGCAGGGCTTCGATCAGGTCGTAGCAAAGGGTCTTGGCCTGGGTCAGTCGGTCCGGCTTGAGGTCGCTGACCAGCATGCTGCGGGAAAGGTCGAGCGCCAGCAGGACATTGCGGCCGCGGGAGGTCTCGGTTTCGAGGCCTTTCTTCGTCTGGGGCCGGGCCAGGCCGACGGCCAGCAGGGCCACGGCACCGAGCAGGAAAGCGAATGCGAGCCAGCGGGGCAGGGGGCTGCCGCGGCGCAGCAACTTCGGCCGCAAGCGCGGCGCGGCAAAGGCGGCCCACTGCTTGCGGCGGAAGCGGGCCACAAGGATCGCGCCCGTCACGAACAGCGGGATGAGCAGCAGGAGGGCCAGCCAGGCGGGTTGGGCGAGGGTCATGGCGAGGGCGGCGGGTTGAGGGCCAGGACGAGGGCGGCGGACAGCGCGCCGATCACGGCCGCGACGAGGAACCAGGGGAAAAGTTCGACGTCCTCGATGACGGTGCGGGAGATGGTCTCTGACTTCTCGAGGTCGTTGATCGATTGGAAAGTGCCTTCGAGTTCGGCCACGTTCTGCGCCCAATAGTGCTCGCCGCCGGTGATGGCGGCGATCTTGCGCAAGGTGGGCAGATCGAACTCCTGGCGCGCGAAGCGCTGGATGTCGGACGACACGCGCCCTTCCTCGGTGCCGATCGCCACGGTGTAGATCTTGATGCCGAGCTTCTTCGCATTCTCCGCCGCTTCGATCGGCGAGATCTTGCCGGAGTTCGAGGCGCCGTCGGTGATCAGCACGATGATCTTGCTCTTCGCGTCGCGGGAGTCGAGGCGGGTCGAGGCGGCGGAAATGGCGGAACCGATGGCCGTGCCCATTTCCTTGAGGATGTTCAGGTCGACCTTCTTGAAGCTCTGCAGCAGCCAGTCGTGGTCGAGGGTGATCGGACTCACGGAGTAAGGACGGCCGGAGTAGATCACCATGCCGATGCGATCGTCCGGGCGGCTGCGGATGAAATTGTGGACGACCGCCTTGGCGGCATCGATCCGTTGCAAGGGCCGGCTGTCCGGGGTGCGGAAGTCGTCGATGCTCATCGACAGCGAGACGTCGAAGGCGATGGCGATGTCGATGCCGCTGGCGGTCTTGGATTGGTATTCATTGCGCCAGACCGGGCGGGCCAAGGCGACGGTGGCAGCGACGATGGCGAACATCGCGAGCGGCAGGCCGAAAGACCACGCGGTGCGGCGGACCTTGGCACCGAGACTGACCAGGACGGAGAGGGTGGAGAAGGTGATCGCCGCTTCGGCACCGCGTCCGCGCCGCAGCAGGAAGAGCAGCACGCAGGGGATCAGCAGCAGGAGCCACTGCGGCTGCGCGAAACGGAAATGTTCGAGGAAGTCCCTCATGCGGGATGGTGCTGGTGGAGTCGGTCGAGCAACTGGCGTGCCCCGTTGAACAGCGCCGCCGGATCGCCCGTTGCGTCCGGACCATACTTCAAGCGGGCCAAATGCGAAAACCCTTCCGCGGTGACCTTGCGCAGGTCTGCCGGATATTTCTCCAGGACCTGGTGGCGGGCGACGAATTCCTCGTGGGTCTCGAACAGGGCCGGATCGCCGCAGACATCGGCGAGGTAGCGGCGGAGCGTGACGGAAACGCGGGTGGCGGCTTGCTGGATGCCGCCGCCGGGGGCGGACTCCAGCGCGGCCTTGGCGCGGACATAGGCTTCCTGCCGGGCCTTTGCCGGATCCTCGGCCGAGGTCCGGGCGCGACGGAAGAAAATCACCAGCAGGGCGAGTCCCAGCACGGCCGCGGCCGCGGCGAACCAGACCCACGGGGGAATCCCGGCATCGGGCAACAGCGGCTCGGCGGGAACCAGTTCCCGCAAGGCCATCGCGTCTTCGGTGCTATCTGCCATGAATGATGCGCGGTCTAACGGGTCCGTTTGCGGGCCCGCTTCTTGAGAAGCCGGTGGAGATCGCCGAGCCGGTCGCGGTCGGTCGAGATGCGGGCGTGGTCGATGCCGTTCTTCTTGCAGGTCTGCTGGACGCCTTCGGACTGGCGCCGCATCAGCTTTTCATAACCCATCCGCAGATTGGCGTTGTTGGTGTTGATCTTGGCTTCCCAGCCGGTCTCGGGGTCGGTGAAGACGACCTTGCCGGCCCGCGGCAGCGTCATTTCGAGCGGGTCGTTGATCTGCAGCGCGATGGTCTCGTGCTTGCGCGCGAGCTTGGCCAGCGGCTTGTCGATCGGATCGTCGAAGAAGTCCGAGATCATGAAGATGAACGCCTTCCGCCGCAACGTGCGGATCAGGAAATCGCAGGCCGCGGCAATCGAGGTGCCTGGGGTCGGCGGTTCGGCCATGAGGATGTCGCGGACGATTCGCAGGACGTGGCGGGTGCCCTTGGCGGGCGGGACGTAGGCGAAAGCTTCCTTGGCGAACAGCAGCAGGCCGACCTTGTCGCCGTTGCCGACCGCGCTGAAGCCGAGGATGGCCGCCGCTTCCGCCGCCGCCTCGCGCTTGGAGAAATGCACGCTGCCGAAGTCCGCCGAGCCGGAAACGTCCACCGCCAGCACCACGGCCAGTTCACGCTCCTCGCGGAACTTGCGGATGAAGGGCGTGCCCATGCGGGCCGTGACGTTCCAGTCGATGAAGCGGATCTCGTCGCCGTGGGCGTATTCGCGGAAGTCGTCGAAATCGAGGCCCTGCCCGCGGAAGGACGACTGGTATTCCCCCGCGAAGGTCTCCTTCACGAGGCGCCGTGCCTTGAGCTCGAGCTTCCGCACCCGGCTCATCACTTCCTCGATGTGCTCGTCGTGGGTCATGGTCTTCAGGGCACCGGCACCTTGGCGAGGATCCGGTCGAGGATCTGGTCGGTGTTCACTTCCTCGGCTTCCGCCTCGTAGCTGAGCAGGATGCGGTGGCGGAGGACGTCGTGGGCCATGTCCTTGACGTCCTGCGGGGTCACGAAGGCGCGACCGGCGGTGAAGGCCCGGGCGCGGGCGGTGAGGGCGAGGTTGATGGTGCCGCGCGGCGAGGCACCGGCGCGGATGAGGTGCTTCAGCCCTCCATCGACCTTGGCCGGGAAGCGGGTCGCGCGGATCAGGTCGACGATGTATTCGCGGACCGCGGGATCGATGTAGATCTGGTTCACGTAGGAGCGGGACTGCGCGACCTGCTGCGGGCTGGCGACGGTCTTGGTCTGGTAGGGCGCGACCGAGGTCGCCATCCGGTCAAGAACCAGCAGTTCCTCCTCCTTGGAAGGGTAGCCGACGCTGACCTTGAGCAGGAAGCGGTCGAGCTGGGCTTCCGGGAGCTGGTAGGTTCCCTCCTGGTCGATCGGGTTCTGGGTGGCGAGCACCAGGAAGGGCTCCGGCAGGCGGTAGGTGGTGTCGGCCAGGGTGACCTGGCGCTCCTGCATCGCTTCGAGCAGGGCCGACTGCACCTTGGCCGGGGCGCGGTTGATTTCGTCGGCGAGGATCAGGTTGTTGAAAATGGGGCCGAGCTTGGGCGAGAATTTCGCTTCCTGCGGGTTGTAGACCATCGTGCCGAGAAGGTCGGCGGGCAGCAGGTCGGGCGTGAACTGGAAGCGGGCGAAGCTGGCGTCGAGCGAGCCGGAGAGGGCCTTGACCGCCAGGGTCTTCGCGAGGCCGGGGACGCCTTCAAGCAGGACGTGGCCGTTGCACAGCAGGCCGATCACGAGGCGGTCGACCAGCCGGTCCTGCCCCACGAGCACGCGGCCCATTTCCTCTTTCACGGCGGCGATCCATCCGCTGGTGGCGGCGATCCGTTCCTGCAATTCTTCGGTGGTCATGTGTGGCTTCTGCGGGAGAGTGGCTGTGCAAATCCGGTACCGCCAGTGCGAATGCGTGACAGCAGGGGGCAAAGCGTCCCGGCCGGCGAAGGCTGTCTGAAAAAGGCCCCGCTTGGCAGACTCATCCGAAGCGCTCCGCGAGGCGGGCCAGCGACTCGCCGGCGGCCCGGGCGGTGGCGGCGAACTCGCGCGACACCCGCTGGTCGGCGATCACCCGGTTCCAGAACTCCCGGGCCGGCGGTAGCATCTCCCGCCAGGCCTCCGCCGCGGCCGGCACCGGAGGCTGCGGGGTAAAGGGCCGCTCGGTCAGTTCGCCCTGAGGGCCGGGTGCCCAGAACAGCGGCGCCAGGCCGGCCAGCGGCGCGAGCGCGAGCGGCAGTGTATCGGTGAATTGGAAATGGAGATCTCCGGAGAGCGGGCCGACGGCACCGGCGAACTCGGCGAACGCCTGCAACCGCCGGGCTTGGTGGACGGTCGCGGCGTCCACGAGGTGGGCACCCTGCAGATCGAGAACGCGGCCGATCCAGTCCGCCCGGCTCTCGCCGCCCACGGCACCATGCAGCGCATCGAGGGAAACGTGGCCGCGGCGACCGCCTTGGGGTGTCCGGTCCCAGCGGCCGATTTCGAGGAATCTCCTGCCACCGGCATCAATCAGGCGGCATGGGGCGGTTGGCAGCCCGGCTTCCGCGAGGACGGACAAGGCGTGAAATTCCATCGCCAGCAGGTCGGCCCAGCGGCGCCCGTGGAGCTGGCCCGTGGGCGGGGAGAACTTCACGACCACGGGGCGGCGCTCGAGGCTCGATTCCTCGAGCGTGGCCCGGAAGACCGCTTGCCCGGCGGCGGAGGCTCCGCCCGGCGACCACCCGGCCGCGGTGCGCGCCGCCCATTCCGGATAACGGATCATTGCCTGATGAGGAGCCAGCGACCATTCGGGATCCGGGGTCACCTGCAGGCCCAGCGCCCGTCGCAGGCAGTCGTCGCCGACCACGAGGTCGCCCGGCAGGTCCTCGCCCCAACTGGCGACGAACTGCATCACGTCGTCCTCGTCCCATCTCGACGGATCGTCCGGGAACCGGTGGTTCCGCCCCGCCGCGCCCGGTAGCGGGCCTTGGCGGAGGAAGTCGCCGAGGAAGAAGGGCAGGCCCTTCCAGACCCCCTCCGGGTCGGAAAAGCGGGACGCCCAGTCGGGCGGAGCGGACGTCCAGCTCATGCGCCAGGCCCGGTGGAAGGCCTCAAGCTGGCCCCAGAGGTGCGCCCGGCCATGGTCGTCGATCCGGTAGAGCGGAAACACGGCGTCCATTTCCCGCACTTTCCTCCGGAGGGCGTAGCGCGTCCTGCGGGTCGCCCCGAAGCTCGCCAGTTCCTTGCCGAGATCGCCCAAAGTGCGGGTGATGGTGGACCGGTCGACCCGGAAGCGATCCGCCAGCTCGCTGGCAGGGGTGGGGCCTTGCGACATGAGACGCAGGGCGAGGTCGCCTGCGCTGATTTTCGGGGGGCGGGACATCAGCTGCGAGTTTTGCAGCGAAAAAACGGACGAATTCCGGCAATCGGTCAATTGGCAATCAGCAAGTCACGGATTCCCAATCGATTGTTTTGCACTGAAAATTCAAGGATTCAGGAACGAAGCCAGCGGGCCACCTTGCCGCAATCGCCGCCCGCCGCCCAGACTTGCCGGAGGAAATCCGCCGGGTGGCGGTCGCCGTTTCGCAGGAGAAAGGCGCGGTCGCCGCCGCAACCATACATCAGGTCGGGATCGAGTTCGCCGCGCAGCTTGGCCTGCGCCTTGGCGAAGATCCGGGGCAGATAGGGGATGCCGTCGAACTCGTCGCCGAAGGTCGGAATGTCATCGCGTGTCAGGTTTCTCCCGCCCGGCTTGCCCTGCATCACCACCTCGAAATAGTCCCGGCGGACCGCGGCGACCAGCAGCGCGGTGGAAGGGGACGGGCTGCTTTCCTCGCAAAAGTCCTCCACGAAATCGAAGAACTCCCGGGGCTTGCAGCCGATCTCCGCGAGCAGGGCGGCGTCCGCGGGTGCGTCGTAGTAGCCGGTGAAGTCGGTGTCGCCGGAGCGGTAGCGTTTCACGCAGCGGTCGAAGAGGTCGAGAAAGCGGTCGTTCCAAGTCATCGGGCCGAATCTGGACCGGAGGGCGGTGGAGGCAAGTTTTTCGGCGGCGGGTGACTATCTTGCACTGCTGCGGCACGACGCAGCCGGGGCGGGGGGAGGAGGACGGCCTGCTCTACTGGCCACGAGCTGGCTTTATGGGCGATCCGCGGCCAATTCGACGAGCCGGACCTCACCCCAAGCCAAAGCGACGTCGTGCCGTCGCAGTCCAAATGGTGCTTCCCGCTTGGCAAGGCGGGCGCGGGCGGATGGAGTGTGCGGCCTATGGACGGGCCGGCGGTGGAGATCGAGTATCTGAGGAAGCGCTACGGCGGCTTCGAGGCCCTGGCGGGGGTTTCGCTGACCGTTCCGCGCGGCACGGTGTTCGGCCTGCTGGGGCCGAACGGGGCCGGCAAGAGCACGATGGTGAAATCGCTGCTGACCATCATCCGCCCGACCGAGTGCCGCGGCCGGATGCTCGGCAAGCCGATCGGCGACCGGGCGACGTTGGGCAAGGTGGGCTATCTGCCGGAGCATGCACGATTTCCGGAGCATTTGACCGGACGGCAGGTGATCGGCTTCTCTGCGGGCCTCGCCGGAGTTGGAGTGGAGGAGACGCGGCGGAGAACCCAGGCCCTGCTGGCCAGGGTCGGGATGAAGGAATGGGCCGACCGGAAGCTTTCCACTTACTCGAAAGGCATGCGCCAGCGCATCGGGATCGCGCAGGCCTTGGTCAACGAGCCGGAGATCGTCTTTCTCGATGAGCCGACCGACGGCGTTGATCCGGAGGGGCGGATCGAGATCCGGAAGATGATCGAGAGCCTGCGCGAGGAAGGCCGCACGGTTTTCGTCAACAGCCACCTTCTGGGAGAGGTCGAGCAGGTGGCCGACGAGGTGGCGATCCTTTCCAAAGGAAGGGTGATCGAGTCGGGAAAGGTGGCGATGTTGACCCGTCTCGCCAAGCGCTTCGAGATCCGAACCGTGGGGCCGGTGCCGCCCGCCCTGAGGCAGGTGCTGGAGCGGGGGGGCATGAGGGTTGCGGGAGACTGCATCTCGCTGGATGCGGAGGACGCGGCACCCGTGCAGCCGGTGATCGACCAACTCCGAAGCTCGGGCGTGGCAATCCGGGAGCTCCGCGAGGCGAAGGATTCGCTGGAAGACATTTTCCTGCGGGCCGTCCAAGGAAAGGAGGCGGCATGAGGGCGTTCGTGACGGTTATTGTCGACTCGATCCGATTGTTGCGAGCACGCGCCCTTTTCTGGGTCTCGCTCTTCATCTCGGCATTCGTGGCCCTGATCTATCTTTCGATCGGCTTCGACGACAGGGGTATGTCGCTCCTCTTCGGTGCTTTCCACTTCGACATGCCTTTCATGACCAAGGGCTCCGAGGGGGCGGAACTGCTCTATCTCGGGATCTTCCGGAACTTTATCGTCGCCTGGTGGCTGACCTGGATCGCGGTGGTCATCGCGCTGGTTTCTTGCGCGCCAATTCTCCCGGAGTTCATGACGGAGGGCGCGGCAGGTGTCGCCTTGTCGAAGCCGGTCTCGCGTCCATTGCTCTTCGCCTACAAGTATATCGGCGCACTGCTGTTCATCGGGCTGCAGGCGATATTGTTCGCGGTGATCGTCTTCATCGCGATCCGGTGGCGGGTCGGCACCTGGAATCCCACGGTTTTCTGGTCGGTGCCCGTGGTGCTGCTGGTGTTCTCCTACCTGTTCTCGGTGCTGGTGCTCCTCGGAATCCGGACCCGTTCGGTCATGGCCTCGGTCATGTTGACCCTGATCCTGTGGTTGATGTGTTTCATCGCCCAGGTCGGCGAGTCGGTGTGCCACTCCGCGGCGAACCACGGGATCGGGATCACCGGCGGGGAGTTGTCGGAGGAGGAGCGGGCGAGCTGGAAAGCAGCCTATCCGTGGGCGCGTTTGCCCTACGTCGTACTGCCGAAACCGGGGGAGACAACCTCACTGTTGGACCGCTGGATCGTGCTGGGGGATGGCGACAACCTCGGCAATTCCACTTTCGAGGCGATGAACCGGAACGGGCGCTTCGACAATCTCGACGAAGGCGTAAAGGACGACCTCGCGCGTCATTCGCCGGCATGGGTGATCGGCAGTTCCCTGGCTTTCGAGGCGGTGATTCTCGGGCTGGCGTGCCTCGCCTTCTCACGGCGGGATTTCTGACGGAGGTCTTCAAGGCCGCTCGCCGGTGACCGTGACCCGCCGGAACTCGGCGCGGTCGTCGTAGGAGCCGAAGCCGGCGCGGCCGACCGGGAAGGTCGTGTCGTTCGCGGTCATGAAGGGCGTCGCGAGGTTGTCGGCGAATACCGCGATGGCACCGTTCGCGGAGTGCGTGACGCGGAGCGTGTGCCAGCTGGAAGTCAGCTTGGCCGGCGGCACGGCGGGGGACTGGATCGGGGTGGCAGTGGTCCCGTTGACCCGCGTGATGTGGGTCTGGGTGGTGCCGTTGGACGATGAACTCACATGGGCATAGTAGAAGCGGGTCTCGTCGACGTAGCCGAAGATCAGCACGACGTCGCGCGTGGTCGTGGACGAGGTCATCAGGGTCCGGGCTTCGACGGTGAGCGTGCTGTTCCTCCAATCGCCGGGGACGAGTGCATAACCGCAGGGCCGCAAGGCCATGCCGCTGACCTGACCGGCCATGCTGCTGAGCGTCAGCAGGCCGTTGGTGCGCGTCCAGGTGCTGGAAGAAAGCAGATCCATTCCGGCGGGAATCGCGGTTCCGGCGAAGTCCGTGGTCCACGAGTCCGCGTGGAAGTCCCGGCGAGAGAGTTCGGCGGCCTGGAAGAAACGCCGCGGATGGACCAGCGGCACGGTCAATTCCCGCCAGTTGGCATCGCCCTCCACCGGCGGGCCCAGCGCTTGCCAGCCGCGGAGGTCGCCGGATTCGAAAAGCTGGAAAGCCCGGTTGACGATGGTGGGATGGCGCAGCGTGAGTTGGCCGTTCCGGTGCTCGAGTTGGGTGGTGGTCCAGGACGGGGCGAGCGGATCGCTGAGATTCACCCCTTCGAAGGCATGGATGTCGTCGAGGTGGATGGCGTCGTTTCCGGTGCCGGATCCGCTGGCAGCCAGGGTGAGGAAGCGGGTGAGCGGAAGCTCCGCCTGATTGCGGAAATGCAGGCTTCCGCCGAGCGGGGTGATCTCCGCGTGGCGGCCGCCCTTGAGGTAGGCCTGCCAGACCTGGCCGCCCGAGGCGGCGCCGCGGTTCTCGGCGACGATCCATACTTTGTACCAGACGTTTCTTTCCAAGGCGGGCACCGCGGCCGCAACGAAGCCCTGGCTTCCGGCCGGGCCATCGTAGAGGTGAAGCGCGCCGGGGGTGGAAAGGCGGAGTTGCGGGGCGAAGTCCTGCTCGCCGAGCGTGGCGGGATCGGCGGGGTCGGTGCTGGTGGCTCCGAAGTGGTGCAGGAGATTGCCGCCCTCGAGACGGAGCCGGAAGAAGAGAGAGAGCGACTTGCTGACCTGGGTCGCGAAAGGCAGGCGCTTCGACGCCACGGCCTTTGGATTGGCGGTCTGGGACGACGAGGCGGCGCGGCGGAGGTAGCGGTTGCCGGAGGGCTCGCTGACGATGGTGGCGGACTGGGCGAGGGGCGAAGGCAGGTCCCATGAGCCCAGCGGGGAGAGTCCTTCGAAGTGATCGACGAGCCGCCAGTCGGGGGCGACCGGAAGGACGAGGTTGGCGTGGCCGGCGTCGACGTGAAGGTCATCGAAATACACCTCGGTCCCGGAGCCGAAGCGCCAGAAGAAGGTCTTGAGGCTGGAGGAGGTGCCGGCGGTGAAGCGGACGCCGGTTTTCACCAGGGTCGGCACGCCGTAGCGGCCCCCTTGAAGATAGACGTCGAAGAGATCGTTCGATGTCCCGCTGCCGTTGCGGACATGCAGCCAGGCCGAATACCAGGTTCGCGGCTCGACCTCTGCGGCATCGCTGAAGCTCGCGGCATCCTTGACCTGGACCATCCCCGGCGCGGTGAAGGATGATCGCATCTGCACCTTGAAATGGGTGGCGGTGGTGGGGGCGGATTGCTCGCTGACGCCCCAGTTCGCATCGTGGTTCTGGTCGACCAGATAAAAGCGGAAGAAGACCGTGCCGAAGCCGCCGTCGGGGATCGGGGGGATCGGGACGCTGGCGTTGAGAGGGTTGGTGCCGGCGGAGCGGATCCGCAGGACGCGGTTGACCGGCCCTTCGGCGGGATCGTTCACCACCTGGGCGGAACTGCCGGTTGCGGACAAGGTCAAACCAGCCAGCGAGCCCGATTCGAAATCCTGCACGGCGGCCCAGTCGCCGGCCGTGCCCGACGGCGGCGCCGGAAGCCCGTTGCTGTCGGCGGAGACCCGGTAGATCGTGCCGTTCTGCTTCGAGAGCAGGTAGATTTCCCCGGCATGGTCGGTGCCGAAGCGCAGGTCGGCCCGGGTGGCGCCTAGGATCGAGCGGAAGCTGGTGACGACGCCGCCGGATTTGACGCCGAGGGTTTTCGGCAGGGCGGGCGCGGTGCCGGTGTCCGTGGTGGCCGCATGATTCATCGCGGAGACCGGCGCGATGAAGAGATCGCCGCTGACGATGTCCCCGAAGAGATACTGTCCCTGGAGTGCCGGTACCGCCGAACCGCGATAGACGAGACCGCCGGTCACGGCGGCGCGACCGTTGCCGTGGTCATACTGCAACACGGGGTAGGAGTAGCCGCCGGATTCAGGGGCTGGCAGGGGATAGACGTGGGTCTTGTCGGCGATGTCGAAGAGGAAGGATCCCTCGCGGGCGGGCCAGCCGTGATGGCTTCCCCTGAGGACCAGCTCCACCTCCTCGATCATGCTTTCCCCGATGTTGCCGCAATACATCTTCCCGGTCGCGCTGTCCCAGGTGATCCGGTGGGGATTGCGGAAGCCGAGGGCGTGGATCTCCCGGACGACGGGATAGCCGTCGCCCGGCCAGGGGTCCGCCGCGGACACCCAGGGGTTCCCGTTGGCCGGACCGGACGGGATGAAATAGCGGCCGTTGGACGAAAGGGTGAAGTTGGACGTTTGATGGCCGGTCGCCAGGATGGGCGTGATCCGGAGAATGCAGCCGAGCGGGGAGTCGAGGCGGCTGATCAGGTCCGGGCGGTCGAGGACGACCGAGCCCCCGTCGCCAATGCAGAGGAAAAGGCAACCGTAGTCCGGATGCCCGGGCGTCGCGGTGGGATGGAAGGCGATTTCCTGGAGATCGTGGTAATTGAACGGGAAACCGAAGCGGACGACCTCTCGACGGGTGAAGTTCGCGGGAGAAAGGGTCAGGGAATTGGCGGACGGCTGGGTCATCGTCCATTCGGTGACGATCCCGATCTGGGACAGGTCGATGTTGTCCGGAGCGGTGAAATCCGGGGCTCGGCCGTTCTCGCTTTCGCTATGGGCGGTGTAGAATTTACCGAATCCCGGTGATCCTGCCTGGAGGAACTCCGGGTGGAAGGCGAAGGACGCGAAGCCGGTGCCCAGGCCCGGCGTGGAAATGAAGCTCGGGAAGTGGTCGGAGAGGTTGAGAAACGTCGAAGCGGAGGTGGCGGCAGGTCCGGCGATGACCCAGAGCTTGCCGCGGAGGTCGTTGCAGAACAGGCGGCTGTCCCCGGGGCACGGCTTCAGGTGGTTGATGCGGGCCTTCGGGCTGCCGGTGCTGCTGGCGGGAATGGTGAGCCACGGACTCACCTGGACGCTGATCCCCGAGGGTAGCGGTTCGGGCAGGGGGTTCGTCAGGCTACCGGTCGCGCCCGGAGCCCGGGAGCCCGCGACCATGGCGCCACAGACTCCGAAGACGCGCAGTCCTCGCGAAATTACACCCGGGGGGGTTGTCCAACGTGCCACGCGGAATTGTTTCCGATTTGCGATAAATCAATCAAGCTGAATGGTCTAACAGTTGCAGGCGGGGCGTCCCGGCCGGTTCCGGCGCGGCGGAGGCGCGATGTTTCCCGATCCGGCTTGTGATGGCGGGGGGCAGTGGGAATGCTGCGGCCGTGGATGCGGCATCGAAGGCGGTTCTGGCGGCGGTTCTGCCGGTCTATCTCTTGATCCTGGCCGGAGCGGTGCTGCGTCGCATCGGTGTCCTGACCAAGGAACAGGACGATCCGGTCTTCCGCCTCGTCTTCAGCCTCCTTTATCCCTGCCTGATCCTCGACAAGATCCTCGGCAGCGAAAGCGTGCGGGACGGCGGGGCGGTGCTGTGGGGGATCGGAGCCGGATTCTGCCTCACGGTGCTCAGTTTCGGTGGCGCCTGGCTGGCGGCGGGCGTGCTCGGGCTTCAGAAGGGCGCCGGCAAACGCAGCTTCGCCCTGGCCAGCGGGGTCCAGAATTTCGGCTACACGGCGATCCCGGTGGTCGAGCAGGTTTGGGTTGGAGCCGGCGCCACGGCGATGCTTTTCGTCCACAATCTCGGGGTGGAACTCGCGATCTGGTCGGTCGGGGTGATGATCATCTCCGGCGAGCGGCGGATTCCGTGGCGACGGCTGGTAAACGGTCCCGTGATCGCGGTCCTCCTCGGACTGGCATTGGTGGGCAGCGGCTTCGACTCCTTTCTAGTCCCCGGCGACGGAGGTGCGGCTCACGCGATCGGCGGACCCATCCGCAAGGCGATGGCCTGGGTCGGGGCGGGGGCCTTTCCGGTCGCCATCCTGATCACCGGAGCGGTGATGATGGACCTTCTCGGGGTGGAGCGCCCCTCGCCCAAGATCGTGCTCGGGGGCATTGTGGTCCGTCTTGCCGTGCTGCCCCTGCTGCTCCTCGCGGCGGCAAAGTTCCTGCCGGCACCGCTGGCCCTCAAGCAAGTGCTGGTGGTGCAAGCTGCGATGCCGTCGGCCCTCACCCCGATCATGCTGGCCAAGATTTACCAGGGCCGCCCGGGGGTCGCGGTCCAGGTGGTGATCGCCACCACGCTCGTCAGCCTGTTCACCCTGCCCTTCGTGATCGTTCGGGGAAGCCGCTGGATCGGGCTGTAGGAAATCGAGGTCCGACCTTGAAAGACGGTTTGTTTGGGCCGAGTATCGGGGAACGCACGCCGTTCCATATGACAAACGAATCCGACTGGGAAAACAATTCCGAGAATCCTCGAGCCCGCTACATCGTCCCGAATCTCGACCGTGCCCTGGTGATGCTCGAGCTGCTCAGCTCCCGCCCGGAAGGGATCAACGTGAGCGATCTCGGGGTGGAATTGAAGATCCCGAAGAATAGCGCGTTCCGGATCGCCGTCACCTTGGAGAACCGCGGCTTTCTTGAAAAGGTGGAGAACACCAAGCGCTACCGGTTGACGCCCCGCCTGCTGGTGCTCGGGGCGATGTCGGTGACGGATGCCAACCTGTTCGAGAAGTCGATCGACGTGATGCGCCGCTTGCGCGATGTCACCGGCGAGACCGCCCTGCTCGGCACGCTGGCCGGGGACGAGGGCGTGGTGCTCGATCAGGCGCTCGGGACGCACCACTTCAAATTCGCCGTCGATCCCGGGACCCGCTTCTCCCTCCACACGGCGGCTCCCGGAAAGGCCATGCTGGCCTGCTTTCCCGAGGAAGAGCGGGCGCGGCGGGTGTCGCGGCTCAAGCTGCCCCGCTTCACCGCGAACACGATCACGACCCACGAGGAGTTCCTGGCCCATCTCGAGGAGGTGGCGAAGCGCGGCTACGGCTTCGACCTCAGCGAGGAAATGGAAGGCCAGACCTGCATCGGCGCGGCGATCCGCGGTGCCACCGGGGGCGTGATCGCCGCCTTGTGGATCACCGCTCCCTCGTCGAGGATTCCCGACGGCCAGCTCGATACCTTCGGTGCGGTGGTCAAGGCCCACGCGGATGAGATCTCGAACCGCTTCGGTGCCGTACTCAATCAGAACGCATGAAGGAACTCCGGCTCATCGCGATCGCCAGTCTCCTTCCCGTGCTCTCTCCCTGCGCCTCGGGAAGCGAGGGCGTGGAGTTCTTCCGCAAGGAGGTGAAGCCCATCCTTGAAGAGAACTGCTTCAAGTGCCACGGCGGCTTGGACGACAAGGGTCATCCCAAGGTTCGCGGCGGCCTCCAGTTGCTCAGCCGCAAGGGCCTGATGATCGGCGGCGACCACGGGCCTGCGATCAACGAGTCGGATCCCTCCCAAAGCCTGCTGCTGGAGGTGCTTTCCTACGCCAACGAGGAACTCCAGATGCCGCCGCGCGGCAAGCTGCCGGAGGAGCAGCTCGCCAAGATCGCACGCTGGGTGGAGATGGGCGCCCCGTGGACCCCGGAAGATGCCGAGCTGATGGTGGAGATCCACGATCCGCTGGCCGGGGTGACGACGGTGAACGAAAAGACCAAGGGGCATTGGTCCTACAAGCCGATGGAGCGGGTCGATCCGCCCGCGGTCAAGGATCCCGCATGGTCGGGCAATCCGGTGGACGCCTTCGTCCGGGCGAAGCTCGACGAAAAGGGCCTGCAACCCGTGGGCGAAGCGTCCCGGGCCGCCTTGCTACGACGTTTGTCGTACGATTTGACCGGCCTGCCGCCGTCGCTGGAGGAGATCAAGGCCTTTGAATCCGACACTTCGCCCGATGCCTGGTCGAAGCAGGTCGACCGCTTGCTCGCTTCCCCGCATTACGGCGAGAAGTGGGCGCGGCATTGGCTGGACATCGTCCGCTACGCCGAGTCGAACGGCTTCGAGCGCGACAACGAGAAGCCCTTCGTCTGGCGCTACCGGGACTACGTGATCCGCAGCTTCAACGAGGACAAGCCCTACGACCGCTTCCTGACCGAGCAGATCGCGGGCGACGAACTGCCGGACAGGACGGCCGACTCGCAGATCGCCACCGGCATGCTGCGGCTGATGGCCTGGGACGACGAGCCCGCCGACCGGCTCCAGCATTTCCACGATGTCCTCGACGACAACATCCGGGTCGTCACCGAAGGATTCCTTGCCATGACCGCCGGCTGCGCGCGCTGCCACGACCACAAGGGCGACCCGATCCCGCAGTCCGACTACTTCAAGTTCGCCTCCTTCTTCCGCGGCATCGAGCCGATGGGCCGCGGCGGCAAGCAGACCCAGCGCATCCCGACCGCCGAAGGCCCGGAAGGTCGTGCCAAGGAGTTGGCCGCGCTGGATGCCGAGGAGAAGGAGATCCGCGCATGGATGGCGACTTGCGAGCAAGGAGCGCTAGGGAATCTCCAGCGGACCAATCCGGAGCTTGCCTCGCGGGTCAGCGGGAAAGGCGAGGCCGACCGTTGGCTGCTGACGGATGCCCGGACCCGGCCGACCTCCTGGCACTACACGCTCAAGGAACCCGCGGCCGAATGGTCGACGGTGGGTTTCCGTGCGGATCAGGCCGGATGGCAGCAGGGGCTGGCCGGCTTCGGCACCGCCGCTCCCGGGGTCCAGGCAAAGACGGTCTGGAACGGCCGCGAGATCTGGCTGCAGACGACCTTCGGCCTCGAGGCGATCCCCAAGTCGCTGCTGATCCATCTCTATCACGATGAGGACGCCGAGATCTACCTCAACGGCCAGCCGGTGCTCCAGGTGTCGCGCTACGTCACGGCCTACCAGAAGATCCCCGCGCCGCCGGCCTTCCTGGCGGCCTTGCAAACGGGCCGCAACGTGCTGGCGGTCCATGTGCGCCAGACCTCGGGCGGGCAGTTTTTCGACCTGGGGCTCGAAGTCGATGCGATCGTGCCTGCCGACGTGGTGCTCAAGCCCGAATTCCGCGCGGTCAGCCGTCCGGACCGGGAGAACTACCGGCGCAAGCTCAACCGCCTGAAGGAGATCGACGAGCTCCGCAAGTCGCCGGGCATCGAGGCCATGGTGATCACCGAGGTCGGGCCGGTCCCGCCGCCGACGCACATTCACATCCGCGGCAGCGCCCACGCCGAGGGCGAGGTGGTGACTCCCGGTTTCCCGGTCATCTGGGGCGGGGAAGCGGCCGAGGTCCCGGCTCCGGCCGAAGGGGCGACGACCAGCGGCCGCCGGCTCGCGCTGTCCCGGTGGATGACCCGGCCCGATCACCCCCGGACCGCCCGCGTGATGGTGAACCGGATCTGGCATCACCACTTCGGCCGCGGCTTGAGCCCGACGCCGAACGATTTCGGCTTCCTCGGCACCCCGGCCACCCATCCGGAGCTGCTTGATTGGCTTGCCACCGAGTTCGTCGCGAAGGGCTGGAGCATGAAGGCCATCCACCGCCTGATGCTGAACTCGATGACCTACCGCCTCGCCTCGTCCAGCGAGCCCAAGGCCGCGGCGGCGGACCCTGCGAACGAGCTTTTCTGGCGCTTCAACCCGCGCCGCCTGACCGCCGAGGAACTGCGCGACTCGATGCTGGCCAGCACCGGCGAGATCAACCTCCAGATGGGCGGTCCCAGCGTTTTCATTCCGATGCCCGAGGAAGTGCTGGCCACCTCCTCGACCAAGGGCGGCAAGTGGGGTACCAGCCCGCCGGATCAGGCGAACCGACGGAGCATCTACGCCAAGATCAAGCGCTCGCTGCAGCCGCCGATGTTCACCGACTTCGACCTCGCGGACACCGACAATCCCTGTCCCGTCCGCTTCACCACCACCGTGCCGACGCAGGCGCTGGCGATGATGAACAGCGAGTTCGTCCATGACAAAGCGAAGGCCCTCGCGGAGCGGGTCGCGTCCGAGCACCCCGGTGACCTGCAGGCCCAGGTCAGGAAAGCCTTCGAGCTGGTGGTCGCCCGGACTCCCGACGAATCGGAGTTGATCCGTTCGCTCGCCTTCATCGGCAAAATGAAGAACCAGCACCAACTCGCTCCCGAACTCGCCCTGCAGCGCTTCGCCGTCGCCGTCTTCAGCTTCAACGAATTCTTCTACCTCGACTAGCCATGATCGCCCGACCTCCGTTCCGCAACTTCTGTGGCCGCGTCCATCGCCGGGAATTCCTCCACCAGATCGGTGGCGGCTTCACCTCGCTCGCCCTCGCCGGCATGCTGTCCCGCGACGGGGCCTTCGCCGCCGGTGTCAGCGCCGCGAACCCGCTCGCACCGAAGCAGCCGCAGATCCCCGCGAAGGCGAAGTCGGTGATCTTCCTCTTCATGTACGGCGGGCCGAGCCACGTCGACACGTTCGACTACAAGCCGAAGATGTATGCGCTGGATGGCAAGACGGTGCCGATCAAGACCTTCGGCCGCGGCGGCAAGAAGAACGAGGGTCGCGTGGTCGGCCCGAAGTGGAAGTTCAAGCAATACGGCCAGTCCGGCAAATGGGTCTCCGAGCTGTTCCCGAACGTCGCCGGCGTCGTCGATGATCTCGCGTTCATCCATTCGATGACCGCCGACTCGCCGATCCATGGCTCGGCGATGCTGATGATGAACAGCGGCTCCTTGCTCAGCGGCAAGCCCTCGCTCGGCTCCTGGCTGAACTACGGGCTCGGCTCGCTCAACGAGAACCTGCCCGGGTATGTCGTGATGCTCGACAAGACCGGCGGCCCGATCTCCGGGGCGAAGAACTGGAGCAGCGGCTTCATGCCGGCCAGCTACCAGGGCGTCGTCTTCCGCTCGAAGGGCAGCCCGATCCTTAACCTCGAGAATCGCCCGGGAATGGACCGCTTGCAGCAGCGCTCGCTGCTCGATTTCCTCGGCGACATCAACGAAGGCCACCTCAAGGGCCGCGAGCACAACAGCGACCTCGCCGCGCGCATCGCTTCCTACGAGCTGGCCTACCGGATGCAGGCGAACGCGCCGGAGGCGATCGACGTGGACAACGAGCCCCAGCACATCAAGGACCTCTACGGCATGGACGGCGGCCGCACCGATGACTTCGCGCGCAAGTGCATCCTGGCCCGCCGCCTGGTCGAGCGCGGCACCCGCTTCATTCAGGTCTACTCCGGCGGCGCACACAACGACGACAACTGGGATGCCCACGGCGACCTCGTGAAGAACCACGAGTTCCACGCCGGCAACACTGACAAGCCGATCGCCGGCTTGATCAAGGACCTCAAGCAGCGCGGCCTGCTCGATGAGACGCTGGTCATCTGGGGCGGCGAGTTCGGACGCCAGCCGACGGCCGAGTATGCCGAGGGCACCGGCCGCGACCACAACTCCGCCGGCTTCACGATGTGGATGGCCGGCGGCGGCATCAAGGGCGGCACCAGCTTCGGCGAGACCGACGAATACGGCGGCGCGGCGGTGAAGGACCGGGTGCAGGTGAAGAATCTCCACGCCACCGTGCTCCAGCAGATGGGGCTCGATCCGAACCACCTCAGCTACTTCTACGGCGGGTTGGATCACAAGCTGGTCGGCGTCGAAGGCGCGGATCCGATCCAGGAACTCATCGCCTGACGAGCTTCCGTCCTTGGCGGTGAAGCGGCGCCTTGCTTGCCTTCCGGCATGGCAAGCCCGCTCGTGCAGCCCCCGCGTTCCGTTCCCGCCGGTGGCCGGTTCATCCGGCAGGTCCCGCCGACGCCGCTGGTGCCGGTGACCATCGAGCCGGTGCTGGGCGAAGTCTGGTGCAAGCTGGAGTTCATGAATCCCAGCGGCTCGACCAAGGACCGCATCGCCCGGCACATCCTCGAGAAGGCCTGGCGACGGGGTGAGCTCCGCGCGGGCGACACGGTGGTCGAGGCGTCGAGCGGATCAACGAGCATCGCCCTGGCGCTGGCCTGTGCCCAGATGGGGCTTCGCTTTGTCGCCTACATTCCCAGCAGCGCCACCCACGAGCGCGGGCTGATGATCCGCGCCTACGGCGGAGAAGTGCGGCGGGTGGAAGGCGCGATGTCGAGCGTGCTCGAAGCCGCCCGCGAGGCGGCGGAGGCGCACGGCTGGTTTCCCGCGCGGCAGTTCGAGAATCCGGACAATGCCGAGGCACACCGGATGTTCACCGGCCCCGAGATCCTGGCGCAGATGGAATGCGGCTGCGTCGATGCCGTGGCCAGCGGGGTGGGCACCGGAGGCACCTTGCTCGGACTTTGGCAGGCCTTCGACGATGCCGGCTGCGGGGCCCGCGCCTACGCCGCGATTCCTTGCGAGGGGGCTTCGTTCCGTGACAATGCGGAGTGCAGCAGCCTGGTCTTCAGCAAGGAGGTGCCCGGCGTGGCCGATTGCCTTTCCGCGCTCTACCGCGACTGGCAGCAGGGTCCGCGGGGCGGCGCGATCGAGGAGCTGAACATCGACGACGGTCTTTGCCTCGACCTCACGCGGCGGCTCTGGGCGCTCGGCTTTCCGGTTGGCCCGAGTTCCGGGCTGAACCTCGCCGCCGCGCTGGAGGCCAAGCGCCAGTTGGGCCGGGACGCCCGGGTCGTCACGGTCTTCCCCGACCGCATGGAGCGCTATTTCTCGCACCGGGTCTTTTCGGAACTCCGTGGGGAGGACTGAGAAGGATCTCGACCCGGCAAGGGCCATCCGCTAGATTGCCGGGATCATGGACAACGAACCAGAAGCCCCGCGCTCTTCCGTTCCTCCTCCGCCTGACCTTCCTCCGCCACGGCCGACGCCTCCGCCGCCGGACCTCACGCCGCCGACCCCGGTGGCACCGCCCTTGCCGGATCTTCCGCCCCCTCCTGCGCCTGTCGACCCTCCGGCACAGGCTGCCGCGAAATCGGGCACGCTGAAGATGGATGACAACGGGGACGAATCGTCGAAGCCCGGTGGCGACGCGGGTTTCGAAGCCCGGGTGGTGGCCGCGATCATCGACAGCTTCATCGCGGTCGGTATCTACATGGTTCTCGCCGCGATGTGGAAGCCGCTCGGCAATCTCGCGCTGCTCGGTTACCTGCTCGCGCGCGACGCCTTGCCCTTCCTCGAAGGCCAGAGCATCGGCAAAAAGATCATGAAGCTCCGCGCCGTGACGATGGATGGCAAGAGCCTGAGCGGAAACTGGCAGGCGAGCATCGTCCGCAACCTGTCGCTGGTCATCCCGTTCTTCGGGTTGGTCGAAGCTTACATGCTCTATTCCCGCCAAGGTGGCGATGGTCCCTTGCAACGCTTCGGGGATGAATGGGCAAAGACCCGCGTGGTCACCGTCACCGCGCCTCCCGCGATCTGAGTTCGACCGGAAAAGCACGCACCCGATGAAAGCCGATACCTACCTTTGTCCGGGCTGCGAGATGGAAGTCGCCGTCGGTTCGCGTGGCTGCCCGCATTGCCATCCGCCGCGCAAGCCCAGGAAGAAGACCAAGGCAACCGCGGGCGCGGTCAAGCGGAGCTGGCAGCAGGACAAGAGCACCGACGGACTCGACCTGCCCGACGAGGACTTCGACTACGACGACTTCGTCGCCCGCGAGTTCGGCGGCAAGCCGCACCGGCGCGTCGGAATCCAGTGGTACTGGTGGGCGACCGCGCTGGTGTTGCTGGTGCTGATGATCCTGGCCATCGCGTCGCTGGGGGATTGGTAAAGCCGCATCCGCCGATCTTGTAACTCCCTTGACTCCTCCCTCAGTTCCCAAGCTCCATGAAATCCCGCTTCCTCCTCCGCCTCGTCTTTGCATGGCTCGCCCCCCTGCTGGCTTCGAGCGCCGCCCCGCCGAACATCGTCATCTTCTACGCCGATGACCTTGGATGGGGAGAACTCGGCTGCCAGGGCTTTACCAAGGACATCCCGACCCCGCACATCGACTCCCTCGCCACGAACGGCATGCGCTTCACCAACGGCTACGTCGCCGCGACGTATTGCAGCCCGTCCCGCGCCGGGCTTCTCACCGGGCGCTACCCGACACGCTTCGGCCACGAGTTCAACTCGGTCGCCAACGTCGTCGGTCTCCGCGGCGACCAGACGACGATGGCGACGCGGCTGAAGTCGCTCGGTTACGCCACCGCCGCGGTGGGCAAATGGCACCTCGGCAACCAGCCGGAGAACCGCCCCACGCGGCGCGGCTTCGACGAGTTCTACGGCACTCTCAACAACACGCCGTTTTTCCATCCGACCGCCTTCATCGATTCCCGGGTGTCCAACGAGGTTCAGGCCGTGAAGGATCCGGATTTTTACACCACCGACGCCTATGCCGAGCGCGCGGTCGACTGGATTGGCAAGAACAAGGACAAGCCTTGGTTCCTCTATCTGCCGTTCAACGCCCAGCACGCCCCGCTGCAGGCCCCGAAGAAGTATCTCGAGCGCTTCCCGGAGATCACGGACAAGAAGCGGCAGATGTTCGCCGCGATGATGGCCGGCATGGACGATGCGGTCGGCCGCGTGATGGGAAAAGTCCGCGAGCTGGGTCAGGAAGAGAACACCTTGGTGTTCTTCATCGCCGACAACGGCGGCCCCACCGCCAGCACGACCTCGAAGAACGGTCCGCTCCGGGGGTTCAAGATGACCACCTTCGAAGGCGGGCCGCGCGTTCCCTACATCGCCCAGTGGAAGGGCAAGATCCCGGCGGGCAAGACCTATGACTTCCCGGTGATGAATCTCGACGTCCTGCCCACCGCCATCGCTGCCGCCGGCGGCAAGCCCGAGGCGTCCTGGCAGCTCGATGGCGTGGATCTGATGCCCTATCTGACCGGGGCTGAAACCGGGCGTCCGCACCAGACCCTCTACTGGCGCTTCGGTCCGCAATGGGCGATCCGCGACGGGGACATGAAGCTCGTCGTCTCCAATGGCGGCAGCGGCCGGCCCGAACTCTACAACCTCGCCACCGACATCGGGGAATCGAAGAACCTCGCCGGCAGCCAGCCCGAGAAGGTGAAGGAGCTCCAGGCGAAGTGGACCAAGTGGAGCATCGAGCAAGCCCCGCCCAGCGCCCGGGATGCCGTTCGAGGCAAGGGAGCCGGGAAGAAGGGAAAGAAGAAGGCAGGCAAAGCAGGTCAGTGATCCCGACAAGAGGCGGCTTCAGTCCACGTGAATCCCATGGATTACCGGCCAGCAGCCTTTGCAGGTCGGTCGGTGGGGGATGAGCGTCGGATCATCGCCGATCCAGCCGGGCTCGCCGTCGCTGACGATGAACACGATGTCGATCGGCAGCTCGGGCATCGCGTCGGGGATGCGGTTGATCCTGAGCTCACGTGCCGCAGGAAACGCCGGCCTTGTCCCGGAGGCGCTCCAGTTCCTGCGACGGGATCAGGGTGGGCTCGGGGTATTCGAAGATCTCGCCTTCGTAGTTCCGCAGCACGGTCTTCTCGTGGTCGCGGTGGACGACGTAGTTCGGGTTGAGCGGGATCTTGCCGCCTCCGCCGGGGCCATCGATCACGAACTGCGGGATGGCGTAGCCGGTGGTGTGGCCGCGCAGGCCGTCGATGATCTCAATGCCGCGCGACACCGGGGTCCGCAGGTGCGAGGAGCCGCGGATCATGTCGCACTGGTAGAGGTAATACGGCCGGACGCGGCACATCAGGAGCTTGTGGACCAGCGCTTTCTGGACCTCCACGGAGTCGTTGACGCCTTTCAGCATCACGCTCTGGTTGCCGAGCGGGATGCCGGCGTCGGCCAGGCGCTCGAGGCCTTCCTTGACCTCCAGCGTCAGTTCGCGCGGGTGGTTGGTGTGGATGGAAATGAACAGCGGGTGATACTTTTTCAGCATCGCGCACAGCTCCGGCGTGATCCGCTGCGGCAGGAAGATCGGGATCCTCGAGCCGATCCGCAGGAACTGGATGTGCGGGATGGCGCGCAGGCGGCTGAGGATTTTCTCCAGCTTGGTGTCGGAGAAGAGGAGGGGATCGCCGCCGGAAAGCAGGACGTCGCGGATCTCCGTGTGCTGCTCGAGGTAGCGGAAGGCGGGCTCCCACTGGGTTTCGAGGTGCTGCTCGCCGACGCCGGAGACGACGCGCGAACGGGTGCAGTAGCGGCAGTAGGAGGCGCAGCGGTCGGTGACCAGGAACAGCACGCGGTCCGGGTAGCGGTGGACCAGGCCGGGGACCGGCATGTGGGAATCCTCGCCGCAGGGGTCGGCCATTTCCTCCGGGGCGTCCCAGCCCTCCTCGATCCGCGGGATCACCTGGCGGCGGATCGGGCAATCGGGGTCGTCGCGGTCGATCAGGTTGAAATAGTGCGGCGTGATCGACATCGCCAGCTTGTTGCCGGCCAGCAGAACGCCGGCCCGCTCCTCGTCGGTGAGCTTCAGCCGTTCTTCCAGCGCCGCCAGCGAGGAGACGCGGTTCTTCAACTGCCAGGTGGCGTCGTGCCAGTCGGTCATCGCCTCCGCCGGCCAGTAGCCGGGGGCATGGGAGCGGAAGGAGGGGTCGAGGTCTTGTGGATGGCCCATCGAGGTTCCGCGAAAATAGGGGGCATCCGCGACCTGTCAAACGGGAGCTTTGGAGAGGAAACCCATCGATCCCCGGTCTTCCAATCATCAATCGGAGCGGTCGACGAAGCCGGGATTGCCAAAAGGAGGGCTGCGGGACCATGGATAGTGCCATGGACGAGACGCCGCGGCCGCCGCGCCGGAAGCGCTATGCAGGGAAGAATCCCCGTCGCTTCGAGGAGAAATACAAGGAGCTGGATCCGGAGCGCTTCGCCGAAACGGTCGGCAAGGTGCTGGAGTCGGGCAAGACTCCGGCCGGGATGCATGTGCCGATCCTGGTGGCGGAATGTCTGGAGGCGCTGCGGCTTGAGCCGGGGCAGACGGGGATCGATGCCACGCTGGGCTACGGCGGCCATGCGCGGGAGATTCTTTCGCGGATCGCGCCGGGCGGGCGGCTGATCGGGCTGGATGTCGATCCGATCGAACAGCCGAAGACGGAGGCGCGGCTGCGGGCGCTGGGTCATGGCGAGGAGAGCTTTGTCGCCGTGAGGTCGAACTACGCCGGGATCCGCAAGGTGCTCGACGGGCTCGGCCTGGAGGCGGTGGATTTCATCTTCGCGGACCTGGGGTGTTCCTCGATGCAGTTCGACGACCCGTCGCGCGGCTTTTCCTTCAAGGTGGACGGGCCGCTCGACATGCGGATGAATCCCGGCCGCGGGATCCCGGCCGGCGAGTGGCTGGCGAAGGTGAAGCGGGAGAAGCTGGCCGAGGTGTTGCACGACTATTCCGACGAGCCGCTGGCGGAGGAAATCGCGTCGGCGCTGGCGGGCAGGATGCTTTCCGGCACGAAGGAGCTGGCCGCGGCGATCCGTGCGGTGCCGGAGGTGTCGCGGATGGATGCGGAGCGTTCCGAACTCGCAGTGCGGCGGGTGTTCCAGGCGCTGAGGATCGCGGTGAACGAGGAGTTCACGGCCCTGGATGCCTTCCTCCGGGTGCTGCCCTCCTGCCTCAAGCCCGGCGGACGCGTGGCGGTGCTGACCTTTCACTCGGGCGAGGACCGGCGGGTGAAGCGGGCCTTCCAACAAGGGATGCGCGACGGGACCTGGTCGGAAGTCAGCGACGGCGTGATCGTTCCCGGGCCGGAGGAGCGGCGGAGCAATCCGCGCAGCACCCCGGCGAAGCTGCGGTGGGCGGTGAGGTAGCTCCTCCGGGAGCGCCGTTCCTTCCGGGCCTTCGTAGCTTTAGCGAAGTAGGCAGGCCGGCAGAGCGGTCCCCAGGATACCGCAGCCCTTTCAAGGCCGCATCGCCGACGGGTGAACCTTCCGTGCTTCTGCGGGGCAGAGCCTCCGCGCCCCCAGTGAAGATCCTGCTTCTCGTGGGCATTTCACTTGGCTTTCCTCACAGCATGCTCCGCCTGATTCGTTCAGCCTTTCTTGCCGCGCTTGCGGTGGCCTCTTCCTTCGGTCAGGAAAAGCCCATGACCGAAGAGCAGGCGGCGGGCTTTGTGAAACTTGCGTTGGCAGGGATCGACCGCGAGTATCCGAACAAGACCGGCCACGTCACCACCGGTCCGGAGAACCTGAGATCGCCGCGGGCGATGCACCCCGTTTTTTACGGGCACTTCGACTGGCACTCGTCGGTTCACGGCCACTGGATGCTGCTGCGCCTCATGAAGCTTTTCCCCGAGGCCCCGTTCGCCGGCGAGGTGCGTGGTATCCTCAAGCAACGACTGACGGTCGAGGGACTGGCGGCTGAAGCGGCTTATTTCAAGACCAAGGAGAACCGCAGTTTCGAGCGGATGTATGGCTGGGCCTGGGCGCTGCGACTGGCGCTGGAACTCCGGACCTGGGACGATCCCGACGGCCGCGAATGGGCGAAGGATTTCCAGCCGCTGGAGAAACAGATCACCGGGCTCGCCAAGGACTACCTGCCGAAGCTCGATTGGCCGGTGCGCTGCGGCTTCCACCCGGAGACGGCCTTTCCGCTGGGGCAGATGCTCGACTACGCAAGGGGGACCGGCGACCGGGAGTTCGAGTCGTTGCTGTTAGAGAAGGCGCGGGCCTTCTACGGAAAGGACCGGAACTACCCGACGGCCTACGAGCCCTCGGGCAACGACTTCTTCTCGCCCGGCTTGAATGCCGCCGACCTGATGCGGCGGGTGCTGCCGGCGGAGGAGTTCGGGCGCTGGCTGGAAGCCTACTTCCCGGAGCTGTCGGCGGGAAAGGCGGGCAACCTGCTGACACCGGTGACCGTGAGCGATCCGACGGACGGTCACTTGATCCACCTCGCCGGACTGAACCTGACGCGGGCGTGGACGATGCGGGGAATCGCGTCGGTTTTGGCGGAGGGGGACGCGCGGAAGAAGGTGCTGCTGGATGCCGCGGCGAAGCACGCCGACGCGGGGCTCGGGCTCGTGGCGACCGGGCACTATGAAGGAGATCATTGGCTGGGCTCCTTCGCGGTGTATTTGCTGAGCGGAAGCGGGAAGTAGCGCGACTTTGCAAGTTGCGCGGGGTGCGGCGGACTGCTCCCGGGGCTGCGAGGCTTCAGGGCGTGGCGACCCGTGCACCCGCACAACGTGCAACGTCGTGCTACTTCGCGGTCGCGACTTCTTTGCTTTTCCATCGCACCTGTCCCGCGTCACCGTCCCGCCGTGCCCGCCGTCACGAACATCTCCTGCTACCGCTTCGCCCGGATGGACGGGCTCAAGGTCCTTCGCGAAGAGCTGATCGTCTTTTGCAAGCAGCGCGCCTTGAAGGGGACCATCCTGCTCGCGCCGGAAGGGATCAACCTCTTCGTCGCCGGCAGCGCGGAGGGGATCGAGGAGCTGTTAGGCGTGTTGCGCGTCCTGCCGGGACTGGATGGCCTCGCGCCGAAGTACAGCCTCAGCGACGAGCAGCCTTTCTCCCGGATGCTGGTGCGGTTGAAGAAGGAGATCATCGCGTTCGGGGTCGAGGGCATCGATCCCGCCGCCTACACCTCGCCGCGGATCGAGGCGCGGACGCTCAAGCAATGGCTCGATGAAGGAAAGCCGGTCATCCTTTACGACACCCGCAACGATTACGAGGTGAAGCTCGGCACTTTCCGCAACGCGATTCCCGCGGGCATCGACCACTTCCGTTACTTTCCGGCGGCGGTGGCGGCCTTGCCGGAGGAGATGAAGGTTGCGCCGGTGGTGACCTTCTGCACCGGCGGGATCCGCTGCGAGAAAGCCGCGCCGTTCATGGAGCGGGCCGGCTTCCGCGAGGTCTATCAGCTTGAGGGCGGCATCCTGAAGTACTTCGAGGAAGTCGGCGGCGATCACTACGACGGCGAGTGCTTCGTCTTCGACCAGCGGGTCGGCGTCGATCCCGCCCTGCGCGAGACCGGCTCGGCGGTGTGCTTCGTGTGCCAGGCCCCTCTAACCGCCGAGGAGCAGGAAGACCCGCGACACGTGCCGGAGGTATCTTGCCCGCATTGCTACCGCTCGGACGCGGAGAAGATGTCGGAGCGGATCGCGCGGCGGCAGGATGCGTTGGAGCGGGTGACCGATCCCTTGCCGGGCAGCGTTCCCTACGAGAACCGCCGGCCTGTGCGGGTGCCTGAATGGCTCGACGGGAAGACCATTCTCGAGGTGCTGGAGGGCTTGTTTCCGCAGTTGCCGCGGGAGCAGTGGATGGAGCATTTCTCGGCGGGCAACGTGCTGGATCCGCGCGGTGCTGTGGCACTGCCGGAGCAGCCGACGCGGGCCGGGGAAGAGTGGACGCGGGTGTTTCCCGGGACCATCGAGCCGGAGGTGAACGCGGCGATCGAGGTGCTCTATGAGGACGAAGCAATCATCGTCCTCAACAAACCCGCACCGCTGCCGATGCATGCCTGCGGGCGATTCAACCGGAACACGCTGGTGCATTTCCTCCACGCGGCGTGGCATCCCGAGAAGCCGAAGCCGGCGCATCGCTTGGACGCGAATACCAGCGGCGTGGTGGTCTGCGCGCGGACGCGCCATTTCGCGAAGCTCTTGCAGCCGCAGTTCACGCGGGGCGAGGTGGAGAAGGTTTATCTGGCGCGGGTTCACGGGCATCCGGCGCAGGATGAATTCAAGATCGACGCGCCGATTTCCGATGAACCGACGCGGCTCGGTGCGCGGGAGATCGAGGAGGAAGGTCAAGAGGCGGTGACGGTGTTCCGGGTGCTGCGACGGGATGCCGACGGGACCTCGCTGTTAGAAGCACGGCCCCTCACAGGCCGGACCAACCAGATCCGGATCCACCTGTGGCACGCGGGATTTCCGATCACGGGAGATCCGGTGTATTTGCCGGAGGGGAAGCGCGGGGATACGCAGACTTTGGGCGTGGGGGATCCGCCGATGGGCTTGCATGCGTGGAGGCTGTCGTTCCGGCATCCGCTGAGCGGGGAGAAGCTGAGCTTCGAGGCGGAGGTGCCGGAGTGGGTGAAAATGTAGCGGCGGTCTGCGACCGCCGGTGACTGTAATGTAGCACGGGGTGGTCCACCCGGCAGTGAAAGGTAAAGAACGGCATGGATGGTTGCTTCGTTTACAGAGTGCGGCGGTCATAGACGCGGCCGCTACAAGTCGAGAAGCTCCCGCAGGTCGCGGATCACCTGATCAGCCCCGCAGTCATCGAGGCTTCTCCCACGGAGGCGGAGGGACTTCGGATCCCCGGCGAAGAGGGCGGTGCGGAAACCGGTGGCGCGGGCGGGGTCGATGTCGTTGCGGACGTCGTTGCCCACGTAGAGAACCTCTGCGGCGGGGATGCCACGCCGGGCGAGCTCGTCGCGGAGGACTTCGAAGAGCCAGGGGTCGGGTTTTGCCCGACGCTCGAGGTAAGAAAGGCAGCAGAGTTCCGGATCGATCCCGAGGTCTGTTAGAGTGGCGCCGAGGGCCTCCTCGAGGACCGGCACGGTGTAAAACTGGGCGTTGGAGATCAGGCCGAGCGGGATGCCTTTCGCCGCGAGGCGGCGGAGGGTTTCGGCGGCACCGGGCATCGGGGTGACGGGGTTCGCCTTCTTCTCGTGAGCGATGGCGAGGGCCTCGATTTCATCGGGCGCGAGCTCCGGGTGGAGTGCGGCGTGGATCTCGCGGATGTCGATTTCCGGGAAGGGATGGGGCGAGGCGGCGTGGGCCTTGGCGATGAGGTCACGGAGTGAAGGGTCGGGGTGGAGTTCTCCCGCGGCGGAACTCAGCAAGGTGCCGTAGATATCGAAAAGAACGGCGCGCGGGCTCACGTCAGCAGGAAGTGGAAGGAGCCGGGCTTGAGGAAGCGGTTGAGAACCTTGTGCTTCGGAACGTAATCGGGGGCGACGGGCTTGGCGTTGATCAACGATGCGTAAAGACTGCTCAAGCGGGCGGTGTAGGCCTCGGTCGAGTAGGCGGCGAGGTCCCGCGGCTTGGCGGTCGGGGTGGTTTGCTTGAGCGTGCGGCATAGCCAGAGCCGGAGCGGCAGGGTTTCGGTGCGGCTTTCGACGAGGATCTCGTCGCCCTCACCGCCGGCCAGGATGCGGTGGATGACCTGGCGCTGGAGGTCTTCGGGCAGGTTGCCGAAGTCGAGGTGGCCGCGGTGGAGCATCGCGGCGAAGGACCGCTCGACGTGCTCGTTGGACATGACCTGCCCGTAAGTCTCGAGCGTCATCCGCAAGCTGCGGACCAGCCGCTGGCGCAAGGTCTCCATGCCGACCCAGGCGACCGGGACCAGCAGGCGGTCGTAGAGCCGGCCGGGGACGATGCCGGCTTCGGAGAAGTCGTTGGTGACGTTCGGCAGGTTGCGGCCGAGCAGCGGTTTGCCGATCATGGCGGGCTCGAGGAAGCCGAGGCCGAAACCTTCGGCGACAGAGGTGGTGAGGACATGGGTCGAGCATCTCAGCCAACTGGCATAGCTGCGCGATGCCCTCGGTGCGGGGGAAACCTTGCCGACGACGTCGAGCATCACCGGCAGTCCGGAGTCCTGGGCGAAGGCGGCCCATTCGTCGAAGACCGCCTGCCAGCGGATGTTATCCGGCGAGAGGGTGAGGGCGTAGCGGGTGCCTTTCGGCGACAGCGCGGCGAGCAGGAAGAGTTCGCCGAGGTTCTTGCGGCGGATCCCGCGGACCGGATAGAGGACCAGCGGGTGCTCGGGCGGCGTGTCGAGCGGCTTGACGGCGGCCGGCGGGGTGATGGCGTTCGGCAACAGGATCGAGCGCTCGGCGGGCAGCCCGGCGGCAAGGAAGAGCTGGCGGTCGTAGGAATTGAGGAAGGCCTGGCGGATCCGCGGGGAGTGCGGGTAGAGGGTTTCGGTGTCGGCGATGACCGGGTAGTTTTGCGGGCGGCCGTCCTCGGCGAAGTCGTGGAATTGCAGTACCATCGCGTCGCCGGACTCGGCGAGGATCGCGACGGCATCGGCGATGGCCCGGTTGCGGCCGAGCGAGTGGTTGTGGAAATGCCAGACGATGGGGCCCGGGCCGAGCACGCTGGCGGCGGCGGCGCGCATTGCCTGGGAAAGCTGGAGGCCGGTGGGACCGCCGGGATCGGTGCCGTAGCGGAGGCCTTCGACGACCTGGACCGGCAGGTGCGGGTCGCGCTCGTCCGGTTCGCCGCTCAGGATGACGTGGGGGATTCCCGCCGACTTCAGGCAGGCGGCGGCGGTGTGGATGACGCGCGTCACCCCGCCGCGGTTGAGGTGGTAGTGGACGATGGCGACGGAGTAGGGAGCGGTCTTCACCGGTCGAGCGGGGCGAGGGGTTTGATGAAGTGGAAGCCGCGGATTTCGTAACCGAGGCGGTGGTAGAGCCGGTGCGAGGCGTGGTTCGATGTGTAACTGTCGAGCACCCCGATGTTGCAGTTTTCCTCGATCGCGAGGGCTTCGAGATGGCGCATCAGAGCAGAACCCAAGCCGGAGGAGCGGCGGGCGGAATCGACCACCAGATTGTCGATCTCCAGGTAGCGGCCGCACCAGATCTTTGTGGCGATCCAGACACCGGCGACCGCGGCGAGCTGGCCGTCCACGAAGGCGCCGAAGATCCGGTAGTGCGGGTGTTCGGCGAGGATGGTGGCGAAGCGCTGCGCGAGGACCGCCGGCGGGACATCGGGGTTTAGCTGCGCGAACAGGGCGTTCGCGGCGGGATGATCTTCGGCAGCGAGTTCGCGGATTTCCGGAGGGTTCACGCCGGAAATCTAGCGCGGTCGGCGGCGGCAGGAAAGCGTTCGCGGTAGCCGGGCAGCGAAATCATCGGCGGGCGCTCCTCCGGCGCGATTCTGGCGGCTGGATAGCGAGCGAAGAACGCGTCGAGGATTTCCCCCGACATGCGCCCGAGCTGGGCGAGCGAGCGGTTGCGGTGGATCCGCTCGTCGAGGTCGGTCTGGGCAATGGCGGCGATCCCGCGGGTGCGGTGGACGTCTAACAGGTGGGCCGTTTCCACCCCGTATCCGGTCGGCATCGGCAGCGTCTCGAGGATCTCCCGCCGCGCCGCGTATTCTCCGGCCAGCGGTTGGTGGAGACCGGCGAGCTCGGGGCAGAAACGCTGGAACAACGGGCGGACGAGAATTTCGGTCACCCGGCCGCCGCCGCGGGGATCGACGCCTTCCGCGGCGAGCAGCGGGCGCTCGTAAAAGCCCTTCACGTAGCCGAGTTCCACGTGGCGGATCAGCGGGCCGACGGTGCCGTACACGAAGCGCGGGTGGATGTTGCCGATGTCTCCATCGACGAAACACAGGATGTCGCCGGTGAGGTGGTGGACGGCCTTCCACAGGTTCTCGCCCTTGCCGACCCGGTGACCTTGGAAGGGCAGGATGTCCGAGGCAAACACGACCTCCGCCCCGGCCTCTGCGGCAAGAGCGCGGGTGCGGTCGGTGGAACCGGAGTCAATGACCACCAGCTCGTCGAGCAGGCGGTGACGGTCGAAGAGCTCGGTATTTAGCACCGAAACGACGCGGGCGATGGTGCCTTCTTCGTTGAGGGTCGGAATGCAGAGCGAGACCCGCAGGCCGGCCGCGTCCTTCGCCGCGACGAGGGCGGGAAGGTCGGCGAAGTCGAGGTGGTGGAAGCTGCGGAGCATGCCTGTTCAGATCATATCCCGCGTCACCTCATACCTCGCGGCGCAGCGCGGGCACTGGACGGTGATGACGTCGGAATCCTCGAAGAGGACGTCGGGCTTGTCGCGCCAGGAGCCGAGGACCGGCAGGATCTTCCCGAGATCGCAGCCGCAGTGGAAGCGGAAGCGGCGGGTCTCCAGCAGGCCGGTTTCCTCGGTTTCGAGAATGCGCTCGGCGGCCGCTGCATCGAGCCCGGCCAGCCATGCCTCGTCGCAGTCGGGCTGGGCGGTGACCAGCGAGAACAGTTCGTCGTCTTGGCGGAAGATCCGGGCGGGACGTTGCTCGGACTGGGTGTAATACTGCTCGACCCAATGGAGTGGGTCGCGGTCGTCGACCTCCAGCGTCGACATCCGCGGTTCGGCCTGGTGGTTGGTGGTGACTTGGGAGTAGAAGAAATTCCGGTCGGGCTCGCGAACATCCTCGGTGAAGAGCCGGCCGGTGACGGATTCCTGGAGCGAGCCGGCGGTCGCGAAGACATTCACCCGCGGGGCGCGGAGGTTCACCGTCCATGCGATGGTTTCCGCCCAGGGCCGGGCGACGGCGTGGAGGGTGATGGCGGCGAGGAAGTCCTTCAGCATCTGGTCCAGTTCCGCGGAGTGGCGGATGCCGTATTGCATCAGGTGCAGGTAGTAGTCGCAGTAGATCGGCGCGAACTTGGCCCGGAGCAGCAGGGCGTTGCGATGGCGGACGAAGATGGATTCGACCTTGATGAATTCTTCCTGGATCTCGACCTGTTCCGGCTCTGGCACGGGGTGAGCGTAGGGGTATCACGGGTTGGACGCCAAACCCGAAATTCCCGCTGGAGACCAAGCATTTGAGGGACGGATCACGGTTGCAGGAAATCCAGGCCCCGAAGGTCGATTCGCCAACAAAGTGCGACGGTCGCAGACCAACGCTACATGCTCAGAAGAGTTCCTGCCCCGCGGGCTCTTCAAGGCGGGCTTTGGCGACAGAAAGGTAATGGTCGTCGAGTTCGATGCCGGTGAACTCCGCGATGTCCTGTCGCTTCGCCGCGACGGCGGAGGTGCCGATGCCGAGAAAGGGATCGAGCAAGCGGGTTGCCGGCCCCTTGCCGTGGAGCAGGATGCACTGCTCGACCAGCGCGACCGGGAAGCTGGCGGGGTGGGGGCGCTCCTTCTCCCGGGACAGGATGGTGTCGTAGGGGATGAACCAGGTATTGCCCCGGCAACGGCGGTCCACGCCGCCGGTGTGGCCCCAGCGGGCGATGTTCGACTTGTCCTGGTAGGGCACGCCGGCACCGCGGCGGTCCAGTTTCACGGTGCCGGTCTTCGTCAGGTGGAAGACGTATTCATGGCAGTCGTTGACGTAGCGCTGCGAATTGATCGGCTTGAAGTGCCCGGCGCTGACCTGCTCTCCGCGGCGGGTTTCAACGGTGATCGACTTGATCCAGTGGAAGGTGTTCTGGAGGGTGAACAGCGCGTCCTTGCCGTCGGTGAAGGCGATCACGATCTGGTGTGGCAGCAGCGGGTTCGACGGGGACGCGCCGACGTTGAGGAAGAACGAGCCGTCGTCGGCCATGACGCGTTTCACCTCCGAAGCCCAGACGTGGCACCACTCAAGGAAGTCGCCGCGGCCAGCGGTGTCGTCGAAGGAGCGGTAGTTGATGCCCAGATTGTAAGGGGGCGAGGTGACCACCAAGTCAATGGAGCCGTCGGGAAGGGTGGGGAGCACCTGGAGGCAGTCGCCGTGGTGAAGGTGGAAAGAAGGCATGGAACGAGCCGCGGAGACGCGGAGGGGACGGGGAGAGGATGAAGAGAAGCGTCAGCCGTCGTAACGGAACTCACCCATCCGGCCTTCGTTGTTCATGAAATCGGCGAGGGCGGATTCCTGGGTCAATTCGCCGCGGGCGATTGCCTGGGGGATGAACACTTCGATCACCCATCGTTCAAAGGTGACAAGGTCCACCTTCGGAGCGGGCGGATGTCCGCTGAGATCAGCTAGTTCAATGTCGATCATGGCCGGAATCTTAGCTTCTCGAAGGCATCCGGGCCAGCATACTTCTGACACATCGCGCGTAGTTCGGGCTCGGGGATTTTTCCCGGGTTCCGCTCCAGCAGCTCTTGCAGATCGCGCAGGTCGCGTCCCTTCCGGTGTTCGTCGTCCTTGAGCGCGTAGAGTTTCATCGCGATCAAGCCCTCGAAGTTGATGACGCGAACCCCCATCGCCTGATCCATCGAACCGCGCATCTGCTTGAAGCTATCGTCGTTGACCCAGATCAAATCGACGAAGGGAAACGCGAGATCGCGACCGTATTGAAATCGGGTCGCCATCCCGTCCGATCTCGGCTCAAAGCCCAGCTTGGCCATGAGAGCAACCGCGTCCGCCTCGCGGCTTCGCGCGCAGATCCAGTCGAGGTCGAGCGTGTTTCGCGGGAAGCCATGTGAAGTGACTGCCCATCCTCCGGCTAGAAGCAGAGGGATTCCCTCTTCCTCGAAGCGCTCGAACATGGCCTTTGCGAAGTCTCTGAGAGATACGTTCATGGGGCGAGCTCGGAGATCATGATTTACTGCTCGTCTTCAGGGGCAAGGGGCTCTTCCTCAAAATTGTTGGTTCCCTCGATCCGGCCGAATGCCCGACCGGGAAGGCTTTCGAGATAGGGGATAATGGCTGGGTCGTAGTTGCAGATCGTGTTCACGTCGTATCGCGCCAGGTTGGCAGGATCGTTCACGTAGCTGTCCGACTCCTCGCCGGAAAAGAACCGCCATCCCGAATCGAGGTCGTCGTCCGGTTCCTCTCGATACATGTAACCCACGTGGCGCCCTTCGACCGTGATCTGGTCGGTGGCGAGACATGACCCCATATTGGGGATGACACGTTTGATCTCGGAGCCGGGAATCTTGAAATCCTTCTTCATCGCATTTAGGCAACGACCCGGATCAGGCCTGGTCGATGGTCTTTTCCGTCGAAGCGTCCACGATCATGAAACGCTCGCGGTGCAGGGATGGATCGGAGCGGAAGATCAGGCGGCCGGAGTGCTGTCGCTCGAGTTCGACGAGGTGCTTGCTGTCCTCGGTCTTGAAGCGCGTGAGCACGTCGGGATTGACCACCACGATGAGATCGCCGGCCTGGTCGCGGTGCTTGTTGATCACCGTGACGATGCGGCGCTGGATTTCGACGCTCATGGTCATCGGCGTCTTCACGCGGCCGCGGCCCTGGCAGTAGGGGCAGGGCTCGAACATGGTGTCGCGCAGCGATTCGTTGAGCCGCTGGCGGGTCATTTCCATGAGGCCGATCGACGAGATCTGCAGCACCTGGGTCTTCGCCTTGTCCTTCTTCAGGCGGTCCTTCATCGCCTTGTAAACCGCCTGCTGGTCCTTGCGATGGCGCATGTCGATGAAGTCGACGACGACCAGACCGCCGATGTTGCGGAGCCGGAGCTGGCGGGCGACTTCCTGGGCGGCCTCGACGTTGGTTTCGAGGATCATCTTGTCGACATCCTTCGAGCCGCGGTTGCGGCCGGTGTTCACGTCGATGGAAATCAGGGCCTCCGTCTCGTCGATGACGATGTAGCCGCCGCAGGGCAGCCAGACCTGGCGCGAGAAGGCTTCGTCGATCTGCTTCTGGATGCCCACTGCCTCGAAGATCGGCTGGGCGGAGGGAAGGTGATGGATGCGGCGCTTGGCGCGGCGGGAGATCTTTCCGGCGATCTCGCGGATGAACTCGGTGGTCTGCGCGTCGTCGCAGAGGACCTGGTCGACCTCGTCGGTGAGGAAGTCGCGGGCGGTGCGCTCGATCAGCCCGGGCTCCTGGAAGACGCAGAGCGGGGCGGGGCCGGAATCGCGCCTGTCCTCGACCGCGCGCCACTGCTCGAGGAGCATCGCGAGATCGCGGACGAAATGGCGGGCGCGGGTGCCGTGGGCGACGGTGCGCATGATGATGCCCATGCCTTCCGGCACGCTGAGCTTCTGCATGATCTTGCGGAGCCGCTGGCGTTCCTTGGGATCCTCGATCTTGCGGGAAATGCCGAACTGCTCGGTGTAGGGCATGAGCACCAGGTAGCGGCCCGCCAGCGAGATGTTGGTGGTGACGCGCGGGCCTTTGGTGCCGATCGGCCCCTTCGAGACCTGGATCATGATCTCGGAGCCGATCGGATAGATGCTCGGGATGTCCTTCGAGGTGATCTTCTGCTGCTGCTTTTTCTTCTGGCTGCCGGCGCGCTCGATCTCCTCGAGGCCGGCGTCGAGCGCGGCGGGGATGGCATCCCAGAAGTGGAGGAAGGCATTCTTGTCGAGGCCGATGTCGACGAACATCGCCTTGAGGCCTTGCTCGATGTTCTTCACGCGGCCCTTGAAGATGCCGCCGACGATGTTCTGTTCGCCTTCTCGTTCGACGGTGTATTCCTCCAGGACGCCGTTATCGAGGAGGGCGACCCGGCGCTCGAGGCGCTCGACGTTGACAATGACGGTGTTGCCTTCCTTCGGGTTGGGTTTGCCGATGCCGAGGAAGCGTTTGATTTTCTGGATCATGGATTTGATGGGAGAGGGGTGGGTGAGGGTTAGCGCCGGGGCGATGAAGGGTTCCGTCGCGGGGCGACGGTGCCTTCCTCGTCGGCTTCGGGAGTGATGGTGGGAGTCGGGGTGACGGGAGAAGGAACGAGCGAAGGATCCGGCGGGGTGATTCCCGCGGCATCGGCGGCATCGGACGCCTCGTTGCCGGTCTCGCCGCCCTCGTCGGTGACATCGATGGAGGCGAGGACGTCCTCGGGCAGGAGGATTTCCTCGATGGGATCGTTGTTGCCGACGACCGGTTCCAAGGGGTGGAGCGGCAGACGCTTGCCTTCATCGCGGGCGAGGATGCCGCGCAGGAGGAGATGGACGAGCGGCCCGCAGACCTTGCCGCCGGACTTTCCGTTTTCGACCAGCATGCAAACGGCGTAGCGGGGCTCTTCGTAGGGAGCAAAGGCGAGGGTCCACGAATTGTGGAGATCGAGCGGCTTGCTGACCTGGGCGGTGCCGGTCTTGGCCGCGACTTCGTAGCCGGGGATCTTGACCCTTCCGGCCGTGCCTCCGGGCACGTTGACCGCCATCCACATGCCCTTGCGGACGAGTTCGATGTCGGCGGGTTTCATCCCTTCCTTCACCAGGTCGACCTTGAGCCGGGGGACGTCCTCGACGAGCAGGGTCCCGTCCTTTGCGACGGCCTTTTTGACGAGGCGTGGATGGTAGTAGCGGCCGCCGTTGGCGACGCAGGCGGTCACGGCGCAGAGTTGGAGCGGGGTGGCGAGCGCGTTGCCCTGGCCGATGGAAAGGAAGCCCATGTCGATCGGCGTGGCCGTGACGTTGGGCCGCGCGCGCTGCCAGTTGCGGCTGCCCGTGACCAGGCCCGGGCTTTCCTGCGGCAGGGGGATCCCGGTCTTTTCTCCCAGCCCGAGCATGCCGAATCCGGCGGCCATCTCCTTGGTGCCGATCGAGCGCGCGAGGAGCATGAAATACGGATTGCAGGACTGCTGGATGGCCTTCGGCAGGTTGAGCCCGCCATGGCTGCCGCCCTTCTGGGCGATCCAGCAGCCGACCTTGGCGTTGCCGTAGGAGACATAGCCGCTGCAGTTGTAAGTCCGGCCGGCCAGGCCTTTGGTCGCACCGACCAGGGCGGTCGGGATCTTGAAGGTTGATCCCGGCACGAAAGGGCTGATCGAGCGGTCGATCAGGGGCGAGATCTTTGCCGCGAGGTACTCCGCGTTCCGCTCCTTCGAGATGCTCGGGATGAAGTCGTTCGGGTTGTAATCGGGCACACAGGCCATGGCGAGGATCTCGCCGGTGCGGACGTCCATCACCACCCCCGAGGCCGAGCCCGCCTTGCGGAGGATGTTGGAGAGGAGGTATTGGATCTCGGCATCAATGGTCAGCGCGACCTCCGCGCCCACGCCGGGATCGAGCCGGTCGTAGATCCCGAGGATCTTGCCCTTCTCGTTCTTGCTGATCTTCTTCCAGCCCTCGGGTCCCCGAAGGATGTCGTCGAGGGTGGCCTCGACCCCCGCCACACCCTTGTCGTCGCCGACGTATTGGTAGCCATACTCGCGTGCTGCATCCTCGGGGATGTCGCCCTTCGACCACTGGCGCAGATAGCCAAGGGTGTGGCAGGCGAGGGCCTTGTAGGGGTATTCCCGCTGCGGCCGGACGTTCAAGTAGACGCCGGGGAGTTCCAGCGAGTGCTCCGCAAAGCGGGCGAACTGGTCGTAGTCGAGGTCGGTGGTGTAGGAGAACGGGACGAGCCCGCCGTGGGTCTTGTAGTGCACCCGCAGGGCCTCGGCATTGAAGTTCCTCGCCAGGCCGAGAGGCTGGAGAACGGGGATCACGCGTTCCTTGAGAATGGCGACGATGTCGGTCTCGGTCGCCTTCCGGGGCATGCCGTCCTCGCGGGTTTCGACATCCACGGTGGGATCCTCGGAGCGTTGGATCCGGTAGGCCTGGTGGATTTCCTCGAGATTGAAGGAGACCTCGTAGTTGCGGCGGTTGCGGGCGAGTTCGACTCCGTTGCGATCCTTGATGGTGCCGCGGATGCCGGGTTCGCGGACGGTGATCTGGCGGTTGCCCGGGACGAGGGCCTTGTAGTAATCCCGCTTGTTGATCTGGAACTCGTAAAGCTGCGTCAACAAGGCCCCGAACCCGAACAGCACGAGGGCGGTCAGGAGGTAGAGTCTGAGACGGAGACGGGGTTCCATGACGGTCAGGCGGCGATGCGCCGGCGGCGCTTTTTCTTCAGTCCTTCGAAGCGGATCTCATGGCCGAAGCGTCCGGCGATATGGAAAAGGATCCAGAAGACCACGGGCGAAAACAGCATCGTGAGCACGGAGGTGAACACGATCTGGAACAGCGTGGCCCGCGGAAAGATGAAGTCGCCGCGGACGAAGTTGATGATGAGATATTCGGCAACCAGATAGACGAAGATCGAGACCCCCACGAGGAAAGCGGAGAACTGCCACTTTCCCTCGCGGAACAGGGGCTGGATGCCCTGCATCAGGTAGCCGATGACCCCGTAGAGGATGATCGAGTAGCCGAAGCGCAGCGACTCGGCCGGGTCGGAGTAAACCATCGGATCGCCGCCGGGCGGGCCGAGGGCGCTCTGGGCGTCCCACAGGAAGCCGCAGGTGAAGGCAAGGGCGAGCATCACCGGCGGCCCCACGGTCACCGAGGCGCAGAGGAAGACCAGCGTGACCAGCAGCAACCGCGAATTGAAAAGTCCTGTCAAAGACGGGATGAACTGCTGCACGACGAGCGCCAGCAGGACGAGAATGAACAGGCTGAGTGAATAGCGGATCACGGTCTCACGGCAGCGGAAGGAGAAATACCGTGCTCAGATCCGTGAAATCGACCGAGGGTCGGACCAAAGCTTCGGAGTCGAGGGGACCGGGAAGGACCGACTCGACGGTACCCACCAGGAGGTTCGCGGGGAAAAGCCCTCCGCGCCCGGTGGTGAACACCCGCGTGCCCGGACTGATCCGGGCCTTCGGGGAAAGGAACCTGAGGTGGAGCTTGGTGCCCCCCTCGTATTGGCCGCGCTGGCCGCTCAGGATGCCCACCTCGGGCGTTCCCTCGACCTGCACGGAAACCTGGCACGCTTCATCGGTCAGCAGGATCACCGACGAGAGCTTGTCGCCCACCCGGTCGACCTTTCCGACCAGGCCGCCATCGGCGACCACCGGCTGGTGGACCGCCACCTTGTCCTGCCAGCCGCGGTCGATCTCCACGGTCTGCCACCAGGTGGTGGTTTGGCGCCGGATCACCCGGGCGACCGTCGCCTTGAACTCGGTGCGCTTCTGGAAATCCAGGGCCCGACGGAGCCGGGCGTTCTCCTCCTCGAGTTCCCGCGAGTGGGCCTCGACCTGGCGCAGACGGTCGAACTCGTCGCGCATGGCGCTCAACTCCACCTCGAGCTTCTTGGAGTTCTCGACCTCGTCGAGGAAGGTGCGGGCCCGCACCTCGAGGGTCGAGCCGGCGTTGAGGAACGGCGTCAGCCACGAGTAGTAGGTGGCCTGGATATCCCGGACCGTACGCTCGCTGCGGGTCAGCGCCCAAACGGTGCCGGCCAGGAAAAGGAGGAATGCGAGGAGATTGAGCGGCCTCATGGCGAGGAGCCCCGGGTCAACCGGTCAGTAGTGGGATGAGGTTGTCACCCGCTTCAATACCTCGATCTCCTGGAGCATCTTGCCGGTGCCCTCCGCCACGGCGCTGAGGGGGTCCTCGGCGACATGGACCGGCAGGCCCGTTTCTTCCCGGAGAAGTCGGTCCAAGCCCCGCAACAGGGCTCCGCCACCCGCCAGCACGATGCCGCGGTCGACCAGGTCGGCGGCAAGTTCGGGAGGGCAGCGTTCCAAGGTGGTGCGCACGGCGTCCACGATGGTGGAAAGCGGGTCGGACATCGCCTCGCGGATTTCCTGCGAGGTGATGGTGATGGTCTTCGGCAGGCCGGCGACGAGGTCGCGGCCCTTCACGTCCATGGTGATTTCCTTCACCAGCGGGGCGGCGGAGCCCAGCCGGATCTTGATGTCTTCGGCGGTGCGCTCGCCGATCATCAGGTTGTAGGCCCGTTTCATGTAGGAAACGATGGCCTCGTCGAGTTCGTCCCCGGCCGTGCGGACCGAGCGGGCGAACACGATGCCGCCGAGGGAGATGAGCGCGACTTCGGTGGTGCCGCCCCCGATGTCGACGATCATGTTGCCGGAGGCGTCCATGACCGGCAGGCCGACGCCGATCGCGGCGGCCATCGGTTCCTCGACGATGTGGACCTCGCGCGCGCCGGCCTGTTCAGCGGACTCGCTGACCGCCCGGCGCTCCACTTCGGTGATGCCCGACGGGACGGCGATGACCACCCTCGGGTTGTTCCGCCGGCGTCCGTTGTTGGCCTTGCGGATGAAGTGGCGGAGCATCGCTTCGGTCACTTCGAAATCGGCGATCACGCCGTCCTTGAGGGGACGGATCGCCACGATGTTGCCGGGAGTGCGGCCGAGCATCCGCTTGGCATCGTCGCCCACCGCCAGCACTTCGTTGGTGCCGGCCTTGACCGCGACCACCGAGGGCTCCCGCAGTACAATGCCCTGGTCCTTGACGTTGACGAGCGTGTTGGCGGTGCCGAGATCGATGCCGATGTCGTTGGAAAACCAGCTGCCGAATAATCGAGCAAACATTCTGATGGTGAAAGGATTGGAAAGGGACGGTCGTCACGGCCCCGGCGCGGCACCGTCCACCGGTCGCAAGGGTGCGAAAAATTCAAGCTTCCCGACTATTCGGGGAGGCGGCGGACTATGGTGACGACAGCCCCGGCGGGTCAAGAGGGAATCCCTGTTCCGCAAAGAGAACAAAGGAGTTCCACGGCTTTTGCCCGGCTCAACGAGATGCCAGGGCGGGCCCGACCGCGGCGTGGCGCACCAGGAACTCGTCGGCCAGGGAAAGATAGGCCGCGGCACCGATTCCTCCCGCGTCGTGCTCGAAGATCGTCTTCGCGTGGCTCGGCGCCTCGCCCAGGCGGATCGTGCGGGGAATCACCGTCCGGTAAAGCTGCTGCGGGAAGTAGTTTCCGACCTCGTCCACGACCTGTTTCGCAAGGTTGGTCCGGCCGTCGAACATGGTCATGACGATCCCTTCGAGCGAGAGCTCCGGATTGGCACCGGATTCGCGGATCTGGTCGATCACGTGGACGATTTTCGCGAGCCCCTCGAGGCCGAACCATTCGCACTGGAGAGGGATCAGGATCTCGTCTGCCGCCGCCAGGGCGGAAGTCATCAGGACACCGAGCGAGGGCGGGGTGTCGAGCACGCAGAAGTCGAACAGGTCGTTCGGCTTGAGCCCTTGCAAGTGCGTCCGCAAGCGCACCAGGTGGTCGTCGCCGCGGGCAAGCTCGATTTCCACCCCGGCCAGATCCATGTGTGAAGGAATCACCGACAGGTTCTCGCGACCGGAAGGGATGATCTTGTCGCGCACGTTGGCGTGGCCGAGCAGGGCGGGGTAAACGGTGCCTTCTCCATCGACATCGAGCCCCAGCCCGCTGGTCGTGTTTGCCTGGGGATCGAGATCGATCAGCAATACCCGTTGCCCGCGCAGGGCGAGGGCGGCGGAGAGGTTCAGCGCGGTGGTGGTTTTTCCCACGCCTCCTTTCTGATTGGCAATGGCGACAACTTTCATCGGACGCGAGCGGACGGCAGCGGGGGTGATCCTTCCGCCCCGGCGGCGGGCTGGCAAACAAAACCGCGAGGGAATCGGGGCGGCGGCGCGACCGTCCCTGTCATCCCGGAGCTTTCGGCGTGATCGGTCGCCGCGGCCGGGGCAGATTCGACCGGACTCCCGCACGCAACCGACCATGAATCGTCCTCTCGTCAAGCTGGCCTCCGCCCTGCTGCTCGTCGCTCCCCTGTTCGCCGACCTCACCCCGCCTGCAGGAGGCCAGGAGATCACGGTAGGAGGAAAGCTGGGGGCCTACTCGAATCCGGACCACGGGACTGCGAAAGCGGAAGGCGGGACGTGGCGGGTCGATGTCACCAAGCCCGACGACTCCAAGCCGTTCCTCGCGCAGATCTCGATGTCCTGTCCGCAGGGAGCGCTGGAGCCGGGCGACGTTGTCCTCGCGATCATCAAGGCTCGGGCGCTTCGCGGTGAGACACCTGCGGTGGAAGCCAAGTTGCAACTCGCGGCGGCTCCTTACACGGCCGCCGCCGGCACGACCGGCCTAGACCTCTCGCCGGAATGGCGCGAATTGCCGGTCCTCTTTCCTGTCACCGCCGCGATCGCCGAAGGCCGTGCGTCGCTGAACCTGTTCTGCGCCCGCACGGCTCAGACGGTGGAAGTCGCGTCGATCCGCGCCTTCAGGTATCCTAAGGGGACCGACACCTCCGCTTTTCCCCGGATCCGGAAGACCTATGCCGGCCGCGAAGCCGATGCCGCGTGGCGGAAGGCGGCGCTGCAACGGATCGAGCAGCAGCGGAAGTCCGACTTCTCGCTCCGCGTCCAAGGCGCGGATGGCAAGCCCTTGGCCGACACGGAGGTCACCCTGACGCTGCGCCGCCACGATTTCGGCTTCGGATCGGCAGTGACCGCCGACTGGCTCACCGACGGCACCGAGGATGGCAAAAGATACCGGGAGATTGTCGACCGCCTCTTCAGCCAGGTGGTGTTCGAGAACGATTTCAAGGACTTCGGCTGGCAAGAAGGAGCGGGAGGCAAGGAGGCGAAACTCCGGCAGCTTGATCAGGCGATGGACTGGCTTGAGGAACGCCGCATTTCCATCCGGGCCCACTACCTGATGCAGGTGGCCACTCCGCCCAATCTCGCCAAGATGACGGATCCCGAAGCGATCCGCCGGCACTTCCTCACGACCGCGGAAGAGCGGCTTGCATTCGCCGAGGGCAGGGTCCGCGAGTGGGACGTCATCAATCACCCGGTGGCCTGGAGCGGTGCCGACCTCCTGTCCCGGCGGCCGGGCCTGGAGAAGCTCGACCGCGAGATCCACGGCCTTGCCCAGCGTTCGACGGCGGTTCCCTTGTTCGTCAACGAGGACCAGCTGTTCCGCCCCGGGAGACAGTCGGACGAGACCTTCGACTACGTCCGCCGCCTGAAGGAGGAGGGCTTCCGTGTCGACGGGGTCGGCAACCAGGCGCACATCGACGAAAGCTTCCTGCCTTCACCCAAGCATGTCCTCGCGGTGACCGACCGCTTTGCGACGCTGGTCCCGCGCCAGGTCATCACCGAATTCGACATCACGACCCTCCAGGACGAGGAACTCGCGGCCGATTACACCCGAGACCTCATGATCGCCTGCTTCAGTCATCCGGCTTACACCGGTTTCCTGCTCTGGGGATTCTGGGAAGGCCGCCACTGGAAGCCCGAGGCAGCGTCCTGGAGCCGGGACTGGACGATCCGCAAGCGGGGCGAGGTGCTCGAGGAATGGATCGGCCGCCGCTGGAGCACCACGGTCACCCTGACCACCGGAAAAGACGGGATCGTCGGCTGGCGGGGATTCCCGGGCTGGTATGAGATCCGCACCGGGGCGGGCGGGCCCGTGGGCCAGTTCGAGGTGACCAAGGCGCTTCCGAGCGGCAGCGTCGAGATCAAGTGATGCCGACGGGCCTTGCCGTCCGCGTCTTCCGTCCGGAACCAGCGCTTTTCCCCTCGCATCCCCGCGGCTCCCTCCGTTCATTGCCCCCGGGCACATGGAGATCTCGGAAGACTGGGTGAGGGGACTGACCGGCTGGAAGCCCTTCAAGGATGGCAAGGCGATGGCGGACCAAGGTCTCGTCGCCGGATTCAAGCAATCCGGCGGAGTTCTCCAGGGCACCCTGCGCGAGGGTCGCCTCAATCTCCGGCCCGTGGTCAAGGTCGCCGGCCCCTCCGATGTCCGCGTGCAATGCGGCTGCCCGGATCATCGTTCCACCGGCGGCGTCTGCGCCCACGCCGTGGCGCTGCTCCTGACGGCGCTCAAGCCGGCCACTCCAGCCGCGGCATTGCCGGTGGGCTCGCCGTCGCCCCGGCCGACCCCTTCCGCTCCCGCTCGAGCATGGGACATCCGCTTTTCCCCGCGGATCGAATCCGAGTGGTCCGACGGCAAGCTCGCCGTCCGGATCCTGCCGTCCTCGTCGGCGATCACTCCAAAGGATTCCGGCCTCAGCGGATGGCTGTCGGCAAAGAAGCTCCTTCACGCCTCCCAACCGCTCGCCCTGCGACTCGCCGGAAGCGAAGCCGCGGAGTTCCTCGATCTCGTCGCGGGTCATCCGCGGGTGGAGATCGAAGGGCGCGCCGGATCTTTCCGGATCGAGGAGGAACCCGGCGCACCGCTCCGCCTGAGCGATAGCCGCTTTGAAGGAAGCCAGGTGGTCCTGGAGCTCTCGCCGGACGAACCCCGCCGGAAACTGGTTCGGTGGGGCGACTGCCCGGCTGTGATCGCTCCTTCCTCGGTTGAGCGGCTGCCCGGGCGATCGTCCCGGCCGGCTTGGCTCGGACAAGTCCTGGCGCTTGCGGAGAACGGACGATTGAATCTCCCGTTGGATGACTTCCTCGCCAGCTTCGATGCTTGGCTGGATTTGCTCGAGCCCCCGCATCCCGGATGGCTTGGAGCCCTGCGCTTGGCTGGCACCGAGCCTGGGTTCGAGTTGGAACTCGACGGCTCCCTCGATGTCTTGGAAGGGGTCCTGAAAGTCCGCTACCCGGGTCAAAGCGCCCGCCCGATTCCGGAACCGGGTGAAATCCTGCCGGGATTGCCCTGCCTGGCACCCGACGGACATCTGATCACCCGAAATCCCGTGGCCGAGCATCAGGCCCGACTCCGCCTGGGCGGACTGGGCTTCGAGCCCTACCCGGGCAATTCTCGCTTCCGCATCCGCGGTCGCGAGGAGATCCTCGGCCTCATCGCGGACGGGCTTCCGGAGCTGCGCCGGCGCTGGCTCGTCAGGGAAGGGGAGCGCTTTACCGCTGCCGCCAGCCGTGTTCACGTGGTCCGGCCCGACATCCGGGAAACTGCGGACCACGGCAGCTCGCTGCTGTTCGAACTTTCATTTCAAACAAGCGGAGGGAAGCGCATCCCAGGGGCGGAACTCCGGCGGATCCTGCGCGGCGGGAAGCGGAACGTGAAGCTCGCCAACGGGGCAGAACTGGTGGTCAGCAGGAGCTGTGAAGAACTGGTGAATCCGTTGGTGGAGGAGCTCGGAATCGGTCGTCCCGACGAGGCTATCCAGCTTTCAGGAGCCTCCTCGATCATTTTCCGGAATCTACGTGAAAAACTACAGGATAGACTGGATACTAATACTCCAAGTGAATCTCTAATATCGGATTCTCTTCCGATTTCAAACAGGGGGCTTGCCGCAACCTTAAGATCCTACCAAGGGGCCGGAGCTGCTTGGATGGTGGATCGCTTGAGTCAACTGGGCGGTGTCCTTCTCGCGGATGAGATGGGCCTCGGCAAAACAATTCAAACAATTGCTTGCATCAATCATTGGAAGCAGCTCGGTGGTGACTTGGAGGGTGCCAGTCTGATCGTGGCGCCTACTTCTCTTCTTGGGAATTGGATGGCGGAACTCGGGCGCTTTGCTCCGGATCTTCGGCGTTTGCTCTTCCATGGCGCAGGTCGCGATGGACTGCGGGACGCGCTGGAGAATCACGATGTGATTGTCACCAGTTATCAAACCGTGGTCCGCGACTTGGCATTCCATCTCCAGAGGGAATACCGGCTGATTGTGGCGGATGAGGCGAGCCTCCTTCGGAATCCGGACTCCGAGATCAGCAAGGCGCTCTGCAAGCTCCGGGCTCGCAACCGGATCGCCCTCACGGGGACGCCTGTCGAGAATCGCATGCAGGATCTCTGGTCTGTTTTTCGCTTCATTGCTCCCGGTTATCTGGGGAGCCGGGCGGATTTCAAGGAGCGCTACGAGGCGCCGGCTGCAGCCGGTGACCTGTCTCCGCCCGGACTTCTGGAGCGACTTCGCCTGCGCGTTTCGCCCTTTGTCCTGCGTCGGACCAAGGACCAGGTCGCTAAGGATCTGCCCGACAAGATCGAGATCGACGAATGGCTGACCATGTCGGAGGGGCAGGCGAGTCTTTATTCCACCCTGGCCCGGGCCGGCTTGGAAGAGGTCGAGCGGATCCGCGACCGGCAGGGCGAGGGGGCAGGAAGGATGCACTTGCTGACCTTGCTTCTGCGCCTGCGCCAGGTCTGCGTCGATCCGGGATTGCTGAATCTTAACGAAGGGGCTGCCGCCGGGGCTGTTAAAATCGAGCGTTTGTTGGAGTTTCTCGAGGAGCGATTTGAAAGCGGAGGCAAAACACTGGTCTTCAGTCAATTCGCGACGAATTTACGGCGAATCGAGAAGAGGATTTCCGAAGGCTTCGGCCGGGTGTTTTGCATCGATGGAAGCACTCGCAACCGCCAGAATCTGGTGGATGACTTTCAATCGGCGGCGGGACCGGCAGTCTTCTTGATCAGCCTGAAGGCCGGTGGCTACGGCCTGAATCTGACGGCGGCCGATGCCGTGGTTCACCTGGATCCCTGGTGGAATCCGGCCGTGGAAGCCCAGGCGACCGACCGGGCGCACCGGATTGGTCAAACCCGGCCGGTGACGGTCTATCGATTGCTGACACGGGATACTGTCGAAGAAAGGGTTCGGCGGATGCAGGAGCGCAAGCGCGCCATCATCGAGGCTGCGACCGACGGTTCGGATTCCATCCCGCGGAACTGGACCCAGCGCGAGTTGGAGGATTTGCTTCGCTGAGTCTGGTTAACACGGTCTCCGGGTGAGTTTCGAGGCCAGCCAAAGACTCCCGCTGCCTCCGCGATGCAAATTGTGACAATGCATGTAATGCGGAGCATTGGATTCGGCAAGCGCCCCTGTTCTTCATTCCCGTCCCTTGGCGTGCTCTCCCCCGGCTCGCCTCCCACTAGTTTTCCGTCACCTCGACCACTCCGAACATCCGTGTCGTCCCGGGCAAAATCGATTGATCGACGGTCACGCGCTCCCACGCGGCGTCGATCTCGACGACGCTCTCCGGGCCGCTCATGGCGACGAAGGAACGGACGTCCAGCGTGGTCGACCATTTTGGCACGTAGGAAAAGCGACCGTCGCGTCGGCGGAGGTATTCGACGCGGAAGACGCCCGAAACACGGGTGAAACTCGGGTAACCGGAGCTCCCCCGGCCTGCTTCCATGACCGGCCGGCCGGTGGAGGCGGGGTCGAGATTGAAGGCGTGGCGGAGCAGCGACTCGTCATCCGCGATGACCGAAGCCCCCTGCCCGGCTTTACCGACCGTGCCGCGGGACCGGTTGTCGACGGTGGCCAAGCCTTCGGGATTCGCGGGCAGATCCAGCACGTGCAGTTCGTAGCCGGCGACCGGGTCTTCGGCGCCGAAGAAGAGTTGCTTGCCGGCGACACAGAGCATGGCGGGATTTGACGAGCGGTCGCCGGGCATGACCTCGGCGATCATCGAAGTTCCGGCCCCGGTGCCATCGCTGGACCAGAGTTCGCGGCCCCGGACGGGATCGCTGGCGGCGAAGTAAAGCCGCCCGCCGTGGACTTGGAAACCGGCGGGATTCGAACCCTCCGGCCCGGGAAACAGGTCGGCAACCATGGAGGTTCCCTCTTCGCTGCCGTCCGTGCGCCACAATTCCCGGCCGTGGGCCTGCGTGTCGATGACCAGATACAAAATCCCGTCGATGATCACGCTTTCCGGGACCTGCCCCGACTGGAAATAGGGCGCGGGACCGAGGCTGAGATCCTTCAAGATTCGAGTGCCGTCGGTGGTGCCGTCGCTGATCCACCATTTCAAGCCGCCGTTCTGTGCATCGGCGAGGAACAGGAAGCGCTCGCCAAACGGGACGGCGGTCAGCACCCGGAAGTAGCTGCCCGGATCGAAGACGATGGGCACTTCCAAGGTGCCATCTGCCGTGCCGTCGGAGCGCCAGAGGCGGGAGGTGTCGGAGGTCTTGGAGAAGAAGCAGATCGAATTCCCGAGCGCCGTGAATTGGTCCAAACGCGGCTTCTCCCCGTTGGCCGCCGCAGGGAAGGCATCGCGGACCATCACGGTGCCCTCCGGGGTGCCGTCGGAGCGCCACAGTTCGTGGCGGAGCGGACGGCGGTCATGAGCGAAGAACAGCGTCGGTCCGGCCATCCGCAAAGTGCCGCCCACCACGTTGAGCGGCGTGTTGCCGGGGATCGGGATCCCGCGGGTTTCTTTCCGGGTTCCGTCCGTCACCCAGAGCGCGTTTTCTGCCTCGCCGGAGGTGAAGAACATCCGCTCGCCATCGACCGTGAAATCGGAGGGCAGTCCCTGGCTGGGATCGGCGAAGTTGGTCAACGGCGCCGTGCCGGCTTTGCTTCCGTTGCTAGCCCAGACCTGGGCGACCGCGAAGCTCGTGTTGTTGGCGTAGAGGACTCTCTTGTCCAGCCGGGTCAGGAACTGGCAATTCGCCGACCCGCCCTTGATCGTGTCGCCGACCGCTCTCGTGCCTTTGAAGGTGCCATCGCTGGTCCAGGGCTCGATCCCGAACTTGGAGAATCCGGCGTTGAAGAAGACCTTGTTCCCCAGGGCCACGATGGGAGGCGAAAAGGAGAGGCTCAGGCCCAGGCCCGACCGGCCTTTCTGTTCCGGAACGGTGAGGCGGACGCTCCCCTTCTTGGTCCCGTCGGTCCGCCAGAGGTCGCCGCCGGGACTCAGTTGACCGCCCAGGAAATAAACCCCTTCTCCATCCGCCGTCAGTCCTTCCGGCTTCGTGCTGCGCTCGCCGGGCGCGGTTTCGTGGACCAGCCGGGTGCCTTTGGCCGTTCCGTCGGAGCGCCAGATCTCCCGACCCCGCTTGGGGTCTTCCGCGGTGAAATAGACCCACCTCCCGGCCACGGTGAGATCCTGAAGATCGGCGGCGGCACTCCCGGGAGGGCTGGAGTTGACGATGCGGGTCCCGGCCGCGGTGCCATCGCTGCGGCCCAGCCCCGCCCCGCTGCCGGGGATGCTGGCGTCGTAATAAACCACATCGCCCAGCGGCACGAATCTCTCGTTCCGGTTCCCGAGCATGGACGTGGGGAGCCTTTCTGAGCCCGCCAGGGTCCCATCGCCACAACGCCAGATCTCCTCCGCGCCGCTCTCGGTCTTGGCTTTGAACCAGAGCTTGTCGCCCACCGCGAGCATCCCGCGGAATACTTCCCACGACTCGATCCCGGACTCCCGGGGGATCAACTCCGTCTCACCAACTTCGCCCGTAGCGCGCCAGAGCCATCGCCGCCCGGCGGCATGGACGACCAGGTAGAGCATGTCTCCCACGACGGTCATTTCCGGGATGCTGATGCCCTGGTTCGGGATGGTCCGCAGATCGTCGATCATGATCGTGCCCTCCACCGTGCCATCGGATTTCCACAGCTCGGAGCCGCTGCCGAAGTAGAGGACTTCTCCCCGGCGTGCGAACACCGTGGGGGTGAGAAAGCGCCGGTTGAAGGAGCCTGCGGGCGTCGGATTGAGTTCCACGGCACCCGACGGAGTCCCGTCCGTGCACCATAGTCCGGTCCCCTTCCCCGATTCGGCCGTGAACCAAAGGAGGCCGGAAGCCGCGGCCAATGGCATGGGATTGCCGCTGCCGCCGCCCGGGAAGAGATCGGCGATCCGGACGGTCCCCGCGAGGCTCCCGTCGCTGCGCCAGAGTTCGCGACCGTGGACCCCGTCGTCGGCGGAAAAGTAGAGCTTCCCGCCCATTTCCATCATCGCTTCCGGCCATGAAGAGCGGAATCCGGGATAGACGTCGGCGACGCGGAAGGTCCCCGCAGGCGCTCCCGAACTTACCCACAACTCGGCACCGTGCTCCAGCGTGGTCGCGTTGAAGAAGGCTTTTCCGCCGGCCAGAGTCGGGCGTTTGACCTTCAACGGACTGAGCTCGAACCCGGGGTCGAGATCCCTCACCAGTCTCGCCACCGGCGGGGTCGCCCCGACGGAAGTCGCCAGCATGGCCAGCACGAGTCCGGCAAATCTTGTGTGAGCCATTGCGGAGAAGTGACCGGGAGGCTCCTTTGCCACAACTCATTTCGGCGGGAAAGGCCCGCTCTTGAAGCGTTCGTGCTGGCGGATGATCTGCGGGTCCTCGGCTTCCTCCATGATGGCCCGGTTCGAGTAGTCGACCGCCTTGGCGCGGTCTCCGAGTGCGAAATGCACCTCGGCCATCGTGTCCAGATAGGCCGCCTGCCTCGGATGGTTCTCGAGCGCCTTCCCCACGTGCTTTAACGCTTCATCGAGGCGCCGGTTGGCACGGGAGGCCAGCCAGGCGGCGGAGTTCCGGGTGTTGTCGTTGTCCGGGAAGGTCTCGATCCGCTTCTCGAGGTTTTTCCAGAGCCGCTCGAAGGCCTCGTCGTGCTCTCTCACCAGTCCGGCTTCCCGCATCGGGGCGAAGAAGCTGTCCGCCAGCGAAAGGTCGGCGTAAGGCATGGCCGCGGCCGTCTTGATTCCCTCCACCGCCGCGGCCCGGTTTCTGCCGAGTTGCATGAAGTTCCGGGCAAGGTCGGCATCGATCCTCGTGCGAAGGTCGCCGGAAACACCGTACGAAATCGGGATGCCGTAGCTCGCCCTTCCGCTCATGGCTTCCTGCAACGCGAGCGCCTCGGCAAAGGCGGCGGCCAATCCCCATTGACCGGTCGCGAAGGCGTCCTGACTCAGGTAGTGAAGCGCCTGGAGGAAGCTGTCCGTGTCGTTGGTGCACTCCACCGCCGCGCGCCGCCACCAGGTCCGGGCGCGCTCGAAATCACCTGCGAGGGCAAAGGCGACCGCGCAATCGTGGAGCACTTCGGTTTCCCCCATCGCCATCAGTTCGATGAGGCGCTCCTGTGCGGCGGCCGCGGACTCGTTGCCGGCCCGGCGGTAGCTCGCCGCCGCGTAGGCCCTCAGCGAGGGATATCCGGGCCGCAGTTTGACCAGTCGCATCCATTCCTCGGCCGCCTCGGCCCAGCGCCCCACGGTCGAATAGTGGTTGCCGGCAAAGCGCTCGGCGGCCGCATCCGGATCCTCCTCGAAGAGCAACCTCATTCCCTTCAGGAAGTTCGGCGAATCCTTCAGGCGCAGCATGTTGCTCAGGTCGAGGAACTGGCCGAGCTGGGTGAGGCGGTCGATTCCCTCCGCTTTCTGGATGGCCGCCCAGGCGTCGTCGAAGAACTTGCCGCGGGCATCGTCCGGGTCCGGCAGCCGGGTATAGAGACGGCACAGCAGTTCCATGCGCTCCAGCCGGCTGAGGCCGGGTTTCACCGTGCCGATCCAGGTCCAGAGGCGGTCGGGCTCGCGGTAGTTGTCGAAGAGGTTTTCGACAACCTGCATCCACCGCACCTCGTCGTCACCGGCGTAGGTGGCCGCCGCCCGGATGACCGGCCAGGCAGTGGACGCGGTGACCGATCCGTAGGGTCCTGAAAAAAGGCGGGACGCGGTGCGGATGAAGATTTCCTGGTCGGTCCGGGCGAGTTCTTCCAGCGGGACGACAAAGGCCTCCTGCAGTTCCTTCATCAGGCCCCGGCGCTCCAGAAAGTAGCCGAGCATCGAGAGTTCAAGGAGCTCGTTCTCCTCGTCATCCGGCTCGTCGATCAGCACGCGGAACCGCTTCATCGCCCAGGCCTTGTAATCGGGCTTCGCGGGATCCAGCCCGAACACCTTCAGGGCCTCCTCGATCCGCTCGCCGGTCTCGAAGTAGTAGAACGCGGCCGTGGGATCCTGGGCCGCCAGCAGCTTTTCCGCCTCGGCATGGTCGCCCGCGAGGAAGAGCAGGCGCAGCGACTTGGCCTGGTCGTCCTCGTCCCCTCCCCGCGCCATCCGCCGCATGTGGCGCAGCATGTCCGGCTTGATTTCCTTGCCCTGCCAGCGGCGGATCACGAGGTCCCGGTAATCCGGCAAGGCCATCGCCGAAATCGTCTGCGGGGGTGCCGGGGCCACCTTGATCCATGGCAATGGATCCCCGGCGAGCAGCTGCAAGCGGGCGGACGCCAGTTCGAGCCCCGCAAGCTCCGCGGAGGCCGACGCCTCCTTGACGTTGCCGGCGGCCGCATGAAGGGCGAAGCGCCACAAATGCCCGTCCCGGCCTTCGAGATCGCGCGCCTTTTCAAGCTCCGCGGCCAGCGTCCCGGTCGCCCGGTGAAGAGAAGCCATCGCCATCAATTCCGGCGGCTCGGGTCGAGCCATCCGCAGATAGGATAGGGCCCCGGCGATATCGGGCTCGTCGGCGATGACGCAATCGCGGGCGGCATCGATCGCCACCCCCCTCACCTGCGGCTCGATCACGGCCAGGCTCTCCTCGTCCTTTTCGAGCGCGTAGAGCTTCAGGATCTGGCGCCAGGCCCGGAGGGACTTGAGCTCGCCGATGACCGCGCGTCGCTCGTCCGGATTGCCGCGGTCGTAGCGCATCACCAGTTGCACGATCTCCGCCGAGCTGTCAGGCAGGATTCCCAGCTCGATCTTGCGGATCAGCTCGCGCGCCCGGATGGCCGCCTCGGGATCGTCGCTTTCGGCGGCGCGCTGCAGTTCCGGCAGCGCTTGCTCGCCCAGCTCCCAAAGATCCTGGGTCGCGGCTTCCCGGATTTTGAAGGAGTCGTCCGACAAACGCGTCACCGCTTCCGCGACGGCGGCTGCGTCCACCGGGGCGGGTCCCGCCACCGGCGCGGCCGAAAGGCCTGCCGCGGCCATCCATGCCCAAAGGGTCGCATTACCGGAGCGCAGTTTCATCGGCTCGAAGACTCCGATCTTTGAACGGGAAATCAACCCTGATCCTTGGTGCCCGCCAGGAGTTCGTCGACCCATCGCGGCACCAGCTCGCCGGCCGGCCCGCGGCGCGATTCGTGGAAGGTGCCGCTCGCCGCGCTTTCCTGCAGATTGATCTCCAGCGTGCGGGCTCCCGCCTCCTTGGCCCAGGCCACGAATCCCGCGGCGGGATAAACCAGGCCGGAGGTGCCGATCGCGACGAAAAGGTCCGCCCGGCTCAAGGCGGCCGAGATCTCGTCGAGCCCGAAGGGCATCTCGCCGAACCATACGACGTGCGGCCTGAGGCAGTCGATGCCCCCGCACGCCGGACAGATCGAGGCGCGGCTGAGATCCTCCCGGCAGGGCGTCACCGCACCGCAACGGTTGCAACGGGCTTTCAACAGCTCGCCGTGGAGGTGGCGGACGTCCTCGGATCCGGCGCGCTCGTGGAGATCGTCGATGTTCTGCGTGACCAGCGTCAGATGGATCCCGCGCGCCCGGGACAGCCGGGCCAGGGCGAAGTGCGCCGGGTTCGGCTGCACGCTTCCACCGGTCAGCAGCGCGCGCCGGCCGTTGTAGAACTGGTGCACGAGCTGCGGATCCCGGGCGAAGCCCGACGGCGACGCGACGTCCTCGATCCGGTGGCCCTCCCACAGCCCGTCCGACCCGCGGAAAGTCGGCACGCCCGACTCGGCGGAGATCCCGGCACCGGTGAGCACGACGACATTCATGGCTTCATTTCCCGATGCAGAAGCGGCTGAAGATCGCCCCGAGGATTTCCTCGGCATCCACCCTGCCGGAGATTTCCCCCAGGGACTCCAAGGCACCCCGCAGCTCGAGCGCCGCCAACTCCGGCGCGGCGCCACCTTCAAGAAGCACCGCGGCTGTTTCCAGCGCTGCATCCGCCCGGCGAAGGCAGTCGCGGTGGCGGGAATTGATCGCCACGGCGTGCTCGCCCCAGTCCGATTCGCCGAGATCGAGGACTTCCCGGATCGCCGTCCGCAGCCGGTCGATCCCCTCGCCGGTGCTGCACGAAAGCCGGACCCCGGGCTGCCCGGACCACTCCGGATGCTCGCCAAGGTCGGACTTGTTGAGGACGGACACCATCCGTCCCACCCCCTCCGGCAACGCGACTTCGCTCTCCTTCGGCGTTAAGGTCGCATCGCGGACCACCAGCAGCAAATCGGCGCGGCTCGCTTCCTGGAGCGTCCGCCGGATCCCCTCGCGTTCGATCCCTCCGGCCTCGTCGCGCAAGCCCGCCGTATCGACCAATCGCAGCGGGACGCCGTCGATCACGATGGTTTCCTCGATCGTGTCGCGGGTCGTGCCCGCCTCGTCGCTCACGATCGCGCGCTCGCAGCCTAACAGCAGGTTCAGCAGGCTCGATTTCCCGGCGTTCGGTCGTCCGCAGATCACCGTCCGCACGCCTTCACGCAGGATCCTTCCCTGCTCCGCCGTTGCCAGCAGGCGGGCAATCCCCTCGCGGGTCCGGGCAATCCGGTCGAGGAAAAGCACGCCGGTATCGGGGTCGATGTCCTCCTCCGGAAAGTCGATCCACGCTTCAAGGTGGGCCACCACGCCGATCAATTCCTCGCGCAACGCCCCGCAGCGGCGGCCGATGCCGCCTTCCAGTTGCTCGTGGGCGGCGCGCAGAGCGAGGTCGCTTTGCGCGGAGATCAGGTCCATCACCGCCTCCGCCTGGGTCAGGTCGAGCTTGCCGTTGAGGAAAGCGCGCTGGGTGAACTCGCCGGGACCGGCCGCCCGGGCACCGCATTCCAGCAGGCGCCCGAGGATGCGCCGGGTGATCAGGCGCCCGCCGTGGCAGGCGATCTCCACCACCGGTTCCCCCGTGAAGCTCCGACTGTCGCGGAAGACGGTCAGCAGGACATCGTCGATCGTCCGGCCTGCGGCATCCATGACCTTGGCGCGGGTCGCCCGGCGCTCCACGGCTCGCCCCGCCGCCCCGCCGCACGCGGCGTCGGCGATTTCCTCCGCCCGGCTGCCGGAGAGCCGGATCAGGGCCACGGCCGCCGTGCCGCCGCCACTGGCCAGGGCCGCGATGCAGTCCGAATCCAAGCCGGCGCTCATCATTTCTGCGGTGGAGTCTCGACAGCCTGGCCGCCGATGCCGAGGAACTCCCAGCAGATGAAGCGTTTGATGGCGATCTGCGGACTCGGATCGCGGGTCCATTCGAGCTCCAGCGTGGCGGTCTTGGTCTTCTGCCGGGCGTTCCGGATGCCGCGCCAGTTGAGGATCGAAAGCGCGCGTCCGAGCTCCGAATCGATCGCGACTTGCACCCGGACGGAATCGTTGCGGTGGGCGGGATCGACCATGCGGTAGGTCTTCATGCCGCGCACCACCTGTCCTTTCTCCGGCACGTCCTCCACGATGAAGAGCCGGAAAATCTCGCTCCGGCCGGGATTGGGCAGTTCGGTGAAGTTCCGGAAGGTCCGGTACTTGGTCTGGACGAAAGTTTCCCAATCCAGCCGCATCCCTTCGGGGGTCCGCTTGAAGAACACGTGGATCTTCACCGGCTCCGACGTGAAATTGCCGACTTTGGCCATGGACGAAAGGAGGAGGTCGGGCTCCTGCAGGCCGTATTGCACTTCCAAGGGGGCCAGCGGGCGGAAGAAGTCGCGCATTTCAAACTGCGGCGGCTGGTCGTAGCGCATCATGAAAATCCCGCGCTGATGGTCTTCGGGCGGCAGGGGCTCCGCCGAAAATCCGGCCAGCGGGGTATCGGTGTCGTCGATCTTACCGGGGCCGTAAAACGCGTCCATGCGCGGCAGGAGTTCGCTGCCGCCGATGGAATGGGCGGCTTTTCCCGCCGCGGTCTCGGCGGCCAGAAACTCGCCCAGCACCTGGCGGGCATCGGCTTTCCAGCCCTCCTGGAGATAGTGCTGCTCCCGCTGCCTCGCCTGAGCCGCGGCGTTGATCGTCGGTCGGGAGACCGTGGTGCCATTTGCCCGGCGCTCGAGGAAATAGATGGTGCCGCCGCCCACGGTGATGATCAGGAACAAGAGGACGAGCATCCCAACGACCAGCGCCTTGCGTGTTTCCGGAGGCGGGGGCTTGACCGTCCAGGGGTGCGGTTTGGGTTTGTTCTTCTTCGCTTTGCCCGGGGACTTGGTGCGGATCAATGCCGGGGCCGCATCCGCGGCCGGCAGGGAAACCGGCGGCTCCGGGGCAAGGAGGGCCGCCGCTTCGGCGGCTTGAGCCGGCTCGGGTGCAGCCGCCGGCGGCGGGCTGGCCGGCATGCCTTCGGCGAAGGGATCCTTGTGATCCGCGGGGGCCACCGACTCGTAGATCATCCGCTGCCGGGCCGCTTCCGCCTCCCGATCCGGACTCGACGGGGCTTCGGGGATTTTCCCCATCGGCACCGGCTTCTCCACGACGGGAATCCTTTCCGAAGCGATGGCCCTTCCGGCCATCGAGGTCTTGGCAGCCGCCATGGCCTTCTCCGCTGCGAGGGCCTTTTCGGCGGCCAGAGCCTTCTCCGCGGCGAGCGCTTTCTCGGCGGCTAGCGCCATCGCCCGTTCCTCGGCGAGGGCCTTTTCGGCGGCCAGCGCCTTTTCCCGGGCGAGGGCCCGTTCCTGGGCCAACGCACGCTCGGCCGCCTGGGCCTTGCCGGCGGCCAATGCGAGCGCCTTCTCGGCGGCGAGAGCCTTCTGTTCGGCCAGCTCCCGCTCGGCAGCCAGCGCCTTTTCCTGAGCCAAAGCCTTCTCGGCGGCGAGCGCCCGTTCCTCGGCCAAGGCTTTCTCCTGGGCGAGCGCCCGCTCCGCGGCCTGCGCCTTCTCTTCCGCCAGCACCTTTTCCTGGGCCAGCGCCTGCTCCGCCGCCCGGGCCTTCTGCTCTGCCAGAGCCTTCTCGGCCGCCAGGGCCTTCTCCGCCGCCAAAGCCCGCTCGGCCTCCCGCGCCTTCTCGGCGGCCAGCGCCATCGCCCTCTCGGCCGCGGCCGCCTTTTCCTCTGTCAAAGCCTTCTCGCGCGCCAGCGCTTGCTCGATCTCCCGGGCCTTCTGCTCGGCGAGCGCCTTCTCGGCGGCGAGCGCCCTTTCCGCAGCGCGCGCCTGTTCCTCGGCCTGCGCCCGCTCCGCCGCCTCCGCCAAAGCCTTCTGCTGGGCAAGTTCGCGCTCGCGGGCGAGGGCTCGCTCCTCTTCCAAAGCTTTTTCCATCTCCCGGGCACGCTCCTCGGCCCGGGCGCGTTCCGCCGCCAGTTCCTCCTCGCGACGCCGCGCTTCCTCCACCGCCTTGGCGCGCTCCTCGGCAAGGGCCCGCTCGACGGCGAGCGCCCGCTCGGCCGCTGCCGCCTTCTCTTCGGCCAGCGCTTTCTCCGCCGCAATGGCTCGCTCGGCGGCAAGCGCCTTCTGCTCCGCCAGTGCCTTTTCCGCGGCGCTGGCCTGGGCCCGCTCTGCCGCCAAAGCCGCTTCGGCGGCACGGGCTTTCGCCTCCGCCTGAGACTTTTCCTCCGCAACCGCCCGGGCATGCTGTTCGGCGAGGGACTTCTCCGCGGCCACTGCGGCGGCACGCTCTTCCGCACGCAGCTTCTCGGCGGCGATCACCGCCGCCTGCTGCTCCGCCCGGGCCTTCTCGGCGGCAATCGCGGCCTCCATTTCCCCGGCGCGGGCCCTTTCGCGGGCGAGAGCCTGCTCGGCTTCCCGGAGCTTGCCGGAATCGGGAGCCACCGGCAGCGGAACCGGTTCGGCAGCCGCTTGCTCGGCAAACGGGGAATGCGCGGGAGCCGCGGTCTTCCCGGGCAAGGGCGGGGCCGGCTTGATGCCCGGCAGTGGCGGTGGCAAGGGCGGAGGTCCACCGGATCCGCCGCCGACCGCCATCGCGGGGACTTCGACTTCCACCCCGATGCGTTGCACCGGGGCCGCGGCATCCGCCTCGGGACCCGGCGAGGTGATGGTGCTGCCGCAGTGCGGACAAGGCCCCGACATCGGCGGGAGATCCTTCGGAACAAGGATCTTCCCGCTGCAATGGCAACACCGGAACTCCCGTTGGTTCTGAAACACGTCGACGACCGCCATTCGAAACCCCCTCTGAGGAGCGAAGTGATATCCAGCGGCAGCTCGACTGTCAAACCGTCCGAATCTTTATCTTCAGGCGGTGACGCCCGGCATGACCGCGTCCAGCACCTCCAGACAGCGCCGGTTCTGCTCCGGCGTGCCGATCGAGATCCGCACCCAGTCCGGCAGCTTGTAGCCGCTCATCGCCCGGATGATCACGCCCTGCTTGAGCATGTCGCGGAACACCCGGTCGCCCTCGCACACTTTCACCAGGATGAAATTCGCCACGCTGGGCACGAACTCCAGCCCTCGCTCGCGGAAAGCGGCCTCGTAGAACGCCAGGCCATCCTTGTTGATCGCCTTGGTCTTCGCCATGTGCTCGGCATCCTCCAACGCCGCCAGCGCGCCGGCCTGGGCGATGGCGTTGGTGTTGAAAGGCTGGCGGGCCTTCTGGAGAATTTCCGCCACGCCCTTCGAGCACAGCCCGTAGCCGATCCGCAGCGCGGCCAAGCCGTGGATCTTCGAGCAGGTGCGCAACACCGCCACGTTGCGGCCTTCGCGGACGTATTTCAGCACGTCCGGCGCGTCGTCGAGGAACTCGTGGTAGGCCTCGTCGAAGCACACCACCACGTGCTCCGGCACCCGCGCCATGAAACGGTCGAGCGCCTCCTGGCCGACCATCGTGCCGGTCGGGTTGTTCGGGTTCGCGATGAACAAAAGCCGCGTGTCCGGCGTGATCGCGTCGGCCATGCCTTCCAAATCGTGCACGAAGCCCGGGTCCGGCACCTCGACATACTTCGCGCCGAACAGCGTGGCCATCAGCTTGTAGACCACAAAGGCGTGCTCCGCCGCGATCAGTTCGGCCTTCGGATTGAGGAAGGAGTGGCACAGCAGCTCGATGATCTCGTTCGACCCGTTCCCCAGCACCACGTTGGAAAGCTCCATGTCGAAACGCTCGGCGATCGCCGTCCGCAGCTTCCAGCCGCCGCCGTCCGGATAAATGTGCGAATCCTCCAGCGCCTTGCGCATCGCCTCCTTTGCCAGCGGCGACGGGCCCAGCGGGTTTTCGTTCGACGCGACCTTGACGATGTCCTCCGCCCGCAAGCCCAGCTCGCGGGCGGTTTCCTCGATCGGTTTCCCGGGCTCGTAAGCGATCAGATCGCAGACAAAACGGTTGGCAAATTGCTCGATGGCCATGCGCGGAGGCTAGGCACGGCGGTTGGGGGCCGCAACCCACAAGATAGGCTCGCAGCACCTCTCGATGTACTGGACCGCGGATCTTTAGTCCGCTTGGACGGTCGGGGATTTCGAGCGGACTAAAAGTCCGCGGTCCAGTACGCGTCACCTTGCTTCAGCCGTATAAATCGCCGCCACCCCGAAGCTCAACGGCTCTGCCTCAGGACCCCTGAACCCCTGCGCTTCGATCAAATCGCACATCGCCCGGCCCATCGGGAACTCCTCGATCGAGCCGCCGAGATACTCATACGCATCCTTCTGCCCCGTCAGCAGCCCGGCTGCTTTCGGCAGGACGTTGTGGAGATACCAGCGGTAGGGCCCTTTCAACACGCCGGTCGGCAGCGAGAAATCGAGCACCAACAGATGCCCGCCCGGCTTCAGCACCCGCCGCATCTCGCGGATCGCCTTCGCATAGTCGGCCATGTTCCGCAGCCCGAAGGCCACCGTGACCACGTCGAACTCCGCGTCGCCGAAGGGCAAGGCCAGCGCGTCAGCGACCAGCGTCTTCGCCAGTCCCCGCTTGCTCGCATGGGCCAGCATCTCGGCGCAGAAATCGCTGCCGATGATCTCCGCCCCCGGACACGCATCCTGCATTTCCAAGGCCAGATCCCCCGTCCCGGTTGCCACGTCGAGCACCCGCGCCGGCTTCCAGCCACGCACGATCCGCGCGACTTTCTTTCGCCACAGGATGTCGGTGCCCAGGCTGAGCACGTGGTTCGTCGTCACGTAGCGGTCGGCGATGCGGGCGAAGGCCTCGCGGACGTACGACGGATCTTGAATGGTGCCAGCTCCCACGCGCCAACCCGTAGTCCGGATTCCCGGACTGCCAAGTGCGGAGTCCATTATAAGGAGGGTCGACGTGCCGTCGACCCGGGTGGACGACACGTCCACCCTCCATACGCCTACGGCAGAATATCCCCATAAATCCCCGGATCGCTCCCCGGAATCTCCACCGCCCCGCAGGCCTTGGCGTAGAACTCCCGCGGACCCACCCCGCCGATGAAAGCATATGCATGCCCCAGCTCCCGCAGCGCCTCCAGCGACTTCATCAGCAGCGCCTTCCCGATCCCCGTCCCGCGCGCTGCTTCCGCCACGCCGGTCGGACCGAAGAAGCCGCGCATCGTCGTGTCGTAGCACGCGAAGCCGAGGATCGCCTTGTCCTTCGTCGCGATGAAGCAGGCCACCGGCTGCCGGGTGATCGCCACCTCGACCTCGCTCACCCATTTGGCCGAAAAGTGGGTCCGCGCGAACTCCGCCACCGTGTGCTTCTCGAAGGCCCGCGCCCGCCGCAGCGTGATACCCTGCGCCGCGACCTTGGCATAGAGTTCCCCGCTCTCCGGCAGGTCGTAAAGGCGCACGAGCATGTCGATCATGGGGCGGATGAAATCACCAATCGCCAATCTTCCAATCACCAATCTCGGGACAGGCAGCTTGCGGATTCCATCACTTGTCGGGGACTTTCTTGCCAAATCCGCCATCCGGAGGCCCAATCCCAGCAGAAACCATGACCTCGTCCCTCACCCGCGCGATCCTCTCCTGCCTCCTCGCCGCCCCCTTGAGCGCCGCGCCCGCCCGGCACCCGAGCTACGAGCCCGTCCCGCCCCCGGCCTCGTCGTCTTCCGCGAACCTCCTGCTCAAGGCAAACACCACCGCCAGCGGCCAGTGGAGCGACCGCGCACCGGGCTTCGCAGTCGATGGCAAGATGAACCCGCAGGACCACTGGGCCTGCGAGAACCTGCCGGTCTGGCATCAGGTGAACCTTGCCGCGCCCGCCGAGATCGCCGCGGTCCGAGTCTGGCCGTATTGGGGCGATGGCCGCGTCTATCAGTTCAAGGTGGAAGGCTCCCCCGACGGCAAGTCGTGGTCGATGCTCGGTGACATGACCGCGAATTCGATCACCAGCACGCCCGACGGCCATCTCTTCCGCTTCGCCCCGGCCAAGTTCCAGCACCTCCGCACCACCTTCCTCTCCAACTCCCGCGGCAAAACGATCGGCGGCCACCTCGTCGAGATCGAAGCCTACGCCACGTCGCCCGACGTGAAACTCGCCGGCGGCATCGGCAGCACCGACCTCCGCTATCCGCCCGCCGGATCCATCGAAGACCTCGACGCCCCAGCCTCCGGCATCCATCTAACAGCATGGCGCGGCGAACGCGTGAACGCCCAGGTCGTCCTCCGCTCCGATGCGCCCCAACAGGCACTCCGCTTTGACCCGCTCGTCTTGAAAGGCAACGGCACCAACCTAACCGCCACCGCCCGCTTCGTCCGCTACACCCTCGCCGACGGCAAGCCGCAGGGCGATATCCTCGACGATGCCCGCCAACTCGATCTCCCCGCCGGCGCCAACCGCCCGGTCTGGCTTGAGATCATCGTCCCCGCGAACACGCCACCCGGAACCTACATCGGCACCTTCACCGCCCGCAGCAACAGTTCGCAGCTCGACTTCCCGCTGAAGCTCGAAGTCCTCCCCGCCACGCTGCCCGCGCCGGAGAACTGGTCCTTTCACCTCGACCTCTGGCAGCACCCCGACGCCGTCGCACGCTTCCACGATGTCCCGCTCTGGTCCGATGCCCACCTCGCCCTGCTCAAGCCCTCGATGATCCGCCTCGCGCAGGCCGGCCAGAAAACCATCACCACCACGCTGATTCACGAAGCCTGGGGCGGCCAGACCTATGACCGCTTCGGCGCGATGATCGAGTGGCGGAAAAAGAAGGACGGCAGCTGGACCTACGACTACTCGATCTTCGACCGCTGGGTCAGCTTCATGAGCGAACAGTGCGGCTTCGCCAAGGCCCGCATCCACGGCTACTCGATGATCCCGTGGAGTCTCAGCTTCCGCTACTACGACGAGGCATCGGCCGCCTACATCGACACCGTCCTCCAGCCCGGCAGCAAGGAATACGACGACTTCTGGGGCAGCTTCCTCCGCGACTTCAAGCGGCACCTGAAAGAGAAAGGCTGGCTCGAGCGCATGCGGATCGGCATGGACGAACGCCCCGACCACCTGATGCGCGGCGCTCTCGCCACCTTGTCGAAGCACGCGCCGGAGATCCCCGTCGCGTCGGCCATCAACCACCCCAGCGCCTTGACCCGCGAGATGGACGACCTTTCGCCCTCCATCCAGACCAGCGGCGAGTTCAAGCCCGCCGACCTCGCCGCCCGCCGCGCCGCCGGCCGCAAGACGACCTACTACGTTTGCACGAGTCCGCCGGTGCCGAACACCTTCACCTTCTCGCCGCCCGCCGAGTCCGAGTGGCTGCCGCTCTTCTCCGCCGCGAACGGCTACGACGGCTTCCTCCGCTGGGCCTTCCACTCGTGGGTCGAGAACCCGCTCGTCTCCACCGACTTCACCTCCTGGCCCTCCGGCGACTGCTTCCTCGTTTACCCCGGCGACCGCTCGTCGATCCGCTTCGAGCGCCTCCGCGACGGCATCGAGAGCTTCGAGAAGATCCGCCTCCTCCGCGAAGCCGCCGCCGCTAGGCCTTCGCCCCGGACGATCTCGGCGATGTCCAAACTCGATACCGTCCTCGCCGACTTCACCTGGCAACGCGGCCAAAAGCCCGGCCCGCACACCGACGACGTGAAGCGCGCCAACGCAGCGATCCTCGAAGCCACCCGGATCATCGCCGTTCCGGACTGAACCGAACGGCTGGAGGATTCGAATCCTTCAAGAACGCTCGACCGACATCAAGGAGCGGCGGACTCCGATCCGCCAGCGCTCAAGCATGGAGAATGAATCGAGGCACGGCCGCTATCATTCTCCTTCCATGGCTCCCGGCGGATCGGAGTCCGCCGCTCCTTGATAGCAGTATTGCGGATTGACGACCCGCCCTTCGTAGCCATCCCGGCCCTCGAAGCCTTGGCGAAGTAGGTGGCGAAGAAGGGTTTGCCATCTCTCCCGCGTTCCCCTCTTATCCAGAGAGGAAATGGCCCCCTACCTTCGCTTCGAGAACGTGACCCGCCGCTTCGGGTCCTTCACCGCCGTCAACGACGTCACCCTCGACATCGAGAAAGGCGAGACCTTCTCCCTCCTCGGCCCCTCCGGCTGCGGCAAGACCACGCTGCTCCGCATGGCCGCCGGCTTCGACAAGCCGGACATCGGCCGCGTGCTGCTCGACGGCAAGGACATCACCCCGCTCCCGCCCGACCAGCGGCCGGTCAACACGATCTTCCAAAGCTACGCGCTGTTCCCCCATCTGTCCGTTAGAGAGAACATCGCCTTCGGCCCGAAGATCGCGAAATGGACACCCGACGCGATCACCCGCGGCGTCGACGAGATGCTCGATCTCATCGACCTGAAGGCCCACGCCGACAAGAAGCCGTCGCAGCTTTCCGGCGGTATGAAGCAGCGCGTCGCCATCGCCCGCGCCCTGGTCAACAAGCCGAAGGTCCTCCTGCTCGATGAACCGCTCGCCGCCCTCGACCTCAAGCTCCGCCAGCGGCTCATCGTCGAGCTCGATGCCATCCACGACGAGGTCGGCATCACCTTCATCTACGTCACCCACGACCAGGGCGAGGCGATGTCGATCTCAGACCGCATCGCCGTGATGAACAAGGGCGTCATCGAGCAGGTCGGCCCTCCCGCCCAGGTCTACGAGGCGCCCCGCAGCTCCTTCGTCGCCGCCTTCATCGGCGATACGAACTTCCTCGACGGCAAGATTACCGAAACGATCGACTCGCGCTTCTCCCGCTGCGAGGTGAACGGCTTCGGCAGCATCGTCATCGACAACGACAAGCCCGTCTCCGTCGGCGACCGCATCCATCTCTCGATCCGTCCGGAGAAGCTCGTCCTCTCCCGCGACAAGCCCGAGATCGGCCCGCTCGACAATGCCGTCGAGGGCAAGGTCGAAGACGTCATCTACTACGGCTCCCACACCCGCTACTGGGTCCGCTGCGGCGAATGGAAGCTTTGCGCCGAGATGCAGCACCGCACCTTCCTGCTCGACCAGAGCCCGCCGAAGTGGGGCGACACCGTCTGGCTCATGTGGGACGCCAACGACGGCTTCCTGTTGGAGCAGTATCGCGAGGAGGATGAGGGGATGCTCACCTTGCCGGGGGAATGATCCTACCGATCCGACCGATGAAACCGGAACGAAAGCCCGAACTCCTCGCCACCGCCCCGAGCTTCCTCTGGCTCGTGATGTTCGTGCTCGTCCCGGTGGCGATCATCTTCGCCATCGCCTTCCGCCCTGCCTTGCCGGCAGGGGGCATCGGCGAAGGCTGGAGCCTGAATGCGATCCGCGCGCTCGCCGATCCCAGCTACCCCGCGCTGTTCGCCCGCACCATCTTCGTCGCGGCCCTTACCGCCGCGTTGTGCATCGCCACCGCCCTGCCGGTAGCCTACGCGATGGCCCGGCTCACCCCGGTCTGGCGTTCGCGGGTGCTGCTGCTGGTCATCGTGCCCTTCTGGACCAACTTCGTGATCCGCGTCTTCGCCTGGCAGCAGGTCCTCCACGCCCAGGGCTACGTCGCGGAGGCCCTGCGCTTCCTCGGACTGCTCGGAGATAACGACCGGCTGTTAGGCAACCTCGCCGCGGTCACCCTCGTCAGCGTTTACACCTATCTCCCCTTCGCGATCCTTCCGCTCTTCGCCGCGGCGGAGAAGTTCGACTTCGGGCTGCTCGATGCCGCCCGCGACCTCGGGGCCAAGCCGCTGCGCGCCTTTTACTCGGTCTTCATCCCCGGCATCCGCCAGGGCGTGATCACCGCCGTGCTGGTTGTCTTCATTCCCATGCTCGGCTCCTACGTCGTGCCCGACATGGTCGGCGGCACCGGCACCCAGATGATCGGCAACAAGATCGCCCAGCGGAACTTCACCGACCGCAACCTCCCCGAAGCCGCCGCCCTCTCCGGCGCCCTCGCCCTCCTCGTCCTCGCCCCCATGTTCCTCCGCCGCCGCGCCAAAGAGGCATAGCCTCCCCAACATCTTCCATCTGCCATCTTCTATCGTCCCCGTGAAACCCAGCCGCGTCCCCCTCATCACTCTGATCCTCGTGCTGGTCTTCTTCTACCTGCCGATCGGATTCCTGGTGCTGAACTCCTTCAACAACTCCCGCTTCGCCTCGAAGTGGAGCGGCTTCAGCACGCGCTGGTATGAACGCCTCGGCGACCGCCCGGACATCATCGCCGCACTCGGCAACTCGGTGAAAGTCGCCACCGCCGCCAGCCTGGTCTCGATGATCCTCGGCACCGCCGCCGCCTTTGCCCTCCACCGCTACAAATCCCGCCTCCAAGACACCCACCGCCTGCTGGTCACCGTGCCCCTGGTCCTGCCGGACATCCTCATGGGCATGAGCCTGCTGCTGCTCTTCATCTCCTTCGGGATGAGCCTCAGCCTCTTCACCATCGCCGTTGCCCACATCACCTTCTGCCTCAGCTACGTCGCTCTCGTGGTCCAAGCCCGGCTCCAGGACTTCGACTTCAACGTCGTCGAAGCAGCCCGCGACCTCGGCGCGACCAAAGTCCAGGCCTTCCTCAAGGTCACCCTTCCCCTCCTTGCTCCCGGCATCCTCGCCGGCGGACTGCTCGCCTTCACGCTCTCGATCGACGACTACGTGATCACCTACTTCGTGAAGGGCCCCGGCTCCGACACCCTGCCGACCCTCGTCTATTCGATGATCAAGAAGAGCAAGGACCTCCCCGTGATCAACGCGCTCTCGTCGATCATGCTGGTCGTCACCTTCGCGGTCGTTGCCGTGTCCCAGCGTCTCACCCGACCCGCACCTGTGGCTTGAGTCTTTCTCATTCCGCCACCACGAACATCGCGCCGAAGCGGTTGCCCACCACCGGCCCGGCCGGATTCACCGACATGTGCGAAATGTCACCGTCGAGGTAGAGCGCGTCCTGACATCCCAGCGCCAGGAAAACCCCGGCAAAGTCCCAGAAGTTCACCTCCTGCCCCGCCGCGGCGATCACGAAGACCACCTTGCCCTCCGCGTCCAGGCCCACTCCGTTGCGAAGCAGCTTCTTGTTCGGCGATCCATTCGTGAACTTGGGATGGCGAACCCCGCCCGACAGCAGCAGCGGACCCCCTTGGATCGCGAGTTCCAGGGCCCCTTCCTTCGACTTCGGATCCTTGGCAAAAGCCTTCGACTCCATCACGAAGGCCTTGCCCGGCTTGCCCTTCTCCACCCCAAAGACCCCGTTCGGCTTCAGGAAGAAATTCCCCTCCGCATCGGCGAGGTTCAGAGGCTTCAAGCTCTTCCCCTTCTCCACGTGCAATCCGCTCGGCACGCCGCCGGGCTCGAAGATTCCCGCATTCATGAGGAACTTCACTTTCCTACCCTGCGCCGCATAGGCCGCCTGAACCCGGTCGAAGGTCCGGTAGGGCTCGCCCTGCGGATCCTTCCACACCAGCTCGATGTCGCGGGGCTCCAGCTTGACCACCCGGAACGTCACCCCGGCGTGGGTCACGGCCTCTTCCTTCACCTCCGCTGCGAGCATCGACGGGAGGAAAGCGAGGCAAAGAAGCCAAGTTGCGTTCATCAAAGAACACGATCACCCGCCGGCCGCGGCTTCAATCCCAATCCGGCAGCGGGATCGGATCGCCCAGATGGCGTGGACGGGTGCGCAGGAGGTGCACATCGAGCCACATCTTCACCCGCGCACCGACTTCCCGGGCCTTGGTCTTCAGACCGCCCCGACCCTCGACGTCGCGGGCGTTGAAACCGGAGACCTTCATCCCGTTGGCACGGCCGAGAAAGGCCGCCCGCTCGTTCTGGAACCTCTGGGAAATGAAGGTGACCTCGTCCACGCCGAAGATTTCCTTGGCCCTCACGACCGAATCCAGGGTCCGCAGGCCGGCATAGTCGCAGACGATCCGGTCCGCCGGCACGCCGCGCGCGATCAGGGCCCGCCGCATCTTGTCGGGCTCGTTGTAATGGTGGCTCCGGTTGTCGCCGGAAACGATCAGCCCGCGCAGCTTGCCCGCCTTCCACAAGGCTTCGGCGGCATCGATCCGGTAGCGGAAATACAAGTTCTCCCGGCCCTGGAAGCGGTCGTCGCAACCGAACACCAGCCCGATCCCGCCCGCTTCCACCTGCTGGAGATCGTCTTGCAGGCGACCGCGTCCGGCCAGGACGGCCGCGGCATTCGACCATCCGACGAACGAGCCCGCCAGCACCAGCACCACGCCGGCAACGATCCCGGCACCCTTCAAGCGCCGCTTCCACGCCGCTCTCACGCCCGGACCTCCAGCGGCTTCCATTTCGTCCACGAGACGATCGCCTTCACGGCCTCGGCGAAGCGCCCGCCGATCGGTTCTTCCGGGCCGATCACCCGCAAGCGGCCGGGTTCCCCGTTGCCGAAAACCACCTCGCGCGCCCGGCCCATCAGCTCGCCATCCACCTGGACCGGCACCTCGCGGTCCGCGATCACCTGCAGCCCGGACGACTGAAAGTAACTGACCGTGGAACCGACATGTTCCAGCCCGCCGAGCGCGAGGCCGCGCAGCGAATCGAGCACCAACCGGTAGCCCGCTTCCTTGAAGACCAGCACGTCCAGCATGCTGTCGCGGTTGTCCGCCTTGTGGAAAAGCTTGAACTGGCCGCCATACAGCGAGCCGTTCCCCGCCAGCACCGCCACCCCTTCCTCGCGGCGGCCGTCGTCGCAAACCACCTCCATCCGCGGCGGCGATTCCCCGAGCACCTTCACCGCGGCCAACAGGTAAGCCAGCGGGCCGAGCATCTTCTTGCTCTCCCAGGTCGTCTCCTCGATCACCATCGCATCGAAGCCGACTCCCGCCATCTGCACGAAAGGAACACCGTTCGCCTCGAAGAGGTCGATCTCCTGGATCAGTCCCCGCTCGATCACCTCGAAGGCTCGCGGCAGGTTGTCGAAAGGTATGCCCAGTTCGCGCGCGAACACATTCATCGTCCCCGCCGGCAGCACGCCGAGCGCGGTCGCGGAGCCCGCCAGGCCCTGCACCACCGCGTTCAAGGTGCCGTCGCCGCCGGCCGCGATCACCACCGGCTCTCCATTGCGCGCGAACATCGCCGCCAGATTGCGGGCTTCGTCCGCGCTGTTGCTGGCGTAGAGCGCGAAGCGCGTCGCGTGGTCCATGATGAAGCGCAGCGCCCGCCGCCCTTTCTGGCTGCGTGCCCTCGGATTGAAGATAAGCGGGTAGCGCCGCGGCAGCATCACGGGGTGAATGGAAACCGGGACCGGCCAAGTTCCAAGTGAGAACTTCAAAGCGACGGGATCTTCACCGGGGAAGCTTCGCCGCCCGCCCCCGTGCCCCGGGCCCGGAATTCCGACGGGCTGCAACCCATCGCCCGGCGAAATGCACGGTTGAAGAACGAGACCTGGGTGAACCCGCAACCGAGGGCGATCTCCAGGACGCTGCGGGAGGTCGTCGATAGCTCCCGGCACGCCGCCTGAAGGCGTATCCCGATCAGGAAATCGCTCAGGCTTCGTCCCGTGTGCCGGCGGAACTGGCGGGAGAAAGTCGGCTTGGTCAAACCCGCGACCGCCAGCACCTCCGCCAGCCGGATCTCTTCGCGGAAATGCCGCACCAGATGCCTCAAGACACGGCTCATCGGTTCCTGATAAGTCGCGTCCGCCGGCGCTTGGAAGGACCGGCTGGCCAACGCTTCGAGCTCGTCCGCCGGCGCTGCTGCGAGCTCCGCCAGCAATTCGACGAAGCGCCCGAATCGCGCCAGGCCCTTCAAGCCGGCGAGCTCTTCCATCATTCCGGCAATCCGCCCGTGAACCGCTCCCGTCAGCCGCAGGCCGCCCGCCGCCTTCTGAAACAGCTCGCGCAAACCATCCGCTTCCGGCAGCTGCCACAGCGCGTGGTCGGCCGGGAAATGCCACTGCAAGGACAGGCCCGACGTCTTGCCCGCCGAATGCCAATGGTGCGGCAGCATCCCGCCTAACAGGACCAGGTCCCCCTCGCGAAAGTGTCCGATGTGATCGCCCACGAAGCGGTCGCCGCGACCTCCGGTGAAGAGCGTGAGCTCCATCTCGGGGTGATAGTGCCAATCCGCGCCTTCACCCCTCAACGGCACGCAGCCGCCGCCGGATAGCAGGTTTTCGACGTCCTTCACCGAGGAACGCCACCGAATCAGGCGGAACGACTGCCCGGCCGGAATGTTGATCGTCTCGCGGCGCACGGGCGATGGATACTTTTTCTTTTCAAATCTGGCAAATCCTCCCTTCCGGGTGAGACGATAGTGCCGGGATTTGATCCTACCCGTGTCGCAGGGGCGGCCCCGTCGTGATGTCATCGGGCGGTCGCTTCCCCGCCCGCCTCGGCGAATGACGGGAGTTCTTCCTGTTGCCGGTCGCAAAAAATCATTCCATGACCATGAGCACGGCGAGACCTGCGGCCGCGAAGCCCGTCCACGCCAAGCTCCCCCAAACCCAGCCCTCATGAAATCCTTCCGCCTCAACCGCCTCTTCAATCCCGCCTCCGGCCGCTGCTTCGACGTCGCGGTCGACCACGGCTTCTTCAACCAGCCCGGCTTCCTCGGCGGCATCGAGGACATCCGTGAGGCCATCCGCATCTTGGTCGACGCCGGCCCGGACGCGATCCAGCTCACCCTCGGCCAGGCCCGCCATTTGCAATCGATCCCCGGCCGCCACAAGCCCTCGCTGGTCCTGCGCACCGACGTCGCCAACGTCTACGGCACCGAGCTCCCGTCGACCGCTTTCAGCCTGATGATCGAGGACACCATGCTGCAAGCCGTCCGCCACGACGCCGCCTGCGTCTGCGTGAACCTCTTCCAAATCCCCGGCGCGCCGGAAGTCCACGCGCAGTGCGTCGAGAACATCCTCCGCCTGAAACCGCAGGCCGACTACTACGGCATGCCGATGATGGTCGAGCCGCTGTGCTTCCGTCCGAACTCCGAGGCCGGCGGCTACATGGTCGACGGCGACTTGACCAAGATCACCCACCTCGTCCGCCAGGCGGTCGAGCTCGGTGCCGACGTGATCAAGGCCGACCCGACCACCGACCCCGCCGACTACCACAAGGTCGTCCAGATCGCCGGCGACGTGCCGATCCTGGTTCGCGGCGGCGGCAAGGTGGGCGACCGCGAGATCCTGGAGCGCACCCGGGTTTTGTTAGATCAAGGCGTCGCGGGCATCGTCTACGGCCGCAACGTCATCCAGCACGCCAACCCGCGCGGCATCACCCGCGCGCTGATGGCGATGGTCCACGAGAACGCCGGGGTCGAGGAAGCCATGCAACACCTCGCCTGACCATGAAGCCGGAGCGTTCGGGACTGCTGGCCGGCGGGAACTTCATCGTCGACCAGTTGAAGCTGGTCGACCACTACCCCGAGCAGGACCGGCTCGCCTTCGTCTCGTCGCAGTCCCGCACCAACGGCGGCGGTCCCTACAACGTGCTCAAGGACCTCGCCGCGATGGGCGCGCCCTTCCCGCTCGCGGCGATCGGCATGGTCGGCGACGACGAGAACGGCCGCTGGATCCAGGACGACCTCCGCGCGTCCGGCATCGACATCCGGCAACTCCATGTGACCGCGGACGCCGCGACATCCTACACCGATGTCTTCTCGGTCGAGTCCACCGGCCGCCGCACCTTCTTCCACCAGCCGGGGGCGAATGCGCTGTTAGAACCGGCGCACTTCGATTTCTCTAACAGCAGCGCCAAGCTCTTCCACTACGCCTACCTGATGCTGCTCGACCGGCTCGACCGCTTCGACGCGTCAGGAAGCACCGCCGCCGCGTCGGTCCTGGCCCGCGCCCGCGCGGCGGGGCTGGTCACCAGCGTCGATATGGTCAGCGCCGGCCGCCCGGGTTTCCGCGAACTCGTGCTGGCCGCGCTGCCGCAGGCCGATCACCTCTTCGGGAACGAAATCGAAGCCGGCCTGCTGCTCGACCAGCCGCTCGACGGTAGCCTGCCCGGCCTCGCGGAGGCCGCCGCACGCTTGCTCGATCTCGGCGTGAACGAGGCCGTCGTGCTCCACTCCCCGGCCGGTGCGGTGGCCGTTGAAAGAAGTGGTGCATCTTATGTCCGCCCGTCCTTGAAACTCCCCTCCGACTTCAGCAAGGGCGCCACCGGAGCCGGCGATGCCTTTGCCGCCGGCTATCTCCATGGCCTGCACGAAGGCTGGCCGATGGAGCGCCGCTTGCAGCTCGCGACCTGCGCCGCCGCCGCCTGCCTGCGCCATCCCTCGCCCTCGGCCGGACTCCTGCCGGTGGCCGATTGCCTCGCCCTCGAATCCCGCTTTCCCGCCGCATGAACGCCCTCCTCGATGACCTGCGGCAGCACTGTGGCGCGGACCGCGTGCTGTCGGAGGCGACCGATCTCATTCCCTACAGCTTCGACGGCACCGCGGAGCTGCGCCAGATGCCCGCCGCGGTCGTCTTCCCGCGCAGCACCGCCGAGGTCGCGGCTTGCGTGAAATCCGCGGTCCACCACGGTGTCCCGATCGTCACCCGCGGCGCCGGGACCGGACTCAGCGGCGGCAGCGTGCCGGTGCCCGGCTGCCTGGTGATCTGCATGGTCGACCTGAAGGCGATCCTCGCGGTCGACCCCGCCATTCTAACACTCCGTGCCCAGCCCGGCGCGATCACCGCCGACATCGACGCCGCCGCGGGCAAGCATGGCCTGTTCTACCCGCCCGATCCCGGCTCGATGCGCGTCAGCACCATCGGCGGCAACGTCGCCGAAAATTCCGGCGGCTTGCGCGGATTGAAATACGGCGTGACCCGCGACTACGTGATGGGCCTTGAAGTCGTGCTGCCCGACGGCTCCATCACCCGCCTCGGCAACGCCTGCGTCAAGGACGTCGCCGGCTACTCGATGAAGGACCTCTTCATCGGTTCGGAAGGCACGCTGGGCATCATCACCGAGGTCCTCCTCAAGCTGCTCCCCCGCCCCGCCGCGCGGCGGACGATGCTGGCGAGCTACGACCGGATGGAAGACGCCGCGCGCACCGTGTCGGCCATCATCGCCGCCAAGATCATCCCCTGCACGCTGGAGTTCCTCGACCGCATGACGATCCGCTGCGTCGAGGATTTCTCCAAGATCGGCCTGCCGCTCGACTGCGAGGCGCTGCTGCTCATGGAGACCGACGGCCATCCCGCCGCGGTCGCCGACGAGGCTGCCGAAATGGAAAAGATCGCGCTGTCCCACGGTGCCCGTGACATCCGCAGCGCCCGCGACGATGCCGAAGCGCTCACGCTTTCCTCCGCCCGCCGCAATGCCTTCACCGCCCTCGCCCGGGTCCGCCCGACGACCATCGTCGAGGACGTCACCGTGCCGCGCGACAAGCTCGCGGAGATGGTTGCCTTCATCGCAGAGACGGCCGCGGCCCATCGCCTGCAAGTCGGCACCTTCGGCCACATGGGCGACGGCAACCTCCACCCGACCTTCCTCACCGACGAGCGCGACACGGAGGAAATGGGGCGCGTCCACCTCGCGCTCGACGCCATCGTCGACAAGACCCTGGCGCTCGGCGGAACCATCACCGGCGAGCACGGCGTCGGCCTGGCGAAGAAGGCTTGGCTGCCGCGCCAGTTCGACCCCGCCAGCCTCGACCTGATGCGGACGATCAAGCGCTCGCTCGATCCCGCCAACCTGCTCAACCCCGGCAAGATCTTCGACTGTTAGAGTCATGGCCGACACCCTCGACGAGCTCCGCGACACGCTCCAGCAGTGCATCCACTGCGGGCTCTGCCTGCCGGTTTGCCCGACCTACGAGCTGACCCGCCGCGAGCGCAGCAGCCCGCGCGGCCGGATCTCGCTGATGAAGGCGGTGGCGGCCCGCGAACTCGAGCCGGGCGAGATCTTCGCGAAGGAAATGGGTGACTGCCTCGGCTGCTTGGCCTGCCAGACCGCGTGTCCTGCCGGGGTCGACTACGCGTCGCTGATCGAGACCGCCCGCGCCGAAGTCGAGACCCGCGGGCTCAACGACTCACCTTCCCGCTCGTTCTGGCGCTGGCTCGCGCTGGAGCAGCTTTTCATGAACCCGCGCGCGCTCCGCCTCGCCGGACGAATGCTGAGGCTCTATCAGAAAAGCGGCCTCGACCGCGCGGCGCGGCGTCTCGGAGTCACGCGCCTCCTTCCCAAGAGCCTGCGCGACTTGGAACCGCAGACGCCACGGATCACCGCGGCCTTTTCGAACGAGTTGATCGAACCCTGCGAAACTTCCACCAGCCCACCCAAACACCGCGTCGCCCTGCTCACCGGCTGCGTCCAGGACCTCGTCTTTTCCGACATCAACCGCGACACCGCCGATGTCCTGCTCGCCAACGGCTGCGAGGTCCACACCCCGCCGTTGCAACCTTGCTGCGGCTCGCTGCACGCCCACAACGGCGCGCCCGAACTGGCCCGCGAACTCGCGCGCCGCTTGATCGACCTGCTCCCGCCCGAACGCTTCGATGCCATCATCAGCAACTCCGGCGGCTGCGGCTCCCACCTCCGCCATTACGGCAAGCTGCTCGCCGGGGACCCCGCCTACGCCGCCCGTGCCCGGCTGTGGGACTCCAAGCTGCGCGACATCCACGAGTGGCTGATCGAAACCGGTTGCCGTCCCCCGCTGGCCGCACCGCAGGACGCGCCGCTGACCGTCACCTACCACGACTCCTGCCACCTCGCCCACGGCCAGAAAGTCGTCCGCCAGCCGCGCGAACTGTTAGATGGGATCCCCGGCGTCACCACCGTGTCCTTGCCCGAGGCCTCGTGGTGCTGCGGCAGCGCCGGCATCTACAACATCACCCGGCCGGAGACTTCCGCCGCGCTAATGGAGCGCAAGGTCGGCCACGTGATCGGCACCAGCGCGAGCCACCTCGCCACCGCCAATCCCGGCTGCCACCTGCAACTCGCCCGCGGCCTCGCGGACGCCGGCTCACCGGTCGAACTGATCCAACCCGTCACCCTGCTCGCCCGGGCCTACCGGCGCGAATCCCTCACATGAAAAACATCCCCGTCGGCATCATCGGCGGCGGCCTCATGGGCCGCGAAATGGCCAGCGCCTTCGCCCGCTGGTGCGCTCTAACAGACGTGACCGCCCGCCCGGTCCTCACCGCGGTCGCCGATCTCAATCCGGACACGCTTTCGTGGTTCCAACGGATTCCAAGTTGCACCCAGTTGGTCGCCGACTACCACGAACTCCTGCAAAACCCGGAGATCGAAGTCGTTTACGTCGCGGTCCCCCACCACTTGCACGAGGCCATCTATCTCGACGTCCTCGCCGCCGGAAAGGACTTGCTGGCCGAGAAGCCGTTCGGGATCGATCTCTCCGCCGCCCGCCGGATCGTCGATGCCGTCCGCGCCTCCGGCCGCTTCGTCCGCTGCTCGTCGGAGATGCCCTTCTTCCCCGGCGCGCGGCGGGCCTTCGAACTCGCGCGCTCCGGAAGCCTCGGCCGTTTGTTAGAAGTGACCAGCGGCTTCCATCATTCGAGCGACCTCGACCCCGCGAAGCCCGCCAACTGGAAGCGCCTGAGCGCGATCTGCGGCGAGGGCGGCGTGCTCAACGACCTCGGCATGCACGCCTGCCACGTCCCGCTGCGCCTCGGTTGGAAGCCGAAGTCGCTGTTCGCCCAACTCCAGAAGGGCTACCCGGTCCGGCCCGATGGGAAGGGCGGCACGACGGCCTGCGACACCTGGGACAACGCGATGCTCCACACCTGGATCGACCACAACGGCGCGGAAGTCCCGATGCGGCTCGAAATGAAGCGCCTCGCCCCCGGCGCGACCAATACCTGGTTCCTCGAGATCCTCGGCACCGACGGCGGCGTGCGCTTCAGCACCGCCGAGCCGAAGACCCTGCACGTCTTCGAGCGCGGCAAGGAGCAGTGGTGGAAGCGCACCGACCTCGGATTCGGTACGGGTTTCAAGACGGTCACCGGCGGGATCTTCGAGCCCGGCTTTCCGGACGTCATCCAGCAGATGTGGGCGGCTTATCTGGAAGAGCGCGAAGGCAAACTCGGCGACCGCTTCGGCTGCGCGACCCCGGAGGAAGCGCTCGCGAGTCATGAAATCTTTGCCGCCGCGCTGGAGTCGCAACGGCTCGGCGAGGCCGTTTCCTTGATTCGTCCGTCGTGAGGGTCAGGGGCGGAGGCCGGAGTCCCCGAAGATCCTGCCCGGTCCCGCCAAGCCCTTTCGGCCGGATCCGCGGCTGATCCGCTGAGCCTCACTTCGCGGCCGCGGCTTTCTCCAAGGTCTCCCGGATCAGCGTCGCATGAAGGACCGTCCCGATCCCGAGCGGGTGACGGATCGTCCGGTCTTCGTAATCGCTCTCCAGCTTCTCGTTGTGATGGTGCTGCGAGATCACGATGCCGGCCACCAATGGCTTGCCGCCGCTTGCTTCGATGAACACCGGACCGCCGCTGTCCCCGGCAAAGGTGGTGAAGTCGGCAAGGAAAGTCGGATGATCCGCGACGGGTAGCAGCGGCGGGCTGGCGAAGATGCCCTGCCGCGCGACCGGGAAGCCGGCGCCGTTGGCCTCGAAGCGTTGGGGGTAGGTCAGCACGAACAAGGGGCTGCAGATGTGGACGCCGGACGCTCTTAAGGCGGCTTCGTCCGCCAGCACGAGTGCCGGGAGCGCCTTGACCGGGACCGGCAGTTCCCCGGCCAGACGAAGCACGGCCACGTCGTGTTTTTCATGCCGCGACCACAGCTCCTTGTCGCCTTCCCGGATGTCGATCGTGTGATCGCGCCGCGCATACGCTCCGTCCGGCTTGGGTTCCCGCAGCACGAGGATGGCGCTCGCCCCCTTCATCCTCTCCAGCGTGTGGGCCGCGGTGACGAGATAAGTCGCCTTGTCGGTCTCGCCCCGCGTGACCAGGAAGCAGGTGGAGGTGGAGTCCTTGTGGAAGATCTTGAAGGTGGCTTCCATCACCTCGCTGGCGAAGTCGGCGGCGGCGAGCGGGCGGAGCAGGAGGACGACGAGCAGCAGAGCGGTCGCAAGCGGTTTCATGAGGATCCTTTCTACGTCGGGCAAAACGCAAAGCTCCCGGCAGGGCGGACCCGGCCGGGAGTGATTCGGAAAATGACGGGAGCTCAGGCGCGGATGCCGGCCAACTCCAGGAACTTGTCGAGCGGCATCGCCACCTGGATCTGCGGGGAGGTCTGGGTGACGTGGATGCCCGAAGCGTTGCCGGGGATCGCACCGAAGCGGAGCTCCAGCCGGCGGATCGATTCCGGGATCTGGGTCTGGATCTCGCCGGTCAGCAGGTCCTGGGTGATCTTGACCGCGAATCCCTTCCCGTGGAGCACCTTGTAAAACACGGCCTCGTCAATCTTGCCCGCGACCGGTGGGGCCACGGGCTTCGGGGCGACCGCCGCCTTGGGTTCGCGAGCCGCGGCGGGCTTGCCGCGCCCTTGGTCCGGCTCGCCGGATGCCGGGCAAGTCCCGTATGAGGAAAGGTATTTGCCGGAAACCCAGAGCGGCGAAGCGCCTGCACGGCGGTAGCGCGGAGTATCGGTCAGGGTCCACTTGCACTTCGACTTATCGAGGTCCGAATAGACGGCGGCTTCGGTGGCTTCCAGACCGTTGGCACGGCGCAATTCAAGGATCCGGGACAGGGTTTCGGACGGGATCGTTTCCATATGGGGCCGCGAAGCTGGTCCAGCCCGGGGCTGCCTGCAAGAGGGATGTGACACCCTTGGAAACCTTGAAAATCAGGGAATCTCGCGTGACTGGGGATCGTGCCCGGCATGCAACGCGGAGCGGTGGGCCACTTCCGGCACGTAGCGCTTCCACGACTTGTCCCCCCGCTCGATCATCGCCCGGATGTCGCGCCCCGTGTAGCGCATCAGGCTCTCGTCGCCGGCCGGCACCGGCTTGATCCGCCCGGTCTCGAGGAAGTGCCGGTAGAGGCTGCGGCAATCGTCCGGCGCTTGGAACGTGGACGCGTCGACCAGTTCCCCGGTGTGCCGGTTCTTCCACGGATACACATAAAGCGTGACCTGGTTCTTGAAGAGTCGGCCGAAGGACTCGAGCAGGCCGCCGGCGAGGTTCTCGGACCACTTGGCTTTGAAGAGTTCGTTGAGCAGGCCGATGCTGAGCACGATGCCGACGGGCCTGTCGGTCGACCGGCTGAGGTAGGCCGCGATCCGGTGGAACTCGGCGTGGCGTGAGACCAGCACCGTCTTGCCGAGAGCCTGCAGGGCGTCGCAGCGGTCGATGAAATCGACGTGATCGACCGCCTTGCCGCGCAGGAGGTTGGACATCGTCATCTCGCAAAGTTCGATGGTTTTCTCCGCCTCCCCCGGGGCGAGACTGCCGGCGAACACCGTCCGCGCCTGCTCCATCATCTGGAGGTGCAGCTTGCAGACCGGATCGAAGCTGCCCCGCAGCAACAGGATCGGCTTCTTGTAAAGGGCCTCCGCCGCCTGCACCACCTCGCCGTCCGGAAGGAACATCGCGGCCTCGGTCAGACCCGCCTCAACCAGGGCGAGGGAGCAGAGCCGGTTGTCGAAGAACCCGTAGCCGTGGCCGTGGAACTTCAGCATGTCGATCTCCACGCGCCCGGGCCGGAGGTTCTCGGTAAGCGTCCCGACGAAGCGCGAAAGATGGCCGCGCTGGCGGAATGCGGCATGGATCAGGTTGACCCCGACCACGCCGAGCGCCTCCATCTGGTCGGGGTTGGCGGCATCGAGCAGGCGGACGTGAACGAAAATGTCGGAGGGCGGGTCGCCCGGCTTCAACTGGAAGCGCAGCCCCAGCCAGCCGTGGCACTCGCCGGTGTCCTGGTAGCCGCGGGCCCGGACGGTGTTGCAGAAGGAGAAGAACGTGGTGGTCTCCCCCCGCTTGGGCCCGAGTCGCTCGAGCAGGATCGAGAACTCGTGGTCCAGCATCTGGCGCAGCCGCATCCGCGAGACATAACGGTCGCACTTGCCGTAAATGGCATCGCTCATCGTCATGTCATAGGCCGAGATGGTCTTGGCCACCATCCCGGCCGAACCGGACGCACGGAAGAACCAGTTCGCGGTCTCTTGTCCCGCACCGATTTCGGCGAAGGTCCCGTAGATCGCGGGGTCCAGATTCAGCTCCTGGGCCTTTTCGAAGGTGCTAGGCATGAAGATCGGGTCACGGTGACTCCCCGCCGGGCAGCTCGACCCATTCGTGGCCGGACACCGCGTCGATCAGCACCTGGTTCTCCGACCGGGCTCCCTCGGGGTATTTCAAACGGACCAGCAACCGGATGCTGGCCCCCTTTTCAAACGGCGGGATCTTACGGGCGATTTCGCCATTGCGGGGAACGTAGCCGAAGAGGGACTCAGAACCGTCCGGCGAGTTCAAGCGGTAGGACGTCCACGCATCCTCGTCGGTGAAGTCGAAGTTGTAATACTCGACGTCCGAGAGCACGACGCGGAACCAACTTCCGCCGGGCGGGCGCTTCTCCTTGAAATCGCGCCAGCTCATCTCGGACCAACCGACCCAGCTCTCCCAGTCCACCTTCAGGCTTCCCTCCGATTCGAGCAGGACGATCTGCCGGGCTTCGAAATCGCCGGTCCTCACCGTGACGGTCAAAAGATCCCCTTCTCCCGTGGGGGCGATGTCATCCCCCACCATTTCACGGAAGCCGGGGGCGGAGTAGTCCCTTGCCGCGAGCCAGGCTTTCAACTTCGGCGCGGTCCGCTCCGGATCCCGCACGAACTTCAGGATCTCCTCCTCGTTCCCGGCGGCGAGGAAGCCCTTCACCACCGCTTCGACTTCCAGCATCAGGTTCTTTTCCCGGGTCGCACTCCGTTCTCCCTCGACCGCTTGGGGCGGCGGTGTCTGAAGCTGGCCTGCGGTGGGAGGGGGCAAGGGCTTGTCGTCGGGTGCCAGCCACCAGGCGAACAAGGCCAGGACCGCCAGGGCCGGCACCGAGAGTCCGAGCAGGAATCTCCAATCGCTGCCGCCGGAAACAGGCAACGGGTCGTCGGCGGACTCGACCTCTTCCACCTCCTCATCCCCGTCCTTGCGGGCCGGGGCAATCAAGGGCGGCGTCTCATCCCCGGCATCCGGGAGGCGTAACATGACCCGGCAGCCGGGACAAACCACTCCCTTGCCGTCGTGATCCTGCGAGACCCGGAACACGAAGCGGCATCCGGGACAGACAAAGCTGTTCCAGCGCCTGGCAGGGTTCGCGGTTTCCGGCACGCGGGGAGACTGAGGGGCGGCCCCGCAGGGCGCAAGAGCGGAGCGAACGCCTCCGGGACAGCCCCGTCACTCGGGCGAAATCTCCAACCGTTCCGGCCACGGCAGCTTCAGCGGTTCCTCGCCGTCGCCGAGGTCGAAGCTGTCGAGCACGCTCGCCCGGTTGCGACCCGAGACCGGCTGCGTTTCATCCATCAGCACCTGCTCGGTGAAGTAGGGATCCTCGCCCAGCAGCGCCGGCGCCTTGGCACGGACCGGAGTGGTGTCGATGACCGCCAGTTGCCCCAGCCCGATCGCATCGGTTCCCGGATCCACCCCGGTGGCGCCGGAATGAAGGTGGCAGAAGGGCAGGTTCTCCGTTCCCTTGCGGAAAAACTCGACCTGCGAGGAAGCCCGCGTCCGCGGACGTCCGGTCGAGGGGTCTTCCACCGTTTCGTAGCAATACGGGGTCGCCCGCTGGCCGCTCACCCGGCAGATGGTGGCCTCCATCACGCTCTCGGGCTGGGCGATTCCCTTGCCCCCGAACACCGGCGCCGCGGCATTCATCGCCTCTTCCCAAACGGGCATCGCGAGGTCCTTCGAGAAGGCTCCGGCGTAGATCGACTTGCCCGGCTGGAGGAACCCGACCCAGACACCGCAGGAAACCCGCCCGTTGTATCCGAGGAACCAGTTGTCCGAGAAATCGTGGGTCGTCCCGGTCTTGGCACCGCCCACGAAGGGCTTCTCGACCATCCGGTCGGCAAGCCCGGCCGCACTCCCTCGGTCCATGCTGCCGCGGAGCATGCTGTGGACCATGAAGGCGGTCGCCTCGTCGGTCGCCTGCAAGCGCGACGGCACCCGGATCGGGCGCTCGTAGCGGATGTTGCCGTCGGCATCCTCCACCCGGTTGACATAGGTCAGCAACTGCGGCGCCGTCTGACCGCCGCGGGCAAAGGCCGAGATCGCGCGCACCGCGTCCTTCAAAGAAGCGGACTCCCATCCGGCGGCGATCCGGGGCAGCAGCTCGACGTCCTTCATCGGCAGCCCGAACTTCTCCGCCGTCTTCACCACGTTGTCCAAGCCGGTCTTGTTGGCGAAACTGATCGACGCCGCGATCTTCGAGGCCTCCAGCGCCCGGCGCGCGGTGATCTCTCCTTCCACCGGCGGCGTCGCCACCTCCATGCCCCACTCGGCAAGCACTCCGTCGCGACCACCGATCATTACCGACCGGTTGTCCATCCATTCGTCCATGAGGATGGTCGCGGGCGTCAGGTTCCGCTCGAAACCCGCTGCATAAACGAAGGGCAGGAACGCGGTGCCCAGAGGACGCCGGCCCAGCTCGATGACGTCGTAGGGAACCTGCTCGTAGTCGCGACCCCCGACGTGCGCGATCACCTCGCCGTTCCCGTGGTCGACCATCAGTCCGGCCCCCTGGAGATACTCGGCCGGCTTGCCGGAGGACTTGCGGTAATCCGCTTTCTTCGGGTTCGCATAGCCCGGATGCTGTTCGGCGCGCTCGAGGCTCCGCTGGAGCGACAGCTCGAGGGCGTCCTGCACGTTGGCATCGATCGACGTGTGGATCCGGAAACCTCCCGCCGCAAGGGCGTCCTCGCCCATCATCCGCCGGATCTCGTCCGCCACCCGCTCGTAAAGGTGCGTGGTGCCGCGCTGCAAGGGCTTCGGATCGAGCTTCAGCGATGCCACCATCAGCTCCGCCGCCTGGGCGCGGGTCAGCGCCTTGAGGTCGACCATCCGGCCGATGACCAGGTTGCGGGAGTTCTTGTTGCCGTTCGGGTTGTTGACCGGGGAAAGGTTGGTCGGGTTCTTGATGCAGCCGACGATCGCCGCGCTCTCCAGCGCATCGAGGTCCTTCGGCTCCTTCCCGAAGTAACCCAGCGACGCCGAACGGATCCCGTAGTAGCCGCTGCCGAAATAAATGCGGTTGAGGTAGAACTCGAGGATCTGCGACTTCTCGTAGCGCTTCTCGATCCGCTGGGCCAGGAAGGCCTCGACCATCTTGCGCTCCATGCTGGTCTCGCCGCGCTTCTTGCGGTCGCCTTCCAGATCGTAGGCGTTCCTTGCCAGCTGCTGGGTGATCGTGCTCGCCCCCTGGGTGGTCTCCCCGGCCCTCCAGTTCAGATAATAGGCCCGCGCCACGCCGATGTAGTCAACGCCGTCGTGGGTGTTGAAGCGCTGGTCTTCCCCGGCACGCAGGGCGTCGATGAAGATCTGGGGCACCCCGGCGATCGGGATCACGCTGCGGTTCTGCACAAAGACCCGGCCGATCTCCTTGCCGTTGCGGTCGAGGATCAGGCTGGGGATTTCCAGATCGTTGATCCGCTCCAGATCGTAGGTGTAGGCCCGCTCGCGGTAGGGCCGGGTGTAGCGCTCCATCGCCACGTAGCCGATGTAGGCCCCCGCGATGGCCAGCAGTAGCAGGGAGCCCCAGAAGCGTTTGCGCTTGTAGAACCGGCGCCGCTTCAGCTTGTTCCGCGTGTTTTTCTCGCTCGTGGCCATGCAGGAATCTCTTCGTGACGCATCCCGGAATCCATCCGGTGCCCCATCCGCATACCTCCCGGACGGGGGGGATGCAACTCCGGGCTTGGCCGATCGGATCCGGCAAGGAATCCGCCGCGACGGACCCCTGCCCTTCCCCGCCTTCATGGCCGCCGCCCTCTACGATCCGGCCAATGGCTACTACGCCCGTCCCGCCGGCCAGGTCGGCCGCGGCGGCGACTTCTTCACCAGTGTCAGCACCGGCCCGCTCTTCGGCCGCCTGCTGGCCCGCCACATCGCGGCCTGGCACCGGGAAGCGGGATCTCCCGACCGCTGGCGGATCCTCGAATGCGGGGCCAACGACGGATCGCTGGCCGCCGACATCCTTGCCGCCCTCGGCGACCTCCGCGGTCTCGAATACGCCATCGTCGAGCCGCTACCCCTCCTCGCCGCCGCCCAGCGCGAGCGGTTGCCTGCCGCACGGATCGTCCGCTCTCCGGAGGAACTCGCCGGCGATGCCCAGCCTTCGTTCGTCCTCGGCAACGAGGTGATCGACGCCCTGCCCTTTCATGTCATCGAGTCCGACGGGCGCGGCTGGCGGCTCCAGGGCGTGACCCTTTCCGCCGACGACCGCTTCATTTGGACCGACCTCGGCGAAGCCCCGCCCGAGCTCGTCGCCGGCCTTCCCCCGCGTCCCGCCGGCTATCGCAGCGAAGTTCGCGACAACTTGCTCCCGTTCCTGACCCCGCTCGCCGCCGCGATGACCGGCGGCCGCATGCTGTGGCTCGACTACGGCTTCGAGCGCGACGACTACTACCACGAATCCCGTACCACCGGCACCCTGCGGACTTTCTCCCGTCACCGCGCAGCGGAGGACCCGCTGGAGTCTCCGGGCGAGATCGACATCACCGCGCACGTCGATTTCACCGCGCTGGGCGAGGCCCTCGTTCAATCCGGCGGCACCGTGCTCCGCTTCGAGAACCAGGGCCGCTTCCTGACCGAAGCGGCAAAGCCCTGGCTGCTCGAACTCGAAGGCCGCACCGACGAGGCCACGCGAAAAGACCTCCGCTCGTTCCAGACCCTCACCCACCCCGGCCACCTCGGCGCGAAGTTCCACGTCATGGAGGCCGAGTTCCCTGCCAACACGAAGCGCCGCTAATCCTCCACCGGCGACCATTTCCCGCCCAGCGACCGGCCGAGGAGGAACAGGTCCCCGTCGTGAAAGCCCCAGGCGACCAGCAGATCCCGCGCGCCTGAAGCTCGTGCCATCGCGGCGCCCAGCACGATGCCGGAGTAGCCCAGGAAGACGGCGTAATCGCAAAACTCGGACCACGGTTCCCACTCGGGAGACGAATAGCCGGCATGCATTTCCACGAGCCCCCGGATCAGGTGCTCATCGCCATGATCGAGATCATCCTCCAACCAAGACTCGTCATCGTCGGTCGGATCACACTCCGCGGTGCCGCCGAACTCGACGTTCTTGCCTCTCCCGCCCTCCATGTTGAGAGTGTCCAAGCCGAGATAGATCCCCTTGGCCGCCGGCTGGGCCTTGAGCTCCGCCGCCAGCCATGCGGCGGCTTCATCCACGTCCTTCCCGATCGCCGGCACCGGCATTCGCGCCCAAGGCGCCGCGGGCACCTCGGAGCGGAAGACCTCCAGCATCCGGCTCCATTGGGAGACCGGCTCCGGATTCTCCCGCACGATGGCGAGCAAGCGGGGAAACACACGGTCGAGCGGATCGTCCTGGTTCATTTCGTCGGAAGCTTCGGGCAATTCTTCGGACCGCCTGCCGCAACCGGCAAGCAAGGCCGTTGCCAATCCCGAGGCTCCGACGAGAAAACTCCTGCGGCTTGCTGAATGGGGCATTGCGGCAACCTGAGGATCGCGCCCTTGCAGGTCAAAGCAGAACCTGCCCCGCCCCCGGCTCTTGCATGGCATCGGATCCCGGACTATCCCCGGCCATGGATCTCTCCGACTTTCGCAAGGAATACTCCGACCGCGGCCTGCACCGCGAGGACCTCGCCGCCGATCCGATGCACCAGTTCGAGCAGTGGTTCCACCAGGCGATCGAACTCAAGCTCCACGAGCCGAATGCCATGAGCCTGGCCACCGCCGACGCCTCCGGCCGGCCTTTGCTGCGGACGGTCCTGCTGAAGTACTTCGATGCCTCCGGCTTCGTCTTCTTCACCAACTACGAAAGCCGCAAGGCCCGCCACATCGCGGAGAACCCCCACGTCTCGCTGCTCTTTCCATGGATCGTCCTCGAGCGCCAGGTCATCGTGCAAGGCCGCGCCGAGAAGATCTCCACCGCGGAGTCGCTGAAGTATTTCACCTCCCGCCCCCGCGAATCCCAGCTCGGGGCCTGGGTCTCCAGCCAGAGCTCGGTGATCTTCTCCCGCAAGCTGCTGCTGCAAAAACTCTCGGAGATCCGCGACAAGTTCAGCCACGGCGAGATTCCCCTGCCCTCCTTCTGGGGCGGCTTCCGCGTCGTCCCGGAAAGCATCGAGTTCTGGCAAGGCGGCTCCGCCCGTCTCCACGACCGCTTCCACTACGAGCGCGACGGCGACGGCTGGAGCATCGAGCGGCTGTCGCCTTGACCCGGTCGCTTGCGTTCCGGATCTTCCATTCGTCGCCTTCGAATCCTCCCCATGAACCTCCACGTCCCCACCCTCATCGCCCGCAAGCGCGAAGGCGAGACCCTCGATCCCGCGGAAATCCGCAAGCTGATCGACGGCTACACCTCCGGCGAGATCCCGGATTACCAGATGTCCGCCTTCGCCATGGCCGTCTTTTTCCAAGGCATGGACGCCGTGGAAACCGCCGCGCTGACCAAGGCGATGCTGCAAAGCGGCGACGTCTTCCACCACCCCGCCGGCCACCCGACGGTCGTCGACAAGCACTCCACCGGCGGCATCGGCGACAAGGTCTCGCTGATCCTCGCCCCGCTGGTCGCCTGCACCGGCGTCTGGGTCCCCATGGTCTCCGGCCGCGGCCTCGGGATCACCGGCGGCACCCTCGACAAGCTGGAATCGATCCCCGGCTTCAAAGTCGGCGTCACCATCCCGGAAGCGCAGGAGATGTTGGAGAAAATCGGCGTCGTGATGATGGGCCAGACCGACCGCTTCTGCCCCGCTGACAAGAAACTCTACGCCCTCCGCGATGTCACCGGCACCGTGCCCTCGATCCCCCTGATCACCGCGTCCATCATGTCGAAGAAGCTCGCCGAGTCGCTCGACCGGCTCGTCCTCGACGTGAAGTTCGGCAGCGGTGCTTTCATGAAGACCGAGGCCGATGCCCGCGTGCTGGCCGACTCGATGATCGCCGTTGGCAAGGAGATGGGTGTCGAGGTCCATGCCGTGCTCAATCCGATGAGCGAGCCGCTCGGCCGTGCCGTCGGCAATTCGCTCGAAGTCGTCGAGTCCCTCGAGTGCCTCGAAGGCCGCGGCCCCGCCGATCTCCGCAAGCTGGTGCTCGATCTCGCGGAGAAGATCAGCCCGGTTCCGCGCAAGGAACTGGAACATCTTCTTTCCGACGGCAGCGCGCGCCGCAAGTTCGACGAGATCGTCACCGCTCACGGGGGCAACCCCGCCGACCTGCCGAAGCTCGGGCAGATCCACCACGCCCCGGTGATTCGCGATTTCCCCGCCCACTGCAGCGGCACCGTCGTGCAAGTCGACGCCGGCCTCGTCGGCCAGGCCGCCCTCCAACTCGGCGCCGGCCGCGCACGGGCGACCGATGGCGTCGACCACGCCGTCGGCTTCGACCACCTCGTAAAATGCGGCGAGAACGTCCACCAGGGCCAGCCGCTGTGCCGCGTCCATGCCCGCACCGCCGTCGATTTCGAGATCGCCGAGGCGCTGTTGGAGAAGGCCATCCGCATCGAGCCCTGACGATTCGCTTGCAAGAGCGAGCCGGTCGGTCGGTAGTAGGAGGGTGAAATTGCAACCCCATTTCCGCGCCGCGATCATCGCGGTGGTCACAGGCATCGGCGGACTCGCGGCGGAACCGCTGGCCTTCAAAGACACCCCCGGCAAGCACCTCGACGTGCTGGTGGACGGCAAGGTGGCCGCCCGCTACATGTACGAGCACGACACCTCGACCAAGGAGCGCGCCCACGAGACCTACAAGCCCTACCTGCATGTCTTCGACGCTGCGGGCGAAGCCCCGATCACCAAAGGTGCCGGCGGCGACTACACCCACCACCGCGGCATCTTCATCGGCTGGAACAAGATCGGCTTCGACGGGAAGACCTACGACCGGTGGCACATGAAAGGCGGCGACATCGTCCACCAGGACTTCCCCCGCCAGGAGATCCAGGACGGCGCGGCCTTCTTCACTTCCCGCACGCTGTGGATGGCGGAGAAGGACAAGCCCCTGCTCGAAGAGATGCGGACCACGAGAATCGCCCCGGGCACCGACGGAGTTCGGCTGGTGATCGACTTCCACAGCGAGCTGCACGCGAAATTCGGAACCCTGTCCCTGAAGGGCGATCCGGAGCATGCCGGCATCCATTACCGGCCCGCCCAAGGCGTGGACCTCAAGGCGACGAATTACTCGTTTCCGTTTGAGAAGATCAATGTCCCGAAAGCGCGGGACCTCCCCTGGGCCGCGGAGACCTACGTGTTGCGCGGCAAAACGCACACCGTGGTCCAGATGAACCACCCCTCGAATCCGAAAGGCACGCGGCACTCGGCCTACCGCGACTACGGACGCTTCGGCATGTTCTTCGAAAAGGACATCCCCGAAGGCGGCAAGCTCGAGCTCCGCTACCGCTTCCTGATCCTCGACGGCGAGTTTCCCGGCCGGGAAACCATCGCGAAAGCCTGGAACGAGTATTCGAAATGAAGGAGACACCATGAAGGGAACCCTCGCCACTCTAACAGGCATCCTTGTCACCTCGGGCCTCCTCCTCGCGGAATCCGGCTGGCCGAACTGGCGCGGCCCGTCCGGTCACGGCGTCGCGGAAAGCGGCAAGACCCCGGCGGCGTTCGGTCCGGAGAAACACGTCGCATGGAAAGTGAAGCTTCCCGGCCGCGGCGGCTCGACCCCGATGGTCCTCGGCGATCTTATCGTCGTCACCGCCGAGATCGATGGCAAAGACGGCGTGCTCGCCGTCGACCAGGCGGGCAAGGAGAAGTGGCGCGCCACCGTCGGCACCGTGAGTGCCTTTCAGCACGCCAGCGCCGGCAGCGGTTGCAATCCCTCGCCGCTCACCGACGGAAAGCGGATCTTCGTCTACTTCAAGTCCGGCAACCTCGCCGCGCTCGATCTGTTAGGCAAAGTCGTCTGGAGCAAGAACCTGCAAAAGGACTACGCCAAGGACGGCCTGAAGTGGGACCTCGGCACCTCGCCGGTTCTCGCCGGCGGTCGTCTGGTGGTCGCGATGATGCACAACAAGAACCCCTCCTTCCTCCTCGCCTTCGACCCCGCCACCGGCAAGGAAGTCTGGAAGACCCCGCGCGATTACAAAGCCCCGGCCGAGGCCAACGATGCCTACACCACGCCCTTCGTCACGGAGATCGACGGCGTCGAAACCATCGTCTCCTGGGGCGGCGACCACTTGAGCGGCCACGACGCCAAGAGCGGCAAGCTCCTCTGGGACCACGGCGATTTCAACCCGCGCCAACAGACGAACTGGCGCGTCATAGCCTCCGCCTCCGCCACCAAGGGCATCGCGCTCGTTCCCTTCGGGCGCGGCAACCACGTCGCCGGCGTGCGGATGGGCGGCAAGGGCGACACGACGAAGACGCACCGTCTATGGACCCTCGACAAGCGCGGCTCCGACTGCGCCACACCGGCCGCGCAGGACGGAAAATTCTACCTCCTCCAGGACACCGGCCCGACCCGCGGCATGGTGAGCTGCCTCGACGCGGAGACCGGCAAGGTCCTTTGGGAAACCGCCCTGCCGAAAGGCCCGGCGATCTACTACGCCTCCCCGATGATCGCCGGCGATCTTCTCTACTGCGGCCGTTCCGATGGCACGATCTTCTGCGGTCGCATCACTGAAGCCGGCCTAACAGACGTTACCACCAACGAACTCGAGGAACCTCTGGTCGCCACCCCCGTGGCCATCGGCGATTCCCTGCTTGTGCGGACCCACGAGCATCTCTGGTGCTTCCGCTAAAGGTAAATTGGTGCGTTTGTTTGAGTCCCGCATCCCATGAGTCCGAAAGCGCACCGCTTCCTGTATCTCACCGGCACCAGCCTGCTTTGCATACTGGGGGTGATTGGAATAAACGCGTTGGCCCCACCAAAGCCCGGGGCAGCGGATGCTGACGTCCTTCTCGTCCGCCAGCTCCTTGGCGAGAACCTCGACGAACGAACCTTCTCTTTCGCCACCGTCGCCGAAGCCTGCTCCGGCAAGCAGGTGATCCCGCTCGCCAACCGGGAAAGCCACACCCGCGTCCAAGCCGCCATCGATTCCGCCCTGAGCCGCGCCATCGACAAGCTCAACGCCCCCGACTCCCCCGTCCGCTCCCTCCGCCGGATCAACGAGGCCTCGCGCTTCTTCGAGGATGCCCTTCACGAAGGCCTCAACGCCGAGCCCGACCTATCCTGCGACGTTCCTCCCAACCGCCGCGGCGAGGCCCAGCGCAGCGGCTACCCCGACCTCCGCATCGTCCACGAACCGAGCGGCGAAGTCTTCTACCTCGATCCCAAGCTCGTCGAGGACGGCTCCTGGGACAGCACCCTGCGGACCTTCTACTTCGAACCGAAAGACGAGACGCTCAAGATCACCGACGACGCCGTCCACCTCCTCGCCGGCATCGGCCACGATGGCAAGGACGGCGAATGGACCTTCACCGGCTTCAAGCTGGTGGATCTGTCGACGCTCAAGGTTCGCCTGAAGGCGGAATTCCAGGCGTCGAACAATGATCTGTATCCAGAATGACCGCGCGACGCCGGAACCACTCCAGCACCTGCCGTCTCGCCCACCAGGCCAGTGCGCCCGTGGTTGCCCAGAATGCCGGCCAAGCCGGACCGAGGTTGTCCTCGCGGGTGATCTCGGCAGGAATCCAAATCAGGAGCGAAGCCCCGGAGAACAGAAGGACGACTTCGATCATCAGAACGACCAGATGGCCGGCGGAATCGGTTGGGTCGGGCATCCCAGCGGCAGCGGGATCCGACCGGAGCCGGATCTGATCCTCGATCCACTTGGCTCCGACCGCAGTCGCGAAAACAAGCTCGGCTGCGGCCAGAGCCACGACTTGCAACGCGATGAGCTCAACCACGGGATCTTCGACAAAGCAGACCGCGAAGAGCATTCCGCCGCCAAAGAGTGCGAGGAGCATCGCAGGGATAATGAGGAAAGTCCTCATCACCCCCAGAAAGGTCATGGCGAGCCGCGCCCCGATCGCCGGCCGCCTCTCGGGCGGCACGGGACCGGGTTGCGGGTCTTCAGCCATCTTCGGGACCGGTGCTCACTTCAGCACCGCGGCATGGAACTCATGCCAGTCGTCGAGGTTGTTCAGGTTGATCGCGTCCTTCGGCGCCGACGCGTCGTCCGGCAGGCCGTCGGCATCCAGGATCGACTGGCGGGTCGCGTCGGCGTGGATGTAGCCGGTGATCGCCGCGTTGATCGCGGAAACCGAGGCGGCGTCCAGCTTGGCACCCGGCTGGGCTTTCACCCAGGCTTCGAACTGCGGGTAGGTCGGGCGCTCGGCGGCGATGTAGGCGATCACCGCGTCGCGGTCCAGGCCGAGGGCGTCGATGACCATCTGGTCGTAGCCTTGGCCGGCACCCGGATAGCCGTCGGCCAGCGCGCCGCGGGCTTCGAGCGAGACCTTGAGCCAGAGGCGGGGCAGATGGAGGACACCGAGGGGGCCGGCCGTGCCGGAGCTGATTAGGGGTACGAGTTTCATGCGCGCCCAACAAAGACGCCCCGGCCCGGCGCGTCAAATGGCAGTTTGCACCGCCCGGCGGCCTTTGCTTGCCAGATCCGGGCTCCCCGCCCGTATTCTCCACCCCATGCGCATTCCCGCCTTGCTCGCCCTGCTGTCCGCCCCGCTGCTCGCCGCGGACCGGCCGAACATCCTTTTCCTGTTCTCCGACGACCACGCCCTCAACGCCATTTCGGCCTACGGCGGACCGCTCAAGGACATCGCCCCGACCCCGAACCTCGACCGCATCGCCAAGGAAGGCGCGATCTTCACCCGCTCCTACTGCGCCAACTCAATCTGCGGCCCGTCCCGCGCCTGCATCCTGACCGGCAAGCACAGCCATGTGAACGGCTTTCCCGACAACGATTTCTCCCGCTTCGACAGCTCCCAGACAACCTTTCCGAAGCTCCTGCAGAAGGCGGGCTACCAGACCTCGATCATCGGCAAATGGCACCTCGTCAGCCAGCCCACCGGCTTCGACCACTGGGAAATCCTCCCCGGCCAGGGGAACTACTACAACCCCGAGTTCATCACCGCCGCGGGCAGCAAGCGCGAGCCGGGCTACTGCACCGACCTGATCACCGACAAGGCGCTCGCTTGGCTGGAGTCCGGCCGAGACAAGTCGAAGCCCTTCGTCCTGATGTGCCAGCACAAGGCGCCCCACCGCAACTGGGCGCCCGCTCCCCGGCATTACGGCCTCTTCAAGGACGTGAAGATCCCCGAACCGGACACCTTGTTCGACGACTATGCCGGCCGCAGCGCCACGCTGAAAGAGCAGCAGATGACCATCGCCCGCGACTTCCACTGGGGCCACGACATGAAGTTCCACGGCAAGTCCCTGTTTCCAGAGCACTTCCTCGGCGGCATCCCCAACGGCGAATACGCCCGCATGACCGACGAGCAGAAGAAGGCCTGGGACGCCGCCTACGAGCCGGAGAACCAGGCCTTCATCTCCGGCATGAAGGCCTCCCCGCTCTCCGCCGCCGATGTCACCCGCTGGAAATACCAGCGCTACCTCAAGGACTACCTCCGCACCGTCCGCGCCGTGGACGAGAACGTCGGACGCATGCTCGATTACCTCGAAAAGACCGGCCTCGCGAAGAACACCATCGTGATCTACTCCTCCGACCAGGGCTTCTACCTCGGCGAGCACGGCTGGTACGACAAGCGCTGGATGTTCGAGGAAAGCCTGGCCATGCCCTTCCTCGTCCGCTGGCCCGGCGTCGTGAAGCCAGGGACCCGCAACGACACCCTGATCCAGAACATCGACTACGCCCCGACTTTCCTCGAGGTCGCCGGCGCGAAGATCCCCGCCACCGTCCAGGGCAAGAGCCTGGTCCCGGTCCTCAAGGGCGAACCCCCCGCCGACTGGCGCAAGGCGATCTACTACTTCTACAGTGGCGAGAACACCCACAACGTCGCCGCCCACGACGGCGTCCGCACCGACCGCTACAAGCTGATGTTCTTCCCCAAGACCAAGGAGTGGAACCTCTTCGACCTCGAAAAGGACCCGCGCGAGATGAAGGCCGTCCACGACGATCCCGCCTACGCGACCGTCCTCGCGGACATGAAGAGGACCTACGACGAGAAGCGCACGGAATACCGCATGAGCACCGCCACGGTGCCCGCCAACCGCAATGCCGAGGACTGGTGGAAGAAGCGTCACCAGGAGAAGAAGCCGCTGGCAAGAAAGGGCGGCCACGAGCTCGTCTTCATCGGCGATTCCATCACCCAGGGCTGGGAAGGCCCGGGCAAGGCGGTGTGGGACAAGCACTACGGACACCGCAAGGCACTCAACCTCGGGTATTCGGGCGACCGCACCGAGCACGTCCTCTGGCGCCTGATGAACGGCGAACTGGAGAACGTCGATCCCAAGCTCTTCGTCCTGATGATCGGCACCAACAACACCGGCCACCGCCAGGACCCGCCCGAACAGACCGCCGCCGGTATCCAGCTCATCCTCGAGCTGCTCCAGGACCGCAAGCCCGACGCGAAGATCCTCCTGCTTTCGGTCTTCCCACGGGAGGAAAAGCCCGATGGCAAGCTGCGCAAGATCAACGACGCGGTGAACGCGCGGATCAAAACCTTCGCCGACGGCGACAAGATCCACTGGCTCGACCTCGACTCCACCTTCCTCGCCGCCGACGGCACCCTTTCTAAGGAAATCATGCCCGACCTGCTCCACCCGAAAGCCCCCGGCTACGAGCTGTGGGCCAAGGCCATCGAATCGAAGATCGCCGCCCTTACCGGCACGCCGGAAGTGAAGTGATGAGGGATTATCGGTTAATGGCAGCCAGTCCGACAACGCGACTTCCGCTGACCTCCAATCGAAAATCGAGAATCATCAATCGTCAATCTGCCCACTCATGCAAGCCGTCGCCCTCACCCGCAAGCTCCCGCTCGATCACCCGGACTGCTTCGAACTCATCGACCTGCCCGATCCTGTTCCCGGTCCGCGGGACCTGCTCGTCCGCGTCAAGGCGATCGCCGTCAACCCGGTCGACTACAAGCAGCGCCAGGCCCGCAAGGAGGAGGACAGCACCCCGCGGATCCTCGGCTGGGACGCCGCGGGCATCGTCGAGGCGACCGGCACCGACGTCACCCTGTTCCGCCCCGGCGACGAGGTTTACTACGCCGGCGACGTGACCCGCCCGGGCTCGAATGCGGAACTCCAGCTCGTCGACGAACGCATCGTCGCCCGCAAGCCGGAGTCGCTCGGCTTTGCGGAGGCCGCCGCCCTTCCCCTCACCGCCATCACCGCGTGGGAGTGCCTCTTCGACCGCCTCGGGCACACGCCGGGCGACCTCGTCGGGACCAAGGACAAGACCCTGCTCATCCTCGGCGGGGCCGGTGGCGTCGGCTCGATCGCCATCCAGCTCGCCGCCGTTTTGACAGGCTTCACCGTCATCGCCACCGCCTCGCGTCCGGAGTCGGTGGAATGGTGCCGGAAGATGGGGGCGCACCACGTCATCGACCACTCGGGCGATTGGCCGGCGGAGCTCGCGAAGCTCGGCTTCCCGACGGTCGATGCGATCGCCTGCTTCTCCGACACCACCGGCCACTGGGCCGCCATGGCCAAGGCGATCGTCCCGCAAGGCAAGATCACCGCGATCGTCGAGTCGCCCGTCATCCCGGACATCGGGCTCATGAAATCGAAGAGCGTCACCTTCGCCTGGGAGTTCATGTTCACCCGTCCGATGTTCCAGACGCCCGACATGATCCAACAGCACGAACTCCTCAAGGAAGTCGCCGCGCTGGTCGATGCCGGCCGCCTGGTCACCACCATGACCCGCCACGGCGGAGTGCTTTCCCCCGCCACGCTCGCCGCCGCCCACCGCGAGCAGGAAGCCGGGCGAATGATTGGCAAGCAGGTTCTCGAAACCGCCTGGTAAGCGTGGCCATCGACCTCGATCGCGACGGCTGGACCCGCGTGGCAACGGGGATCGGGGCGGCATCCATCGCCCTATTGCGCGCGGCGGCCTTCACCGAAGGCACCGCGGGGAGCCGCTGCCTGCTCGACCTGCCGGAAGTCCGGGCCGCCGCTCTACAACTGAAGCGCGACCTCGTTTCATCCGGCCATCTGCCCGCCACGGCCGTTGCGATCCAGGCCATCGCCTTCGACAAGACGCCCGCCACCAACTGGAAAGTGCCCTGGCACCAGGACCTGATGTTTCCCTTCGCCGGACCGCCCTCCGCCGCCGGCTTCGACCTGCCCTCCCGCAAGGACGGCGTGGACTTCGCCCGACCGCCCCGGGAAGTGCTCGAGGACTTGCTGGCAGTCCGCCTCCACCTCGATCCCTGCGGGTCCGGCAACGGTCCGCTCCGGGTGAGCCCTGGGAGTCACCGCGAAGGCGTGATCCCATCCGGCGAATGCGCCGCCCGTGCCGCCCGCGGCGGGGAAATCCAGTGCCTCGTCGAGGAGGGCGAAGCGCTGCTGATGCGCCCGCTGCTGCTGCACGCCTCATCGCAAGCCGAGCAACCCGACCACCGCCGGGTGCTCCATTTCGTCTATCACTCCGGCAGCCCGGTCGCGGAGAAATGGCACCGGGCGGTCTGAATGCCGGCCTTGGCGGGCCTCACTTCACCTCCAGGCAAACCGCCTCGCCCTTGTTGTTGCGGGCGAAGATCCGGCCGTTCGCATAGGCCACCGGAGCCCAGCAGGTGCCGGACAGCGGCTTGATCCGCCCGTGCTCCTTCCACCCGGACTTGGCGGGCTCGCCGCAGAGGATGTCGCCGGTCTCGGAAAGGATCACCATCTTGTCGCCGACCATCAGCGAGCTGCCGCGGGTGCCGGGCATCTTCTCGCGCCACAGGATCTTGCCGCTCTTCATCTCCATCCGGATCAGCTCGGCATCGATGTTCTTGTCGCCGAAGACCCCCACGATGTCGCCGTCCACCAGGATGCTGTTCTGGAAAATCATCCGCGTGTCCTCGTTCTTGTGCAGGATCTTCGGCTGCCCCGCGGAGACATCGATCACCACGTAGCCCATGCCGTAGCCGGACGCGAGGAACATGGCACCGTCGTGATACTGCGGGTTGCTCGCGTTCACGTCGTAGGAAGTCCGCCACTCGAAATCGAAGACCGGCTTGCCATCGAGGCTGTAGGTGACCAGTTCCCGGCCGTGGAAGGCGGCCACCACGCCGCGGCCCTTGTAGTTGAAGAAGACCGGCGCGGCGTAGCCGGGCTTGGTGCTGTCGCCGGACGTCCACTTCGTTTCACCGGTCGCCTTGTCCAGCGCGTAAAGCCCGCCGTCCTTCCCGCAGGGCAGGCAGTAGAGCAGGTCGCCCTTGACCACCGGGGAGGCCGAAAAGCCCCAGCTCGGGGCCTTGCCGCCGAAGTCGGTCTGGTAGTGCTTGTGCCACTTCGGCTTGCCGTCGGCCAGCGAGAGGCAGAACAGGTTGCCCGTCTTGCTCAGGGTGTAAACCAGACCGCCGTCGATGGTCGGGGTCGCGTTCGGTCCTCCGTCATACATCTTCGGGTCGAGCCGTTCCGGATACTTGTGGGTCCAGAGTTCCTCTCCGGTCGCGGCGTCGAAGCACCAGACGATGTCGGTGTTGTTCTGGTTCCCCATCACCACCATCTTGTCGCCGGAAATGGCGAAGCTGCCGCATCCTTGCCCGAGTTGCTTGCGCCAGGCTTCCTTGGGCTTCTGTTTTCCCCAGTCGCTGCGGAAGTCGCCCTCCACCTTGGCCGCCCCGTCCGGCCCGAGGTAGCGCGGCCAGTCCTGGGCGGAGGCCACGCAGGGAATCAGGCAGGCGGCAAGGAGCAGTGACGGCAATTTCATGATCGGGGAGGCTAATTCAAGTTCGGGGCGAGGCAAGTTCTGGAATCGGATCGTTTCACGGGGAGGTCGGGCCGCCCCGTGAAAGTCGGCGTGAGCATTTGAAAGCCAACGACTGCGGGAAGTGGCGGGAGGCGGATTGCGTCACCGCTGGAATGAATCGGAAGAAATCGGCCCGGAAAATCATCCTGATGCGGTGGGAAATCCGGTTTCGCTCCGTAAGGTGACCCGGCACTCCCGATGACAGGCACCCCGGTGCCCGGGATTGACCCCGTCCGTCCGATTCCCAAACTTCCGAGCCTATTCCCAAGAATCCGAATGCATCCGCCACTGAGCCCGATCCGCACCGTTTCCGTCTTCCTCGCCCTCACCGGCAGCCTGTTCGCCCAGGAAAACTCCCAGCTCGCCCCGACCATCGTCGAGGCGGAGCGGATCGATGACGAGCCCCGCGCCGTCAGCGTGGTCTCGGAGGAATCGCTCGAACTCTTCCAAACCACCACCTTCTCCGGCCTCTCCGGCATCGTCCCGGGCTTCAACGTGGTCTCTGCCGACTCCCGCGGTTACGGCCAGGTCGTGGTGATGCGCGGCTCCACCAACACGCTCTTCTTCGGCTCGCCCGCGCTCGGCCTCTACATCGACGACGTCCCGCTGGGCGACGCCGACACCTACCCTTCCAGCCTGCTCGACCTCGCGGAAGTCCGCGTCCACCGCGGCCCCCAGGGCCCCTACTTCGGTCGCAACGGTGCCGCCGGGATGGTCGAAATGTTCACCCCTCGCCCGGGTGACGAGATGAAGACCACCCTGACCGCCGAATACGGCTCCTACGACCACGTCGGCCTGGGCCTCAATACCTCCGGCCCGCTCGGCGGCGATTTCTCCTACAGCCTCCAGCTTTTCCACGACGAACGAGACGGCTACATCCGGAACGCCTTCTACGGCAACGAGGCCGACGACCGCGAATCGAACGGTGGCCTGCTCAACCTGTTCTGGAACCCCAGCGACGACTTCGAGCTCCGCCTCCGCTTCTATGCCGAGCAGGTCAACGACGGCTCCCAGCGCCTGTCCTCGCTGTTCTCGCCCGACTCCTTCACCGACTTCTCGGACTTCCCCGGCGCCACCGACCTCGAGCGCTACCAACTCTCGCTCCATTCCCGGAAGGACTTCTCCTGGGGCAAGGTGGAGACCATCAGCAGCTACCAGACCTGGGAACTCGACCCGTCCACCGTCGACCTCGACCTGTCCTTCCCCAACCCGGCCAACGGCTTCGCCGACAGCCGCTCGAACATCACCCAGCAGCAGGACCTCGTCTCCAACGAGCTGCGCTTCACTTCGTCGGAAGACGCCACGCCCTTCACCTGGAAAGCCGGCTTCTTCCAGATGTGGATTGAAAACGAAGGCCTCGCTTCCCGCCAGCTCTTCCCCGGCTTCGTCGAAGACACCAACTTCTCGATCGACCAGCTCAACCTGGCGGCCTACGGCAACCTGAGCTGGCAGGCGACCGACCGCCTCGCCCTCGATGCCGGACTGCGCGTGGACTACCACGAGTCGGAAATCGACCGCGTCCAGAGCGATCCCATCCCGGGCGACGACGTCGTCCGCGGCGACGAGGACGACTGGTTCGTGTCGCCGGTCCTCGGCCTGACCTACGGCATCACCCCGGCGGTGGACGCTTTCGTCCGCACCAGCCTGGGCAACAAGCCGGCCGGCTTCTCCGCCTACAGCGACAATCCGGCGCTCGCCCAATTCGACCGCGAGGAGAACTGGTCCAACGAGATCGGGCTCCAGTACGACTGCCCCGCCTACGACCTCCGCGTCGGCCTGCGCGCGTTCTGGGACCAGATCGACGACTACCAGTTCAACCAGTCGGTGCCCCGGTCCTCCGATTTCATCGTGCTGAACGCCGACGAGGTCACCTCCCGCGGCGTGGAACTCGATCTCGCCTGGGCGCCCGTGGAGCCGGTCACCGTCCGGGCCAGCTTCGGCTACGTGAACGCCGAGTTCGACAGCTACGCAGATCCCTTTGCCCCCGGCACCTTCTACGACGGCAACGACGTTCCCTTCGTCCCCGAATACACCGGCAGCACGGGCATCCGCTACGACTTCGAAAGCGGCTTCTACGCCCAGACCTCGGTCCGGGTCTCCGGCCCGACCAAGTTCGACGCCGCCAACACCACCACCTTCACGCAGGATGCCTACGTGCTGTGGGATGCCGAAATCGGCTACGCCACCGAGCGTTTCAGTGTTGCCCTTTACGGCCGCAACCTCCTCGACGAGGAATACTACACCTTCATCAATCCGCAGATCTTCGCCGGATCCCCCGGCGATCCCCAGGTCTTCGGCGTTCGCGTCCGCACAACCTTCTGACCGATTCCATGGGGCCGGCCGTTCACCGCGGCCGGCCCCGCGAAGCTCCAACCCCGACTCCACCATGCGCCCGCTCCTCCTGTCCCTCCTCCTTGCCACCCCGCTGCTCGCCGACGTCACCGGCTGGATCGACTGGCGCGGTCCGCTCCAGACCGGGGCATCGCTCGAGAAGAATCTCCCGGACCACCTCGACCCCGACAAGCCGCTCTGGATTTACGAAGTCCAGGGTGCCGGCACTCCCGTCATCGCCGACGGCCTGCTCTACGCCTACGGCTACTACGGCGAGAAGGGCGAGGAAACCCAGGAAGCCCTGATTTGCCTCGATGCCGTGACCGGCGAGAAGAAGTGGGAAGCGCGCTTCTCCGACTACATCTCCGACACGGTTTACAACCGCTACGCCATCGGCGCGCCGACCGTCGACGCGGAGACCGGCAACGTTTACCTCCAGACCGCCAACGGCCGCTGTGTCGGCTTCACGCGCGACGGGAAGAAGCTGTGGGAAATCTCGCTGATCGAGGACTACGGCCGCCTCACCTTCCCGAACGGCCGCACGGGTGCCCCCGCCGTCTTCAAGCACCTCGTCATCTTCCACTGCGTCACCGCGAACTGGGGCGCCACCGGTCCCGCGGCAGACCGCTTCTACGCCTTCGACAAGCTCACCGGTCAGCTCGTTTGGACCTCCACCCCCGGCGTCTCGCCGGTCGATTCCTCCTTCGGCATGCCGGTCTTCGGCACCCTCGAAGGCCGCGATGTCTTCTACGCCGGCACCGGCTGCGGACATGTGGTGTGCATCGACGCCAACGTGGGCACCCCGCTGTGGCGCTTCCACCTTTCCCAAGGCGGCGTCAACGGCCAGATCCTCATCGCCGGCCCCGACCGCCTGATTGCGGCGCACGGTGTGGAAAACACCGACGCCTCCACCTCCGGCCGCATGGTCAGCCTCAAGATCCCGACGACCTACCCGAAGGACACCAAGGAGATCCTGGTCCTCGACAAGTCCGCCGAGGCCTGGCGCAACGACGACATCACCGCCTTCTCGTCGTCTCCGGTTCTCGCCGACGGCAAGGTGTATGTCACCATCAACACCGGAGAGTTGCTCTGTGTCGATGCCACCTCCGGCAAGACCCTGTGGCGCGAAAAGCTCGGCCCCGACCAGATCCACGCCTCGCCCACCTATGGCGACGGCAAGCTCTACGTCCCGATCTTCGACGGCACCTTCGCCATCGTCGATCCCTCGAAGGAGTCCGGCCGCGTGCTCAGCAAGTTCAAGCTCGAGGAGAACCTGCTCGGCGCCCCCGCGATCTGGGCCGGCAAGGTTTACCTCTTCTCAAAGACCGCGATCCACTGCTGGGGCCCGAAGGAAGGCACCTTCACCGGCGCGCCCGCCCCGGCCCCGGTCACCCCCGGTGAAATCGCCCAACTCCAGGTCGTCCCCGCCGAGTTCTTCCTCACCCGCGGTGCCTCGCAGGAGTTCAAGGTCTACGGCCTCGACGCCATGGGCCGCCGGGTCAAGGAGGTCACCCCGGAAAAGTGGGAACCCTTCATCCCGCCGACCGCCCTGGTGAAGTCGACCGTCGACGCCACCTTCAAGGGCTCCACCCTCACCGCCGGTCCCGAGGCCAAGTTGTCCGCCGGCGCGTTCAAGGCCAGCCTCGGCAAGCTCGGCGGCACCACCCGCGGCCGGATCATCGCTTCCGCCCCCTACGCGGAAGACTTCGAATCCTTCACCCTCGACCAGGCCTCGCCCGAAGGCGAGAAGGTCACCTTCCCGCCCCTTCCCTGGCTCGGCGCCCGCCTGAAATGGTACGTGCTCGAAAAGGACGGGTCGAAGGTCCTCGCCAACCGCCTCGACAACATCCTGTTCCAGCGGACGATGAACTTCTTCGGCAGCACCGAGCTTCACGACTACGTCCTCGAGGGCGACGTCATGACCGACGGCACGCGGCGCATCATGTCCTCCGTCGGCTTCATCAACCAGCGCTACCTCATCGCCCTGATCGGCAACGCCCAGGTGCTTGAGGTCTCGAGCAACCACGAGCGGGTCAAGCAGTCGGTCAAGTTCCCGGTCAAGCCGAACACCTGGTATCGCCTCAAGACCCGCGTGAAGGCCAACCCGGACGGCACCGGCACGGTCTTTGCCAAGGCATGGCCGCGCGCCGACAAGGAGCCGGAAGCCTGGACCATCGAGGTCCCGCTGACCAAGGCCCACCCGAAAGGAGCGCCCGGCGTCTTCGCCTTCAGCCCGCAGTCGCAGAAGCGCGTTTACATCGACAACATCAAGCTCAGCCCCGCGAACTGAAGCCTCGCCCTGTCATGAGAACCGCGCGCCTCGCCCTCCTCTCCGCCGTCCTCACGGCCGGAGCGGGCGCGCACCCCCATGTCGAGCCGCCGGTCTCCGAGTCCAAGCCCGAGCGCGACGCCCTGCTGGTTTCGAAATCCCTGACCCTGTCCGAAGGCCTGCCGAACCCGGCGAAGGAAGCCGCCGCCTTCGCCCGGGAGGAAAAGCGGCGCGACGTCCGGCCGATCGCCGACTTCCGCTTCTACAAACCGGAAATCAAGCCGGACGCCGGAAAGGACCAGCGCCTGCGCCGGCTGCTTGCCGAGGCTTCCCACTTCGCCAAATGGTCGCACCGCCGCCGCGGCGGCTTCGTCCCCGACTGGTGCGTCACCTGGCGCGCCGGCAAGGACGAAGTCCACGCGCTGGTGAGCTTCGGCTGCCAGGAAGTCATCTTCGTCAGTCCCGAACAGCAACTCCGCTACGACCTCACCGCCTCCGCATTCAAGAATCTCCACGCCGAACTCGCCCCGCTGCGCGCCAAGCGCCCCGACCGCTGAAACCGATCTTCCCACCAGTCATGAAATCATCCCTGCTCCTGCTCGCACTCGCCACCCCCGTCCTTTCAGCCGATTGGCCGATGTGGGGCGGCACGCCCTCCCGCAACATGGTCGGCAATGCCACCAACCTTCCGTCCGAGATCGTCCCCGGCGAACTCGACGAGAACGAGCAGCCCGTCCTTTCGAAAGCCAAGAACATCCTCTGGGCCACCAAGCTCGGTTCCCAGAGTTATGGCAACCCGGTCGTCTCCGGCGGCCGCGTTTACGTCGGCACCAACAACGAGTCCCCCCGCGATCCGAAGCAGACCGGCGACCGCGGCAACCTGATGGTCTTCGACGAGAAGACCGGCTCCTTCCTCTGGCAGCTCATCATCCCCAAGCTCGGCGCCGGCAAGGTCAGCGACTGGGAATACGTCGGCCTCTGCTCGTCCCCCTGCGTGGTCGGCGACAAGGTCTGGGTCGTCACCAACCGCGGCGAGATCATGTGCCTCGACGCCAAGGGCATGGCCAACGGCAACGACGGGCCCTTCAAGGACGAGGTGAAATACATGTCCGCCGATCCCGCCAACCCGGTCGTCATCGGCGATCAACACGCCGACATCATCTGGAGCTTCGACATGCGCGAGGAGGTCGGGATCTTCCCCCACAACGTCTCCTCCTGCTCGCCGATGGTTGTCGACGGCGTCCTCTACACCGCCACCTCCAACGGCGTCGACTGGTCCCACACCAATATCCCCGCCCCGCTGGCACCCGCCCTGATCGCGGTCGATGCCGAGAAGGGCACCCTCCTCGGCGAGGAAATCTCCGGCGTTTCCGAACGCGTTCTCCACGCCAGTTGGTCGTCGCCCGCTTTCGGCAAGGTCAACGGCAAGGGCATGATCCTGTGGGGCGGCGGCGACGGCTTCGCCTACGGCTTCGATCCGAAACCGGTGATGGACGAGGAGGAGGGCATTTCCGTTCTCAAGGAACTCTGGCGCTACGACTGCAACCCGCCCGAATACCGCTTCAAGGACGGCGAACCGATCAAGTATGCCACCTTCCGCGGCCCCTCCGAGGTCATCGGCACCACCGTCCTCCACGAGGACCGGGTCTACGCCGTCATCGGACAGGATCCCGAACACGGCGACGGCATCGGGATGCTGACCTGCATCGACCCCACCAAGACCGGCGACCAGACGGGCAAGCCCGTGTGGACCTTCAAGGACATCGGCCGCTCTATCTCTACCCCCAGCGTCGCCAACGGTCTCGTCTTCCAGGCCGAATACGACGGCGACCTCCACTGCATCGACGCCAAGACCGGCAAGCAGCTCTGGGTCCACGAAACCCAGTCCCGCGTCTGGGGCTCGACCCTCGTCGCCGATGGCAAGGTCTTCCTCCCCACCGAGGACGGCGAACTCCACATCCTCGCCGCCACCAAGGAGAAGAAGGTCCTCGGCACCGCTTCCTTCGGCGCCCCGATCTACTCGAGCCCGATCGTCGCCAACAACGTCCTCTACATCGCGACGATGACCCACCTCTACGCCATCGGGACGAAGTAAAGGCCGGACGCAGGTATCGACATCCGGGACTTCACTCCACAATGTCAGGTCATGAATCAGGAACTTCGGGAGCCCGTTCGACGCCGTGTCGGCGGCAGTCTCTCCGTCCTGCCACCGCTTGTCCGTCTGGAAACTCTCCGCCGAAACGCCCTTTGGCTGCGCGGGGGGATTTGGCAACCACCTGCTAACGATGGAACCCACGTTCGAAAAGCTGTTGGTCCGGCTCGCTGACGGTGGAGTGGATTTCGTGATCGTCGGCGGAATCGCCGTCACTCTCCATGGCTATGTCCGGCTGACCGAGGATGTCGACATCCTCATCGACACCTCGCTGCCGAATGTCCGTCGATTCCTAGATGCGCTTGCCGATTATGGCGAGGGCTTTGCCCGCGAACTTTCGCCGGAGGACTTCAATGACGAGGAAGGTGCCATCAGGATCGTCGAAGAAACGGAGCGGAGCCAGATCGACGTCTTCACCCGGATGTCCGGACTGCGCTATGCCGACCTCCGCGCCGACGCGGATATCCTATCGCTTTCCGGTCATTCGATTCCCTACGCCTCGAAAGCAGCACTCATCGGGCTGAAAAGCCGGTCCGTTCGTGAGAAGGATCAGTTCGATGTCGCCGCTTTGAAGAAACTCACTGAAAACCCGAAAGCCTTCGATTGATCCCACGCACCCAGCGCCTTCAAAAGCCCCTTGCCCGGAAGCCCATCCATCCTATCCATCCCGGTCCCTTTTCCCCGAATGTCCTCCACCCTCACTCCCGCCGAAGCCGCCGCCCAACTCGACGCCCACACCCGCGAGATGGTGAGGTGGCACTTCTCCCCGGAAACCGGCTGCCCCTACTGGCTCGAACAGGCGAAATCGCTGCCCTTCGACCCGCTCAAGGACATCACCTGCTTCAACGACGTCCTCCAGTTCGAGCCCTTCGACGACGAGGTCCTGCGCAAGGAAGACCCCGCGCTTTTCATCCCGAAAGCCTTCGGCAAGCGCCCCTACAACGTCTTCGAAACCGGCGGCACCACGGGCATGCCGAAGCAGCGCATCGGCTGGGACGACTACCAGACCGACTACACCGAGTTCTCCGAACACTACGGCCCCGACTTCTTCCCGCAGGGCGCCAACTGGCTGATGGTCGGACCGACCGGCCCGCGCCGGTTGCGCCTCGCGATCGAGCACCTCGCGAACATCCGCGGCGGCGCCTGCTACTTCATCGACCTCGACCCGCGCTGGGTGAAGCGCCTGATCGGCATTGGTGAAATGCGCATGGCCAAGCTTTACCAGGAACACGTCATCGACCAGGCCGCCACCATCATCCGCCACCGCGACATCGGCTGCCTCTTCACCACCCCAAAGCTCCTCGAAAGCCTCGCCGAGCGGATGTCGCTGGTCGATGCCGGCATCCGCGGCGTCTTCGCCGGCGGCACCACCATGACCCCGCAGTATGTCCGCTTCATCGAAGAGGAAGTGCTCGAGGGGAAGATCAACTTCGCCCCCACCTATGGCAACACCCTGATGGGCCTCGCCATCAGCAAGAAGCGCGCGCCCGGCGAATACAGCCTCACCTACCACGCCCCGCAACCGCGCGCCGTCCTGCGCATCGTCAACCCCGACGACATCTCGCAGGTCATGCCCTACGGCGAATACGGCCGCGTCGAACTGACCACCATGACCAAGGAGTTCTTCATGCCGAGATTCCTCGAACGCGACGAAGCCATCCGCCGCGCGCCTTGCGACGAGTTTCCCTGGGATGGCGTCGGTGACGTCCGGCCCTTCCAGAGCGGCACGAAGACGGTGATCGAAGGGGTGTATTGAATCCACCCCGAACTCCGTGCCCTATGCTTCAAGACGTAGCCACCTGCCAAGCGAACTACGATCGATTCATCGAACAGGTGACTCGGTCGAGAGAAGCATGGGGACTTCGCAACCCCGAAGGCGGCTGGGCCCAATGCCCTTCTAGTGAGTTTGAAGATGCAGATGTGATCGTTTTTTGGTCGGAGAAAGCTTACGCCGGGCGACATGCGGTCAACGAATGGAATGAGTATTTCCCGACTCCGATCAGCTTGATGGAATTGATGGGCACGTGGCTCCAGGGCATGCAGCAGGACGGCTCCCTTGTTGGTCCCAACTGGGACGCGAATCTGTGCGGTCTTGAGGTCGAACCTGCCCAGCTCGCACAACGGCTCCTCGATGTCGAATCACATCATCCCGCGAGAGGCATGCCAAAGGGGATCGATACCACGATCGAAAAAGAAGATGACCTGCCATGAAGCGCATTACCGCCGTCGAATTTTCGTGGTCCATTGGAAATGAGATCCGCCCGCCATCCGCAGCCGCTTGCGGACAGCTTGATCTGTGCGACCGCTCTCAGTTGGAAAGCCGAAATTTGGACACGGGACGAACACTTCGAAGACCTGCCCCACGTTCTATACTTCCCGAAATCTCCCACTGATCACTGCTCACTGACCTGTCCTCCGTAGCCTCGGCGAAGGAGGATCACTCGGCACTTCATCAAGATGAACATCCCCATCCTCCGCCTCGGCCACGAATACACTTCCTACGACCTGGTCGAACTCGACCTCGGCGGCGGTGAAACGCTGACCACCCACACCGCGAACCCCGGCCTCATCCGCCGCGACCTGCTCCAGATCACCAAGGCCAAGGCCGCCCTCGACGCGATCCCCGCCGACACCCTCGCGACCTATTGCGAGCAGGCCGCCGAACTGTTCCTCCACGCCGATCTCCCCTGCGGCGATGCCGTCCACTCGCCCCAGCAGTATGTCGAAGCCCTTTCCGCGCTGACCCGGCTGCCGCACACCCTGGTCCGGATGAACATGGGCAAGATCCACGCCGCGATGTCGCAGGTCCGCACGGTGATCGACGGCCTGACCCGCAACATGCCGCTGGAGATCTTCGACAAGGGCCTGACCCGCCTCGACGGCCTCACGATCAACTATTTCCCGACCACCTCGTCGCTCGGCGTCTCGCTTCCCAGCAACGCGCCCGCCGTCAACTCGCTGTGGATCCCCGCCCCGGTGATGAAGATCCCGGTCCTCCTCAAGCCCGGCCGCGAGGACCCCTTCACCCCGCTGCGCATCGTCCAGGCGATGATCCAGGCCGGCTTCCCGAAGGAAGCCTTCGGCTACTACCCGACCACTCACGAGGGCGGCGACACCCTGCTCACCACCTGCGGCCGCGGCATTTCCTTCGGCAGCGATGCCACCGTGAAGAAGTACTCCGCCTTCCCCAGCATCCAGGTCCACGGCACCGGCCGCAGCAAGATCCTGATCGGCGAGGACATGGTCGACCGCTGGCCGGAGTTTCTCGACGTCATGGTCCAGTCGATCTCCGCCAACGGCGGCCGCTCCTGCATCAACACCTCCGCCATCCTCGTCCCGCGACTCCGCGACGAGATCGCGAACGCGCTCGCCGCCGAACTCGCAAAGATCGAGCCCCACGCCCGCGACCATCCCGACGCCCTGCTCTGCGGCTTCGCCAACCCCGCGATGGCCGACGGCATCGACGCCCTGATCACCGCCCATCTCAAGGACTCCGGTGCCGAGGACATCACCGCCAAACACCGCATCGGGCCGCGGAAAGTGGAAGCCTTCGAACAGACCTACCTCTGCCCCACCCTCGTCGCCTGCACCGACAAGGACCATCCCCTCGCCAACACCGAGTTCATGTTCCCTTACGCCAGCATCGTCGAGATCCCGCAGGCCGAAATGCTCGCCAACATCGGCCAGACCCTCGTCGTTTCCGCCTTCACCGAGGACCCGCGTTTCATCGAGCAGCTCCTCCTCAGCCCCGACATCGAGCGCCTCAACCTCGGCACCTTCCCCACCAACCGCGTCCAGTGGGAACAACCCCACGAAGGCAACCTCTTCGAGTTCCTCTACCACCGCCGCGCGATACAGGGAAACGTGGCGGTCGCGGTATGAAGCCATTGAACCACCGAGACTCCACGTCATCCAAGCTTTCAGGGAATTTCCCGGCCTCTGCCGCCTCTTTTTCACCGGTCTCAAACTTGGCGTCCTTGGCGTCTTGGCGGTTCACCCTTCTCTCATGACACCCTTCGACGCCCGACCCAGCCCCCGCCTCGTCTTCGGCCCAGGACGTCTCGCCGAGCTGCCGGACTGCGTCGCCGTCCTTGGTGCGAAAAACGTGCTCCTCGTCACCGACCCCGGCATCGTCGCCGCCGGCCATGTCGCCCGCGCCACGGCCTTGCTCGAAGCCGCCGGGATCGCCGTCACCGTCTATCAAGGCTCCCACGTCAACCCGACCGAGTCCGACATCGAAGCCTGCCGCTCCTTCGCCGCCGACCTCCGGCCCGACGCCCTGATCGGCCTTGGCGGGGGAAGCAGCATGGACACCGCGAAAGGCTGCAATTTCCTCCTCCACAACGGCGGCCGGATGTCCGACTACCGCGGCTACGGCCTCGCCAAGCAGGCGATGCTGCCCTTCATCGCCATCCCCACCACCGCCGGCACCGGCAGCGAATGCCAGTCCTACGCCGTGGTCTCGCAGGACGGTTCCCACGAAAAGATGGCCTGCGGCGACCCGAAAGCCCTGGCCCGCGTCGCGATCCTCGATCCCGAGCTGACCCTCTCCCAGCCCCGCTCCGTCGCCACCCTGACCGCCCTCGACGCTCTCTCCCACGCCCTCGAGTCCGCCGTTTGCACCAAGCGCAACCCGGTCTCCAGCGCCTACTCCGGCGAGGCCTTCCGCCTCATTGCCTCCGCCATCCGCCCGGTGCTCGATGGCTCCGCGGACCTCGACACCCGCGGCCGCATGCTCCTCGGCGCCGCCCTCGCCGGTTCCGCCATCGAGAACAGCATGCTCGGCGCCGCCCACGCCACCGCCAACCCGCTCACCGCCCGCTTCGATCTCGCCCACGGCCACGCCGTCGCCCTGATGCTGCCCCACGTAGTCCGCCTCAACGCCACCGTCCCCGCCATCGCCGCCATCTACGACAAACTTAGTAGCCAGATCGGCGTACCGCTCCTCCCTTGGCTTGAGGAAACCATCGCCCTCGCCCAACTCCCCCTGCCAGCGATCGATCCCGCCGCCATCCCCGAACTCGCCGAAGCCGCCACCCACCAATGGACCGGCCGTTTCAATCCGGTGCCTCTCGACACCGCCGGCTTCGCCCAACTCTACACCGCCGCCATCCCGTCATGCCCATGAGCATCAAGCCACCTGGACTGCGGCAGCCCGCTGCCGCTTTGTTGCCACAGCCGCCCGGTAATATGGAGTGCTGCGGCACGACGCAGCTTTGGCTCGGGGTTCAGACACTTGACGATGTCGGCCACGAATCGCCCTGCCGGCCGATCCGCAGCCGACAAGGGGAGCCGGAAGTCACCCCAAGCGAAAGGGACGTCATGCCGTCGCACTCCATAGCCACCCGCTGCATGCCATCCCCTTCAAATCCACGCTCTGGACCTTCGATCTTCCCCGTTCTCCCCCTCATCACCCTCCTCCTCGCCGCCTGTGACAAACCTCAGCCCGCCGGCACCACCGCGGCCCCGGTCGAGAAAGCCCCGCCCGCCCTCACCGACTGGCCGGTCACCCGCGGCGGCCCGCAGCTCCAGGGCCGCGTTGCCACCACCCTGTTCCGTTCCCCCGTCATCGAGTGGACCCACGACCTCGGTGCCCCTTGCGTCGCCGAAGCCGCCGTCGCCGAGGGCGCCATCGTCGTCGGCGACGTGATGGGAAACATCCACTGCATCGACCTCGCCACCCGCAAGTCCCGCTGGACCCATGAAACCGGCGACACCATCCAGGCCGCTCCCGCCATTTCGAACGGCCGCGTTTTCGTCGGCTCCGGCGACGAGAGCTTCCTAGCGCTCGACCTCAAGACCGGCGACAAGATCTGGTCGGTCCAGGGCGCCGAGAAGTTCTCCTCCGCCGCCAGCATCGTCACCGCACCCGACGGCTCCGCCGAATGGGTCCTCGTCAACGGCTACGACGGCATCACCCGCTGCCTGCTCGCCACCGACGGCTCCGAGGTCTGGACCTACAAGACCGACGACTACATCAACGGCACCCCCGCCGTCATCGACGGCCGGCTGGTCGCCTTCGGCGGCTGCGACAAGGTTATCCACGTGCTCAACCTCGCCGACGGGAAGCTCGTCAACAAGGTGGCCACCGAGGCCCAGATCACCAACTCCGTCGCCACTTCCGGCACCACGATCTACTGCGGCAATCACGCCAACCAGGTCATCGCCGCCGACGCCGGGACCGAGACGCTCCAGTGGACCTACCAGCCCGGTGAGTTCCCCTTCTTCACCGCCCCGGCCGTGGATGACGCCCGGGTCTACATCGGCTGCCGCGACAAGGCCCTCCACGCCATCCACCGCGCCGACGGCAAGCCCGGCTGGACCTTCAAGACCGGCGGCCGCGTCGAAAGCTCGCCACTCGCCTTCGACGACGCCATCGTCTTCGGTTCCAACGACGGCCGCCTCTACGCCGCCGATCCCGCTGACGGCACCGAGCTCTGGCGCCTCGACCTCGGCGAAGATCTCACCGCTTCCCCCGCATTCGCCCAAGGCCGCCTGATCATCGGCGGTGGCAAGGGCACCCTTTTCGTGATATCGGAGGGAAAACCTGCTGCCCACTGATCCATCGATCCACTACCCCTTTTGCGATCATGTCCGACACCACCGCCACTCCGCCCCCGTCGCACGCCACCCGGGCCGGTAACTACTTCATCTCGAACTACCCGCCCTTCTCGTTCTGGTCGGAGGACAATGCCGCCGCGGTCGAGGAAGCCTACGCCACCCCGCACGCCGGCACCCCGCCCGCCCTTGGCCTCTACCATCACATCCCGTTCTGCCGGAAGCGCTGCCACTTCTGCTACTTCCGCGTCTACACCGACAAGAACGCGGAGCAAATCAAGCACTACCTCGATTGCACGATCCGCGAGCTGGAAATGATGGCCCGCAAGCCGCTCATCGCCGGCCGCAAGCCCCACTTCATCTACTTCGGCGGCGGCACCCCGTCCTACCTTTCCCCCGACCAGCTCGTCGATCTCACCGACCGCATGAAGGCGCTGCTTCCCTGGGACGCCGCCGAGGAAATCGCCTTCGAAGCCGAGCCCGGCACGCTCAATCCCAACAAGGTCAAGGCGATCAAGGACATCGGCGTCACCCGCCTTTCCCTCGGCATCGAGAACTTCGACGACCGCATCCTGGAGATCAACGGCCGCGCCCATCGCACCAAGGAAGTCTGGCGCGCCTACGAACGCATCCGCGCCGAAGGCTTCGACCAGGTGAACATCGACCTGATCGCCGGCATGCTCGAGGAAACCGAGGAGAACTGGCAAAACAACATCGCCAGGACCCTCGAACTCCAGCCCGACAGCGTGACGATCTATCAGATGGAGGTCCCCTACAACACGGGCATCTACAAGGAGATGAAGGCAAGCGGCAGCCTCGTCGCGCCGATCGCGGACTGGGAAACCAAGCGCCGCTGGGTGAAGGAGGCCTTCGCCGCGCTCGAAGCCAACGGCTACACCATCAGCTCCGGCTACACCGCGGTGAAGAACCCGGAGCGCACCAAGTTCCTCTACCGTGACTCGCTGTGGGGCGGCGCCGACCTGCTCGGCCTCGGCGTGGCGTCCTTCTCCCACGCCAAGGGCGTCCACTACCAGAACCTCACCGAGATCGACGACTACGACGCCGCCATCGCCGCCGGCCGCATGCCGATCAAGCGAGCGCTCAAGACCACGGAAGAGGAGCGCATGATCCGCGAGTTCATCCTCCAGATGAAACTCGGCCGCGTGAAGGCCGCCTACTTCCGCGACAAGTTCGGCGTCGATGTCCTTGAACGCTTCGCCGCCCCGCTCGCCCAGATCCAGTCCGAAGGACTCCTCAACATCGAGGACTCCGCCATCGTCCTCACCCGCGACGGCCTGCTCTGCGTCGACAACCTCCTCCACGACTTTTTCCTGCCGCACCACCACACGGATAAGATCGTCTGAATGGAACTCGCCCCACCCACGCTCCCCGCGGAACTCGCACCCCTCCTCGCCGTCTCCCCGCTCGGCGAGACCCCGCTTGCGTGGATCCCGGCCACCGAGGTCCCCGCTCCCTATCGGCAGCTCCTCGTCCACGACCACGACATGACCTCGGAACTCGCCGCCTTCCACCGCGACGAGATCACCCTCGAAGTCCTCCATTCCCGCCAATCCGGCGACACCTACCTCCGCGAGGTCGTCCTCCACACAGCCACCTCTGGCACCCCGGTCGAATACGGCCTGATCGAAATCCAGCTCGCCTCTTTTCCCGCCGATCTCCGCCCGCTGATCCTCGCCGGCCGCACTCCGCTCGGTGCCATCCTCAACGCCTCCGGCCTCGCCTACCGGAGCGAACCCCAGGGCTTCTTCACCGTCCCCGCCGAGGCCCTCAGCCGCATTTTTTCTCCATCTCCGGGTGGCGCGGTCCTATTCGGACGCTACAATCACCTGATCTGCGGCGAAAACACCTGCCTCGCCCGAATCCTCGAAATTCTTCCCACCGATCACTGACCTGTCCTCCGCAGCCTTCCTGGCCTTCGTAGCATTCGCGAAGTAGGCGGCGAAGGAGGATCACTCGGCACTTTCACCACCATGACCGACTACGACGCCATCATCATCGGCGGCGGCCCCGCCGGCTCCACCGCGGCCACCCTCCTCGCCGGCAAGGGTCACCGTGTCCTGCTGCTCGAGAAGGAAACCTTCCCCCGCTACCACGTGGGCGAGTCCCTGATGCCCTTCTGCTGGTTCACGCTCAACCGCCTCGGCGTGATCGACCGCATGAACGAGATCGGCTTCGTCCGCAAAAGCTCGGTCCAGTTCGCCACCACCGACGGCCGCATTTCCGCACCCTTTTACTTCTTCCAGCACTTCGACCACCCCGCCGCCACCACCTGGCAGGTCGAGCGCAAGGACTTCGACCTCATGCTCCTCGACAACGCCCGCTCGAAAGGCGTCGAGGTCCGCGAGAACACCACCGTCCTCGACTTCCTCCGCACCGGCGACCGCATCTCCGGCGTCCGCGCCCGCACCGGCGAAGGCGAGCCTTTCGAAGTCCAAGCACCGGTCACCCTCGACTGCACCGGCCGCGACGCACTCTACCAGCGCAAGCACGGCACCCGCAAACGCGACCCGAAATTGAACAAGGTCTCCATCTGGACCCTTTTCCAAGACGCCAAGCGCGACCCCGGCCTCGACGAAGGGGCCACCACGATCGCCTACCTGCCGGGAGGCGGCTGGTTCTGGAACATCCCGCTGCGCAACGGCGTCGTGAGCTCCGGCATCGTCGCCGAGCGCGACTACCTCTTCCGCCCCGGCGAAACCCGCGACCCCGCCGAAATCTACGCCCGCGAGATCGAGAACAACGCCTGGATCAAGGACCACCTCTCCCAAGGCCGGCAGTTCGGCGAATACTGGGTCACCGGCGAATATTCCTACCGCGCCGAACACTGCGCGACCGATGGGCTCCTGCTGGTCGGCGACGCGTTCGCCTTCCTCGATCCCGTCTTCTCTTCCGGCGTCTTCCTCGCGCTGAAGTCCGGGGAAATGGCGGCCGATGCCGTCGATGCCGCCCTTGAAAAAGGCGACACCTCGGCCACCGCCTTCGCCACCTATGGCGAGGAGCTCTGCGGTCACATCGAGACCATGCGCCGCATCGTCTACGCCTTCTACGACCCCGAGTTCAGCTTCGCCAAGCTCATCCGCCAATACCCCGATCTCCGCGGCCGGCTGACTGACGTGCTGATCGGTAACATCGATGGCAAGGACTACCACGACCTCATGCAGGCCATATCCCAACTCGCCGAACTCCCCGAGCCCCTCGACTACGGCCGGGTGCCGGCGGCGGTGTGAGTCCGACCTTTGAGCCCAAGGGGGTGGAAGCAGTTTCTTGTCTTCCGTCTTGAGTCTTGCAGTCTTGGGTCTCCCGATGAACCTCGCCTTCCTCACCCCCGGCACCGGCTCCTACTACTGCGGGGCCTGCATGCGCGACAACGCCCTCGCGAAGTCGCTGCATGCCGCCGGCCACCAGGTCTCGCTGCTGCCGATGTATCTGCCGCTGCAGCTCGACGAGGAAAAGCACGCCCAGGCCGGCAACCCGATCTTCTTCGGCGGGATCAACGTCTTCCTCCAACAGAAGCTCCCGATTTTCCGCCACCTCCCGGACTGGTTCCACAAGCTCCTCAACCACTCCGGCCTGCTCCGCTCCGCCGCCAAGCGCAGCCACATGACCTCCGCCCGCGAGCACGGCGAGATGGCGCTTGAAATGCTCCGCATCGAAAGCAGCCCCTTCGGCAAGGAACTGGACAAGCTGATCGACTTCCTCGCCAGCGAGAAGCCCGACGTCCTCTGCCTCGGCACCGCCCTTCAGGCCGGCATGATCCGCGAACTGAAGCGCCGCCTCGGCGTGAAGATCATCTGCACCTTTCAGGGCGAGGACAGCTTCCTCGACGGCCTCCCGGAGCCCTTCAAAAGCGACTGCTGGAATGAACTCCGCATCCGCCTCGCCGATGCCGACCTGCTCGTCGCCCCCAGCCAGTTCTATGCCGAGCTGATGCGCCGCCGCTTCAAGGCCCCGGACCTCCGGATCGAGATCATGCCCAACGGCATCGACCTCGAAGGCTACCGCGTCAGCAAGCTGCCCGCCGATCCGCCGGTCATCGGCTACCTCGCCCGGATGATCCGGGAAAAAGGTGTCCACCATTTCGTCGAAGCCTTCATCCACCTCCGCAAGCAACTCAAGCACGCCGACGCCCGCGCCCACATCGCCGGTGCCGTCACCGCAGGCGACCAGAAGCTCGTCGCCGAACTCCAACAGAAACTGACCGCCGCCGGCCTCGCGGACCAGGTCACCTGGTCGCCCAACATCTCCCGCGAGGAGAAGGCCGACCTGCTTGCCGCGCTCACCATCTTCAGCGTCCCCGCGACCTACCCCGAAGCCTTCGGCCTCTACACCGTCGAAGCCCTCGCCAGCGGCGTCCCGCTGGTCCAGCCCGATGCCTCGTCGTTCCAGGAAATCATCGCCACCAGCCAAGCCGGCATCCTCGTCCCGCCCGGCGATCCCGCCGCACTCGCCGCCGCCTGGCACGATCTCCTTTCCCGTCCCGAGCGCCTGAAAGAACTCGGCGAAAACGGTCGCCGCGCTGCGGAGCAATCCTATAGCGTTGCCGCCATGCGGGATCGATTCCTCGCCCTCGCCCAATCGATCGTTTGATCCATGCAAACGCCACCTTCTCCCAAGGCTCGCACCAACACGACACACTTTCTCGTGTGGTTCATCACGTGGTTGATCACGCCGCTCGTCATCGTCGGCATCCTCAAGCTTCTCAACTTCCTCAACGGCGCCCCGTGACAACCTCGGGTCATTTCCGACCCCTTCTGCCGCCAACGTCCGTAACGCTTGCCGCCAAGCCTTCGAATTTCACTCTCGTTCTCCGCATCACCTCCGCATGAGCCAACCCGCCTTCGAGATCCAGCGCCACGTCGAGTTCTACGAAACCGACATGGCGGGCATCGTCCACTTCTCGAATTTCTTCCGCTACATGGAGACCTGCGAGCACGCCTTCGTCCGCAGCCTCGACCATGAACTCCACGGCATGCTCGACGGCCTCGAAACCGGCTGGCCGCGAGTCAATGCCAGTTGCGACTACCGCGCCCCCGCCCGCTTCGGCGACCTCCTCACCATCCGCCTCCACATCGCCGAAGTCCGCACCCGCTCCGTCCGCTACCGTTTCGAAATCGTCCGCGACGAAACCCTCATCGCCGAAGGCTCCATCGCCGCCGCCCACGTCGCCATCACCCCCGATGGAATCAAAGCCGTCCCCCTCCCCGAACCACTCCGCCAAAAGCTTCTAACCTTTCGGAGTGCGGTGGCAGAGTGAGTCTTCGAACGCCGACACCGCTTTCGCATCACCCCGACGCTGCCCCAACCCAAACATCCCCGCCTCACCCCTCCGAACAGCAGCCGCCTCCCTTCAAGCCAACACGCCCCGAGCACACCACCCACCGAAAAGCTCCGTCGCCGCTCGAAGACTCGCTCTGCCGGAGCACTCCAAAGTTTCCGACCCCAATGAAATCCATGAACTGGTTCTACCTCGCCCTCGTCACCGTCGCCTGCTGGGGCCTTTACGGCATCTACCTCCACCAGGGCCAGGTCGCCATGGCGGACAAGGAACTCGGCCGCTACAAGGCTTTCCTCTTCGTCGGCATCGCCTACTTTCTCACCGCGGTCCTCGCCCCGCTGGCGATCCTGCTGATGTCGAAGAACATGAACTGGTCGATGCCCCCCAAGGGCATGGGCCTCTCCCTCTTCGCCGGCATCCTCGGGGCCATCGGCGCCTTCTTCGTGCTGCTCGCCATGGGCTCCGGCGCGAAATCCGGCATGAACCCCGGCGTCGTCGCCATCTCGGTGATGTCGATCATCTTCGCCGGCGCCCCGATCGTGAACGCCATCGTCGGCATCGTCATGCACCCGCCGAAGGGCGGACTCGCCTCCATCCCGGTTCCTTTCATCCTCGGCATCTTCCTCGCCGCCGCCGGCGGGTTCATGGTAACCAAGTTCAAGCCGGCGCCAGCGCCGGAGCCGCCTAAGGTCGCCAGCAGCCCGGAGAAGCCCTGAGATAGGTCGTATGGGACCTCTAGGACCTATGTCTTCCCAGCTCCAGAAACTCAACGACCTGCTCCGCGCCATCCTTCCGGCGAACGCCTTCTATCAGCGGAAGCTCGGCATTCGTCGGGAGTTTACCAGCCTCGCCGAATTCTCCACCACCGTCCCCTTCACCACCAAAGACGAACTCGCCGCCGACCACGATGCCCACCCGCCCTACGGCAGCACCCACACCTTCCCGCTCGCGACCTACCACCGCTTCCACCAGACCAGCGGCACCCGCGGCAAGCCGTTGATCTGGCTCGACGACCCCGCGAACTGGACCTGGATCCTCGACAACTGGGAATGGGTCTGGCGCGGTGCCGGCGTGAAGCCCGGCGACACCGCCTTCTTCCCCTTCTCCTTCGGCCCCTTCCTCGGCTTCTGGGCCGGCTTCGAAGCCGCCACCCGGATGCGCGTCCGCGCCGTTCCCGGCGGCGGGCTTTCGTCCGAAGACCGCCTCCACCTGCTCCGCCGGAGCCAGTCCTCCATCCTCTGCTGCACCCCCACCTACGCCCTCCGCCTCGCCGAGGTCGGCGAGAAGATCGGCCTCCCGGTCGGATCGCTCGGCATCACCAAAATCATCGTCTGCGGCGAACCCGGCGGCAGCATCCCGGAAATCCGCCGCCGCATCGAGTCCGCCTGGTCCGCCCGCGTCTACGACCACCACGGCATGACCGAGATCGGACCGGTCTCGGTCAGCTCGGAGTCCGATCCCGACCTGCTCCTGCTACGGCACGAATCGTACTTCTGCGAGGTCATCGATCCCGCCACCGGCCACCCCGTCGACCACGGAGAAACCGGCGAACTCGTCCTGACCACCCTCGGCCGGCACGGCTCGCCACTACTCCGCTACCGCTCCGGCGACCTCGTCCGCCCGGTTCCCCACGGCGACCATTTCGCGCTGCAAGGCGGAGTCCTCAGCCGCACCGACGACATGGTCGTGATCCGCGGCATCAACATCCACCCGAGCTCCATCGACGCGATCGTTCGCGCTTTCCCGGAAATCGGCGAGTATCAAGTGGAGATCGACCAGCGCCCCGCCCTCGCCGAGCTCCGCCTCACGGTCGAAGCCCCCGCCGATGCCGCCGCCGCCCTCGCCCAGAAACTCCGCTCCTCCTTCAGCCTCCGCATCCCCGTCACCGCCGCCGAACCCGGCAGCCTGCCCACCTTCGAAGTGAAAGCGAAGCGCTGGAACATCCTCCGCTGAACCCTCTTCTAGCTTCGCCCCTTTCGTTGTTCCCCATCTCCTCATGATCGAAGTCCGCCAGCTCTCCAAAACCTACGAAACCCCGAGCGAGAAGCTGCGGGTTCTCACCGACCTCGACCTGACCGTCGCCGCAGGCGAAACCGCCGCGATCGTCGGCCCCTCCGGCTGCGGGAAGTCGACCCTGCTCAATCTCCTCGGCGCTCTCGACCGCCCGACTTCCGGTTCGGTCAAGATCGGCGATCAGGACATCTCCACGCTCACCGAGGAACAAGCCGCCACCTTCCGCAACCACTCGCTCGGCTTCATCTTCCAGCAGCAGCACCTGCTCCCCCAGCTCACCGTGCTCGAAAACGTCCTGGTCCCCCGCCTCGCCGGCGACTGGCAGGAACCCGCCGCCGAGACCGAACAACGCGCCCGCCAGCTCCTTGAAAAAGTCGGCCTCGGCCAACGCCTCAGCCACCTCCCCTGGCAACTTTCCGGCGGCGAAAAACTCCGCACCGCCGTCGCCCGCGCCCTGATCAACCGCCCCAAACTCATCCTCGCCGACGAACCCACCGGTTCCCTCGACCCCGCCTCCACCGACACCGTCGCCGACCTCCTCCTCGACCTCAACCGCGACCAAGGCGTCACCCTGATCGTCGTCACCCACAACGCCGACCTCGCCCGCCGCATGGGCAAAACCTTCGAACTCCGCGCCGGCAAACTTCATCCACTGATCACTGATCACAACCGAGCGTAGCGAGATGGAGCCACACTTCATTTTCCACCGCTGGCTCAAATCACTCGGCACTCTTCCATGACCGCCCGCACCTTCATCACCCGCGGCCTCCGCCACTACCGCGGCGCCTACCTCGGCGTCCTCCTCGGCGCCGCCCTCGGTGCGATGGTCCTGCTCGGTGCCTTGTTCTCCGGCGACTCGGTCAAATCCACCCTGCACCAGATTGCCGAACAGCGGACCGGCAAGACCACCCTCGTCCTCGCCGGCGGCGAGAACTTCTTCCGAGCCAGCCTCTCTAACAGCCTCAACCGTTCCGACAGCAAGCCGGAGACCGCCCCGGTCCTCCAGCTCCGTAGCCAGGTCGACACCCCGTCCGGCCGCTCGACCGGCCAGGTGAATCTCTTCGGCATCACCCCCGCCTTCTGGTCCTTCGCCCCGGGCGACACCACCCCACCCGCCCTCGACGCCAAATCCTGGGCCATCAACCGCGAACTCGCCCGCACCCTCGATCTCAAGCCCGGCGACTCCATCGTCCTCCGCCTCGGCAAGCCCGGGCTCGCCTCCCGCGACGCCCCACTTTCCGGCGAACCCGAGGAACTGATCACCGTCCGCGGCACCGTCGCCCAGATCCGCGACGACGACGCCATGGGCCGCTTCAACCTCGAAGCCACCCAACTCCCCGCCCCCGCCGTCTTCCTGCCGATCGAGACCCTCGCCGGAGCCATCGAGCGCAACGACCGCGCCAACCTGCTGCTCTTCCGAGAACCGCTCTCCACCGACCAGGCCACCGCCCTCGTCCGCAAGTCCGCCCAACTCGCCGATTACGGCCTCTCCCTCCAGGACATCCCGCTTTCCGCCGCCACCGAGATCCGCACCGACCGGATCTTCCTGCCCACCCTCATCGAGGGCAAACTCCGCACCCTTTTGCCCTCCGCCCGCCCGGTCGTCACCTACCTGGCGAACACCATCGCCGCCAACGGCAAGGAGACCCCCTACTCGATGGTCACCGGCATCGACCCCGCCGCGGTCGACTTCCTGCCGGACGACCTTGCCCCGGGGCAGATCGTTCTCAACTCCTGGGAAGCCGAAGACCTCGCCGCGAAGCCCGGCGACACCGTCACCCTGAGCTACTACACCCTTGGCAGCGGCAACCGGCTGGTCGAAATGTCCACCAGTCTCGTCGTTCACAGCATCGTCCCGCTTGCAGGCGCCGCGGCCGACAAGCTGTGGATGCCCGATTTCCCCGGCATCGCCGAGGCCGACAACTCGGCTGACTGGACGCCCGGCCTGCCGCTCGACCTGACCCGTATCCGCGAAAAGGACGAGACCTACTGGGACGACCACCGCGGCACCCCGAAGGCCTTCATCCATCCGGTTGCCGCCTACAACATGTGGCGCAACCGCTGGGGCAACGCGACCTCGCTCCGCTTGCCCGCGGGCCAATCCGACCTCGAGCGCCAGATCCTCGATACCCTCACCCCCGCCGACGCCGGCCTCCTCATCCGCGACCTCGCCGCCGAATCCCAAACCGCCGCCGCCTCGCCCGTCGACATCGCCAGCCTTTTCCTGAGCATGTCGTTCTTCCTCATCCTCGCCGCCGTCGCCCTCACCGCGATGCTGTTCCGCTTCAATGTCGAGCAGCGCAACCACGAGTCCGGCCTGCTCGCCGCCCTCGGCATCCCGCCGAAGAAGATCCTCCGCTGGCGTCTGTTAGAAGGCCTCGTCGTCGTCACCCTCGGCAGTGCCCTCGGCACCCTTCTCGCCTTTGCCTACACCCGCGGCCTGCTGCTCTTCCTCGAATCGATTTGGAACCGCGGCGGCGACCGACTCTTCCAATTCCACGCCGCCCCAGCCTCGATCCTCGGCGGCCTGTTCGGCTTCATCCTGCTGATGATGACCACCATCGGGTTCGTCACCCGCCGCCAGGCCAAGCGCTCCGCCAGCCTGCGCCTTGAAACCGGCACCGAGGAAGTCATCCGCCACGGCAAATCCCGCGCCCGCTGGATCGCCCCCGCCGCCGCTCTAACAGGCCTTGCCGCCCTCGCCGGATCCAAAGCCATGGGCCCGCAGGGCGCCTTTTTCCTCGCCGGCTTCTCCTTCCTCGTCGCCGGCCTCGCCACCTTCCTCACGGTGCTCAACCGCTCGCGGAACAGCCCGTCTAACAGCCTGTCCCCCGCCCGCCTCGCAACCCTAAACGGTGCCCGCCGCCCGACACGCTCGCTCGTCGTCGTCGGCAGCCTCGCCGCCGGGCTCTTCCTCGTCGTCTCGGTCACCGCGTTCCAAAAACACGGCGGCGGCGAATGGCAGAAGCGCCCCAGCGGCTCCGGCGGCTTCGCGTTCTGGATCGAGACCACAACCGCGGTCCACCGCGGCTCGAACGCCGATTCCACCGCGGACATCCTCCAACTCGGCGACCAGCGCGGCCAACTCGGCGACATCCTCCCCTTCCGCGTCGGCACCGGCGACGATGCCTCGTGCTTCAACCTCAACTCCGTCGCCCGCCCGCGCCTCCTCGCCACCGACACCGCCGTTCTCGAACAGCGCGGATCTTTCACGATCAAGACCACCGCCCCCGGCATCGAGAAGTCGTGGAAGTCCCTCCGCGAAGGCGATGCCCTCCGCGCCTTCATCGACGAGACCACCCTGCTGTGGGTCCTCAAGAAGAAGCCCGGCGACCGCATCGACTACACAGACGAGCAAGGCAACAGCTTCCCCGTCGAGATCGCCGGCACCCTCGACGGCACCGTGTTCCAGGGCAGCTTCATCGTCGACGAGCAGCGCTTCCTCGAGCGCTACCCCTCCACCGGCGGCTACCAGCTCTTCCTCGCCGACACCCCGGGCGATCTAACAGCCACGCGCGGCATCCTGCAGAAATCGCTCACCGACCTCGGGGCCACCGTCACCACGACCACCGACCGCCTCGCAGCCTTCCACAGCGTCGAGAACACCTACATCTCGATCTTTAACGTCCTCGGCGGTCTCGGCGTCATCCTCGGCGCCGCCGGCCTCGGCCTCGTCACCGCCCGCAACCTCGCCGAGCGCCGCAACGAGTTCACGCAGCTCCACCAGCTCGGGATCTCCCGCAAGATCATCCGCTCGCTGGTCTTCCGCGAGACCCGCCAGTTTATCCTCTGGGCCATCGGCATCGGCCTCGTCGCCGCCATCATCTCGATCCTCCCCGCCCTGCCCAAAACCGGCCTCCTCGTCACCCTCGGCTGGATCGCCGCCCTCGCCGCCCTCGCTGCGATGTTCCTCCTCACCGCCGCCTCCTGCGCCTGGCTCGCCTACCGCAAATCGGCGCTCTTCCGGGCTTCATGAAGGCCGCCGCTCCATGGTCGACCGATCCCCCTTGAACCCGCCGCCGTGCCCGGTTTAATCCCCCGCGCATGGCCATCGACGGGGAATTCATCGCGCGCATCGACTCGCCGCGCTTCTGCGAGCGCCTCTTCGCGGTGCTGCCGGACGTGATGTTCTGCCTCAAGGACAGTGAGCGCCGCTACCGGGCCGTCAACCAGGCCTTCGCCGAGCGGACCGGCATCAAGGACCCGCGCCGGCTCATCGGGCGGCGCGCGGAGGACTTTTTCCCGCCGGCACTCGCGGAGGCCTACCTCGACCAGGACCAGCAGGTGCTCGGCGGCGGCAACGAGATCGTCGACCAACTGGAACTCTCGACCAACCGCGACGGCAGCCAGGGCTGGTATCTGGCGACCAAGGTGCCGCTCCACGACCGCGGCGGCCGGATCATCGGGCTGGCCTCCGTGTCCCGCGACCTGCGGGCGCCCCGCGAGGGCGACGCCGAGCTGGCGGGGATCGCCAAGGTGGCCGAGCACGTCCGCGACCACCTCGACGAGCCGCTGCGGGCCGCCGAGCTGGCGGCGATCGCCCGGCTCACGCCGACCCAGCTCGAGCGCCGGATGCGCCGGGTCTTTCAACTCAGCACCACCCAGTTCGTGCGGAAGTGCCGGATCGAGAATGCCGCCCGCCTTCTCCGCGACACGCCGATGGCCATCGCCGATGTCGCCCTCGAATGCGGCTACGGCGACCAGACCGCGCTGACCCGCCAGTTCCGCAGCACCGTCGGCATGCCGCCCGCCGCCTATCGCGACCACGTCCGCAAGCGCTCGCAGCCATGAGCCGGGATCCCCAGCGGCGGATCGCCCTTTTCGGCGGCACTTTCGATCCGATCCACGAGGGTCACGTGGAAATCGCCGCGCGGGCCCGGGAGGCGATGGACCTCGACGAGGTGATCTTTCTCCCCTGCCGGATCTCGCCGCACAAGATCGGGGTCGCCAGCGCCCCGCCGGACGACCGGCTCGAGATGGTCCGCCTCGCGACCCGCGGGCTGCCGTGGGCGAGCGTCGACGACTTCGACCTCACCAGCCCGCCGCCATCCTATTCCTACCTCACCGCGGGGGAAATGGCGCGGCGCTTCCCCGGAGCCCGGCTGTTCTGGATCATGGGAGCCGACCAATGGCGGGCCCTGCCGGACTGGAGGGAACCGGAGCGCTTGGCGGAGCTGGTGGAGTTCCTTGTTTTCTCGAGGGACGGCAGCCCGCAGCCCCGCGCCGGATTCCGCATGACCCCACTGCAAGGCACCCATCCCGCATCCGCCACCGCGATCCGCCGGGAGATCGCGGCCGGAAAGCCGGCGGAATGGCTCGACCCCGCGGTCGCCGCCCACATCCTGCAGCGCGGGCTCTACAAAGCCTGAACCGCTGCTTGCAGGATCTTGCGTCACCCTCTAGCTTCCTTCCTGACCCACCAGCCATGAAACCGATTTCCCGTTCCCTGCTCCTGTGCCTCGTTCCCTTCGCGCTGCTGCACGCCCAGGAGGCGGAGACCCCGGCCAAGGCCGTGCCGCCCCACGAACAGGCCTTCTCCAACCTTCCCGAGGAAAAGCGGAAGGAGTTCAACGACAAGCTCGCCGAAGCCCAGCGCCTCTTCGCCGGCAAGCGCGTGTTCGAGGCCTTGGAGAAGGTCAACGAAGCGCAGGCGATCTTCCCCGACAATCCCGACCTGCTCAATCTCCGCGGGGCCTGCGAGGTGGAGTTCCGCAGCTTCGACAAGGCGATGGAATCCTTCAAAAAGGCCGACCAGCTCACGCCCGGGAAGCCGCTGATCGTCTTCAATGTCGGCGAACTGGAATTCGTGACCAAGAAGTGGGCGGACGCCGAACAGACCTTCACGAGGGTTCTCAAGCTGATCGGTGACAATCCCCAGCGCCAGGATCTGCAGTTGGCCCGTCTGGTGGAGTTCAAGCTGCTGCTTTGCAAGGTGAAGCTGGCCAAGGACTCCGAAGTGGCGGAGCTGGCGAAGAAATACGACTACCTCGACGATTCCCCGTTCCCTTATTACGCGGAAGCCGCGATGCACTTCGCCCAGGGCCGGGAAGTCGAGGCGGAAGCCGCCATGGCCCGCGGCGGGCGAATCTTCCAGGATCCCGCCTATCTGGCACCGTGGCAGGACACGATGATCGAGTTTGGCTACATCAAGGGCTTCTTCGGCGGCGACCAGGACGCTGCCGCCTCGGGCGGTCAATGAGCCGCTTTCCCTTCAAAGGGATTGAACTCGACCCGCTCCAGCCGGACCCCGTAGATCCGCGCGATCTCCGGCGCGTCGGAGGCGTGGTAGATGTCCCGGTAGTAGATCTCCCGGATGCCGTAGGCGCACAGCGTCTGCATGCAGGCCGTGCAGGGCATGGTAGTCGTCGCGACGATCTTCGCCTCGCCCCGCCGGAACAGGCTGCAAAGGTTGACCTCCGCGTGGAGCATGAACTTCTGGCGCGCCTCGCGGTCGTCCCAGAATCCGGGCGGCGCATTGAAGCCGGGCGCGAGACCGTTGTAGGCGGTGCCGATCACCCGGTTGTCGAAGTCCAAGGCCGCGGCGCCGACCTTCCGGTAGGGGTCCTCCGACCGCATGCTGGCGACATGCGCCAGTGCCATCGCGTATTCGGGAATGCTGAGCCGGGACACGGCGCCAATCAATCGGTCGCGACCCGGCACGTCAACGTCCGCCCGCGGCCACATCGAGGGCCTGCCGGACGAGCCGGCGCGAGTCGGAGCGCCCGGGATCGACGTCCGTGCCTGCCGACTTGAGGATCGACTCCAGCCCCGCGGCATCGGGACCTTCGCCCCGCAGCCACATCCCGAAGGCCGCCATCAGCCCGAGCTGGCGCATCGCCGGGGAAGCGGGCTCCGCGGGAAGGGCGACGATCCGGCCAGAGAACTCGCCGTCGACGTCCAGCTTCAACACGCCCGCCCGGTCCGCTCCGGCGGGTGGCACGACTTCCAACAACACCGTCACGGGCCGTCCGGCGGGCAAACGGTCCGGCAAGCGCCCGGCGGTGGAACCCGGCGACGCGATCAGCCGGATCCGCGCCCCTTCCGCCGGCTCGAAGGACCAGCTCACCGAGGCATCCCGAGCGCCCGGTGCCCGGAGCGTTGCGGCCACCAGCACCGCCGAAGGATTCCAGGGACAGGGAGCAGTGCCGATGCTCAGCGGATCGGCATCCTTGTCGTCGGCTTCGAGTGGAAAGGTGTTCACCAGCTCTTCCAGGCGCACCGCGTCCTTCGGCGGCAGCCCGGCACGATCGCGGATCCAGCCGCGCACCCAGCCGTAGCTCGCGTGGCCGACCACCACCGGCAGCGACACCTCGCCCCCCGCTTGCAAGGGAGGCAGCGGCTTGAGCGACGGCAAGCGCGCCGGATCCGGCAAGGGGTCGCGGGTCAACTGACGCGACACCTCGTCGAGAAAGCCGCCCGGATCTTTCTGAAGTTCTTCCCGCTGGGTGTTCCGGACCGCCGCGGTCGACGCTCCTCCGCCCGGCGTGGCGGCATCACCGCCCTCCACCGAGGGTCCCGGCATCGGCAGCAAGGCCAGCTCCACCGCGCCCCCGCTGCCATTTCCGCCCGGCTTGCGCGGGCCCGATACCCTTGATGCCAGGGTCACCGCCAGCACCACCGCCGCCGCGGCGCCGATCACCGTGAGCCACGGCCGCAGACCCCGCCGGGCCGAGGCCAGCTCGACCACCTTGCCCTCCGTCTCGGCATGCCGCACCGCCCGCAGCACCGCCTCGCGCTGCACCGGACGCAACCCCGGCGCGGCGGTCGAAAGCGAGCCCTCGAGAAACGAGGCGACCCGCCTCAACTCATCGAGCGAAAGCAGCAACGCCGGATCGGCTGCCACGGCATGTTCCACCGCCGCGGCCTCGGTCGCAGGAAGCTCGCCGAGCAGGTAGGCGCTCAGCCGGGGATCGTCGTGGGAAATCTTCATCGGGAACCGGGGTTGGAATCGAGGAGGTCGGACGGCAGAAGCTCGCGCAGGCGCTTCAAGCCGGTGTGAATCAGGAAGCCGACATTGCCGCTGCCCAGGCCCGTCTTGTCGCAGATTTCCTGGTAGCTCATGCCGTCGCGGAATTTCATCAGGATCACGGTGCGCTGGTTTTCGGAAAGGCGGTCGAGGTAGCGCATCAGCTCGGCCATCCGTTCGGACTGGTCGAGCGCCCGGTCCGGGGGCGTCTCGTTCCCCTCCCGCGCCAGCAGCTTCTTCTCGTCCATCGGCGCCAGCCGGGCCTCCTTGCGCAGGATGTCGAGCGCACGGTTCCGGCAAACGGTGAACAGCCAGGTCTTGAGCCCGTCGCGCACCTTCGAGACGTCCTGCTGGCAGAGCCGGATGAACGTGTCCTGCACGATGTCCCGGGCGCGCTCGAGGTCCTTCACGAACCCGTAGGCGTATCCGACCAGCGGCGACTCGTATTCCGCGAGCGCCCTTGCAACGAATTGTTCCCGGGTTTCCACCATGGCCGGATCGCCCTGAGGCATCGTGTCCGTGGCGGGAACGGGCGGCTCCGGGGATTCTTGGGGAAAACTTGTCATTTTCCGGTCTCCGGAGCGGCCGGACCTAGCGGATGAAGAAGCTCAGGTGCTCCAGCTCCAGGGCCAGATCGACGTTGTTGACGATCACTTCCTCCGGGACTTCCAGCACCACCGGGGAGAAGTTGAGGATTCCCTGCACCCCGGCGGAGACCAGCCGGTTCGCCACCGATTGGGCGAAGCCCGCCGGCACGCACAGGATGGCCAGCTTGACGTTCTCCGCCTTGACGAAATCCTCGATCTCCCGGTCGGGCTTGACCGGCACGCCGATTCCCCGCCGCTCGGCCGCCTCGGGGTCGGCGTCGAAAGCGCAGACCACCTCGAAGCCCTCCTTCTGGAATCCCTGGTAGCGCAGCAAGGCGGATCCCAGGTTGCCGGCGCCCACCAGCACAACCGGCTGCAAGCGCTCCCGGCCCAGCAGGTCGCGGATCATCGAACCGAGCGTTTCGACCGGATAGCCGAGCCCGCGCGTGCCGAACTGCCCGAAGTAGGCCAGATCCTTGCGCAGCTGCGCCGGCTTGACCCCCGCGGCCTTCGCGAGCGCGGTCGAACTCACCGTTTCCTGCCCGTTGTCCTGAAGACGCTGGAGGCAACGGTGGTAGATCGAAAGGCGGTAGATCGCCTTTTTCGGGATATCGATCTTTTCCACGCGCGGCGGAGGAAACGCGGGGACGGCATCGGGGTCAAGTCCCTACCCGCCCTCATACGGAGAGCGCCCGAGGAATCCCGGATCGCTTCTTGCACCCGCGGCGGCAGGAGCGCTAAGACCCTTTCATGCAAAACCCAAGACCGTTGACGCGCTTCCTCCTCTCCCTCGCCGCCTGCCAGCCGCTCGTGCTCGCCGCCGGCACGACTTCTTCCGGCGAAGCAGACGCCCTCGCCGGGCCGGGGGGCTTCGACATCGTATCCCGGATCAATGCCGCGAGGGTGGAGTTCATGGGAAGCTTCGGCATGGAGTTCGACAACTCGCCGGCCGAGGTCGACGACTACGCCTTCCAGGTCGCCAGCTTCCTTTCGCGCCCGGTCGATCTCTTCGCCGGCTACTCGCTGGTTCCGATGTTCCAATACGAGGCGAACTTCCTCCGCCCGGACGGCGTCCCCCCCGGCATCCCGCTGGAAGACGAGGATCTCCACGAGATCGAACTCTCGCTCTTCGTCTACAAGATGGAGTCCGGATCGCCCTGGATCACCGGCGCGTGGATCAACCCTTCGATCTCCACCGATTTCCAGAGCGTCTCCGGCGACGACTTCTTCCTCGATCTCGCCGTGGCCGGCGGCTACCGCGTCACCGACACGCTGATCCTCGGTGCCGGCGTCGGCGCCCTCAACCTGACCGGCGACACCGCGGTCTATCCCGGCATCGGGTTCTTCTGGCAGCCTTCCGAGGACCTTTTCCTCACGCTCTTCGGCCCGAACTTCCGCGCCGGCTGGGACGCCAGCGACCGCTGGCGGCTCGGCTTCGAAGTCCGGCCGAACGGCGGCATCTGGAACATCGATACCACCGCCGGATCGCGGAACATCGACTTCAGCTCGTTCCGCATCGGCCTGAGCTCGTCGCACCGCCTCACCGAAAATCTCTGGCTCAGCTACGGCGGCGGCATGACCGCGGGCAACGCGCTCAACATCACCAGCACCGACGGATCCGACCTCTTCAAGAACACCCTCGACGACCTCGACGAGGGGTTCTACGGATTCATCTCGCTCGGCCTCAAATCGTGGTGAGCCGTTTCAGGCGCCCTGCTTGCGCGCCAGGATTTCCTTCAACTGCGGCCACTGCTCGCGGCTGACGATGTAACCGACGCAGCCGTCCCGGCCGCAAAGGCAGGGGTGGTCCTCGTAGCACTCGACGTCGAAGGCGTAGTCGAAGGTCAGCTCCTCGCCCTCCGCGATGTCGCGCAGCGCGTGGATGAAAATCCGCTTGCCGTCGATCCAAGCCTCGCAGTTCGGATCGCAGGAATGGTTGATCAGCCGCGCCGTGTTCCAGGGAACGTCGCCGTCGATGTCCCACTTGTCGGTCAGCGTGAAGATGTAAACCGCGGCATCGCCGTTCTTGAGAGCCTTGGCGTGCTGCGCAAGGGCGCGGCGCTCGCTCTCCTTCTTGTCGATCCGCTCGCCGACGTATTCGATGATCTTCGTTCCCGCCGCGATGTCGCGCGTCGCATACACCCCGCGGCCGTGGATGCTCGAGCCTTGCACCTCGCACAGGTCGCTCAGCCCGCGGTTCCAGAGCTGCTTGAGCTTCTTCGCCAGGCTGGCCTCGTCCCAAAGCTTCTTCGATTTGTGGCCCATGTCGGTCCGCTTGCTGTTACTCATCACTTTGCTTCCTTGTGCTCCCGCTTGATCTCCGGCAGGACCATCGTGTCGGGCAGGGTGATGAACAAGCGCCGCAGTTCCGGCACCGTCACGCCCGCTCCGTCGATGAAGGTCCAGTCGTTCTTTCCCTTGTCGGAGATCGCCACTTGGAAGCCCCTGCTGGTGATCACCAGGAACTCGGGAAGGTCGTTCGCCCCGCCCGGCTTGGCGATCCGGTATTCGGTGACGGTCGGGATCAGCAGCAGCCACTGCTTGTAAATCATCTTCTCCACCTTCTTGCCGTTTTCCTCGACCGTTTCCTTGCCCGGCCCCACCTCGTAAGCGGTCGGCGCGCCCTCCGGCCGGAAGGAAATCAAGGTCACGCCCTGCTCCTGCATCTGCTTGACGATCCCCGCCAGCTTGGCCTCCAGCTTCTCCATCCCTCCCTCGCGCTTCGCCACGCTCTCCTTCCACAGCGGATACATCCTCTCGATCGCCACCTGCGGCTTGCCGAGCACCACCTGGTCACCCATCGCCTTGACCGCCGCCACCGCGGATGACGCGACTTCCTCGGGGACTTCGACCTGGGCCCGGAGACCCGATGCTGCCAGCGACAGCATCACAAGGGAAAGAAACGCTCGCTTCATGAGGCATGGATGCCCCGCTGATCCGGGAACGTCAAGCGCGCCCCGTCCCAAGGCCACCCACCGGGCTTTTTAAAAAAACGTGATCCGAATCCCGTGAATCCGCTTTGCTTCGCTCCGGCGCTTTGCCAACCTCCGCGCCCCATGTCCAAACAGGCACTCGGCAAGGGCCTCGGAGCCCTGATCCGCAAACAACCCGGCGGCACCCCGACCGATGCACCGGCAAGCGCCGACGGCCACGGCCGCGCCCGGGAGGTGGCGATCGACCGCGTCGTCCCCAGCCCGCTGCAGCCCCGCACCATCTTCATCGAGAACCCGCTCGACGAACTCGTCGAATCGATCCGCCAGCACGGCATCATCCAGCCCCTCATCGTCCGACTGGTCGAAGGGAACTACGAACTCATCGCCGGCGAACGCCGCTGGCGCGCTTCGAAGAAGCTCGGCCTTGCCACCGTCCCGGTCATCGAGCGCGAGGCTTCCGACCGCGACGTTCTCGAAATGGCCCTCATCGAGAACCTCCAGCGCGAGGATCTCAACGCGATCGAGGAGGCCGCCGGCTACGTCCGCCTCGCCAGGGAGTTCTCGATGAAGCAGGACGAGATCGCCGCCCGTGTCGGCAAGTCCCGCGCCAGCGTCGCCAACGCGATGCGCCTGCTCGACCTTCATCCCGACGTCCAGCTCCTCGTCGCCCAAGGCCGGCTCAGCGTGGGCCATGGCAAGGCCATCCTATCGATCAAGGACAAGGACGCCCAGCTCCTCGCCTCCGACCAGATCCTCAAGAAGGGACTCAACGTCCGCGCCGCCGAAAAGCTGGCCCATTCCTTCGACCCCTCGTCCGGCTCCGATGAAGGAAAGCCGCGCGCCGCCGCCAGCACGCCGGCCGCGCCCGATGCCCACATCCGCGCCCTCCAGAACAAGCTGCGCGACCGCTTTGCCACCCACGTCTCGATCCATCCCGGCGCGAAGAAGGGGCGCATCGAACTGGAGTATTACGGCGACGACGACCTCCAGCGCCTGCTCGACCTCCTTGGCGTCGAGGACCTGTAGACCCACCCCGCAACGGGAATCATCGCCCCCACCCTTTTCGTTCCGGAGACCGACGTGAAACGACTTCCCCTTGCGATCCTCATCGTCCTCGCGGCGGTCGCCGTGTGGTTCTTCAAGCGCACTCCCGCCACGCCCGAGACCGGCACCCGCGTCCCCTTCCAGAACCTGCCGGCCGGCCTCGCGGACCAGTTCTCCGGTGAGAACGCGCTGGCCCACGTAAAGGCGATCGTCGATTTCGGACCGCGCCCGCCGGAGAGCGAAGGCTACGAGAAATCGCTCGTCTATCTGGAGAAGGAATTCGCCGCCCAAGGTTGGGAGACCCGGCGGCAATCGTTCAGGAAGGCCGACACCGTGGTGGGCCCGAAGACCTTCACCAACCTCATCGCCCGGCACTCCGCCGGCGTGCGGGACTGGACCCGCTCGACACCGGTCGTCATCGGAGGCCACCTCGACAGCAAGCTGATCACCGCCTTCCGGTTCGTCGGCGCGAACGACGGCGGTTCCTCCACCGGCGTGATCCTCGAGATGGCAAGGGTGCTCTCCTCCGATCCCGCCGCGGCCGCGCAGGTGGAGTTCGTGCTCTTCGACGGCGAGGAAGCGTTCCTCGAGAACATCACGCCGACCGACGGCCTCTACGGCAGCAAATACTACGCCTATTCGATTTCGCAACGCGCCACCTGGCCCTCGCTCGGCATCGTGATCGATCTCATCGGCGACTCCCGCTACGGCTACTACTACAACCCCGAAGCACCGCCCTCCTTCGCCGACACCGTGACCCGGGTCGCCGCACAGACCGGACTGAAGCTCAGCCGCCCGCCCGGCCCCATCATCGACGACCACGTCCCGCTCCAGAACACCGGCCTGCCTTGCCTCCACATCATCGGCGACTTCGTGAACATGCCCTACTGGCACAAGCCGGGCGACACCATGGAAGTCGTCGACGCCAAGGCCCTCGAGCAAACCGGCCGCACGACCCTCAAGTTCCTCGCCGAGGTCAAGCCGTAGCCGCGATCCGGCTCATGACCCGGGCTCATGTCTCCGGTGACCAACTTGCGGCCTGGCGATCTTGCTCCATCGCAACGCCAGTGCCTCTCCGAAGGCGGGCTCTCTTCATCCACCACTCCGGCTCCCTCCGCCACCCGCCGCGGACTTGCTCGAACGCCAGCTGTTCTTCCAAGCGGCCTACGCCCCGAAGATCCACGGCTCCTTCGGGCCGTTGGTCCGCCACTGAGGAGGGAAGCGGCCCGCATGCTGTCGGACAGATTCCTTCTTGTCGTTTGACCGGAAATGAATTGGATGGATCTTGCTTGCGCCCCGGAGCGGCCTGAATGGAACTCCGGGAAAAACCCAACCCGTTGCACCCCTTGATCTCACGCCTTTTCAGGCCGGCAGCCTTGCTGACGGCAGCCTTTTGCCTCGCGCCGCTCCGGCCGGCTTCCGCGACGCCGCTGTTCGTCGATTTCAATTCGACCAACCAGGACGGCGGACCCCGCAACCAGAGCGGCTACCAGCCCTACAACGCCGGCCACGAGGTCGCGGCCGATTTCCTCGCCGCGCGCAGCTACAGCGCTTTCAACACGACGGTCTCCCTGCGGGTCACCTGGCCCGACACCACCAGCAACCGGGTGCAGCAGATGATGGACCGCCCCGCGGTCAACGACGCGAACTGGACCGGGCAAAAGCTCGACCTGCTCACCGACTGGATCGGCGTGGACACCCGCACGTCGGAGTTTGGCAACGGCGACTACAACGGCACCACCGGCACGCCCACCCGCATCGTCTTCCGCCTCGCCGGGGTCCCCGCGGGCTACTACCTCTACCGTTCCTACCACCACGACACCGAGCACGCCCACACCCCGTACCGGGTGGAGATTTCCACGAACGGCGGCACCAGCTACGCCCCCTTTGCCGGTCCCTTCCCGGGCACCGACAGCACGGCTGGCGGCACCCCGCCCTCCGCCCAGACCTACAACGGCGCCGGCGGCCAGGACCCGGCAACCCTGCCGTCCACCTTCAGCACGAATTTCATCGCCGTCGCAGGCCAGGACGTCCTGATCCGTTACACCCCGCTCTCCAGCACCGGCACGCATTTGCGGCTCTTCGTCGTGAACGGCTTCGAGCTGATCGCCACCGCCCCGCCCGAGACGCCCACCGACCTCGCCTTCTCCGGCACCGTCGTCTCCCGCACCTCGCCCGAAGGCACCGTGGTCGGCACCTTCTCGACCACCGATCCCTCCGCCGTCGACAGCTTCACCTACACCCTCGTCTCCGGCGCCGGGGCCGATGACAACGCGGACTTCGCCATCCAGGGCAACCAGCTCGTGATCGACCGCCAACTCTCCGAATACGCCACCGGGGAAACCCTGTCGATTCGCGTGCGCACCACGGACTCCACCGGTGGCTGGTTCGAGAAAGCCTTCACCCTCGCCGTGACCAACGACTCCGATGGCGACGGGCTCGACGATGCCTGGGAACTGCTCCACTTCCAGGATCTCGACGAGGTGGCCTCCGGCAATCCCGACAACGACGGGCTCACCCACCTCGAGGAACAGGCGGCCGGCACGCTGCCGCTGGTTGCCGACACCGACGGCGACGGTCTCAACGACGGTCCCGAGGTGAATACCCACCTGACCGATCCCCTCACGCCGCACTCCGACGGCGACGGCCTCAACGATTTCGAAGAGGTCACCATCCATTTCACCAATCCCCGCCTCGCCGACAGCGACGGCGACGGCTACGACGACGCCCTCGAGCTCGCCCAGCTCACCGATCCGAAAAGCGCGGCGAGTTTCCCCGCCGTCCAGCTCGCGCTGCGCCTCAACGAAGTGCTTTGCAGCAACGACATCGGCCTCAGGGACGGGAACGGCACCCGCAGCGACTGGATCGAGATCCACAATCCGAATCCCCAGCCGGTCGCTCTCGCCGGCTATCGCCTCACCGACAGCGTTCTCGATCCCTCGAAGTGGGTCTTTCCCACCGTCTCGATCCCTGCCGGCGGCTATCTGGTGGTCTTTGCCTCCGGCCTCGGGGTCCCGGATGCTCTGGGCAACCTCCACACCAATTTCAGCCTCTCCACCGCCGGTGAATACCTGGCCCTGGTCCGGCCCGACGGAGGCATCGAGGACCGCTTCCAACCCACGCTTCCGCCGCAGTTCTCCGACGTCTCCTACGGCCGCCAGCCGGCCACCGGCAATCTCCGCTTCTTCTCGCCGCCCACTCCCGGCGCGGCGAACACCGGCGGCTACGACGGCGTGGTCGAACCGCCCGCCTTCTCGACCGGCCGCGGCTTCTACGACAATCCGGTCGCGGTCACCCTGACCTGTCCCACCCCGCAGGCACAGATCCGATTCACCACCGACGGCTCCAAGCCATCGTCCACCGCCGGCACGCTCTACAACGGCCAGCCGATCCCCGTCTCGACCACTTCCAAGCTCCGCGCCATCGCCTGGCGCAGCGGCTGGCTTTCGCGCCCGGTCCAGACCCACAGCTACGTCTTCGTCAACCACGTCGCGCAGCAACCCGCCAATCCGCCGGGATGGCCGACCAACTGGGGCTTCAACTCCGAGGTCAACGCCATCGTCCCCGCCGACTACCAGATGGACCCGCGGGTGGTGAACAACACCCTGCCCGGCTACGGCATCCGCGACGCCCTGCTGGATATCCCCAGCGTCTCGATCAACATGCCGCTCGCCGATTTCATCGCCCCGCCCGGCGGCATCTACGCCAGTCCGCTCGCCCGGGTGGAGAAGGAATGCTCGGTCGAGTTCCTCCCCGTCGACGGTTCCACCGGCTTCCAGGCAGATTGCAAGGTCGAGGTCCACGGCAATTCCAGCCGCCGCCCCTTCCGCATGCAGAAGCACTCGCTGCGGCTCAGCTTCAGCTCGACGGTCGGGCTGCCGAAGCTCGATTACCCGCTCTTCCCCGAGTCCCCGGTCACGGAGTTCAACAAGCTCGTCCTCCGCGCCTGCTTCACCGACAGCTGGGGCCTCGTGAGCTGGGACCCCACCCGCTACCGGCCCAACGATTCCCAATACACCCGCGACGTCTGGATGAAGCGGAGCTTCGGCGACATGGGCAATCCCACCAGCTACGGCCGCTACGTCCACCTCTACGTCAACGGCCTCTACTTCGGCCTGCACGACCTGACCGAACGACTCGAGGACGACCACTACGCCGAGCACCTCGGCGGCGAAGCGGAGCACTGGCAGGTCAATACCGACTTCTCCGTCGCCACCCCGCGCTGGACCGAGATGATGGCCGTCGCCAACTCCGCCAGCATCTCCACCCCGGCCGGCTACCTGGCCATCCTTCCCTACCTCGACGTCGCGAATTTCGCCGACTACATGCTGCTGCACTTCTACGCCGACTCCGAGGACTGGCCGCACCACAACGGCTACGCCGCGGCAAACCCGGTCAGCGGCGACGGCAAGTTCCGCTTCTCCGTCTGGGACCAGGAGATCGCCTTGGATAAGTTCACCTGGAACCGCTACAACTCGAACCCCGGCATCAACTCGCCCGGCACGCTGTTCCAGCGCCTCCGCCTGAATCCGGAGTTCCGCCTGCTCTTCGCCGACCGCGTGAAGAAGCACCTCTTCGACGGCGGCGCCATCAGCCTCGCCGGCAGCGCCGCGCGCTACCTCGACGTCGCTTCCAAGATCGACAAGGCGATCGTGGCCGAGTCCGCCCGCTGGGGCGACACCGCCGACACCACCCCTTACGGCAGCGCCGTCCAACAACCCAGCCCGCTCAACAACGTCGAGGCCGACGCCTACCCTCCCGCGCCGAACTTCGGTCTCCCCGGCGGCGTCTATTTCACCCGCGAGGGATCCTGGGTGGTCGAGCGCGACCACATCGTCAGCTACCACCTGCCGATCATCCACAGCACCACCGACAGCCGCGGGCTGATCCAGGAACTCCGGGCCAACAACCTCTATCCGGCGCTCGATTCGCCCGTCTTCAGCCAGCACGGCGGCCTGCTCCCGCCCGGTCAGACGCTGGCCATCAGCGCCCCGCTCGGTACCATCCATTTCACCACCGACGGCACCGACCCGCGCGACGCCGCGACGGGCAACCCGGCCGCCACCGCCACCGTTTACAACCAGCCCTTCACGCTGCCTGCCGCCGCCACGGTGAAAGCCCGCGCCCGCCTGACCGACGGCACCTGGAGCGCCCTGCTCGAAGCGGAGTTCCAACCGGAACCGCTCGTTTCCGAATTCAAACCCGGCGGCTCCGCCAACTGGAACAACAACTTCAACTGGACCAACCCGCCCTTCCCGAATGCCGCCGGCGAGCGCGCCCGCATCCTCGCCCCGGGATCGGCGGACCGGAACATCGACCTGATCGATCCCGCCACCGTCGGCGAGATCACCTTCGAACAAGGCGCCACCACCTTCCGCAACCGCGTCCGCGACCAGAGCGTGGCGAACCCGCTGACCTTCCAGAACAGCCCCGGCAACGCGCTGGTCCGTGTCAACGGAACTGGCACCGGCTGGGCGGAGTTCGAGTTCGCCTCGCAGTGCATCCTCACCTCGCCGCTCACCCTGGAGGTCAACAACATCACCGGCAGCCCCGATTTCGGCGCGCTCCGCCTGCGCACGATCTGGAGCGGCCCCGGCGGCCTCGTCAAGACCGGCCCCGGCCTGGCTTCTCTAACAGGCGAAGGGAAAAACTACACCGGCCCCACCGTCGTCAGCCAAGGGGTGCTCCAGGTCAGCCAGCCGGCCACCATGACCGCGACCGCGTCCGTCACCGTGGAGCCCGGCGGCCAGCTCCGCTTGAATTCCGGCGGCTTGCCGGCAGACCCGCGCATCCACACCTTCGGCGGCCCGCTCTATCTCAACAGCACCGGCCGCAGCGGCGTGGGCACGGCCGCCGGCTTCGGCGTGCTCGGCGCCTTGCGCTACGATCCCGGCAACGGCGAGAACCGAGCGATCGTCACCAATCCAATCGTAATCACCGGCCCCAGCGGCCTGCATGTCGATGGCTCCGGCAACGTGCTCGAACTCACCGGCCCGCTCTCCGGCAGCGCCGGCTGGACCAAGTCCGGCGGCGGCCTGCTCCGTCTGCTCGCCGACAGCACGGCCTACGCCGCCCCGGTCCTCGTCGACAACGGCACGTTCGACCTCGATGCCCGCATCGGCAGCCCGCTCGCGCTCTCCGCCGCCGGCATCCTCTCCGGCCACGGACGCGCCGGGGACATCGCCGGCAGCGGCACCGTGCTGCTCGACCGCACCGTGCTGCGCGCCGACTCCTTCGGCGGACCGGTCGGCCGCTTCGTATTCTCCAACACCGGCTCGCCAAACTTCTCGCAACCCGCCGCCAGCGGCAATGGCACCCTTGTCGCCGACGATCTCACGGGGCCGCCCGCCGGACTCTTCATCTACCTCGATACCGTCGCGCCTCCCCAGCCGTCCGACCGCCTCCGCGGCGGCTTCCTGCTGCCGCCGGGCACCGACTGGACCGATGTCCTCACGGCGAGCTCGCCCCAGGTCTTCATTCCCGATCCCCTCGGCGGCCACTCTTTCGGCAGCCGCACCTGGTCGCCCGTCGCGAACGCCCGCCTGACCCGTGTCCCGATCACCGCGAACCTGCCCGGCGGCTCCGTGTCCGCGGAGATCCTCGAGGTCCGGCTCGACGGGATCCCCACCGATTTCACCCGCTGGCAAGCGCTCCACTTCTCGCCGGCCGATCTCGCCAACCCGCTGGTCTCCGGTGAAAACGCCGCACCTTTCGGCGACGGCATCCCGAACCTCCTCCGCTACGCCCTCGGCGCCGGCGCAGGCGGCGCGGTCGAGCTTCCGGAGTTCTCGAAATCCGCCACCACCGCCACCTTCCGCTTCCGCTACGATCCCTCGCTCTTCGACCTCGTCTATCGGGTCGAAGCCACCGGGGACCTCTCGGATTGGGGCAATCCCGTGATCCTCTTCGACTCCGCCACCTCGCCGCTGCAGCCCGCTCCGGACGGCTGGCTGGAAGTCACCGATCCCGCCCCGCCGCCCGGCCGGCGCTTCTACCGACTGCGGGTATTCCGCTGATTTCCGCGTCCGACGTGATCGCGTAGTTGCAACCCTGCCCCTTCGGTGGCAAGGTGCGCCGCGTAAGGGGCCTTTGCATTCCCCCGCGCACAACGGCCCCCGGCCACTGGATCGGTTCCCCCCTCCAGTGTCCGGGGGCTTACTTTTTGAACCCCCGCCTGTCGCGATCTTTCACCCGCGATGGCGTAATGGTGACAAGCGCCGGCCCATGGCAATCTCCACGTGTCGGCCGTCACACGCCGACACGGATTTTCCCCCACCTCTCTCCCTCCGGGGACTTCATCGAGCGCTGTACTCCCCCCACGGGGCTCGAGGAACTACCCGGAGGGCAGGATTTCCGGACAGCTCCGGCGCCGCCTCACGGCAGGCACCGGCCCGAAAAAGAAAAACACCGTCCGGGAAGGCGACCCCGGGCGGTGTTTTGTTGTCCGGACTCAACGCGCCACCGCCTTGAGCACGAAGTCCACGATCGGAGCCGGATCCTTCAAGCTGTGCGGATGATGCTTCCCGCCGGGCTTGCGGATCACCTCGATTTTGCCGCCAACCTCCTTCAGCCGCTTCTCTAACAAGTCGATGTTCTCCTCCACCGGCACCACCTCGTCGGCGGCACCGATCACCGCGAACACCGGCACACCGGCCTTTGCCAAAGGCCCGGTGTTGTCCACCGGGTTCAGCTTCCAGGCCAGTGCCTCTTCCTCGCCCTTGAAGCCGTAAGCCTTCAGCAGCCGCTGCCAGTCCCCCGCCGAGCCCGGACCCTTGCCCTTGCCGCCGGGCCAGCTTTTGAAATCGCAGACCGGGGCATCGACGTAGATCCCCGCCGTCAGTTCCGGCCGCCGCGCGCCCCAATTGAAGGCATAGAGACCGCCGCGGCTGAAGCCTTCGAGCACGACCTTGTTAGAAAGACCGAACGCCGCCGTCAGATGCGCATGGAAGCCGTCCATCGCCTCCATCGCCACCGGCGCGCCGTAAAGGTTCTGCATGTCCAGATAGGCGACGTGGAAGCCCTTCTTCAACAGCGCGATGTCCGCCTGCGGTTCGTGGCCGAAGAATTCCGTGCGCCAGATCCACGGCTTGCCCGGCGCGGCCGACTTGGGCCGGACCAGCAAGGCAGCACGCCCCTCGTGGACAAAGTCCAAGCGCTCGTGATCGTTCCACACCGAACTCTTCACCTCCGCCGACGGCCGCCAACCTTCTAACAATCTCGCCGCCTTCTCCTCCGCGACTTCGACCTTCTGCCCCGCCGGAATCCCCGGCCGGAGATGCCTCGTCTCCGTAAGCCACGCCAGTTTCAGGATGTCCTGTGCCTCCTTCAGCGTGACAAAGGCCTTGCCGTCCGCGAGCACCGGCTCACCCGGCAACTTCAGCAGCGGCCACAAGCCATCGCAAGCCGCCCGCGCCATGAATCGGTGCCCCTCGTCGCCCGGATGGACCCCGTCGCCCGCGAACACGAAGGCCGGATTCGCCGCCTTGGCCCGGGCAATGTCCCCGCGCAGGGAAGTCCGGATGTCCACCACCTCCCAGGCATCCTTCTTCTTCGAAACCAGCCACGCCGCGAAGGCGTCGAGCACCTTGTCGTAGTGCTTCGGATCTTCCGACGGCTTGTCGCCCTGATAGAGCGGCGGCGTGATGAAGATGATCCTCGCCCCGGCCTCCTCGACCTCTTCCTTCAGCGTCGTCATGCCCTTTTCATAAGCCTCCATCCGCGCCGGGTCGGGCGGCTGCATGATCCCGTCGTTCATCCCGTAGCAGGCGATGACCAAAGTCGGCTTGAAGCCGCCGAGCACCCGCCCCAACCGCTCGTGCACGCAGGGCCGCGGGAACTTGCCGCCGGCGTGGCCGTCTTCGGACAACCCCGACGCCGTCTCGCTCGGCAGCCCGACATTGACGATCTCCGCCTGGTCAAACTCCGCGGTCCCCCGCAACGCCGACTCCACCCCCGTCGTCCAACGCCCGTCGTAGGTGATGCTGTCGCCAAGGAACAGCACCCGCGGCTCGGCGGCTTTCAGGACGAGCGGAAACAAGAGGAGCAAAAGGGCTTTCATCGCATCGCTGATAACGCCCGGTTCCCTGCCGATCTAGCAGCATCCGCCGACTGGTTGGCTGGCAAGACCAGATGGGGACGCTGTCGCGAACACCGCTTTCCGGCCAAGAACATGCCGCTTGCCACCTGCTGGCGGCTGCTGTCGGAATGAATCCCGTGCCCACCACTCTCCCCCGCCCGCTCGTCGCCGCGGCCGCTCTGGCCGCGGCCGCGCCGGTCCATGCCGAATCCGCCGCGGTCCGCCCGCTGCCACCGGTGCCCGACGCCGTCGGCTTTGCCGGGGCTTTCGCCGGCATCCACGGCAAGCACCTGCTCGCCGGCGGCGGCGCGAATTTCCCGGACGGCACCATGCCCTGGGAGGGCGGGCAGAAAGTCTGGCACGACCGCCTCTTCGCCCTGGACATGGCCACCCCCGATGCGGCCTGGCGGGAGATCGGCAAGTTTCCGACCCCGGTCGGCTACGGCCTCTCGCTGACCTTGGCCGACGGCGTGATCCTGATCGGCGGCAGCGATGCGAAAGAGCATTCCCGCCGCGTCACCCTGCTCACCCTCGCCGACGGCAAGCCCGCCTTCAAAGCCCTGCCGGATCTTCCCGTCCCGCTTGCCCAGATGGCCGGAGCCCTCGTCGGACAGAAGATCCATGTCTGCGGCGGTATCGAGAAGCCCGACTCCACCTCCGCGACTGCCGCCCACTGGACCTTCGATCTAACAGCCCGCGACCGTGGCTGGGAAAGCGCTCCGCCGCTTCCTTCCACCGGCCGCATGCTCGCCACCGCGGCGGCGATCGGCGACGCCTTCATCCTCGCCGGCGGTTGTTCGCTCGCCCCCGATGCCGCCGGGAAGCCGGTCCGCACCTACTTGCGGGAAGCCTGGAAGTTCGCCGACGGCAAATGGACCCGCCTCGCCGACCTCCCGCGCGCCGCCGTCGCCGCCGCATCGCCCGCGCCGGTCCGGGGACGGTCGCTCTTCGTGGTGTCCGGTGACGATGGCCTCCAAACCGGCCTCCCCACGCCCGCCGCGCACCAAGGCTTCACGAAAGAAATCCTCCGCTACGACCTCGACCGTAACGCCTGGTCGACCGCCGGCCAGCTTGATCTTCCCGCGCCCGTCACCTTGCCCACCGCCCCGTGGCAGGACGGCTTCGTCCTCTTCAATGGCGAAGTGAAACCCGGCGTCCGCACCCCGCAGGTCCTCCTCTTCACCTCGCCCGCCGAATCCCCGTGAACGACCCCAAGCTCCCCAACCGCGCCTGGCTGATCGTCGCGCTGCTCGTCCCCGTCGCGCTTCTGAACTACCTCGACCGCCAGATGCTGGCGGCCATGAAGTTCTCCGTAATGCAGGAGATCCCCGGCATCGAACAGGAGGCGAACTGGGGCAAGGTTCTCGCCTACTTCAAGTGGACCTACGCGATCCTCAGCCCCATCGGCGGCTACATCGCGGACCGCTTCAGCCGCCGCCACGTGATCGCCGGCAGCCTCTTCGCCTGGTCCTTCATCACTTGGGCCACCGGCCACGTCACCAGCTACGAACAGTTGCTGTGGACCCGCGCCATCATGGGCATCAGCGAGGCCTTCTACATCCCCGCCGCACTGGCCCTGATTGCCGACTTCCACCGCGGCAGCACCCGCTCGAAGGCGGTCGGTTTCCACCAGATGGGCATCTACGTCGGTGTCATCATCGGCGGTTTCAGCGGCTATGCCGCCGACCATCCGAACCTCGGCTGGCGCTGGGCCTTCGACACCTGCGGGGTGGTCGGCCTGCTCTACTCGGTGCCGCTCTTTTTCCTCCTGCGCAATGCCCCCCGCAGCGCGGCGGAAGACCTCGTCCCGCGCACCTCGCCGCTCGGTGCCTTGAAGGAACTGTTGGGCAACCGCTCCTTCATCCTGCTGGTTCTCTACTTCACCCTGCCCGCCCTCGCCGGCTGGGTCGTGCGCGACTGGATGCCCGCCATCCTCAAGGCGGAGTTCAATATCGGCCAGGGCAAGGCAGGCGTCTCCGCCACGCTCTACTGGCAGCTCGCCGCCATCGTCGGCGCGCTGGTCGGCGGCTACCTCGCTGACCGCTGGATGCGCAAGACCCCGCGCGGCCGGATCTACATCAGCGCCATCGGCATGTCGCTGATCGTGCCCGCCATGTTCGGCGTCGGCTATTCGCCGCAAACCGGCCATCTCTCCGTCGCCATCGCCTTCCTGATCCTGTTCGGCCTCGGCTGGGGCTTTTTCGACTCCAACAACATGCCGATCCTCTGCCAGATCGCGCGGCCCGAACTTCGCGCCACCGGCTACGGACTGATGAACCTCGTCAGCATCAGCTTCGGCGGCTTCGCCGACTACGGCTTCGGCGTGCTGCGCGATCTCCACGTGCCGCTCTTCGCCATCTTCAGCATCTTCGCCAGCACCGCCATCCTCTCCGTCGTGCTGGTCCTGATGATCCGCCCGCGCCACACCGACGACGGCCCGGCACCCATTTCTCATTGATTCCATGACCCCGCTCCTGCCCCTCCACGAACTCGTCGCCGCCGCCCATTCGCCCTTCCATGCCGATGGCTCGCTGGCTCCTGAAGTCGTATCCACCCAAGCCGCCTTCCTCGCCGCCAACGGCATCCGCACCGTCTTCATCACCGGCTCGACCGGCGAGTCGCACTCCCTGACCTGCGCCGAACGCCTCGCCCTCTACGACGCCTGGGCCGCCGCCGCGCCGGCGCACGGGCTCTCGGTCGTCGGCCACGTCGGGAGCAACTGCCTGGAAGACTCGAAGGCCCTTGCCCGCCGCGCCCAGGACCTCGGTTTCACCGCCATCAGCGCGCTCGCACCCTCCTATTTCAAGCCCGCCAGCCTCGCCGTCCTGATCGACACCTGCGCCGCCATCGCCGCCGCCGCGCCGTCGACGCCGTTCTACTACTACGACATCCCGGTCCTCACCGGCGTCGCCTTCCCGATGGAGAAATTCCTCCTCGAAGCCCCGTCGCGCATCCCGACGCTTGCCGGTATCAAGTTCACCAATCCCGACCTCGTCTCCTACCGCCGCAGCCTCGACGTCGCCGGCGATCGCCTCGACCTTCCCTGGGGCGTCGATGAAATGCTGGTCGCCGCCCTCGCCACCGGCGCACGCGGCGGCGTCGGGTCCACCTACAACTGGTCCCCGCAGCTTTACCGCGACCTCATCGCCGCCTTCGGTCGCGGCGACCTCGCCGAGGCGCGCCGCTTGCAATCGGTCTCGATCGCCATGATCGACGCCATCGCCGCCACCGGCTTCCTCGGCACCGCCAAAGCGCTGATGACCCGCCTCGGAGTCCCCGTCGGCCCGGCCCGCCTGCCCTTGGGAAATCCAAGCGATGCACAAGTCGACGCTCTCCTCGCCAAGCTCGCCGCCCTCGGTTTCGAAGCATGGGGAGCGAAGTCTCCCGCTTGATCCGCCATCTGACACCCTCCCGATGGACCTCGCCACCATCTACCACGACCAGCTTTTCAACGACTGCCTGCCCTTCTGGTTCCCGCAAGCGGTCGATGTAGAACACGGCGGTTTCCTCCACTGCTTCGACCGCGACGGAACGCTCGTCGACAGCGACAAGTCGGTGTGGGCCCAGGGCCGGATGAGCTGGATGCTGCTCACGCTTTACCTCGAGCACGAGCAGCGCCCGGAGTGGCTGGCCTGGTCGGAAAGCGGCCTGCGATTCCTGGAAGAGAAATGCACCGACCCCACCGACGGCCGCATGTTCTTCCACGTCGCCCGGGACGGCACGCCGATTCGCAAACGCCGCTACGCCTACAGCGAAAGCTTTGCCGCCATCGCCTTCGCGGCGCACGCGGCGGCTGCGGGCGACGGCGACTCCGCCGACAAGGCGCGCCATTGGTTCGAGCGCTTCACCGACTGGAACTTCACCCCCGGCCGCATCCCGCCGAAGTTCACCGGCGCGCGGCCGATGGAGGGCATCGGCACCCGCATGATCACCCTGGTCACCGCCCAGGAACTGCGCAAGCACCTCGGCGAGGACCGCCTGCTCACGAGGTGGATCGACCGCTGCCTCGATGACATCGAGCGGCTCTTCGTGAAGCCGGAACTGAAGGTCGTGATGGAAGCGGTCGCACCCGACGGCTCGATCTCCGACCATTTCGACGGCCGCCAGCTCAATCCCGGCCACGCCATCGAGGCCGCTTGGTTCATCCTCGAGGAAGCCGCCCACCGCCAGGACGCACGCCTCCAACAACTCGGCTGCGACATGCTCGACTGGATGTGGGAGCGCGGCTGGGATCCCGAGCACGGCGGGCTCTTCTACTTCCGCGACGTTTTCAACAAGCCGGTCCAGGAATACTGGCACGACATGAAATTCTGGTGGCCGCACGACGAGGCGCTGATCGCGACCCTGATGGCCCACGCGATGAGCGGCGACCCGAAGTATCTCGCCTGGCACGAACAACTCCGCGACTGGAGCTTCCGCCATTTCGGCGACCCGGAACACGGCGAATGGTTCGGCTACCTGCGCCGCGACGGGGTCCCGGCCAACACCCTCAAGGGCTCCCTTTGGAAATCCTTCTTCCACCACCCCCGCGCCCTCTGGCGCTGCCACGGACTGGCAAAGGAAGCCGGGCTCTGATCGGACTGCGGGATTCACGCGGCAGCACGCAACTCTTCCTGCCTTTCCGCTGGCCTGCCATTCGTAGCTTTCGCGAACGCGAAAGCGAAGAATGGTCACGACCGAGCCACCAGGAGCCGCTTCCTCGCAAACGCCTTGCCCGAGGCCGTCTTGAGGTAGCGCTCGAAGGCCATCGCGGCAGCCTCGGTTTCGAACGCGCCATACCAGGCGATCACCCAAGGGCGGCCGTGCCGGGTGGAAACGTTGTCGCCGGAGTTGTGATCCAGGAGACGGCGGCGGAGATCGGAAGTGTGGCCGTGGTAGACGCGGCCGGGATGGAGTTCGGAGCGGAGGATATAGGCGTAGAACATCGCAAGACCTCTCATTCTTCGGACCCGCCCTTCTTCGCCAAGGAGAAAGGGGGACGACTTGGAGATGCGGGCGGCTACGAAGGGCATTCTTCGCTTTCGCCAAGGATGAGGCGGGAGCACCACGCTCTTCCTGCCTTTCCGA
>JAIXWR010000031.1 GCA_027491155.1 Verrucomicrobiaceae bacterium
AAAAACGGCGAGCGGAAAGCCGGTCAGGAAAGGTTGTTTGGTCACACTCTCTAACCGTACCCGGGCCGGCTTTCCGTCTGCTGATTTCCAACGAAATCCAGCTTAATCCCGTGCCATTCATGCCAGGCATTTAGTAGAAAGTCCGATGGCCGGCAGCGGAAGGTTGCCGGGCGTTAGGATGGATAAAGCGCTGGAGATTAGCGATATCCGGGATCGAGTCTGCTTGCGGAGGGGGCCTTGGATGCCCTTTCCGAACCGGGCGGAGGCGGGGCGGATTGGCACCCGGAGAGGGGTCTGGACGAAACAACTTCCGCCCCGTGAGGGGGCCGGATGCCGCGGGACGGGATCGCCCGACGGGGCCGTCAGTGCTTCCGCCGCAGCAAGATCCAGGCGGCGGCACCCAGCAGCAGGACAATCGCGGAAGGCTCCGGAATCGGGTCGGCGGGCGGGGCTTCGGTCCCGGGGAGGGCACCGGCGACGATCGCCGGTTCGGGATCGGCAGCCGAACACGTCAAGACAGTCCCGCCGGCCGGGGATGGTGCCGGATCGGGCGGGGAGGGCATCGGCTCCGGGGACGGAAGGGAAAGGGCCGGCCCGGATTCGACCGTCAGCGGGAGAAGAGTTCGTGGCGCTTCGCGGGGCACAAGGGGCGCGAAGTCGCAGAACAGCAGGGCATCAGGATCCTGAAAATCCGGTGCGAAGGCGGGGCGGGCATCCGGGGCGGGCTGCCAGCCGGGATGCGCCAGCAATTCCGACGCGTCCACCAGTTGGCCGATGGTCAGGTCGCGGAAGGAGCCGGAGGAAGCGTCTCCTGAAATCGAGACGAGGCATTGTGCCGGCATCGCCGGAGCCAGGGCCAACAGGGCCGAGGCGAAGAAAACGGGGGGATTCATGGGGGTAGGGAACCCGTGGGGATTAGCAGGAAAAGGCCGCCCGGGTCCACCCCCGAATTCAGTGGGAGAAATTGATTATCAGGGCTTCTTGAGATTAGCGCCGGCTCATGCCCCACGCGCCGGTTCCCTGGCGCCGGGCGGCTTCTTCCAGTTTCCGCAGGTCGCGGAGGTGCTCGTTGGCGGAGGTTCCGTCCGGGAGGTCGGCGGGCTTGGTGTGGATCCGCACGAGGCCTTCCCGGACCAGCGACTCGTGGAGCCAGGGGCCGCCCGCAGGTTGGATCAGGGCGTGGTAGCGGCGGTCGCCGAAGGGGTCGTCCCAGCGGGTATGGACCGTGAAGGGAGCCCGTGAAAGCAGGTCGTGCGTGCGCTGTTTGGCCTGCTTGCCGATTTCGACCGCCTGCTGGGCCGTGGTCCCGAAGTCCCGGGCCTGATCGGCGATGCGGTCGTGGTTGTCCTCGCCGTTGGCATAGCTGCGGAAGGCGCTCTCGGGGGCATCGACGAAGTAGAGGCGCAGTTGCTCCACGCGGCCGTCGGGAAAGCGCACGCGGAAGCTGTCGCCATCGTTCTGCCGGTGGTCCTCGAGCCGGCAGCCGGTGAATTGCTCGTAGCGCGAAGTGGCGGAGGTCGGGCCGCTCCCGCGGGAGGAGGGGCGTGCGGGATCCCGTTGCGAGTCGGCCAGCCAAAGCACCGCGGCCACGACCAGCAGCAGCACGGCCCGCCAGGTGCCTTTCGGTCCGCGCCGCGCCATGGCTTCAGAGGCCCTTGAAGCCCTGGTATTCCTGGTAGGTGCCAAGCGGCATCGCCGCCTTGCCCCAGTCGCGGTTCAGGCGGCGGTATTTCTTGATGAACGCCGTGGGATCGGCCCAGTTCGTCATGTCGCGCGCCACGCTTTCCCGGTGCATGCCGATTGAGAGGTTGTGGCGGATTTCAAAATGGAGGTGAGCCGCATACATGCCGCGGTTGCTGCCGATGGTGCCGATCTGCTGGCCGCGCTTGACGATCTGGCCGACGCGGACGCCCATGTCGCGGAGGTGGCCGTAGAGGGCGTCGATGAAGCGGACCTGCCCGCTCGACGGGTCGCGGTAGGCATGGCGGACGATGACCACGTTGCCCCAGCCCTGGCGGACGTCGTAGGCCCAGGTGACCACCCCGTCGCCGATGCTGTAAACCGGGTCGCCGAGGTCGGTGTCGCCGCCGCCGCGGCCGTTCCAGTCCTCGCCGAAATGGACCGGGGCGCGAAGCCGCAGGCCGCGGGCGATGTAGTAGCCGGTCGCGTCGGGCTTGCCGACGGGATAGTCGAAGCCATCGGCCAAGGCGACGCGGGCCGTGCGCTGCTGGGCGGAGGCGGACGCGAGAAAAGCGACGACCAGCGCGAACAGGACGAGAAGGAAGGTTTTTCGCGGCGATCCGCTCACCCCGCCAGTGCAAGGGCGGAGGCGGCCAGCGGCAAGTCAAATTCGACACTTGACGGCTGCCGGGCCGGAGGGGCGGGGTTAGCGCCTTTTCCGGCGGGCACCGAAGAGCAGCGCCGCGATGCCGAGGGCGGCAGCTCCCGCGGGCTCGGGGACGGCAGTGGCATGGATCTGGAGTCCGGGAACGTTGGCGATCGCGGTCCAGGGGCCGGTCAGCGAGCGGAGGTAGGCGCCGCCGAAACTCCAATCTTCCACCACGAAGGGGTCGGCAGTGCCGTCGAGCCGGTAGAATCCGGAACCGGTCGGCACCCGCAGCACGACGAAGACCTCCGCCCCCGCGGAAAGCAGGACCGTGGAGGCGGGCGAATAGGTGGCGAGGATGTTGCTGGGATTGCCAGGTCCCGTCAGCGTGGCGATGAGCGTGCCCTGGGGGCTGCCGGAGCCCGTCGTCCAGAGGCTGACTTCGGCCGGACTGGAGGTGTTGATGGCTCCTCCGAAATCGAAGGTGATCGAGTCCAGCTGGAAGTCGCTGGAGTTGTCGACCTGCAGGGTGATGCCGATTTCCTGATAGGGCAGGAATCCGCCGGTGCCTTTGAAGTTCAGGGTTCCCGAGGGCGTGGTGCCGGTGAGGTTGTCGAGGACCAGAACGGCGGAGACCGGGGCGGTCAGGAGGAGGGGGAGGACGAGGCCCAGCAGGGCGATGGGTGCGATTTTCATGGTGGATCCCCCTTTTCAGAAAGATCCGATCCTTAAAGTTTCCGGAAAATCAACCGGAGGCTCAGCCGTGACCCAGACCGAGGAAATTGGTGGCGATCATCACGGCCGCCGCGGCCGCCGCGGCGATGCGGTACCAGCCGAAGACGCCCAGGCCGCGGCGGTTCAGGTAGCCGACCATCCATTTCACCGCGATGGCGGCGGAGACGGTCGCGGCGATCACGCCGACGGCCAGCGGGACGAAGCCGTAGCGGTCCCACATCAGCAGCGCGCCGCCGAGGGCGGTGTCGTATTTCTCACCAAGGCCTTCGATCGGCCAGACGGCTTTCTTCGCGGTGGCCGCGCCGAGGGTGGCCAGGCCGAGCAGGAAGGAGAACTCGACCGCGGCGCTGAGCCGCAGGCCGACCAGCACGCCGCCGATGATGGTCATCAGGCTGCGCGAGGTGCCGGGCCACATCGCGATGCACTGCATCAGGCCGATCAACAGGGCCATCTTGAGCGTGATCCGGGCGAGCTCGGTGCCTTCGGAGCCGCCACCCTTTTTCATCCAGCGGTCGACGGCCAGGATGCCGATGCCGCCGACGAACCAGGCCCAGGCGATCCACTTGAAGTGGAAGAGCTTTTCCTCGATCCAGTCGTTCGCCAGCAGGCCGATGACCGCGGCGGGGAGGAAGGCGGCGAGGATGGCGAGCACCAGGTGGAGGCCTTCCTTGTCCTTGCCGAGCAGCCCGAGGATCATCTGGCGGACGCGGGGCCAGTAGAGGCCGAGCACCGCGGCGATCGCCCCGCCCTGGATGCAGATCGCGAAGCAATCCGCGGCGGCCTTGTCTTCCGGGGCGGTGCCGATGCCCATCATGCGCTGGGCGACGATCAGGTGCCCGGTGGAGCTGACCGGGAGGTATTCGGTGATCCCTTCGATCACGCCGAGGACGAGCGCTTGCCACCAGTTCATGGGAGGCCCGGACCATGCGGGTCAATATCGCGCGGGGCAAGGGATTTGCGGTTGCTTCGGGGGGCCATGCGAAGGAAGTTCCGCCCGTCCTGTCACCCGCAGCATGAAGCGACGCTACCTATGGCTCGTCCGGCGCGCGTACCGCGCGTTGCGGCACCCGCGGCTGCGCCATCGCGACTGGTGGCAGGCGTTGACCCACGCCTTGTTCGAGCGCCACCTGTGGATGCCCTGCCGGGACACGGTGGCCACCGGCCTGACGATCGGGGTTTTCTTCGCGCTCATTCCCCTGCCGATGCAGATGATCTTCGCGGGAATCGCGGCGATGCGTTTCAAGGCGAACGTGCCGGTCGCGATGGCGGTCTGCTGGCTGAGCAACCCGGTGACGAACGTCCCGCTCTTCCTCGCCCAACTCTGGTTCGGCAACCGGATCGCGGGACTCGCCGGCCTCGACCTGCCGGAAGCCGGGTGGTTCAAGGATTTCCTGCTGTGGCTGAGGGAGTCGCACTGGTTCACGGTTCCGGTGCCCGATTTCATCCTGAACGCCAACTCGAGCAACTTCATCCTGGGCATCCTGGCGTCGGCGGTTCTGGCCGCGGCGGTGACCTTCCCGCTGGTCCACCTCTTTTCCGCCATCATGCCCCATCACCTGCCAGCCCGGCCGCTGCGCAACGCGAAGGTTTCGTCGTTCATGCGGAAGATCCGGGCGCAGCGCGAGGCGCGGAAGAAGGCGAAGCTGGAGAAGCTCGAGAAGCCGCTGTGAGCCCGCGGGCCGCTCAGCCTTTCTTGCCGGCCCCGAAGTTCCGCGAGCTGATCTTGCCCCCGCCGTAAGGAGCGCCGAGCCGCATCCCCACGGAGATCTTCGGGAAGACGTAGCGCTCCAGCGACCGGGCCTCGGCGCGCTTCAGCCCGGCCACCACCAGCAGCGCGACGAGCCCGGCGACGGCGAACAGGCCGATCGCCAGCAGGATCAGGCGCCCTTTGTCCACCGAGTCGGGACGGGCTGCCTGTTCCTCGAACACAGTGGCAACACCGCCGGCCACGCCGGTTCCGAGCCGGAGCGCGAATTCCCCGCCGTCGCCCGCGGTCTTGAGCGATCCTTCCAGCCCGCGGATCACGCCCGAAAGGTCGAACTGCGAGAGATCGGTGGCCTCCGGGACTTCCAGCTTGGTCCCCGGTTCGATTTCCCGCTGCGGCGGGGGCGGCAGGCCGAAGCGGAAGTCCCGGCTGTCGGTCTCCAGCAGCATGACCATGCCCGCCTGGTCGCGCAGCCAGGCTTCCTGGAGTTCGCGCGCCCGCTCGTTCAGATCCCGGCCGTAGAGCGAATCGTAGAGGACGAAATACAGGCGGAAGCCGTGTTTCGCCTCGAGATCGGCGAGGGCGTCGACGATGGCCCGGCGGCGTTCCTCGTCGCGTGCCAGCACGCGGGATTCGTCGTGCAGCCGGTCCGCCGGGGCCGGGGGGGGCGTGAATGCCTCCTCCTCCGCCCGGCCGGGCATGGCGAACCCTGCCAGCAGGAGCAGCGCGACGAAAATCCCCCTCACGCGGACCATCATTTCCAAGCCGGCGGGGCTGGCAAGACCGGGCTACTTGCCGGCGGTCTTCAAATCCGCCTTCAAGCCGGTGAAGAAGAGCACGAAGGCGGCGACGAAAATGCAGGAGTCCGCGACGTTGAAACAGGGCCAGCGGTAGTTGACGATGGGGATGGTGAAGTCGAGGAAATCGACCACGTAGCCGGCCTTGAGGCGGGTCCAGAACGGCTCGCCCTGAAGTTCCGCCAACAGCGAACCCTGGATCAGCCGGTCGGTCAGGTTGCCGAAGATCCCGCACAGCAGCAGGCCGACGGCGACCTTGCCCCAGTTGCCGACGAAGAAGTCCTTCTTCACGCCGAGGGTGATCAGCGTGAGCGCGATGATCGGCACGATCAGGAAGACCACCGGCGCCCAATCGCTGCCGTTGCCGAAGCCGAAGGCGACGCCCTGGTTGTGAACCCGGCGGAGGTTGAAGAAGCCCTCGATCACCGCGATGTGCGATTCGCCGTTGTCCACCCACGGCGCGGGGAAGGTCCGGATGGTCCAGAACTTCGTCCACTGGTCGACCACGTAGAGCGGCAACGTCAGGAAGAGCAGGATCCACCCGAGCTTCCATTCTTTCTTCGTCTCCGCCTCAGGCGACATCCCGGTTGATGATTGAAGGATTGGTGATTTGCCTTCGATCAGGCCCGGGACACGGCTTGCACCACCGATTCGCAACGCTTGCAAACGCCGGCCTTGCCGAGCGGCTCGTAGCGGCGGCAGCGCGGGCACATCTTGTGTTTCGTCTTCGCCGCCTTCGCAGACAAGGCCGGTCCGGCGGAGACGTCGAGGTCGGCGATGATGAAGAACTCGGTGGCGAACTGGCGGTCGCGGAGGAGGTCGTAAACCGGCTCCTTCTCCGGAACGACCAGCGTGACCGCGGCTTCGTTGTTCTTGGTGAATTCCTTGGCCTGGATCCGTTCCTCGATGGCCGTCTGGACGCTGCGGCGGATCTCCAAGAGGCGGTTGACCTTGGCCGTCGCCTTGCCGGACGCGAAGGCGGGATCGGCTTCCGGGAAGTCCTGCTCGTGGACGCTGCCTTCGGTGAAGGGCGCGTGCTCCCAGGCTTCGTCGGCGGTGTAAACGAGGATCGGCGCGAGCAGCTTGGCCAGCGCGGTGAAGACGTCGTACATCGCGGTCTGGCTGGCGCGGCGGCGGACGGAGTTCTTCGCGTCGCAGTACATCCGGTCCTTGGTCGCATCGACGTAGATCGCGGACAGGTCGGTGGCGCAGAACTGGTTCACCGCGTTGAAGACCTTGCGGAATTCATACTGCTCGTAGGCCTTGCGGCACTCGGCGACGACGGCGTGGAGGCGTTCGAGGATCCACTGGTCGAGCAGCGGCAGGTGGCTCGGCGCGACGCGGTCCATGTCCGGATCGAAGCCGTCGAGGTTGCCCAACAGGATGCGCAGCGTGTTGCGCAGGCGGCGGTAGGGCTCGGCGACCTGTTTGAAGAGGTCCTCGCTGAAGGGGACCTCGCTCTGCCAGTCGACGGACGACACCCACAAGCGCAGGATGTCGGCACCGTACTTGTTGTAGAAGAAGGCGGCGTCGGTCGGCTTGCCGGCCTTCGCGGCGTCGGACTTGGAGATCTTCTTCTTGTCCTTGTCGACCACGAAGCCGTGGGTCAGCACCGCCTTGTAGGGAGCGGTGCCGCGCCAGGCGACGCTCATCATCAGCGAGCTCTGGAACCAGCCGCGGTGCTGGTCGGTGGCCTCGAGGTAAAGGTCGGCGGGTGCGTGGAGTTCGGGATGCTTCTCCAGCACGGCGACGTGGGAGCAGCCGGAGTCGATCCACACGTCGAGCGTGTCGCGGCACTTCTTCACGCCGGCGGGCAGACCGAGCTTCGACGCGAGTTCCTCGTCGGAAAGTTCGAACCACAGGTTGGTGCCTTCCTTTTCGACCAGTTCGGCGACCTTGCGGGCGATGTCGGCGGAGAGGATGGCCTGGTTGTCGGCATCGAAGAACACCGGCAGCGGGACGCCCCAGGTCCGTTGGCGCGAGATGCACCAGTCGGGCCGCGCTTCGACGGTGCCGTAGATCCGGTTGCGGCCCCAGGAGGGCAGCCACTCGACCTGGTCGATGGCCGTCAGCGCCTGGCCGCGCAGGTTTTCCAGCGAGATGAAGAACTGCTCCACCGCGCGGAAGATGATCGGCGTCTTGGAGCGCCAGCAGTGCGGGTAGCTGTGGCGGTAGACTTCCTTCGCCAGCAGCACACCCTTGTCCTCGAGCAGCTCGACGATCGGCTCGTTCGACTTGAAGACGTGCTTGCCGACGAGATGCGACAGGCCGACCTCGGCGGTGAAATTGCCATCGTCATCGACCGGCGAAAGCACGCCGAGCCCGTACTGCTGGCCGGCCACGTAGTCGTCCGCGCCGTGGCCCGGGGCGATGTGGACCGCGCCGGTACCGGTGTCGGTGGTGACGAAGGTGGCGAGGATCAACTTCGAGGTGCGGTCGAGGAAAGGATGGCGCGCCTCCAGGTGCTCCAGATCGCGGCCCTTCAGCGTCTTCATCACCGAAGTACGACGCATCCCGGACTTCGCCTCCAGCTCGGCGACCAGTTCCTTGACCACGATCAGAATCTCGCGGCGGCCGTTGCCTTCGAACTGGCAGACCTCGTAGGTGAAGTCCGGATGCACCGCCACGCCGAGGTTGGCGGGGAGGGTCCACGGGGTGGTGGTCCAGATGGCGATCGACGCGTTGCCGATGCCGATCTTCGACGACGACTCCGGGGTCAGCGGGAACTTGACGAAGATCGCGGTGCTTTCCTTGTCCTGGTATTCCACCTCGGCCTCGGCCAGCGCGGTGTGCGCGCCGTAGGACCACTGGACGGGCTTCTTCGACTGATAGACCGCGCCGTCCTCCACCAGCTTGGCGAAGACGCGCAGGATCTCGGCCTCGTAGCCGGGAGCCATGGTGAGGTAGGGATTTTCCCAATCGCCGAACACCCCGAGGCGGCGGAACGAGCCGCGCTGGACATCGATCCAGCCGGTCGCGAACTCCGTGCAGCGGCGGCGGATCTCGGCGGGCTCCAAGCCGGCGGCCTGCTTGACGACCTTGAACTCGATCGGCAGCCCGTGGCAGTCCCAGCCGGGAATGAAGGGCGTCTCGAAGCCGGCCATCGTCTTCGACTTCACCACCAGGTCCTTGAGCACCTTGTTGAGGGCGGTGCCCATGTGGACGTCGCCGTTCGCGAAGGGCGGGCCGTCGTGGAGGATGAAGGTCGGCGCCTTCTGGGCGCGGCGGCGCCCGATGATTTTCTGGTAAAGTCCGGACTCCTCCCAAATCGCGAGACGCTTCGGCTCGTTCTCCACGAGGTCCCCGCGCATCGGGAACGTCGTCTGCGGCAGCAGCAGCGTGTCTTTGTATTGGGATTCGGAACTCATCGGCGGGCGCGGAAGCTAGCAACGGGTCCGCAGGGGGTCAACCACCGGGGCGGGGTGTCGGAAATGAAGGAAAAACGGTGATGAAAGGGCTTCCTGGCGTGGATCGATCAAAGGGTGCCTCCGCCGGTCCGCAGGTCCGGCCTCTCTTCCGCCGGGAGTTTCTCCCACCCGCGATCGCGTAGTTGATCTCTCGGGGAGACTTGCCTAGCCTGCCGACCCTCCCCCCATGAAAAACCGCATTTGTCTCGCCTGGTTCTGCGACCTCGACACCCCGGAGCGTTCCTCCGGCCACGGCCGCAAGAAGTTCCGCCCCGCGCCCCTGAACATCGCGCCGCCGCAGGAAGTGCCGGTGCCGCGGCAGCGGCCGAAGGTCAAGAAGGCCTCCGAACTCCGCCGGATGTTCGGCCGCTAAAAGGCCGCAAGGGTCAGCTCAGCACGTAGTCGTGGCCGGGTTCCGGCACGATGGCACGGGTCGAGGGCAACTTCGCCTTGAGCTGCTCCTTGAACCACTCCGTGGCCCGCGGATCGCCGTGGACGAGGAAAGTCGTGCTGGGCTTCACCTTGAGGATGTAGTCGAGCAGCGTCTCGCGCGTGGCGTGGCCGCTGAAGTCGAACACTTTCATCTCGCAGCGCCGCGCCACGGCCGGATGGCGGCGGTCGAGCACGATCTTTTCGCCTTCCGATGCCGCGCGGATGTGGCCGGCCGGTGAGTCGGGATCGGCGTAGCCGACGAAGAACAGCGAGTTCTTCGGGTTCTCCAGGAAGCCGATCCGCGCGAACTGGTTGGACACCGTGTTCTCGCTCATCATGCCGCTCGACAGGCAGTAGATCGCCCCGGCGTGGAGCGGCAGCGGCCCCTTGCGCTTCTTGTTGCCGGCCTCGAGCTGCATGTCCTCGAGGATGTGGAAATTGTCGTCGCTGCGGCGGGTTTTGCCCTTGGCGAAGCGGTCGTAGATGACGGTCATCTTGGTGCTGAGGCCGCCGATGAAGACCGGGGTCTTTTTCGGGATCAGGCCGCGCTTCTTGAAGCGGTGGATCATGGTCAGCACCTCCTGCGTCTTGCCCATCGCGAAGACCGGGATCAGCACGGTGCCGCGGCGCTGCAGGGTGGCGGCGATGCTTTCGGCGAAGGACAGCTCTTCCGCCTCCCGGGTGTAGCCCGGCGCCCGGACGCTGTCGCCGCGGGTGGTCTCGATGATCAGCGTGTCGACCTTTTCCTCGGGGAAGACCGCGCCCTTGATCAGGGTGGAGTCCTCGAAATTCACGTCGCCGGTGTACATCAGCCGGTGCCCGTTGTGGTTCATCGTGATCGCCGTCGAGCCGAGCACGTGGCCGGCATCGTGGAAGGTCCCGCGCAGGGTGCCTTCCGGGTCGAGGTCGAACAGGCGCTCCAGCGGGCGGGGCTCGAAGCTTTTCTCCAGCTCGTCGAGGTCGCGGTGGGTGAAGAGCGGGTATTCGGTGATGCCGAGTTCGGTCCGCTTCGATTGCATCACGTTGACCGAGTTGTGGAGCATCGCCTTGCCCAGCTCCGCCACCGCGGGGGAAAGGAAGGCCTTGGCCTGCGGCTGGGCGGCCATCAGGACCGGCAGCGAGCCGACGTGGTCGAGGTGGGCATGGGTGACCACCACGGAATCGATCGATCCGTCCTTCAGCAGGTCGTAGCGGGGCAGGGCTTCCAGGCCGTCGTGCTTCGGGTGAAGTCCCGCATCGAGAACCACGCGGGCCTTTCCGGTGTCGATGAGGTAGGAGTTGGAGCCGATTTCGGCGTGGCGGCAGAGACTGCGGAAAAGCATGGGCAAAAGTGAACGGCCGGGACCATGGGGATGGATCGGCAAATGTCGAACGCTGATTTTCAGGGAGATTCGGGGATCACTTGCCTTTGGGCGGAGCGGGAGCCCCGGTGATCGGGTCCATCCAGGCCGGGCGCGCGACCTTCTCGGACTCGGAATTCCATTCGGCGCGGGTGGGAGTGCGGTCGCGTTCGATAGTTTTGGACGGCCATCGCATCAAGTGAGCGCACCGGGGGCAAGGCGATCTTCTATGGCGGTAATGGTGACGGAATTCGGGCTGCTTGACACCCGGAAGGGGACGATGAAACAAAGAATGATGATTCCCAGACGCTTGGCTCTGCTGATTGCCGCGGTCCCATGTCTGTTACAAGCCAGTCCGCTCGACCTTCCGGTGAAGGAGCAGAGGAAGTTGTTGGAACAGAAACTGTTTCCTTTGCTCGCCGAAGCGGATCGGGTGGTCATCTATTCGCTCTACCCGGTGAAGCGGGAGAGGCTGAAAGCGGATCCCGACCGTCTGGAACTGGTCGTAGCGTTTCAGGTTCAAGATGAGAAGGCCGCCGCTGCCCTGACCGATGCAGATCGGCAGGTGATGGCCTTCGCGAGAAAGGCTCCAACGTTTGAAGGCTTCCCGATTCTGGGCAAGGCAGTGATGAAGCAGCCCGATGAGATTCGCGGATTTCTTACGTCGGTTTGCGGGGCGATGCTCGCTTCGGCGGAGAATGAAGGAGAAGCAGACTGCCACGACCCGCGACACGCGATTTTGGTGGTAAAAGGCGAGCAGCGACTTCGATTTTCGGTCTGCTTTGCCTGCGGGAATTCGTATCTCCGGGGGGCGCCGGAGTCGGCGGCGGATGCCGTGAAGGTCTTCCACCACTTCAAGTCCTCGTTACGGGATGCGTTCGAAGCCAAGTTCGTCGAGCAGGGAGTGCCTCATGCCCCTTACGCCAAGAACCCTCTGAAAGCGCCGAAATGAAAAGTGGCTTCAATCAAAAAGGTCGCCGAGCCGGACCTCGATTTCGGAGATGGCTGACGACTTGAGGACTACTCCGTCGGCAACGCTGAACCGTTTCAAGTAACTTCCGCCCAGCGGCCGGCGGTGGACTTCGACCCTGCGCTCTGCCGGCAGGACGATCCAATACTCCTCCACACCCGTCTCGCCGTAAACGGCCGCCTTTTCCCGATCCATCGCAACGCTGCTGATGGCGATCTCGATGACGAGGGTCGCGGTCGTCGGATGTTGCGTCCGGAAATCCCGGTCCGATCCCGCAACGATCGCGATGTCGGGCTCCGGTTCCGAGTCGTGGAGAGTCAGCGGCTGATCCTGCCGCACGGAAAACCCCGGCGGGGCCAACGCATGGAGAAGATCGTAGAGAAATTTGGCGACGCTGCTGTGGAGCGGGGACTTGGACGTTTTCTCGTAGACGATTCCCCGGATCAGTTCCGTGCGCTTTCCGTTCTCGTTGAATTCGGGAAACGCATGATACTGCGCGACCGTGATCGGCGAAACCCGGGCCTCGGGGATGTCGAGGATCGATCTCGCTGCGGCCATGTCAGGGAATCTGCCTGAACGGTCATCAGGGTCAAGGAGGCCGGATGCGCGGGAAGAATCCGGATTCCCCCGTGGATCACTCCCCGATCTCCTTCAGCACATCCGCCGCCTGCTGGTCGGTCGATGCGGAAAGATCGCGCCACACCAGCTTGCCGTCCTTGAACAGGAAGGCCTGCCGTTTCGCGAAGCCCATGCTGTGCGGCACGCCGAAGGCGTCGGCGACCTTGCCGTCCTTGTCGGCCAGCAGGGTGAAGGGGAGCTTGTATTTCTCCTGGAAGGCCTTCTGCGCGGCGACGTCGTCCAGGCTGACGCCGAAAACCCGCACCTTCTTTTCAGTCAGGGTGGCGAAGGAGTCCCGCAGCGAGCAGGACTGCTTGGTGCAGCCGGGGGTGTCGGCCTTCGGGTAGAAGTAAACGAGGGTCCAGCCGCTGGCCGCCTCCGCCAGTTTCACGTCCTTGCCGTCCTGATCTTTCGCGGTCACGGCGGGCAGCGCTGCCCCCGTGTCGATGGGGGCGGCGGAGGAAAGGGCGATGCCGAAGGGTGCGGCAACGGCGGCAAGGGCGCGGAGAGGATTCATCGGGCAGGAGGGTGCCACGGAACGGGGATGGCGCAAGCGGGCGATTTTTCGGTGGACAGTCCGCCGCCGCAAAGCTAGAGCCTCCGCCCGCCCGCGAGGGAACTTCTTGGAACGGCAGAGTAGCTCAGGGGTAGAGCAGAGGACTCATAAGCCTTTGGTCGGCGGTTCAAATCCGCCCTCTGCTACCAGAAGTTCCCGTGAGCGGTGCCGCCGCCGCCGGGTGGCCTCCCGGGTCCGCGCCTCCTTGCCGGACGGCAAAAGTTTGAGGGCTTTTCACGTCTGTAGGGGCCTCGCACGGCCTGGAAGCAAGCCCGCCGGGCGACCTAAAAGCCTTAAAAATAAAGGGTTCCGAACCAAAATCCAGCCCGGAAATTTTTTCTAAATAGGTCTTGCCACGTGGGTCGCGATGCCTAGATTCGCCGCCCCACATCGCCCCCTGACCGACGGCCCAAGGCCAATCGGGTGGCTTCATTCTCCAAACACTATCGGGTGCAGCTCCGGATAACAGGCTCTTGCGAGGGATTTTCCTCGCCTCCTGCCCGGCGTCGCATCCCAGCGAAAACCGAAACACGCAGGAATCCTATGCCGACCATCAATCAGCTCGTCCGTAAGGGACGACAGACTCCGATCGAGAAATCGAAGTCTCCGGCGATGAGCAATTGCCCGCAGCGCCGCGGCGTCTGCCTCCAGGTGATGACCCGCACGCCGAAGAAGCCGAACTCGGCGCTCCGGAAAGTCGCCAAGGTCCGCCTGACCAACGGTTACGAAGTCATCGCCTACATCGGCGGCGAAGGCCACAACCTCCAGGAGCACTCCATCGTGCTCGTCCGCGGCGGCCGTGTGAAAGACCTTCCCGGTGTCCGCTACCACATCGTCCGTGGTTCGCTCGACACCCTCGGCGTCGACAAGCGCCGCCAGAGCCGTTCGAAGTACGGCGCCAAGCGTCCGAAGCCCGGCCAGCCGGCCGCTCCTGCCAAGGGTGGCAAGAAGAAGTAAGCCCCGCGCCGTCACCCCTAATCCTTCACGATCATGTCACGCCGCAAGCGCACTTTCCACAAGCCCGACCGCCGGGATTCTCGCTACGACAGCTCCCTCGTCGGCCACCTTATTTCCAAGGTGATGCTCGACGGCAAGCGCTCCCTCGCCGAACGCATCGTCTACGCCGCCATCGACAAGGCGAGCGAAGGCGTTGAAACCGTCGATCCCCTCGAAGTCGTCACCCGCGCCATCGAGAACGCCAAGCCCCGCGTCGAGGTCAAGAGCCGCCGCGTCGGTGGTGCCACCTACCAGGTCCCGCTCGAAGTCGATCCCGCCCGTTCCGAGTCCCTCGCCCTGCGCTGGATCGTCGGTTACGCCCGCGGCCGCAAGGGCACCCCGATGCACGTCGCCCTCGCCAACGAGCTGAAGGACGCCGCCAACAACCAGGGCTCCTCGGTCCGCAAGCGCGACGACGTCCACAAGATGGCCCAGGCCAACCGCGCCTTCGCCCACTTCCGCTGGTAATCCATTGACCGGGGTCGCCCGACCCCATCCCGCCATGTCTTCCAACCACAACAATCCCGATCGCCCGTATCCGCTTGAGCGGACGCGGAACATCGGGATTGCGGCGCACATCGACGCCGGGAAGACCACGCTCACCGAGCGCATCCTCTTCTACACGGGGATGATCCACAAGATCGGGGAAGTGCACGACGGTGCCGCCACGACCGACTGGATGGAGCAGGAGCGCGAACGCGGCATCACCATCACCTCCGCCGCCGTCACCACCGAGTGGTGGCAGCGCGAGGAAGCCGGGATCACCAAGTCGTTCACCGGCCAGAAGCAGCGGATCAACATCATCGACACCCCCGGCCACGTGGATTTCACGGCCGAGGTGGAGCGCTCGCTGCGGGTGCTCGACGGCGCGATCGTCGTCTTCTGCGGCGTCGCCGGTGTCCAGCCCCAGACCGAAACCGTCTGGCGCCAGGCCACCAAATACCACGTCCCGCGCATCGTGTTCGTCAACAAGATGGACCGTGTGGGCGCCAACTTCGACAACGTCTTCCACGAGGTGAAGGAAAAGCTCGGCGCCAACGCCGTGCGCATCCTGATCCCGATCGGTGCCGAGGACACCCTGCGCGGCCAGATCGACGTGGTGAACCAGAAGGCCGTCATCTACAACGACGACGCCACCTTCGGCTCGACCTACGAGATCGTCGAACTCGACGCCGACCAGAAGGCCCTCGCCGAAGCCGCCTACTCCGAACTGCTCGACACCGTCGCCAGCGTCGACGACCAGCTTGGCGAGAAGTTCCTGATGGAGGAGCCGATCACCCGCGAGGACCTCAAGGCCGCCATCCGCCGAGCCACCATCGCCAACAAGCTGGTCCCCGTCGCCGGCGGTTCCGCTTTCAAGAACAAGGGCGTCCAGTACCTCCTCGACGCCGTCGTCGACTACCTCCCGAGCCCGCTGGAACTCCCCGCGATGGTCGGCATGGATCCCGACAACGAGGATCACAAGATCGAGGTCCACACCAGCGACAACGAGAAGTTCTGCTCGCTGGCTTTCAAACTCTGGGCCGACAAGTTCGTCGGCAAACTCGTCTTCTTCCGTGTTTACTCCGGCGTCATCCGCAAGGGCGACACGGTCTACAACCCCCGCACCCGCCGCTCCGAGCGCGTCGGCCGCCTGATCCAGATCCAGGCCAACGAGCACAAGGACATCAACGCCTGCTACGCCGGCGACATCGCGGCCATGGTCGGCCTCAAGAACGTCACCACCGGTGACACGCTCGCCAAGGAAGGCTACGACGTCGTCCTCGAGCCCCCGACTTTCCCGGAACCCGTCATCTCGATGGCGGTCGAACCGAAAACCAAGGCCGACCAGGAAAAGCTCGCCAACGCGCTGGGCCGCCTGTCGGAAGAGGATCCCACTTTCCAGGTCAAGACCGACGAGGAAACCGGCCAGACCATCATCTCGGGCATGGGCGAGCTCCACCTCGAGATCATCGTCGACCGCCTGCGCCGCGAATTCAAGGTCGAGGCCAACACCGGCGCCCCGCAGATCGCCTACCGCGAGACCATCACCGCCGAGGCCCCGGGCGAAGGCAAGCTGGTCAAGCAGTCGGGCGGCCGCGGCCAATACGGGCACGTCCGCCTCGCCGTCCGCCCGAACGAAAAGGGCAAGGGCCTCACCATCGACAACAAGATCGTCGGCGGCGAAATCCCCAAGGACTACCACAACGCGGTCTTCAAGGGCGTCAACGAGGCCATGACCAACGGCATCATCGCCGGCTACCCGGTGATCGACGTCCACGTCGACGTCCTCGGCGGCTCCTTCCACGAGGTCGATTCCAACGAGAACGCTTTCACGATGGCCGCCATCTTCGCGATGAAGGACGCCTTCAAGAAGGCCAAGGCCATCCTCCTCGAGCCCATCATGGCCGTGGAAGTCTCCACCCCGGACGACTACCAGGGCGACGTGATGGGCGATCTGAACCGCCGCCGCGGCCAGATCCAGAACATGGAAAGCAAGGGCAAGCTCGCCGTCATCCGCGCGAACGTCCCCCTGAAGGAAATGTTCGGCTATTCCACCGCCGTCCGGACCCTCTCGTCCGGCCGCGCTTCCTACTCGATGACCCCGTCCCACTTCGAACAGGTGCCGGGTAACATCGTCTCCGAAATCGTCACCGACCGCGGCCACTAGGCCCTACCCACTCTCAAACCACATCCACCGCCATGGAAAACCAAAAGATCCGCATCCGCCTGCGCGCCTTCGATCACCGCGCCATCGACCGCTCTGCCGCGGAGATCGTCGAGACCGCAAAGCGCACCGGCGCCAAGGTGGCCGGCCCGATCCCGCTTCCGACCCGCATCGAGAAGTTCAGCGTGAACCGCTCCGTGCACGTCAACAAGAAGTCCGCCGAACAGTTCGAGATCCGCACCCACAAGCGCGTGCTCGACATCGTCGACCCGACCGCCCGCACCGTCGACGAGCTCAAGAAGCTCAACCTGCCCGCCGGCGTCGATATCGCCATCCGCATCTGAGCCCGGCTTTCCCGGCCTCTGCCATCCTCAATCTCCATTCCCTTCTTCCCATGTCACTCGGACTTCTCGGCAAGAAACTCGGCATGACCCGTCTCTTCGACGCGGCCACCCAGTCCAGCATCCCCGTCACCGTCATCGACGTCAGCGGCAACACCCTGCTGCAGGTCAAGACCCCTGAAAAGGACGGCTACTCCGCCGTCCAGGTCGGCTTCGGCGACAAGAAGGAATCCCGCGCCGACAAGCCGTCGCTGGGTCACTTCAAGAAGCACGGGTCCACCCCGAAATACCTCGTCCAGGAGTTCCGCTTCGAGACCGGTGCCAGCATTCCTGAAACCCATCCGGGCATGGAAACCTTCACCGCCGGCCAGTGGGTCGACGTGATCGGCACCACCAAGGGCCGCGGCTTCCAGGGCGCCGTCAAGCGCCACGGCTTCGGCGGTCTCAAGATGACCCACGGCTCCATGATGCACCGCCGGACCGGTGCCATCGGCTGCCGCTCCACTCCGGGCCGCGTCTGGAAGAACCAGAAGATGCCCGGACACATGGGCGACGTCCCCCGCACCGTCCAGAACCTCAAGATCGTGGCCGTGCGCCCCGAGGACGGCGTGATCCTCGTCTCCGGTGCCGTCCCCGGCGCCAAGGGAGGTTACGTCACCATCCGCCCCGCCAAGAAGAAGACCGCCGCCGCCTGAGGCCGGGGTTTGAACCGAAACTCTCACTCGCATCCCAGTCATGCCCGCGAAAACTTTCACCGCTGACGACGCCTCCGGCGCGAACATCCTGCTCGCCGAGCCCGACAAGGGCGCCCAGGCCGTGCACGACCTCGTGACCGCCTACCGCGCCAACCGCCGCACCGGCTCCGCCTGCACCAAGACCCGTGGCGAAGTCCGCGGCAACAACAAGAAGATCTACAAGCAGAAGGGCACCGGTAACGCCCGCCACGGCGACAAGCGCGCCCCGATCTTCGTCGGCGGCGGCGTGGTCTTCGGCCCCCGCCCGCGCGATTACTCCAAGCACGTGCCCAAGAACGTCCGCAAGCTCGCCTTGCGCCGCGTCCTCGGCGACCTCGTCCGCGAGGAGTCGATCAAGGTGCTGCCTTCCTTCTCCATCGCCGATGGCAAGACCAAGTCCTTCATCGCCGCCGTGACCGCCGAGGTCGCCCCGAAGAAGGTGCTGATCGTCGCCAAGGGCTTCGACGACAAGACCTACCTCGCCGCCCGCAACGTCGGCTGGGCCCAGCTCGTCACCGCCGAGAGCCTCAACGTCGAGGAACTCCTCCACGCCGATTCCGTCCTGGTGGTGGAAGACGCCCTCGAAACCCTCGCCAAGCGCACCGCTTAATTTCCGCTGACCCGCGCCATGAAAGACATCTACCAAGTCATCAAGAACGTCCGCCTCAGCGAAAAGGCCGCCATGCTGCAGGAGACCAACAACGAGATCACCCTCGAGGTCGACCGCAAGGCCAACAAGCTGGAGATCAAGCGCGCCGTCGAGACCCTCCTCGGCAAGAAGGTCTCCGCCGTCCGCACCGCCAACTACCTCGGCAAGGCCCGGCGCAAGCGCCGTGCCGACGAGGGCCGCACCAACCACTGGAAGAAGGCCGTTGTCCGCCTCAAGGAAGGCGAAACCTTCGACCTCGTCTGATTTTCAACCCCGGCTAACCCCGAACAACCCTCACGCGAGCCATGTCTCTCAAGGAGTTCACACCCAATACCCCGTCCGAACGCTACAAGGTGCTCCCGTCCTTCGACGAGATCACCAAGCACAAGCCGGAGAAGAGCCTTCTCACCCCGCTCAAGCGCAGCGGCGGCCGCAACAACACCGGCCGGATCACCTGCCGCCACATCGGCGGCGGACACAAGCGCCACTACCGCCTGATCGACTTCAAGCGCGGCAAGCACGACGTGCCCGCCACCGTGGTCGGCATCGAGTACGATCCGAACCGCACCTGCCGCATCGCCCTGATCCAGTACAAGGACGGCCAGAAGAGCTACATCCTGGCCCCCGCCGGCCTTGAAACCGGCGCCACCGTGGTGTCCGGCGAAAAGGTCGCCCCGAAGGTCGGCAACGCGATGCCCCTCAAGAGCGTCCCGCTCGGCACGGCCATCCACAACATCGAGCTCCTCCCCGGCAACGGCGGCAAGGTCGCCCGCTCCGCCGGCCAGCAGGCCATTCTTTCCAACCGCGAAGGCGGCTGGGCGCTGGTCAAGATGCCCTCCGGCGAAATCCGCCGCTTCAACGAACTTTGCTTCTGCACCATCGGTGCCGTCGGCAACCGCGACCACATGAACGAGGTGTCCGGCAAGGCCGGCCGCACCCGCTGGCAGGGCGTCCGCCCGACCGTCCGCGGCATGTGCATGAACCCCGTCGACCACCCGAACGGCGGTGGCGAAGGCAAGTCGAAGTCCGGTGGCGGCCGCCAGCACCTGACCAGCCCCTGGGGCCACGCCAAGGGCCAGAAGACCCGCAAGCCGAAGAAGGTCACCAGCACCTTCATCGTCGAAAGCCGCCACGCCAAGAAGCGCTAATCCTTACCTCACGAACCTATGCCTCGCTCTCTCAAGAAGGGTCCGTTCATCGACCAGAAGCTGCTGGCCAAGATCGACGCCGCGATCGCCTCCGGCGACAAGAAGCCGATCAAGACCTGGAGCCGCGCCTCGATGGTCACCCCCGACTTCGTCGGCCTCAACTTCGCCGTCCACAACGGCAAGACCTTCGTCCCGGTGCATGTCTCCGAGAACATGGTCGGCCACAAGCTCGGCGAATTCGCCCCGACCCGCCTGTTCCGCCAGCACGGCGGCATCGGCAAGAAGTAAACCGCTCCCGCCGCCCGTTGCCATGCACCGCTCCCGTCCATTCACCCTCGCCGCCGCAGTCCTCGGACTGTCCGCGGGGGCGTGGACCTGTGCGGCGCAGGAAACGGACGTCGCCGCCCTCCAAGCGACCGTCGAAGCCCTCCGCGTCCGCAACGAGCAGCTCGAAAAAGCCATCGTCCAGGCCAACCGCGCCGAGAAGGAGGCTTCCGGCCAGCTCGCCGCCGTGCGCCTCCGCCTCGAAGCGCTTGGCCGCGACCTGCTCGACGGCGGCGACGACCGCCTCGTCCAGGCCAATGCGAACCTCGAGGTGCTCGCCACCCGGGTCAGCAACCTCGAGGGCGCTTCCAGCCGGCTCGTTTCTTCAGTGACCGAATACATCCGCCAGGCGGTCGCCGCCGACCCGGATGCCCGGCTCCGTGTCGAAACCGCCATCAGGGAGCTTGACGAAGTCCTCGGACTCGTCCAGAAGCCCGCCCCCGCAGCCACCGGTTCCGCCGGCCAGGCCAAGGTGGTGAGCATCGATCCGGAAAGCGGCCTGCTGGTGCTCAACATCGGGGAAACCCAGGGTGCCAGGATCGGCACCACCTACCGCCTCACCCGCGGGGATCAACCTTTCGGCCTCGCCATCGTGGCCGACGTCCGCCGCAACGTCTGCGGTGCCTTCGTCGAGGAACTCGAGCCGGGCCAGGGCCCGGTCCGCCTCGGCGACTCCGTCCTTCTCATCACCGAATAACAGCGGCCTCCGGCCACCCATTCTCCAAAACGCCTCACCGACCCGATTCCATGGAAGTCAAGAGCACCACCAAATACGTCCGCTTGTCCCCCAAGAAGGCGCGCGACGTCGCCCGTGAAATCCAGGGGCTGCCCGTGTCGAGCGCGCTCGACATCCTCACCTTCACCCCGAAGAAGGCCGCCTTTCACATCAACAAGACCCTCAAGGCCGCCATGGCCGACGCCGAGAACAATTTCTCGCTCAGCGCCGACTCGCTCGTGGTGAAGGAAGCCGTCATCGGCGCCGGTCCGGTTCTCAAGCGCTTCATGCCCCGCGCCAAGGGTTCGGCCGGCGGCATCCGCAAGCGCACCAGCCACATCTCGATCACCCTCGCCGAAGCTCCCGAGAGCGAGGCGAAGCCGAAGCGAGTCCACGTCTCCACCAAGGCCGCCACCGCGCAAGCCTGACCCCAATCACTCACCGCACTTCATCATGGGCCAAAAAGTCAACCCCATCGGTTTCCGCCTCGCCGTCTCCAAGGACTGGCGCTCCAAGTGGTTCGCCGCCGGCAAGGATTACGCCGAAAAGCTCCACGAGGACCTCAAGATCCGCGCCTACATGCGCGAGCGCCTCCAGTTCGCCGCCCTCGCCCGCGTGGTGATCGAGCGCGCTTGGAACAGCGTCCGCGTGACCCTCCACACCTCCCGCCCCGGCCTGATCATCGGCCGCAAGGGATCGGAGATCGAGCGGATGACCAAGGAACTCTCCGACATCTGCAAGGGTGCCCAGGTGAAGATCGACATCGTCGAAATCCGCAAGCCGGAGCTCGATGCCCAGCTCATCTGCGAGCAGGTCGCCGTCCAGCTCGAGCGCCGTATCTCTTTCCGCCGCGCCATGAAGCGTGCCGTGCAGACCGCCATGGACTTCGGTGCCGAAGGCATCCGGATCCGCTGCGCCGGCCGTCTCGGCGGTGCCGACATCGCCCGCTCCGAGTGGTACCGCGAAGGCAAGGTGCCGCTCCAGACCCTCCGCGTCCCCCTTGACTACGGCTTCGCCGAAGCCCGCACCGTTTACGGCGTGATCGGCATTAAGTGCTGGGTCAACAAGAAGGACGACGACGGCAGCTCCCCGCGCCCCGAGCGCGGTGGCGACCGCCGCGATCGCGACAACCGCGGCCCCCGCGGTCCCCGCCCGCCGCGCGGCAACCAGTAACACGCATTTTTCCCAACACCGAAACCATTTCCCAGGAGGACTGAGCCATGCCCTTGATGCCCAAACGCACGAAGTTCCGGAAGTCGCACCGCGGCAGCCGGGCCGGCAACGCACAACGCGGAACCACCGTCGCCTTCGGCGACTTCGGTCTCCAGGCCCTCGACCGCGGCTGGATGACCAACCGCCAGATCGAAGCCTGCCGTGTCGCGATCAACCGCTTCCTCAAGCGCAAAGGAAAGGTCTGGATCCGGATCTTCCCGCACAAGTCGATCACCGCCCGTCCGCCGGAAACCCGTATGGGTAAGGGCAAGGGCGCCGTCGAGGCATGGGTCGCCGTGATCCGCCCCGGCAACATGCTGTTCGAAGTCGCCGGCGTGCCGGAATCGCAGGCCAAGGAAGCCATGCGCCTCGCCTCCTACAAACTCGGCCTTCCCACCCGCTTCGTCGTCCGCAACCCGCACGCCTGAGGCAACCCACCTTTAAACGATCCCCAGACATGGCCACGACCAAGACCAAGGACATCCGCGAGCTCTCCGTGAAGGAACTCGAGTCCAAGCTCCGCGACCTGAAGGACGAGACCTTCGCCCTCCGCCTGCAGAAGGCGACCGGGCAGCTTGAAAACTCCGCCCGCATCCGCGTGGTCCGCCGCGAGGCCGCCCGCGTCCACACCGTGCTCACCGAACGCCGCAACAAGGCTTGAGCTCCCCGCCACCCGCAACCACCAGCGACTCCATTTCCATGAGCGAATCCACCAACCCGGAAGCCGCCAAGCAGGTCCGCAAGACCCGCGTCGGCGTGGTCACTTCCAACAAGATGAGCAAGACCCTGGTGGTCGAGCACGTCGCCCGCGTCCCGCACCCGCGCTTCAACAAGATCGTCAAGCGCTCCAAGAAGTACTACGTCCACGACGAGAACGGCGAAGCCCAGATCGGCGACAAGGTCCGCATCGTCGAAACCCGCCCCCTTTCCAAGCTCAAGCGCTGGTCGCTCGAGAAGGTGCTCTCCCACTGAGAGCCCCGCCGGTCCGCCCGATTATCCCACACCACAAGCCTTTTCTGCCATGATCCAGATGGAATCCCTCGTGTCGGTCGCCGACAACACCGGCGCCCGCTCCGCCAAGATGATCGGTGTCCTCGGCAAGCGCTCCCGCACCGCCCAGGTCGGCGACATCATCACCGCCCACATCCGCGACTCGATCCCGACCGCCTCGGTCAAGAAGGGCTCCGTCGTCAAGGCGGTGGTCGTCCGCACCGCCTTCCCGATCCGCCGCTCCGACGGCTCCGTGCTCCGCTTCGACGGCAACGCGATCGTCATCATCGACAAGGACAACAACCCGAAGGGCACCCGCATCTTCGGCCCCGTCGCCCGCGAACTGCGCGAAAAGCAGTTCATGAAGATCGTCTCGCTTGCGCCCGAGGTCCTCTGAGGATACGGGCACTCCCCTAAACCGAACCATTTCCCATGAAGACTCACGTCAAGAAAGGCGACCAGGTCGAAATCATCGCCGGCAACCACAAGGGCAAGCGCGGCACCGTGCTTTCCGTCGACGGTGCCAAAGGCAAGGTCGTCGTCGAAGGCGGCCGCTCCGTGATGAAGGCCGTCAAGCGGTCCGAGAAGAATCCCGACGGCGGGATCATCGCCCAGGACGCGCCCGTCCACATTTCCAACGTCAAGAAACTGGGCTGAAGCCGCAAGGCTCCCGCCCGCGCTTAAGCGCAACCAACCAAGCGCTGACCCGCTAAACCAAAATGAGCACACCCGTCCTGTTGACCAAATACAAGGAGAAGGTCGTGCCGGCTCTCAAGCAGAAGCTCGGCTACGCCAATCCCCACCAAGTCCCGCGCCTCGAAAAGATCGTGGTGACTTCCTGCATGGGCAAGTCCCCCGACCGCAAGGTCGCCGTGGACGACGCCGTCGTCGAAATCGGCAAGATCACCGGCCAAAAGCCTTCCATCACGTTCTCGAAGAAGGCCGTCGCCAACTTCAAGCTGCGCGAAGGGGAACCGCTCGGTGCCCGCGTGACCCTCCGCGGCGCCCGCATGTGGGAATTCCTGCACCGCTTCATCAACATCACCGCGCCCAACATCCGCGACTTCCGCGGGATCTCGCCGAAGAACTTCGACGGCCGCGGCAACTACGCCGTCGGCTTCGCCGACCAGTCGATCTTCCCTGAAATCGAGCTCGACCAGATCAAGCGCACCATCGGTTTCGACCTCATCTTCGTCACCTCGGCCAAGACCGACGACGAAGGCCGCGCCCTGCTCGCCGAGCTGGGATTGCCGTTCCGCGACCTCAAGAAGGCCGAGGAATCCACCGAAGGCGCCGCCGCCTGAGACCCCTGACACTCTCAAGGAACCACCATCATGGCCGTTCTCTCCGATCCCATCTCCGACTTCCTCACCCGCTTCAAGAACTGCTGCCGCGCCGGCAACGAGCAGTTCCTCGCCCCTTACTCCCGCATCAAGGCCGACATCGCCAAGGTGCTCCAGGAAGAGGGCTACATCTGGGGCTATGAAGTCGTCACCGATTCCAGCCACCCGCAGATCAAGGTCAAGGCCCGCTACGTCGACGGCCGCCCCGTGCTGACCGATCTCAAGCGCGTGTCCAAGCCCGGCCGCCGCGTCTATTGCGGCGGCAACGAAATGCCCCGCGTCCTCAACGGCCTCGGCATCGCCATCGTCTCCACTTCCAAGGGCGTCATGACCGGCGCCAAGGCCAAGCGCAGCCAGCTCGGCGGCGAAGTCATCGGCCACGTCTGGTAAACCCCAACACGCGAAAGGAACAAACCACCATGTCACGAGTTGGTCTCAAACCGATTTCCCTGCCCGCCAAGGTCAGCGTGAAGGTCGATGCCGGCAAGGTTCTCGTCGAAGGCCCCAAGGGCAAGCTCGACCTCACCCTGCCCGACGGCATCACCCTGAAGAGCGAGGACACCACGGTCGTGGTCAGCCGCGCCACCGAAGGCCGCGCCCACCGCGCCCTGCACGGCACCGTCCGCAGCCTGGTCAACAACATGATCACCGGGGTCTCCCAAGGCTTCGTCAAGGACCTTGAAATCCAGGGCGTCGGCCTCCGTGCCGCCGTCAAGGGCAAGGACCTCGACCTCGCCCTCGGCAAGTCCCACCCGATCCTTCACCCGATCCCGGCCGGCCTGACCGTCACCGTGAACGAAAACACCAAGATCAAGGTGGAAGGCATCGACAAACAGCTCGTCGGCCAGTTCGCCGCCGATGTCCGCGCCTACTACCCGCCGGAACCCTACAAGGGCAAGGGCGTGCGCTACGCAGGCGAACATGTCCGCCGCAAGGAAGGCAAGAGCGTCGGCAAGTAACCCACCTATCTCTCCCGAACATGAGCAAGATCAATCGCAAGACCGGCCGCGAGCGCATCCATGCGCGCATCCGCAAGAAGGTCTCCGGCACCGCCGCCCGCCCGCGCCTCGCCGTGCACTACTCGAACCAGCACGTTTACGCCCAGGTGATCGACGACGTCGCCGGCCGCACCCTCGCCGCCGCCTCGACCCTCGACAAGACGATCGATAACGCCAATTCAAACATCGCCTGTGCCGCACAGGTGGGAGCCCTGGTCGCCGAGCGCGCCAAGGCCGCCAACATCAGCGCCGTGGTCTTCGACCGCGGCGGCCACCTCTACCACGGCAAGATCAAGGCGCTGGCGGATGCCGCCCGCGAAGCCGGCCTCCAATTCTAATCCAGCGCTATTGTCATGGTGACCACTCAAGATTCCACTCCCACGCCTCCGGCTCCCGATTCCCAGCCGCAGCGCCAATCCTACGGCCAGCGCAACCAGGGCGGCTACGGCGGCGGCCAGGGCGGCCAGAACCGCGGCCCCCGCGGCCCGCGCCGCGACGACCGCCAGCCGCAGGAGTCCGACGGACCCCAGCTCGCCGAAAAGGTCGTCTTCATCAACCGCTGCGCCAAGGTCGTCAAGGGCGGCCGCCGCTTCAGCTTCTCCGCGCTCGTCGTCGCCGGCGACCGCGAGGGCAAGGTGGGCCTCGGTTTCGGCAAGGCCAACGAAGTGGCCGACGCCATCAAGAAGGCCGGTGAATCCGCCAAGAAGGTCCTCAAGCCGATGAACATCGTGGACGGCACAATCCCCCACGAGATCTACGCAGAGTTCGGCGGCGGCAAGGTGCTCCTCAAGCCCGCCTCCCCCGGTACCGGAATCATCGCCGGTGGCGGTGTCCGCGCCGTGTGCGAGGCCGTCGGCATCCGCGACATCCTCGCGAAGTCGCTCGGCTCGTCCAACCACTCCAACGTCGTCAAGGCCACCCTCAAGGCCCTCTCCCAGCTCCGCACCCGCGACCAGATCCTGAGCGGCCGGGGGAAGAAGAAGGAGAAGGCGATCTGAGTTGCCGGTTATTGGTTGGAGGCGACCGGGTCCGCCCTTTGCCTCTCACCCCGTAACCCATAACGATTAACCAACAACGCTTCAAAAAGTGAAACTTCACACACTCGCCCCGAACAAGGGTGCCAAGCACCGGGTCAAGCGCCTGGGCTGCGGCGAAAGCTCCGGCCACGGCAAGACCTCCTGCAAGGGCAACAAGGGCCAGAAGGCCCGCTCCGGCAGCGGCACCCGCGTCGGCTTCGAAGGCGGTCAGATGCCCCTTCACCGCCGCCTGCCCAAGCGCGGCTTCAACAACATCAACTTCAAGACCAAGGTCGAGGTGGTGAACCTCGCCCAGATCGAGAAGGCCTTCAACGACGGCGACACCGTCAACGAGGAAAGCCTCCGCAAGGCCGGGCTCATCAACCGCGCCTGCGAGCAGGTCAAGGTCCTGGGCCAGGGCGAGCTCACCAAGAAGCTGACCCTCGTGGTGGACACCATCAGCGCCTCCGCCAAGGAAAAGGTCGAGAAGGCCGGCGGCAGCGTCGAAGTCCCGGCCGAAGCCTGATGTCCCGCTCCTGTCCGACATGACGGGTCTCCGGTGAGGAAGCGCTTGATCGCTTCCTCTCCGCGTTTAAAAACCCGCCGCTTTTTGCACCCCGCTCACTCATGATCTCCGCTTTCGCGAACACCTGGAAAGTCCCGGAACTCCGGGATCGCATCCTCTTCACCCTCGCCCTGATCGTCATCGTGCGCCTGGGCGTGCACATCACCCTGCCGGGGGTGGATGCGACCGTCATCGAACGCTGGATGGAGCACGCCCAGAACGACGACGGCAACGCGTTCAGCGCGATGCTCACGATCTTCGCCGGCGGCGGCCTCCAGCAGGCGGGCATCTTCGCGCTCGGGATCATGCCGTACATCTCGGCCTCGATCATGGTGCAGCTCATGACCGCGGTGGTGCCGAAGCTTTCCCGCCTCTCCCGCGAGGACGGCGGCCGGGCCAAGATCACGCAGTACACCCGTTACATCACCATCGCCATCGCGCTGGTGCAGGGCTTCTTCGTGACCCGCACCCTGGCGAATCCCGAGACCATGTTCTACATGCAGGGGATCGAGAAATACGGCACCCTGGTGCCGAATGTCACCGTGACGTGGCAGATCCTCACCGTGATCACCCTGGTCGCGGGCACGCTGCTCCTGATGTGGATCGGCGACCAGATGACCGAGCGCGGCATCGGCAACGGCACCTCGATCATCATTTCGGTCAACATCATCTCCGCCCTGCCGGGCGCCCTCGTCCAGACCTGGGATCACTTCCTTTCGGCGGAGAACGTTTCGCCGTTCCGCTCGATGATGATGGTGGTCCTGATCCTCCTGCTGGTCCTCGTGATCGCCGGCACCATCGCCATCACCCAGGCCCAGCGCCGGATCGCGGTGCAGTACGCCAAGCGCGTCGTCGGCCGCAAGCAGTTCGGCGGTCAGACCCAGTACCTGCCGCTCAAGGTCAACTACGCCGGCGTGATGCCGATCATCTTCGCCACCGCGATCCTCTCGCTGCCGACCATGATGATCTCGTGGATCGCCCAGGGCGCGCCGTGGGCGGTCAAGCTCCAGACCGAGTTGCAGACCGGCGGCACCTGGTACTACATCCTCGGCTCCCTGTTCATCTTCTTCTTCTCCTACTTCTGGGTGGCGACGATGTTCCAGCCCTCGCAAATCTCGGAGGACCTGAAGCGCAACGGCGGCTACATCCCGGGCGTCCGCCCCGGCAAGCCGACCGCCGAGTTCCTCGACTTCACGATGACCCGGCTGACCTTCGCCGGCGCCATCTTCCTCACCATCATCTTCATCCTGCCTGCCGTGGTTGGCAAGGCGGCCCAGCTTCCGCCGGGCTCGATGGTCACCCAGTTCTTCGGCGGCACCAGCCTGCTGATCCTGGTCGGCGTGGTGCTCGACATCATGCGCCAGGTGGAAACCCACCTCCTGCAGCGGCACTACGACGGCTTCCTCCGCAAGGGCAAGCTGAAGGGTCGCTACGACCGCCTCGCCCAGACCGGCAACGCGGCTTCCAGCACCGCGCTCGTTTACCTCTGGGCCATCATCGGCCTGATCGTGGTGGTGGCGGCGGCGGCGTGGATCGCCCGGCAGTGAGCCCTGCCGCTTTCCGTCCCGCGCAATGTCCCAGCGACTCGTGCTCCTCGGGCCCCCGGCATCCGGCAAGGGGACCCAGGGGCGGCGGCTCGCCGAAAAGCTCGGGCTGGCCTACCTCAGCACCGGCGCCCTGCTCCGCTCCGCGGTGGAGGAAGGATCGCCCCTCGGACTCGAAGCCGCGCCGATCCTGGCCCGTCACGAGTACCTGCCGGACCGCCTGATGTGCCCGATCATGGCGGACTGGCTCGAACGCCAGCCCGGGGGCTGGGTGCTCGACGGCTTTCCCCGCAGCCTGGCCCAGCAGGACTTCCTTTCCCGCTGGCTGGCCGACCGCGGGCTCGCGCTCGACGCGGCCATCCTGCTGGAGGTTCCCGAAAGCGAGCTCTTGCGGCGGATCCGCAACCGGGTGGAATGCCCGGATTGCCGGTGGTCGGGCCGCCGGGAGCAGCTTGACGACGGCCGTTGTCCCCGCTGCGGCGGCGAGGCGGCCGCGCGCGAGGACGACACCGAAGCCGGATTTCGATCTCGCCTCGCCGAGTACCGCGAACACACCCTGCCCGTGGTCGACCGCTATGAAGCGGCCGGCCTGCTCCGCCGCTTCGAAGCGGCCAGCGACTCCGATGGCGCCGAGGCGCGCCTGCTCGAACTCATCCGCACACCCCATGGCCCGCCGGCATAAGATCAAGATCAAGACCCCGCACGAAATCGCCCGCATGCGGGTGGCGGGGGAAACCGCGAGCGCCATCCTGATGGATCTCGCCGCGGCGGTGAAGCCCGGCTGCACCACCTACGAGATCGACCAGCTCGCGCTCGAACTCATGCGCCAGCGGGATTGCAAGAGCGCCTTCCTCGGCTACCGCGGCTTCCGGGGGCAGATCTGCATTTCGGTCAACGAGGAGGTGGTCCACGGCATCGGCGGCCCGCGCAAGATCCAGCCGGGAGACGTGGTGAAGATCGATGTCGGCATCGTCAAGGGCGGCTGGATCGGCGACAACGCGGTGACCGTGGCGGTCGGCGATGTTTCCGACGAGACCCGCCGCCTGCTGGTTGCCACCGAGGAGTCGCTCTTCGCCGCCATCGATCACGCCCGCGCCGGCGAACGGCTTGCCGAGCTTTGCGGCGCTGTGGAGGAATACGTGAAGCCGAAAGGGTTCACGGTGGTCCGGGAATTCGTCGGCCACGGCGTCGGCCGCGACCTCCACGAGGAACCGCAGGTGCCGAACTACCGGCCGCAGGGCAAGAGCCCGATCCTCGAGCCCGGCATGGTGCTGGCGATCGAGCCGATGGTGAACGCCGGTGCGCCCTCGGTGCGGATCCTCGACGACGGGTGGACGGTCATCACCACCGACGGCAAGGCTTCCGCGCATTTCGAGCACACCGTGCTGATCACTTCCGGCGAACCCGAGCTGCTGACCTGGCGTCCGCGCGGGGTGCCGGGGCTGTGATTCCCCGGGACCGGCGGTCTTTTGACCGGCTCGAAGCCAGCTGCCGGTCGCAGACCGGCGCTCCCGGACTCAGGGATTGGCACCGGGTTTCTTCGTCACCGCGCCGCGGTATTTGAGCACCGCCAGCGCGATGCCGTTCGCCACCGTGTTGCGGTAGGATTCGGTGTGGACCAACCGCGCTTCGTAGGGGTGGCTGAGGAATCCGCACTCGACGAGGATCGACGGGTGCTTGACGCCGGTCAGCACGCTGAACCGGGCGCGCTTGATGCCGCGGTCCAGGGTGTAGCAGGGCTTTCCTTTCGGCGTCAGGGTCCGGAGGATGGTGCCGTGGGTGGCGGTGGCCAGCGCGACGTTGGCGGAGTCGTGGCTGTTGCCGGTCCGCATCTGGAAATCGCTCGAATTCAGCCCGCGGCCGTAGTGCGCGACGCCGATGGGGGAAAGGGTGAAGGTTTCCAGCCCGCGCGCGGCGCTGCCGCCGGAGTTGTGGTGGATGGAGATGAAGATGGCGTTCTCCTTCACGCGGTTGGCGAAATCGACGCGCTCCTGGAGCGTCAGGTAGCGGTTGCTTTCGCGAGTCATCAGCACCTTGAAGCCGCGCTCGGTGAGCATTTTCTTGAGCCGCTGGGAGACGTCCAGGTTGTAGAAGGCCTCGGTGCCCAGCGAATTGGTGGCGCCCGGATCCTTCCCGCCGTGGCCGGGATCGATGATCACGGTGCGGAAGTCGCCGGCGTTCGCGATGTAGTTCGGGCGCAGCACCGGGTCCACCAGCTTGGAAAGGTCGATCCGCGACACCCAAGCCCGGCCGCCGTGTTCCTCGACCTTGTAGCTGAAGACGAACTTGACCCCGTTCATCAGGCATTCCTGGCTGCCGATGCGGAGCTTCATGATCACCTTCTTGTTCTCGAGGATCAGCTCGTTGCCGCTGCGGCGCATGGCGGCAAAGCCGTAGAACTTCTTCATGCCGTCCACGTTCACGTAGTCGCGGCCGCTGATCTGCTTGACCTCCCATTGCGCGGAGGCGGCCGGGCTGAGCCCGAGCCAGCAGAGGAAGGCGGCGACAAGGATCGGAATGGCTTGGCGGGAAAGCATGGGTTTCCGGACGGGAAATCACTGGTCGGACCTCATCGGGTGCCGATGCAGGCCTCCTTACTAGCCGCTTCGGCCCGCCATGACAAACCGGATTTCCACGAAAGCGCGAGGCGCCCGGGACCGGTCCGGAGCGACCTTTCTGCTTTTCCCGCCGGACCCGGGACCTAAGGTCGCGCCGTGATCATCGAGACCGTCGGCAACTACCGCGCCCGCTGGGGCGAAGGCCCCCTATGGTGGAAGGATTCGCTCCTCTACGTGGACATCGAGGGCCATCGGGTGATCCGCTTCAACCCCGCGACCGGCCGCGAGGAAAGCTGGGACGCCGGGGAGCGGGTCGGCACCGTGGTCCCGCGCGAGGCGGGCGGCTTCGTGATCGCGGGCGACCGCGGCTTTCACTTTCTCGACGAGGACGGGAAGGTCACACCGCTCGGCGACCCGGAGCCGGACAAGCCCGACAACCGCTTCAACGACGGCAAGTGCTCGCCCGACGGCCGCTTCTTCGCCGGCACCATCAGCCTGGTGAAAAAGACCGGCGACGCGCGGCTTTACCGGCTCGACCCCGACCTCGCCATCCACGAGGTCTTCGGCCCGGTGACCAATTCGAACGGCATCGTTTGGAGCGCCGACGGAGGCACCGTTTTTTACATCGATACCCCGCGCAAGGAGGTGCTGGCCTTCGACTACGAGGCCGGGCACTTGACCAACCTGCGCAGCGTGATTTCGACGGCGCATCACGACGCCTCGCCCGACGGGATGACCATCGACGCCGATGGCAACCTGTGGATCGCCTTCTGCCACGGGGCCTGCGTCGCCTGCTTCAGCCCGGTGACCGGGGAGGAGCTGCGGAAAATCGACCTGCCTTGCCTGGAGACCACCGCCTGTGCCTTCGGGGGGCCGGAGCTGGCCGACCTCTATGTCACGACCGGGATCCACAAGAGCGTCGAGGAAGCCGACGCCGGGCGGCTGTTCGTCATCCGCGGGCTGGGCGTGAAGGGCCTGCCGGCGCACGGCTTCGCGGGGTAGGGCTGCCGCTCGTCCGGCGGGCAGCCACACGATTCGATTGCCAGCCCGGGCTGCGGCTCTAAAGTCCCGCCCTCCAAACCATGAGCGAAGCCAAGCACGTAGCAATCGTCGGCGCGACCGGCGCGGTGGGAGAGGAAATGCTCCTCTGCCTCGAACAGCGGAATTTCCCCGTCGGCAAGCTGACCTTGCTGGCCTCCGCCCGCTCGGCCGGCAAACGGATCCCGTTCCGCGGCCAGGACATCGTCGTGCAGGAACTCACCCACGACAGCTTCGCCGGCGTCGACATCGCCCTCTTCTCCGCGGGCGGCGGGATCTCGCTCGAGTTCGGCCCCTCCGCGGCGGCCGCCGGCGCGGTGGTGATCGACAATTCCTCCGCCTTCCGGATGGACGAGGGCGTGCCGCTGGTGGTGCCCGAGATCAACCCGGAGGCCGCGAAAAACCACCCGAAGGGGATCATCGCCAATCCGAACTGCACGACCATCATCTCGCTGATGGCGCTCGCGCCGCTGCACGAGAAGTTCGGGCTGAAGTCGATCATCGCCTCGTCCTACCAGGCCGTCTCCGGCTCGGGCGCGCAGGGGATCGTCGAGCTGGAGGAGCAGGTCAAGGCGATCGCCAACAACCTGCCCTTCACCCCGAAGGTCTATCCGCGCCAGATCGCCTTCAACGTGATCCCGCAGGTCGATGCCTTCACCGACAACGGCTACACCAAGGAGGAGCTCAAGATGCTGAACGAGGGCCGCAAGATCCTCGGCCACCCGGCGCTGAAGGTTTCCTGCACCTGCGTCCGCGTCCCGGTCTATCGCTCGCACTCGGTCTCGATCACCGCGCAGTTCGAAAAGCCGGTCGATGTCGAAAGCGCCCGCGCCGCCTTCGCCGGCAAGCCGGGTGTCCAGGTCGTCGACGATCCGGCGAACAAGCTCTTCCCGGTCCCGCTCGACACCACCGGCAAGGATGACTGCCTGGTCGGCCGCATCCGTAAGAACCTGGTCCTCGACAACGCCCTCGATCTCTGGGTCGTCGGCGATCAGGTCCGCAAGGGTGCCGCGCTGAACGCGGTGCAGATCGCCGAGTTGCTCTGAAGAGAGATGGTGGATGGCAGATGGTAGATGGCAGATTCTGGATCCCTGCCTTTCCATCCGCGATCTACCATCCACCATCTGCCATCCATGGATTTGAAGGAATACCTCGCCACCCGCGCCGCTGAAGTCGATGCCGCGCTCGACGCCTTTCTGCCGAAGGCCAAGGAGAAACCGGCCACGATCCACGCGGCGATGCGCTATAGCCTCTTCGCCGGCGGCAAGCGCCTGCGGCCGATCCTCTGCCTCGCGGCGGCGGAGGCTTGCGGCGGGGACCTTGAAAGCGCGATGCCGCCGGCCTGTGCGGTGGAGATCCTGCACACCTACTCTTTGGTCCACGACGACTTGCCGTGCATGGACGACGACGACCTGCGCCGCGGCCGGCCGACCTGCCACAAGGTCTATGGCGAAGGCATGGCCGTGCTGACCGGCGACGCGCTGCTCACCGAGGCCTTCCTGATCCTCGCCCAGACCTCGCCGGCCAAGCGCTACCCGACCGCGAGCTACGTCGCCGAACTCGCCCTAACGGGTGGCTCGACCAAGCTGATCGGCGGCCAGGTGATGGACCTCGAAGGCGAAGGCAAGAAGCTGACCAAGGCCCAGCTCGTGAAGATCCACGAGTCGAAGACCGCCGCCTTGCTGGCCACCTCGATCCGCCTCGGCGCGATGACCGCGAACGCGACGGAGAAGCAGCTCGAGGCGCTCACCGTCTTCGGCCGAGCGCTGGGTTTGGCGTTCCAGGTGATCGACGACATCCTCGACGTCACCGCTTCCACCGAAGTCCTCGGCAAGACGGCCGGCAAGGACCTCGCGGTGGAAAAAGCGACCTATCCCGCCATCCTCGGCCTGGAGAAATCCCGCAAGGAAGCCGCCAAGCTGACCAAGGAAGCGATGGATGCCTTGCTGCCCTTCGGCAAGAAAGCCCAGCGCCTCCGCGAGATCGCGGAATACCTGTTGAAGAGGGAGTATTGATCGCGCCTTACTTGATCTTTGACGGGTAAGGCAAGTCGTGGCACCCTGTCTCCATGCCCAGCCTTAAAATCACCGCGAAGCGTCAGGCGACGTTTCCGTTGGAGACCTGCCAAGCCTTGAGAATCGGCCCTGGCGACATCGTCGATGTCGAGCCGCGGATCATCGATGGCGAGCGGGTTTGGGTGCTCCTTCCCAGGCCGGCTCCGGATCGTTCCTGGGTCGGTTGCCTGAAGGAGCAGATCCGGAGTGAGGATCACTCGATGGATAGCATCCGCCGCAGCATCGCCGTCGGCCGTCATAAGGAGGGAAGATGAAAGTCGGCCTCGATACTTCGGTGGTTCTCCGCCTGATCGTCGGCCAGCCGGAAGATCAAACCCGGGGTGCGATTGCTTTTCTCGATGATATCCGGCGGTCGGGTCATCAGGCGGTGATCGATGATCTGGTGGTGGCCGAAGCCTATTTCGCGGCCCAATATCATTACGGCGTGCCGAAGGCAGACGCCCTGGCCGCGCTTCACCGGATGTTCCTGGCCGGCGAGATCCTCTCCACCGGCCAGGCGGCCCGGATCCTTGCGATGTCCGGGCTTGCCTCGGCCAAGCCGGGATTCGTGGACCGTCTCATCCACGCTTCCTACACGAACTCCGGTGAGTCCATGGCTACCTTCGAGAAATCGGCGGGCAAGCTGGAGCGGGTGCGGGTGCTCAAATAGGTTTTGTCCGTCGCGGAGCGGCAGGGAGTTTCATCCCTCCTTGCGAAAACCGCCGCGGCGCATCTCCCACACGTACCACCCTTCCACCTTCTCCCGCGCCCACGGCGTCTTGCGGAGAAAGGTCAGGCTGGATTTCAGGCTCGGGTTTTCCTGGAAGCAGCGGATGCGGATCCGGTAGCCCATTTCCTCCCAGCCGTATTTCTCCTGCAGCGTCCGCACGATGTGTTCGAGCGTGACGCCGTGCAACGGATCCTTCGGGTGTTCGCGGGGTTCTTCGTTTTCCATCGGATCATGGGGTTGGAAGCGCTCAGGCTCCGCACTTCGCCGCCTGGCTTCGGGTGATCCGCATGAGGAGCTGGCAGGTGACCGCGAAGGTGAGCAGCGACCAGACGATGTATCCGTGCTCGAATGCCGAAGGTCTGTCGGAGCCGGCCGGCGGCACCGGCATCAGTCCGATGACCACCCCGGCGAGGACGGCTCCCACATGACCGGTCCACCAGAGCGCGACCCCGGCGAGTCCGACCTTGCTGGCGCGGGCGATCCCGGCCATCGCCTGGCAGGGGATGACGAGCTGGACGAAGGGGATGAAGTAGGAACCGACCGCCATCCCGGGCGAGACCCGGGCGGCGGAGGGATCGAGGATCCGCGCGTTCGCGGCGGCGCGGTATTTCCACATCAGGTAGGGAACCACCGAGCCGAGGCCGGCGAGCAGCATGAGCCAGTCGAGCGGGGTCAGGCCGAGGCTCTCAACGTGGTAGGTGTCGTGGAATCCGGAACCGGAAAGGTCGGGCAGCGCGGGCGCGACGCTGCGCTGCACGTGGTCCACCGTCTCGGCCACCACGGAGATCCCGTAGAGCCACAGGCTGGTCAGCGCGAGGGTGCGCGGGTTCCGAAGATCCGCCAAGGATGGCGGCAAGACGGGCGGCTCCGCGGCGGACGGGGGCTGGTAGGGGTTGTCCACGGGAGTCGCCCGGCGGGCCGGCTTACTTCACCGGCTCCTTGTCGAGCTGGAAGGCATCGTGCACGGCGCGGGCGGCGTCTTCGATGCGGGTCTCGTCGACGGTCACCGCGATCTTGATCTCGGAAGTGGAGATCATGCCGATGTTGATGCCCGCGTCGCCGAGGGCCTTGAACATGGTGGCGGCGACGCCGGAGTGGGAACGCATGCCGATGCCGACGGCGGACAATTTCGCGATGCCGCCTTCGGTCTCGATCTTGGCGTCGGGGCTGAGCGCGGCGAGCACCGGCTTGAGCGCGGCCTGGGCCTTGCCGAGGTCGTTCGAATGCATCGTGAACGAGTGCCGGGCGAGGCCGTCACTGGCGATGTTCGAGACGATCATGTCGAGGTTGATCTCCGCGTCGCCGAGCGCGCCGAGGATCTTGCCGGACATGCCGGGGACGTCGGGGATGCCGGTGATGGTGACGCGGGCTTGGGAGCGCTCGATGGAGACTCCGCGGATGACGACGTTTTCCATGGCAGGATGTTCTTCGAGCACCAGCGTGCCCGGGTTGTCATTGAGGGATGAGCGGACTTCGAAGACGACGCCGTATTTCTTGGCGAACTCGACCGACCGCGACTGCATGACCTTCGATCCGGACGAGGCCATTTCCAGCATCTCGTCGTAGGAGATCTCGGGCAGCTTGCGGGCGTTTTTCACGATCCGCGGGTCGCAGGTGTAGACGCCGTCGACGTCGGTGAGGATCTGGCAAACGTCGGCCTTGAGCGCGGCGGAAATGGCGATCGCGGTGAGGTCGGAGCCGCCGCGGCCGAGGGTGTGGATTTTTCCTTCGGGCGTGATGCCCTGGAAGCCGGCGACCACCAGCGTGTTCCCGGCGTCGAGCTCGCGCTGCATGTAGGACGGGTCGATGTCCTCGATCCGGCCGCGGGTGTGCGAGCCCTTGGTGAAAATCCCCGCCTGGCGGCCGGTGATTGAGACGGCATCGACGCCGGCTTCGTGGAGGGCCATCGAGACCAGGGCGATCGACTGCTGCTCTCCGGTCGCCAGCAGGACGTCCAGTTCGCGCTCGGAGGGGCTGTCGGAGAACTCCTTGGCCATCTTGATCAGGCCGTCGGTCACGCCGGACATCGCGGAAACGACGGCGACCACCTGGTTTCCGGCGTCGCGGGTGCGTTTCACCCGGGCGGCGACGTTGCGCATGCGGTCGATGGAGCCGACGGAGGTGCCGCCGTATTTTTGCACGATGAGGGCCATGGCCTTGAAGCGGGCGGGAGTGAAGGGAAGGGCCCGGGGCTTGGCAAGCCCGGGGTGGGGCATGGGGAAATCATCAATCTCCCGTTCTCCAATCCCTGATCGGATCGGGAGTGGAGGTGGAGGGACGGCTTCCGGGGTCGCCCGCCGGAACATTGGAAATCTCTAATCTTCCCCAACCTCGCGCTCTAATCCCGGTGTGGCAGGTTGATGTCGTTATGAATCCCATCCTGATCCTCATGTCGTCCGTCATTCTGAGTCTCGGAGCCAGTGCCGCGACCGCGCCGGCCGCCGCTCCGACCAAGACCCTCGCCAATCTCGCCACGGCGTGGCAGGGCGAATCGAATGCGAAGCTGCGCTACGAGCAATTCGCCGTGAAGGCGGAGAGCGATGGCGAGAAATACGCCGCCCGCTTGTTCCGCGCCGCCGCGAAGGCCGAGGAGATCCACGCCGCGAAGCACGCGAAGGTGATCCAGGCCCTCGGCGGCACGGTGCCGCAACTGGTGCGCGAGGAAACCAAGGTCGGCAGCACCAAGGAAAACCTCGAGGCCGCCATCCAGGGCGAGACCTATGAGCAGCAGAAAATGTATCCCGCGTTCATCGACACCGCGACCGCGGAAGGCGCGGCCAAGGCGGTGAAAACCTTCGAGCGCGCGCTGCAGGTCGAGGGCGACCACGCGATGCTGTATTCCGCCGCCCTGCGGCTGATCGGCACCGGGGCCGACTCCGGGTTCGCGGTCTGTCCGGACTGCGGCCTGACGATCGAAGGCGAGGCCTACGAGGACTGCGAAGTCTGCGAGGAAGAGGCGTCGAAGTTCATCAATTTCTAACGGCCACCCGTCCTCCAGCCGGAGGCCGCGGCGGCCCGAATCCGAAACTGCACGACCATGATCTCCATTCCCGATCCCTTGCACCCCGCGTTGGTGCATTTCCCGATCGTCCTGATCCTCGCCGGCACCGCCGTCGCGGTGGTGGCGGTCTTCCTCCGGCGCTGGCATTTGCCCTGGCTGGCGGCGGGGCTGCTGCTGACCGGCGCGGCGGGTGCCGCGGCGGCCGCGTGGAGCGGCGAGGAAGAGGAGGAATCGACCGGCAAGCTGTCCGCCCGCGCCGAGCACATCCTGGAAGAGCACGAGGAATGGGGCGACCGCACGCGGAACCTCGCCATCGTGGCCGGCCTGCTCGCGGCGGGTGCGGTGGTGGCGGGACGTTCGCCGAAGGTCGCGCGGGGACTCGGCATCGCCGCCGCCGTGGCGGGGCTGGCGGCCTCCTACGCGGTGGCCGAGGCCGGGCATTACGGCGGCTTGCTAGTTTACCAACACGGCGTCGGCGTCAGCGCGCCGGGTGCCGCGGCTCCGGCGGCAAACGGAAATGCTCACGAGTGATCAGCCCGCTCGCCTCGCCGCGATCCTTGTGGGAGACTCCCGCCATGCGCATCCTGGTCGCCGAAGACGACAAGAAAGTCCTCAGCCACGTCGCCGGCGCGCTGCGGGCGGCCGGGCACGCGGTGGACGCCACCGGCGACGGCGAGGAAGCTCAGTGGCTGCTGATGGAGCATCCCTACGATGCCGCCGTGCTCGATATCACGATGCCCGGCCGCGACGGCGTGAGCGTAACCCGCGCGGTGCGGGCTGCCGGCCGCGCGGTGCTGATCTTGCTGGCGACCGCCCGGTCCGACGTGCGCGACCGGGTGAGCGGGCTCGATGCCGGTGCGGACGACTACATCGTGAAGCCGTATTCCACCGAGGAACTGCTCGCCCGCCTGCGCGCCTTGCAGCGACGGGCCAAGCCGGACCTCGATCCGGTGCTGCGGGTGGCCGACCTGGAGATCGACCTCCGCGCGCGGGTCGCCCGCCGGGCCGGCCGGGAGATCCCGCTGACCAACCGCGAATTCGCCCTGCTGGAAGTGCTGGCCGAGGCCTCGCCGCGGCCGGTTTCCAAGGCGACTCTAGTCGAGCGCGTCTGGGACCAGCACTTCGACTCCGGCACCAACGTGCTCAACGTTTACATCAGCTATCTGCGCAAGAAGGTGGACCTGCCGGGCTGCGTGCCCTTGCTGCAAGCCCTGCGCGGGATCGGCTTCGCCCTGAGGGAGGGCGAACCATGAACTTCCGGCTGAAAATGGTCGCGTGGTGGGTGCTGTCGGTCGTGTTGATCGTCGGCCTGCTGTTCGCGGCGGCGCATTGGCATCTCGATGGCGAGCTGCGGAAAGACGGCCGCGACCTCAGTCATCCGCGTCATCCCGAGTGGGCGATTCACGGCAGTTACACCGATGCGGAAGTGCATGACATTCTCGGCGAACTGATGACCGTCTGGCTGTGGATCGCGGTGCCGCTGTTAGGCGTGAGCGTCGGGGTGGGCTACTTCATCGCCGCGCGCTCGCTGCGCCCGGTCCGCCGGATCAACCGCGAGCTCGCCGCGCTCGATCCGCTGTCCTGCGCCCGCGGCGTGCAGGTTCCGGAGCGCGACGCGGAGCTGGCCGCGCTGGTCAGCCACATCAACGACCTGCTGGCCCGGGTCGGGAAATCCTACCGCGAGATGGCCGACTTTTCCGCCCGGGTCGCCCATGAGTTGCGGCTGCCTTTGACCCTGCTCCGCCTTCGCCTGGAAGCCCTCGCGCCGGAACTGCCGCCGGAGGTTTCGGAGGACTTGCAGGAGGAAATCCACCAGCTCTCCCAACTCGTCGAGCGCTCGCTGCTGATGGCCAAGGCGGAGGGCGGCACGCTTGAGCACGAGATCCAACCGGTCGATCTCTCCGCCCTGCTGGAGGACCTGCACGACGGCTACGCCATCCTCGCCGCCGAGGCCGGCCTGACCCTCGGCTGGCAGCCGGATCCCGGACTGACCGTGCGCTCGGACCCCGCCCTGCTGCGCCAGATCCTGCACAATCTCCTCGGCAACGCGATCCGCCACGGCAAGGGCGAGATCCGCCTTGAAGCCCGGCCGCTCGGTGAGGGCCGGCGCGTTCGTCTGGCGATCCGCAACCGGATCGCCGGTGGCGATACCTCCCTGCTCGGCACCGGGATGGGATTGCGGCTGGTGCGGGCGATCGTGGGGACTTTGAGCGAGACCACGTTCCAAGCGGAAGAGCGCGATGGGGTCTTCGAGGCGACGCTGGAGTTGCCGAGGGGGTGATGGGTTGGCGGCATCGAAATCCTGCGGAGACCGTGCAAACCGTGTTCAGGCCTTTTGCCGTGACATCAGGCTCCCGATTCCAGTTTGAATGCATTTTGCTCCCCTTCGTCGAAGCCGCGATGATCCGATCCCTCCTCACCTGCCTCTGCCTCGGTTTCTCTCTCGCAACCGCCGCTCCCGAAAACTCCAATTGGGACATCACCCTGGCCCGACAGAATGATGCTGGAAAGACTCTGGCTCGAACCAGCACCACGGTAGCCGTGATCGGCGGGGGACAAGAAGCCATCACCAATCTGCCGTTGCGGATCTCGGAGTTCCGGCAGTGGGACGTGCGGGTCGAGGTGAGTGTCCAACAGAAACTGCTCACCTTCGTAATCGATGAAGTGGGATTGGCAGCGGTTGCCGGGTCCGATCCAAAGGAGACTTCGTCGCGGCTGTCGTGGTTCGACTCACGACAGGAGTGGCAAGGGCCGGGAACCTACACCCTGTGCACCATCGGAGACGAGCGGGTGACGGTGCAGATCGGTCCGCAGGGTGAGAATGATCATCCCGAGCGAAAGCCGGCGCGCAGCCTGGTGCTTACCCGGCGTTCGGTGGATGGCAGCATCCGGACTACCTCCTCGGTGCCATGGATTCCGCATGAAGACTCCGCGACCTTCCTGTGCCTGCCAGAGCCCGGTAGACCGGAAATCCTGCCGATGCGATGCTGGATCGACGACGTCGGCGACCGGAGGATCTTCCGCATGCGGCTCCGGCACCGGGCTTCGGCGTCCCATCCAGCGACGCCGGTGAGCCACGACCTGTGGCTGGATTTACCCGAGGGAGAGAAGCCGCTGAAGGCCTGCGAGCAGGACGGGGAGACGCTCGAGGTTCAGTTCCTGGGCGGCCTGCCGGATTAGTACCAGTTTCCCTTTCCGACCTCCTGGATGGAGGGCAGCTAGAGGGAATCCAACGCGCTCCGCGAATCAGATTCGGGTCGCCAACTTGACAGCCGTATTGCCGCAATGCAGCATTGCCGCATGATCGCCATCCCGGTTTCGAAACGCGGCACCATCACCTTGCCGCCGGACATGCGCCGCAAGCTGGGGCTGGATGCGGCGGAGCATCCGATGATGCTGGTGGAGCTCCGGGACGGCGGGGTTTTCCTGCAACCGGCCGAAGCCTTGCCGGTGCGGGACATTTCCGACGAAACGCTGCGGGGCTAGATCGCCGATGATGAGAAGGGCGCGGAGGACTTCTCAAGAAAGGCCGGCAAGGCGTGAGGGTTTTCCTCGATAGCAGCGTGATGCTCTCGGCCCGCCGTTCGGGGAAATCCTTGTCCCGGCTGATCACGGAGATCGCCGCGGAGAGAGGTTGGCGCTTGGTCTCCGCCAGCGACTGCCGCGCCGAAACCGGCAAGAACCTCGGCAAGCTGGGGCCTGAGGCCATCCTAAGGTGGCCGGAGTTGCAAACGCAGATCGAATGGGTGCCCAACGCCCTCACGAGCAAAAAGCCGCTGCTGCTGAGCGCCTCCAAGGACAAGCCGGTCCTGATTTCCGCCCTGGCTGCCAAGAGCGACGTGCTGCTGACGCTCGACAAAGGCGACTTCGGATTGCTGCTGGGGACGACCGTTTACGGGATGCAAGTGAGCACGCCCCGGGATTTTTTGATCCAAGCGGGTCTAGGATAGCAGGTGAGCCGGAGAGGGCTGGCCTTGCCCCCCGGAAGCGCCGGTCCTCAGACCGGCTCGAATGGTTCCGCACTGCCGGTCTGCCTACTTCGCTGAAGCTACGAAGGCCAGGAAGGACCGGCGGTCCCGGGGGAATGGGCTTTGCCGTGACCGGGATCGCGAACCAAGCTGCGCCGTGCCCTTTCCCCCGGACTTCCTCTTCGGAACCGCCAATGCCGACCACCAGGTGGAGGCGCACGATCCGGCGCGGGAGGATGTCTGGGACCTGTGGGAGCGCTGCCAGGGGCTGACGCCGCGGGGGCGGGGGACGGATTTCTGGAACCGCTACGAGGAGGACATCGCGGCGGCGGCGGGAATGGGCTGCAAGTTGTTCCGCTTCTCGATCGCCTGGGCGCGGGTGGAGCCGGCGGAGGGCGAGTTCGATGCGGAAGCGCTGGCGCATTACCGGAGGTTGGCGGACTGCATCCAATCGCATGGGATGAAGGTAATGGTCACACTGCACCATTTCGTCTGGCCGGTCTGGCTGGAGCGCGATCACGGCGGGATGATCGGTGAGGGCTTTCCGGATTTCTTCGCGCGCTACGCCGACAAGGTGGCGGAGGCGCTGGGCGATCTAACAGACTACTGGATCACCTTCAACGAGCCGAGCCAACTGACCTTCGGCTACATCAAGCCGTGGTGGCACCACCGCTACTACATGCCGCCGGGCTTGCCGCGCGGGACCTCGGTCGATGCCGAGGCGGAGGCGGTGGGGAAGTTCATCCCGAACCTGTTCCGCGCCCATGCCCGGGCCCGGCAGCGGATCCAAAAGCGCGACCCGGCGGCGAAGGTCGGGGTCAACCCGCTGGTGACGGGCTTTCCGACCTGGCTGCAGATGCTGATGGACTGGGGTGCCTGCCACCGCGGATTGTCAGAGGCGGTTTTCAAGTTCACCGCCGGCGACGCCCTGGTCCGCGAGCGGGGCAAGGTGGACCTGGTGATCGGCGGGGTGACCGGCGGCGACCAGACGCGCTTCGAGTTCAGCGATCCCTACCTGCGCACCGGCAAGGCGGTGTTGGTGGTGGCGGGTTTTGCCGGCGGGGACCTGGCGTCTTTGGCGGGCAAGACCGTCGGCGTGGTGGCGATCGGCAACCAGCCGCAGGGCTGGAAGCGCGACTTGCCGGGGTCGGTGCGCAAGAAGATGTTTTCCAACTACGATGAAGCTCGTAGTTCGCTCGCCGCGGGCAAGGTGGCGGCGGTGTATGGCGACGCGTTCTTCCTGCTGCCCTTCGAGCTGAAGGATCGCGAGCGCTTCCGTTTTCTGGTCACCGGGCTGAGCGACGAGCACTACGTGGCGGTCGCGCCGCACGGCCACGCGCCGTTGATGGAGCACGTCAACCGGGCGATCGCGGGCTTCGAGCGCGAGCTGGCGGGCTACGGCCGCGAGCCGTGGATCTCACACCCGGAGGCGGTGGTCAAGGAGGTCGCGCGGCCCTTGTCGTTGCATGAGATGTTCGCCGGCGAGGACAGCCTGCCGGAGAGCATTTCCGGCACCCGTGGGATCCGCCGGATCCTCCGCCGCGGGCGGCTGCGGGTGGGCATCCGCTGCGACGCGCCGGGGGCTTCGGCCGAATGCGCGGGCGAAGGGCTGGAAGTGCGGCTGGCGCGCTTGATCGCCCGCGAGGTGCTGGGCGATGCCGATGCGCTGGAGCTGGTGCCGCTTTCACCGGCCGGGCGGCTGGAGGTGCTGGAATCGAAGTCGAGCTGGCTCAACTGGGCCTGGCGCTTCTGGGGCACCACCAGCCTGATCGCGAACGCGAACTGGTGGTATCTCGGGACTTCGGGGCGCTTGCCGGAGGAACTCTGCCCGGCGGAAGCGGTGGGCGCGCAGGACTTTGTCGGGCTCGATTATTACTGGGGCCTGCCGACGCGGCGGCTGCACCGGTTCCGTTTGTTAGAGGAGGCCGCTCACGGCCGCTTCCTCAGGGCTCCGGTCTGGCCGCAAGGGCTGTTCCATGCCTTGCAGAGATTTCACCGCTGGTTCCCAGGCCAGGAGCTGCTGGTGGTGGAGAACGGCTGCGTGCCCCAGGCCGACGGGATGACACGCGGCGAGTATCTGAAAGCCCATGTCGCGGAGGTCGAGCGTGCGATCGGCAGGGGCGTGCCGGTGAAGGCCTACAACTACTGGTCGATCACCTCCAACCGCGAGTGGGGTCATGCCTTCGATCCGAACACCGACTTCGGGCTGTGCTTCGTGGACCTCGACAAGGACCCGGAGCTCAAGCGGGTGAAGACGGGGGAGGTGGGGGTTTATCGCGAATTGATCCGGGAGAAGACGGCGGTGAGGTGATCGGCGAATCGGTGTTTCATCCGCCATCTCGCCCCGACACGACGAAGCCCTCGTCATCGAGCTGGTAGCCTTGCGGAAGGGCGAGTCCTGCGGGAGCGGCGGGACCGCGGAGCTGGATTCGGTCGTCGCTCTTCACCACGGCGAAGCCCGGCAGCAGGATGCCGAGGGTGCCGGGCTTGCGGCCGCATTGCGGCTGGCTGGTGGCGACGGGCAGCGGGGGATCGGGCATCGACACCGCGACGACGATGCCGTCGATGGCGAGGCAAGGGCAGTGGATCCAGTCGGTGCGTTCGAGCGGCTCCGCGGCGCGCGGGCTGAAGTCGAAAAAGACGGCCGGCTTTTCACGCGGCGGCGAGTTCTCGACGAGTCGTCGCAGGGCATCCCCGCCGAGCCAGAGGTCGCCGTCGGGCCAGGTGCCGGAGGACGGGACGAGGCCGGGGAAAGCGGCCAGGGGCGCGCGCTGCGACTTGCTGAAGACAGCGAGCGCGTGGAGCCGGCCGGGCAGGGGATCGCCGTCTAACAGATGGATCGGCCGCTTGCGCCGGAGCGCGTTGACCTGGGCGAGCTGGAGCGCGTTGGCGCGGATCGCGCGGCGGCCGGGTGCCATCTGGAAACGCCCCGTGCGGTGGTCGAGTGCCTGCGATGACGCTTCGAGCATTCCGAGCCGGACGCGCTCGAGATCCGCCTCCTTCGGCGGGATGGGTGTGCCGAAAGCGATGCTCAAGCCGTGGCGCAGCCCGTGGGGAAACTTGCGGAAGAAGCGGTTGCCTTCGAAGGAGAGGATCGATCCCCACGCGCCGTCGTTCCACACCGGGACCAGCGGGCAGCCGGCCTGGCGGGCGATCAGTTCGAAGCCGCGCTTGAGTTCGCGCAGCGTGCCGGTGCGGCTGAGCTGGCCTTCCGGGAAGATGCAGACGAGGTGGCCTTCCTTGAGCGAGTCGGCGGCGGCGCGCAGGGCCTCGCGGGGCTTGGCGGAAGAGATCGGAACCGTGTCGAAAAGCCGGCAGAAGACCCCGATGGCGCGCTTTCCCATGAAGCCTTCTTCCATGATGAAGCGGATCGGCCGCGGGCAGGCGGCGGTGAGGAAAAACGCGTCGCCCCAGGTGATGTGGTTCGGCAGCAGCAGCGCGCCGCCGGTCGCGGGGAGATTGGATTCGCCGCGCGTGCGGATCCGGTAGAGCAGGCGCAGCAGCATCAGGCCGATGACCCGGACGAAATCGGACGGCAGCAGGCGGATGATGAACCAGGTGATTCCGCCGCAGGCGACCCCGGCGGCGGCGATTTGCACGCGCAGGGCTTCGGCCGGAGTGAAGCCGGCGGCCTTCGCCACCACGCCGATGCCGATCAGCAGGCCGAGTGCGACGATTCCGGCCAGGCATTCCTGGAGATTGGCGGCGGCCTGGAGTCCCCCACGCTTTTCCGCCGGATAGCGGTCCTGCATCCAGGCGTTCAGCGGGGCGAGGAACAGGGCGGAGGCGAAGGCGAGGGATCCCAGCACGGCCAGGAAGCCCGCGCTCGAGGGATGAAGGAAAGCCAGCACCAGCGAGAGGAGGGTCATCACGGCACCCGCCACCGGCACCCATCCCAGCTCGATCCTGCGCCGCAGCAGGAAGGCGGCCGCGGCGAAGCCGCCGATCATCCCGAGCGAGGCGGCCGCCATGTAGAGCGACGACTTCGTGCCGAAGCCCGCCTGGCTGCCGGTCAAGTCGGCGGCGACCTTGACCGCCCACAGGTTGATGTAGGCGCCGAAGCCCCAGAAGAAGGCGGTGCCGAACGAGGCGCGGCGCAGCGGGGCGTCGGCCCACAACCCGCGGATCTGCGCGAAATGCTCGATCAGGATCGCGCGGCCGGGTTTTCCCGCTCCATGGGCCGGAGTGCGCGGGACGATCCAAGCGAGCAGGATCGCGGGCACGGAGGCGGCGGTGAGGATGGCCAGCGGGAGGAAAGCCGCCTGCCAGGCGGTGTCCGGGCCGCCGCCGAGCGATTGCCATTGGCGGTCGTAGAGCACCCCGGCGGCGATCTGGCCGCTGAGCATCGCGATCATCGTCATCATCTGCTGGATCCCGCTGGCAAAGCCGAGATGACCCGGGCCGAGGAGCTCCTTGTTGATGCCGGTCTTGGCGGGGCTGAAGAAGGCGGACTGGACCGCCAGCGCGAAGAATCCCAGCAGGGCCATCGGCATGTTCTCCCGCCGGATCGCGAGGCAGAGGCCTGCAAGGATCAGCAACTGGGCGACCGCCGAGCCGATCATCACGTCGCGCTTGGAAAAGCGGTCGCTGAGCCAGCCGGCCATCGGGGCGAACAGGATGAAAGGCAGCGCGATCAGAACCGCGGCCAGATCCTCGACCCGGGCGCCGGCCACCGAAAACGCGAGCGCTCCGCCCAAGGGCACGAGAAGGAACTGGGCGACCTTGTCGTTGAAGGCATTCTGCGTCTGCTGGGCGATCATGCACCAGAAGCCCGCCCACTCGCGCCGGCCCGGCCTGCTCGATTCGTTCCGTTCCAGCACCTCCATCTCGCCCGCAGGTTAAAAAGACAACGAAGGAGAGGGAAGGGTGGAAATTCTTGTATGAAAGCGCCGCGGATGAGTAACAAAGCGAAAACTTTAAAACGCGTTTGGGAAAAAGATGCAGACCGGAAGCATCCCACAAACGTGTGATGCGCTGATTTGAAATGACCTAAAACCAGCGAGTTGCGATGATCGATCGGAGGGATTTTCCCCCGTGGTGCGGAAAAATACAAATCCTGCGCCGATTCATACAAGCAAGCGGATCATGATGCATTAGCCTCCGGATAGAGACGGCGGTTTTGCCCGACTTTTCCGGACAGGAAGAGCTCGGGCTCCGGCCGCCACTTGAAACCGAAACCCCTTCCTGTCCGAAAAACCCGCGGCACGGACCAAGCCGGCCGCCTTCAAGAAAACCCAACGCATCGGTCCCCGCCGGGATTCTTCGTGGATTTCCGGTTTGCCCCTCCGGGTGGCAACCCTGTCCCCGGCACCGCGGGAAACGATCCCTGCCCCATCGCACGAACCCATGAAAACCCCGCATCTTCACTCCCGCAGCAGCCTGTTGGAGACCGCCCTCGGCCTCGGCTGCATCCTCGCCGCATCGCTTCCGTCGACCCAGGCCGCACCGCTCTGGTGGGACGGGGTCAGCGGCGGCTGGGACTCCACCGCGAACTGGTCCACGGTGGCTTCCGCCGACAATCCCGATCCGGCCGCCGTGCCAGGGGTGGGCGATGACGTGACCTTCAACATCGACCCGGTGGACGGCGCGGCCGTCGTCAGCCTGAATGCCGCGCGGTCGGTCAATTCTCTGGTCTTCAACAACACCGGCACGACCCTGCTCCAGGGCGGCGGGGTGGCCAACCAGGTGCTGACCATCGGTGCCGGCGGGATCTCGGTCGATGCCGCGGCAGGAGCCGTGACCATCGGTTCCACCACGGCATTGCAGGGCGTCACCACGACGATCGGCGCCACGCAGACCTGGCACAACGCTTCCCCGAACCCGCTGGTCGTGGCCAACCCGATCGCCAGCGCGGGCGCGCTCGGCAGCGGGGCGGGCATCACCAAGACGGGCTCCGGCACGGTCTGGCTTTCCACCGGCACGAATCACCAGCTCAACGGCACCCTGGACATCCAGGCGGGCAAGGTCCAGGTCTCGAGCGACCTCACCATGGGCGGCCTCAGCGGGGCCGGCACGCTCGAGAACGGCGGTCCGAACTCGAAGTGGTTCTTCGTCAACACGCCGCTGAACCAGAATTTCTCCGGCACCATCCAGAACGGTCCCACGGCCGCCCGGCTCGGCTTCGTGAAGCGCGGCACCGGGGCGCTGACCCTTTCCGGCACCAGCGGCCCGGCACTCGACAACATGGGCGTGGAGAACGGGAGGATCATCCTCCCGACGGGCGGTTCGATCAGCGTGGGCGGCGTCAACTTCGGCTCCGTCAACATCGGCAACACCGGCAACGCCGCGAACAACGGCATCCTTGAAATCACCGGCGGCACGCTCAATGCCGCACGCACGACCAACCCCGGGTTCACCGTGGGCGCGGGCAACAACGCCCGCGGCTTCGTCAAGATGACCGGCGGCACGCTGAACGTGACCGAGCAGCTCAAGATCGGCAACGGCAGCGCGACCGCCACCCCGGCCCACGCGGGCTTCACCCTGGATGCCGGCAATGTCACTTCCGGAAGCTGGCTGGTGGTCGGCCTCAATTTCGACCGCTCCCTGCTGACCCAGAACGGCGGCTCGATCACCGTGGCGGCCAACCGCATGACCATCGGTGCCGGCGGCAACGGCTCGATCGGCGTGGTCAACCTGAACGGCGGCACCTTCGACATCGCCGCGGGAGCCAACACCGGGATCTTCCTCGGGGAGAACGGGACGGGAACGATCAACGTGATGGGTAGCGCCGCGCTGTCCCTCGCCACCAACGGCGGGGCGACCAGCGGCACGATGCAGTTCGGTGGCAACGCGTCCTCGCTGGCCGGCACGCTCAACCTCCGCGGCGGCAGCCTCAGCACCTTCGCGGTGACCAAGGGCGCCTCGACCGCCACCGCGGTCTATCAGGTGAACTTCAACGGCGGCACCCTCAAGGCCGCGCAAACCAACCCGAACTTCCTGGCGGCCCTCGCCAACACCGAGGCCTACGTCCACGCGGGCGGCGGCACCATCGACAACAACGGCGGCAACATCGGCATCGCCGAACCGCTGCTCGCCCCGACCGGCAACGGCGTCAGCGCCAGCGGCCTGGTCACCTCCGGCGGCGGCTACCTTTACCCGCCGATCGTCACCATCACCGGCGGCGGCGGCACCGGGGCCTCGGCCATCGCCAACATCGACGCCAGCGGCAACCTCACGGGGATCACCATCACCAACCCCGGGGTGAACTACACCAGCGCCCCGACCTTCGCCCTGGTCGGCGGCGGCGCCGGCAACACCGGGGCCCTCACCGGTGCCGCGAGCCTCGTCCCGAACACCAGCGGCGGGCTGACCTTCACCGGTGCGGGCACGACCAGCCTCACCGGGGCCAACACCTTCACCGGACCGATCTCCGTCAACGGCGGCAAGCTGGCGATCGGCGGGATCTATGCGAACGCCGTGACGGTGGCGGCGGGCAAGGGCATCACCGTGGCGGATCCGGCCGGTGCGATCGGCTCCCTCAGCGTGCCTTCGCTCAACCTCGGCACCGGCGCGACGATCGACCTGGAGGCGAACGGCACGACCAGCGACAAGGTCGTGGTGACCAGCGCGGGAGGGCTTTCCCTCGGCACGCTCGGCTTCAACCTCTACGACAGCGGCACCACCAATCCGGCGCTCGCCGGCACCTACACGGTGCTCGAATACAACACGTCCTTCAGCGGCGGCACCGCCGGGATGTCGGTGCTGAACCCGCGGCCCGGCTACGTTTACAACTTCTCCGATACCGGCAGCGCGATCACGGTGATCGCCACGGCCATCGACACCGACGGCGACGGGATGACCGACGTCTATGAAGTCGCCAACGGCCTCGATCCGAACGACGCCACCGGCGTGAACGGTGCCTCCGGCAACCTCGACGGCGACTTCGCCACCAACCTCGAGGAATTCATCGCCGGCACCGGGGCCAACAACGCGGCTTCCGACCCGCTCAACACCGACAACGACGGCCTGCCCGACGCCTGGGAGGTCGCGAATTTCGGAAGCATCGCCGCGCAGACCGGCGCCGGCGACTTCGACGGCGACTTCGATTCCAACCTGCTGGAGTTCACCAACGGCACCGTCGCCAACAGCGCCGCGAGCCTGAGCGACACCGACGCCGACGGACTCGGGGACGGCTGGGAGACCCTGTATTTCTCGGTGCTCACCGCCAAGGATGGCACCGTCGACAGCGACGGCGACCTCTTCACCGATCTCGAGGAATACCAGTATGGGTCCGATCCCAACGACTCCTCCTTCTCGCCCGCCTTCGGCAAGGCGGTCCACCGCTGGAGCTTCAGCGGGAACCTGAACGATTCGATCGGTACCAGCCACGCCACCATCGAGAACGGCCCGACCAACGGGGCCAACGTGGCGACCGTGGGCGCGGACTCCGTGACCCTGACCGGCGGCGCGAAGGCCAACTCGCAGTGGGTCAAGCTCGGCAGCAACCTGCTGCCGTCCCGCAACACCCCGTGCACCATCCAGCTCTGGGCCACGGCCAATGCGACACAGAACTGGTCCCGTATCTTCGACTTCCACAGCAGCACCGCGGAGAATCTCTACATGAGCTGGTCCGTCGCTACCGGCGCGCTGACCGACCGCGTCCAGTGGAACGACGGCGGCGGTGCCAACAGCATCATCGTCGACAACACCAACCAGTACGCGCTTTCCACGAAATATCACATCGTGATGACCGTGGAACCGGCCGCCACCCCGGGAAGCTCGCTGGTGAAGTGGTACTCCGCTCCCGAGTACAACGGCACCACCAACCTCGACCTGGGCGCGGCCCGCGGCAGCTTCACCATCCCGAACAGCCTCGCGCTGCTCAACGACTCGATCAACGCACTCGGCTTCTCGCCCTACAACGACAACACCCCGAGCGCGACCTACGACGAGGTCCGGCTGTGGGACGGCGCGCTGTCGCAGTGGGCGCTCGAGGCCTTGCACGACCAGGGCCCGGGCGATCCCGTCCTGGCCGATTCCGATGCCGACAAGCTCCCCGACGCGTTCGAGCAGTTCTACTTCGGCAACCTCGCCGAAGGGCCCGCGAGCGACACCGACGGCGACTTCAGCTCCAACCGCGACGAGTTGCTCGCCGGTTCCGATCCCGACGACGCCTCGTCCAGCCCGAACGACTCCGATGCCGACGGCCTGCCGGATGCCTGGGAGATGAACTTCTTCGGCGACCTCGACGAGACGGCCGGCGGCGATCCCGACGGCGACTTCGCCCTCAACAGCGACGAGCTTTCGGCGTCCAGCAATCCCTCGCTTTACACCTCGTTCCCGGATTCCGACTCCGACGGCATGTCCGACGCGTGGGAGACCTTCTACGTCGGCAATCTGAGCGACAACGGAACCGGTGATGGCGATGGCGATGGCTTCAACACCCTTGCCGAATTCGTCGCGAAGAGCCTGCCGAACGCTCCGCTGTCTCCCGGCGTGCCCGACGGCGATGCCGACAACGACGGATTGCCCGACCGATGGGAAACCACCTGGTTCAGTGCCACCACCCTGGCCACCGCGAACGGTGCCGGCGATGCCGATGGCGACGGCGCGACCAACCTGGCCGAGTATGAGGCCACCTCCGATCCCCAGGCGGCCACCTCGACACCGGCCGACGTGAACGGCGACGGAACCCCGGACCAGCGCGTCTTCCACGGCCTCAATGCCGCGGGCACCGGCTTGCAGGACAAGGATGGTGAAGCGACCCCGTTCACCGTCAGGCTCGGCAACACCGGCACGGCCATCCCCAGCGTCGATCCCAGGCTCGACCTCGACACCACGGCCGGCACGCTGGCGATGACCACGTCTTCCTCGGACATCAACGGTCAGGTGAACATGGCGCAGCTCGAGGCCATCGGCATCCCGCTGTCCTCGCTCGGCTTCACCGGTAACCAGGACTTCCGGATCCGGGCGCACTACGTGAACATGCCGGCACTCGGCGGCTACGATCAGGTCGGCGCCTACGTCGGCACTTCAAGCACCGCGATGACCCGCGCGGCCGCGATTGGCGCGAACCATCTCGCGCTGGGCGTCAACACGAACGGTGCTGCCGACTCCGCCGCTACCTTCGGGGCGGTGGGATCGGGGGGCGCCGCACTGCGCGACCTGACGGTGGTCATCGAGCGGATCGGCGGCGTGTGGTCCATGAGCTGCAATGGAAATCCCAGCAACCCGGGAGCCCAACCGGCCTTCCTCGACGGGAACGCGGCGCTGCAGGCCGGGGTCTTCGTGCTCGACCAGAACGTCAACAAGACGGCCATCCTGGAAAGCTTCACCGCGGTCAGCTTCGGGGCCTCCTCGCCGGATGCGGACGACGACGGCATGGACGACGCCTGGGAAACCGCCAACTTCGGCAACACGGGCCGCGACGGCACGCTCGACTTCGATTCCGACGGCGTGAACGACCTGACCGAGTTCGCCTTCGACGGCGATCCCGGAAGCGGGTCTTCGACCGGGACCCTGAGCAGCGCCCTGGCGGACACCAACGGCAATTTGCAGAAGGAGCTGACGCTGACCGTGGCGGTCCGCAGCGGTGCCACCTTCGGAGCCGGTGCCGGCGGGACCCAGGTGGCCACCGTCGGCGGGGTGACCTACACCATCCGCGGGTCGCTGGATCTGACCACCTTCACCAGCGCGGTCAGCCACGTGGGCAGCACGGCGTCGGGCAATCCCGACTACGAACTGCACACCTTCCGCCTGAACGCGTCCGAAGGACTCGCGGGCAAGGGCTTCCTGCAGGCGGTTGCCACGCACCCCTGAGTGGCCGGATGAGAATCAAGCCCCCGGCGCCGGCACCGGTTCCGGGGGCCTTTTTTGTCCACCGCGAGGACCGGTGCTACCGGAGCTGCCGGAAGAGGCGTCGCTTTTCGCCTGAAAAAGCAGTTGTCCGGTAAAATCGTGCACGAACCGAAAGCAGCATCCTTCCCTTGATTCCCACGACGCGGATCCAGCCGGTATCCCCCGAATGGGCTAGGGAGAGGAGCTTGGCCCGGACAGCCGATCGGTAGAATCCCTTCACGGACTCAACTTTTCCTCGGCAGTTGGGTGAAATCATACAAATCGATGTCCGGACGATCCTATTCTTTCAAAAACCACATGGTATGGTCATCGCACCCGAGAAACTGCGAACGGCCGCCCAAGCCGTCGGAGCGATGCGATTCCTCCAACCGCCTCCCTCCGTTCAGGAACTGCTCAAGCAAGCCCGTTTGCTGTATTTCAAAAGTAGCTACATTTTCGACCGTGATGAAACCCAAGACATCCACTCGCCGCCGCGGCATGCAGGGACGCCAAGGCTTTGCGCTGGTGATCTCGCTGACCCTGATGGTGTTGCTGACCATCCTCGCGGTGGGCTTGCTGACGCTTTCGTCGGTTTCGCTGCGCGGCAGCGGGGCCGGTGAGGCGCGGGCAGAGGCCCAGGCCAATGCCCGCATGGCGCTGATGATGGCGATCGGCGAGCTGCAGACGGCGATGGGTCCCGATCGCAGCATCTCCGCCCGTGCCTCGGTGGTCGCCAAGGGTGCGGCCGAGCCGAACCTGCTGGGTGCTTGGGAAAGCTGGCGCTGGGAGCCGGGAACCAGCGGTCCGAACTACGGCGAAAAGGAGTCCCGCTTCCGCGGCTGGCTGGCATCAAACAGCGACCCGCAGGCCGCGCGGAACCTGGCATCGGCCGGCAGCGCCTTTTCCGATCCCATCTGGCTGGTCAATCCGGAGACCGTCGGCATTCCCGAGGGAAGCGGGGCCAACAGTCCGGGGCTGCGCGGGGACCGGGTGAAGCTCCAGGCCTCCGAGACACGCCTCGGGGCCTTCGCCTGGGGCGTCATGGATGAGAGCCAGAAAGCGCCGATCCACTTGGAAGAGCGCAAGCCCGCGAACGACGGCGAGACCCTGGCCCGCCGCACCGCGCCCGCCCGCGCCCGGCCCGAAGCGGTGCTGGTCAGCCTTTCTCCCGACAAGCTGGGAGATCCCGCCAGGATCGTCTCGCTCGACACCTCGGTGGTCGCCGCCGGCGGGGCGGAGGGCCGCAAGATCCTGAGCCATCAGGCCGACGTCACCCCGCATTCGGTCGGGCTGCTGACCGATGTGACCGATGGCGGCTTCAAGACGGACCTCACCACCTTGTTCGAATCCTCGACCGTCTCGCCGAACGCCAACGGCCTGCCCACCGTTTACAAGAGCGAGCGCTACACGGCCAACGACGGCGCCCCGCGCTGGGACTACCTCCGCAGCCACTACCAGCTCAACCGCCGCGTGACTTCCACCGCCAGCGGCCAGCCGGTGATGGCCTTGAGCGCGAACGACCTCCGCCCCGGGAGCAACGGGGTCACCGCCGCTCCCACCAGCGAGCGCCTGCTGCCGGTCATCGCCAAGCTGCAGATCATGTTCTCGGTCGTCGCCCACTACAACCACATCGGCGACCGCGTGGAGTTCTTCAACACCAGGGCGGTGCCTCCGGGGAACGAGAACTACGGCTGTCCCCACCTCGTTTACGACCCGGTGGTGACGCTCTACAACCCCTACGACGTCGCGCTCGACCTCCAGAAGCTCCGCATCCGCATCTGGGACCCGCCGGTGGTCTTCGGCTTCAAGAAGAACAACGCCTGGCTGCGCGACGAGTTCGCCAGCGGCAAGTTCCACGGCCTCGCGCAGTTCCAGATCGCCAACGAGAGGAATCCCAACGCCCGGCGCTATTTCAGCCTGTTCCTGCGCGAGATGAACGGCACCGCGCCCGGCAGGAAAATCCGCCTCGAACCGGGCGAGGTGAAGGTGTTCTCGCCATGGGTCGAACCCAACTGGACCTGGGGCCTCGAAACCGCCGGGGGATACAACGTTCGATCGTTCTTCGATTGGAACGCCGGCCTCGATTTCGGCAACCAGGACGGCCGGACCAAGCAGGCGATGGGCATTGAAACGGTGCCCGGCTGGGATCCGCGCGCCGGCTTGCAGACCGACCACCTGAGCTACGCGTCCCGCCCGCAGGCGACCCGCTACCAGTTCGAGATCGACAACAACTGGAACGGCGGCTGGCTGGCCATCAAGAACACCGACACCTTCACGGTCGAGGCCAAGCCGGGCCGCACGGTCGCCATCGCGAACCAGCCCGACTTCACCGTCGACTTGCTGGCTGGATCCGTGGCCGATACCACCCGCGACATCCTGCGCACCTACAAGTTCCGCTTCGGCGACCCGACCGCGGAGATCAGCGCCAACCCCTCCACACCGGTCATCAGCCGGACCTTCGAGGTCGGCAGCCTGCTCCAGAAGCCCGGCGACACCAAGCCCGAGGGCAAAACGCCTTTCGCGATCCTTTCGATGGCGGCCAAGACGACCGTCGACCCCCTCGACCAGTCGATGCCTTGGCTTCACAACCATCCGGTGGTGGAAGGGACCGACCAGGTCAGCACCCGCGTGGGGAACGCCCTCGACTCCTACGACATGCGCTTCGAGGAAGTGCAGGACTTCACCACCTTCCCCGGGATCGAGATCGAGCCCGTGACCAACCGCGGCTACTATGGAGCTAGTACCACCGCCAACCGCGGGGTCTCGAACGTGCCGATGTTTCGGGTGCCGCTGGTGCCGGCCTCGAGCCTGGGCGACCTGATTCCGGCGAACCTGGTCGCCAGCGCCAGCCTGCCCCGGGTCACCCACGCCTTCGGCAATTCCCGCGCGCATCCGCTGATTCCCAGCGGCGCGGTCGACCGGGCGGCCCCCGCCGGCGGCAGCGGCCTGATGCTCGACCACTCCTACCTGCTCAACGACTCGCTGTGGGACAGCACCTACTTCTCGACGGTCGCGATTTACTCCAGCCCGCTGGCGTCCGGTCCCAACCGCAAGACCCTGCTGACCGAGTTCTTCAAGGGCGAGCGCAAGCTGCTCAATCCCCGCTTCATCCCGCACCTTGCGGGACAGGGCTCGGCGGAAGAACAGGCGGGAACGCTCGACGGGCTCGACGAAACCACCCTCAGCCGCCGGCTGGCCGGGGCGCTGATGGTCCAGGGACCCTTCAACGTGAACTCCGATTCGGTCGCGGCCTGGAAGGCGATGCTTTCCTCCCTGCGCGACACCGCGATCCTCGGCTGGCGGAAATCCGACATGACTCCCTCCGGCAAGACCGGCTTCCCGCGCGCCGGCATGCCGATCGCCGGGGATGCCGACGACGAGGGTCGCAGGGCCGGGCTGGCCGTGGCCGGCAAGATCCGCTGGGCCGGTTTCCGCGCGCTCGACGACGCGCAGATCGAGAAATTGGCCGTCCGCATCGTCGAACAGATCCGCGCCCGCGGTGCCGAGGACGGCGCGCCCTCGCTCACGCTCGGCGAGTTCGTCAACCGCCGCCTTGGCAGCGCGTCCGAACTGCACGTGCTTTCGGGATTGCTCCAGAAGGCGATCGACGAGTCCGGGATCAACGACAAGTTCCACTCCCCGGATTACGATTCGAGGCCGCTCACCGGCGCTTCCCTCACCCACGCGTCCGCCCTGAACGGCCTGGTCAATCCGGACGCCCGCAGGGGCTACTCCGGCGAGGGTTCTCCCGCCATCCTCACCCAGGGCGACCTGCTGATGGCGCTGGCCCCGGTGATCACGGTCCGCGGCGACACCTTCCGCATCCGCGCCTACGGTGAATCTCGTACCAAGGACGGCGGGGTCAACGCCAAGGCCTGGTGCGAGGCGGTGGTGCAGCGCACGCCGGATTACCTCGACCCGGCCGATCTTCCCGAAATCAAGGCCGCCCAACTGACCCGCGAGGCCAACCGCCGCTTCGGCCGCCGCTTCGTGGTCACCTCCTTCCGCTGGCTGTCGCCCGAAGAAGTCTGATGATTCCCCGCGTCCGTTCATGAAACTCCATTTCGTCCTGCTCGCCCCGCTCCTCTTTTGCCTGCCCGTTTCCGCCCAGCAATCCCCGCCGGCCGCGCCGGCCGAGGTCGAAACGGCGGGGCTCCGCATCCGCGGCCTGGCCTTCCAGCTCGATTCGCCGCCGGCCGATGTCTTCGCCCATGATGCCGCCGGCGACGGCAGCGTGCCCGGCGTGAAGGTTGACGTGAAGAGCTACCTCAACCACGAGTTCAGCGGCGTGCCGATCAAGGGCGACAACCTGGTGTTCACCAGGACGGCCGATCCCGCCGGCATCAAGGACAGCGCGAACCTGATTGCCAAAACCCGTCTCCCGGCCGGCTTCCGTCGGGGCATCTTCATGTTCCTGCCCGGCACCGGAAAAGCCGGCGATCCGCCGTTCCGCGTGCTGGCCGTCGACGACAGCCCGAAGGCCTTCCCGTCCGGCTCGCTGAAGATCCTCAACCTCAGCCCGCTGGCGGTCAGCATTTCGCTGGAGAAGGAGGTCTTCAATTTCAAGAGCGGCGAGACCCGGGTGATCGAGGACCCGCCGGTGGGCCCCAGCCAGTCTTCCGGCATGGTCGCCAAGGCTTTCAAGGACGGCGAGTGGCAGAAGATCGGCTCCGGCGTTTGGCCGCATCCCGGCTCGAAGCGCATCCTGCAGGTCCTGTTCGAGAACCCGAAATCCGGCCAGGTCGAGCTGCGCGGCATCCGCGACATCGCCAAGCCCTGATGCCGCTTGCCGCGGGCGCTGCGGCGGGCGAGAACGCGCCATGCAACTCCGGGTGCTTGCCGTTCCCAACGCGCGGACCAGCGAGGTGGTCGGCTGGGAGGACGACCCGCGGGCCGGCCGCGTGCTGCGGGTGAAAGTCACGGCACCGCCGGTCGAGGGCAAGGCCAACGCCGCCCTGCGCGAGGTGCTGGCGGCGCACTTCGGGATCCCGAGATCGAAGGTCGTGCTCGAGAAGGGCGACGGCTCGCGGATCAAGGCTTTCCGCCTGCCGGACGGCATCGCGCCGCCGCCCTGACGTGGCCGGCTTTCCCATCATCGCGAATTTTCGCAGGAAAACCCGATGCTGCATTGCCAGCGGGAACGGCAGTTGCTAGGAGCCGTCCGAATGGCATGGATGTTCCGGCAGATGGAGTTGGCCTGGGGGCGGAAACCCCGGGTGGTCGCTCCGTCGCCATCCCGCGGCGGCACTCCCAAGACCGACGGTGGACTGACCGAATGGTGCCGTGAGAATGCCGAGCAACTCGGCCTGCCGGAGCTCGCCCGCCGGGTGCGGGTCGGGTGGAACTCGCGGATGCAGACGACCGCCGGCCGCGCCTGGTGGCCGGACCGGCTGATCGAGCTGAACCCGAAATTGAAGGAGGTCCCGCCCGAGGAAATGTGGCGGACCCTGCGCCACGAACTGGCGCACCTTGTCGCCTACGAGCGCGCCGGCCGCCGGCGGATCGAGGTCCACGGCCCGGAATGGCGCGCCGCCTGCGCCGAGCTCGGCATCCCCAACGAGCAGCCTTTCCACAGCCTGCCCTTCAAGCGGAAGCGGATGAAGCGCAACTACGCCTACATCTGCCCGCAGTGCCTGACGACCATCCGCCGGGTGAAGAAGATCCACCGGATGGTCGCCTGCTACGGCTGCTGCCGCAAGTTCAGCGGCGGGGTCTTCGACCCGCGCTTCCGGCTGGTGGAGCAGAAGCTGTGAGGCGCTTTCCTAGGGGAGTTCCGTGGGGATGGCCTTCGCGGCACCACCGCTGAGCACCGGCCGCGGCCGCAGCGGCGCGGTAACAGGAGCGGATCCGTCCGCATCGTCCGGCGGGGGCTTCCTTCGCCCGTTCTTCCGGGCCTCGCGCGCCAGGCGTTCCACAAACGACCGGCCCGATGTCGGATTCAGTGGATCGGCTTGCCGATGCAGCCAGATGGCCGCGCCGGCCAAGGCGAAGAGCCCGGCGACCATCCCCGGCAGCCCGAACGATTTGCCGAGAGCGTGGATGATGGCCAAGGACGCCACGGCGAACAGAACCCACGGTGCGACGGGCGATGAAGAATTCCGGACCATGGACGTTTCCACCAGAAAGGCGGGTAGCACGATGGCAGGTCCGCGCCCCTCTGGCAAATCGTCGATTAGGGGCGGGTCAGGGCTCGAGGTAGGCGATCCGGTAGAAGCGCTTCGGCCGCAGGAGCGGGTCGAAGGTGCTGGTGTCGGTGAAGGTCGCGGTGCCGGAGGGGCCGCCGATGACCGGGGCGCCGGTGTTCGTCCAGGTGGCGAGGTCCGTCGAGACCTTGAGCTGGTAGCTCACCCCCGTGGCGAGGCCGCCGGCAGTGATGAAGGGGAAGCCGCTGCCGTTGTTCGTGCCGGTCGCGGTGACGAAGGCGGCGTCGATGACTTCGACGGAGAAGGTCAGCGTCTGACCGTCGACGTCGAGGGTGTAGGTCGTGTTGGCGGTCGGGTTGATCGGAATGGTGCTGGAAGCGCCGAGCGGGACGCTGCCGATGCCCTGGTCGATGGTCGCGGCGGTGGAGGAGCCGCCGGTCTTGTAGCGGAGTTCGCCGCCGATGCCGCGGACGACGCGGACGGTGCCGTCGAGTGCGAGGGCTCCGGATGAACTTGAGAGGAAGGCGGCGTGGTGCGCGGCGATCTCGGTCGCGCTCAGCGAGCGGTTGTAGATGGCGGCTTCGTCGAGCTGGCCGTCGAAGAAGTTGCCGGCCAAGCGGGTTTTGTGCGAACCGATGACCCAGCGGCCGGTCGAGGACTCGGGTGCAGTGAGTACGGCGGCGGTGGTCTGGATGACCTGTTCAGAAACGAGGGTGCCGTCGAGGTAGAAGCGCAGCGTGTAGGATCCCGCAAGGCTGTCGTGGGTGCAGGTGAGCGCCGTGTGGCACCAGTCGAGGTCGCCGGCCTTCCGGTTGGTGTTGGAGGTGGCAAGGGCGTTCGGGCTGGTCAGGTTGCCGGCGAAGCAGGTGAGACGGCCGTTGACGTCCAGATACAACATGCTGCGCCCGATGCCTCCGGCATCCTGGTTCGAGAAGATGTTCTGATTTCCTGCAAGGCGCGCCGCGACTTCGGGGCGCATCAGGATTTCCAGCGACCAGCCTTCGGTGCCATCGGGGTCGATGTCGCCAGCCGTGTCGTCGCCGTCGGGGTCCTGCGGGTTGAGGGTGACCGAGGTCGTGACGGTGCCGTTGTTGTTGAAGTCGGCACAGGTGCCGAGCGGGCCGGGGATGGCGCGGGTGACGGTGCCGATGATCGAGACGCTGTGCCTTCCGTTGCCGGACGAGTCGTAGAAGGTGGTGCTGCCGGCGTTTTCCTCGAAGCGGTAGTAGGCGAAGGGGCCGGCCGCCGTGACGACGGCGGGGTAGCTGGTGCCGGCGCCGCCGACCGTGACGGTGGCGGTGTCGATGGCGCTGGCAGTGGCCCCGGTGATCGAGGCGGTGCCGGTGAAGGTGGTGGTGGCCACGGGGCCGGGATTGACCTGGAGGGTGCCCGCGTCGATGAGCACCGGATCGGAGATCGTCGCGATGTCGGAAGTGCCGTCGTTGATGACGATGAGATTGGTGCCGGCGCGGGTGTAGATGCGATAGCTGGACCAGGTCGCGTCGGTGGAGAAATTGTTGGCGACCGAGAGGCTGTTGCCCGACCACGAGGTCACGGTGGTGACCGAGCCGGCGATGTTGCCGTTGGTGACTTCCATGAAATAGGTGTTGCCGGCCTGGAGGACGGTGCCGAAGTCGGTGTTGAGGTCCACAAGGGGATCCGTCGGCAGGGTGGCGAAAGTTTCGAAGGCGCCGGTGGCGGCGTTGGTTTTCACCACGGTGGCATTCCAGTTCAGGGTGACCGGCGTGCCGGCGCTGATGAAGGGCGGCGAGACGTGGAGGGTGAAATCGGGCGCGGGCTGGACGGTAACGGTGGCCTGCAGGGTGGCGGGGGTGCCGGTCCCCGCTTCGTCGAGCCAGGCGGAGAGGGTGTAGGTCGTGGTGGCGGTGATGGCGGGTGCGGCGAAGCTGCCGGCATCGAGCAGGGGCTGACCCTCGGCGGTGAGGGTGTAGGTGGCCAGGGTGGTCGCGCCGTTGCTGATCCGGATCCGTTTTGCGGAGCCAGTGGACCAGTTCAGGACCGGGGTTCCGGTGCCGTAGATGAAGGCGGGAGTCGCGGTGAAGGAGTTGATGTCGGGCGAGGTTTGGACGGCGACGGTGACCTGGCGGGTATCGACGACGGTCCCGCCGGAAGCCGTGGCGGTGAGAGTGTAGGTGGTGGTGACCGCGGGGCTGACGGACAGGGAGCCGAGTCCGGCGGTGGACAGCGCGGCGGCATCGATGACGGTGGCGTCCTGGTTGTTGGTCACCGTCAGGGTTTCGTAGTCGAGTGCATAGCTGTAGAGGTCGAAGCTGCCGTTCCAGAGCGCGGCGGCGCCGTCGGCGGCGAGGAGGTCGCCGTTCTCAAGGGTGAAGGTTTTCGCGACGTCGTCGTAGGCGGTGACTTTGAAGAGCCGGCCGAGATAGGTGCCGCCGTTGGCGCGGAGGTAGTAGGTGGGGCCGGAGCTGAGCAGGGCGAAGTTGAAAGCGGAGGCACCGAGCTGGTTGGAGCCGAGCGCGAAGTTGTCGGCGGTGCCGGTGGAGATGGAGCTGCGGCGGTGGGCGCCTTCCCAGGAGAGGGTGGCGGATTCCCCGATGATGATGGAATTGTCGTTGGTGCTGAAGCAGCGGGCGAGCCGTCCGGCATTGAACAGGTTCTGGATGTCGGTGGCGGAGAGCGCGGTGTCGTAGACGCGGATGTCGTCGAGGTGGCCGTCGAAATCCCGGTCGGTCGATACGTTGAAGCTGTCGCCGATGCGGGTGACGCCGGTGGCGGTGGCGACGGCGGCGGTGCTGGTGCTGCCGTTGGGGACGCTGGCGCCGTCGATGTAGAACTGCATGTTCTGCATGGTGCTGGCGGAGTTCGGGAGCACCACGGCGACATGGTGCCAGCGGTTGGTGTCGACGCGCACGCTCGTGGTCTGGCCGGTGCCCTGGATTTCGACGCGGAAGAGGTTGCCGAGGACCTTGATGTCGAAGCGGGTGCCGGTGGAGTTGGTGCCGGCGCCGAACATGGTGGCGTTGGCTTCCTGGTTCGGTGTGGCCTTCATCCAGAAGGCGACGGTGCGGGTGTCGCCGCTGGCGAAGGCGTTCCAGTTGATGGCGTTGGTGGTGACCGCGCCGCTGTCGGTCGCGGGCGCGGTGGCGGCGTTCATGTAGAGCGAGCCGCCGCCCAGCGGGGAGCAGTCGTTTTTCAACGAGGCGTTGGAGCGCAGGACAAGGGGGTTGGCCCCGGTTCCGCTGTCGGCCAGGCCGGCGTCGAAGGTCCAGTGGTGAATCAGGGCGGCTCGGGTGGCTTCCGGAGTGCCGGCGGCCAACAACAAGGCGGCGATCGATGGGAAGAGACGGGTTTTCATCGGATGGGATTTTTCGACAGCCCCGGCGCACGGGGCTGGCATCCGTCCAATGACCCGGGAAGGCCGGGTATTACGTGCAAAAAACGGTGGCGCTGGAAATCAGCGCGTGGCCGGCGGCCGGTTCGCGTGGAAGAGCGCCTTGATCTGCTCCGGCGTGAGGGCGGTGGGCAGGATGTATAGTTCGTCGAGCTCGCCCTTGAAGGTCTTGTAATAGGCGCCGGACTCGATGCGGCGGCCGATCGAGAGGGGCAGGGCCTTGGGGCCGGCCACTTCGGTGGCGATCGCCTGGGGTTTCAGGGCGGTGGTGGATTCGAGGCTGCCGTCGACGTAGTGGCGGATGTTTCCGGTGCCGGATCCCGGGCCGCCGAGGAACACGATGGCGACGTGATGCCAGCGGCCGTCGAGCAGGTTGGTGGAGCCGATCCGGTAGCCGCCCTGGACTTCGGTGCGGATCGCACCCCGGGTGCCGGGGTTGTCATAGGCGGTGTTCCAACCGACCTGCCATTTGCTGCCGGCCTTCGAAGTGCCCCAGGAGAGGATGGAGTAGGCGAAGACTTCCGGGCAGTTGGCGGGGAGGCGGATCCAGAAGGCGAGCGAGCGCGGGGTGTTGCCGGCGATGCCGGGGAAGGCGGTGGCGAGGAAGGCGTCCTCGCCGTTGAACTGGACCGCGCTTCCGAAGCGGCCGGGAATCAGGCCGACGGATCCTTTTTCGCCGGTGAGCCGGACTTCGGCGGGAACGGAGGGCATGCCGGGCTGCCGGACGCCGGACTCGCGGAAAGTGTCGCGGGTGGTGGCGGCGGAGTCGAAGGACCAGTGGAGGAACCACTCCGGCAGCAGTTCCGGGCCGGCGGGAGGTCGCACCGGGAACTGCTCGGGCCGGTATTTTTCGCCGGCAAGGAGGATGCCTTCGCGGTTGACGCGGACGGGCTTGTTCTTGGCGAGCATCAGGGAGGAGAGGTCGCCCCACTTGCCGTTGAGCTCGACGCGTCCCTCGAGTACGTGGACTTCGGCGCTGCCGTCGCTTTCGACCACGACTCCGAAGCGGGAGTCGTGCTCGCTGAGCAGGGTGGACGGCGTTTCGAGGACGAAGCCGCGTGCCTCCGGCGGGATTCCGACCGTTGCCTTGCCGTTCTCGAGCCGGGCCCGGGTGGCGGTGCCGAGTGCAAGCGAGGAGCGTCCTTCCAGCAGCACGGTGGCGCCGCAATCGAAGGTGATCTCGACCGAGCCGCCGGCCAGTTCCAGGCTGCCGGGCCCGACCGGATCGCCGGCGTCGAGCGGCTGGGAAACCCACTTCGCCCCGAGGCTGCGGGTGATGCGGCCGACAGAGTCCGCCTCGACCGGTCCGGGAACCGGGTCGGGCACGCTGCGGACGACCTCGGGATCGGGACCATCCGGGAGGTGGCGGCCGATGAGAACGGCGAGGGTCAGCGCGGCGGCCGAAGCGAGCGGGACCAACCAGCGGGGACGGGAGAAAGAGCGTGTCCGGATCCGGGTTTCGGGTGCCTTTTCGCGGATCAGGGCTTGCGCGGGCTCGCCGAGTTCCCATTCGAGGCGGCCGTGCACTTCGGCCTGGCGGCAGTAGTGGTCGAGAGCTTCCGGGCTTTCCCGCAACTCGCGCTGGAGTTCGGCGAAGCCGGCTTCGTCGAGGGTGCCTTCCAGGCAGGCGTCGATGCGTTCGAGTGTTTCCCGTTTCATGCTCCACCTCCTTCCCGGGCCAGGCGGCTTTCGATACAGGTCCGCAAGGCGTTCCGCAACCGGAAGTAGAGCTGCTGGAGGGCGCCCTCGGTTCGTCCGGTCTCGCGGGCGATCTCGCGGACGGTCTTGCGTTGGGAGTAGCGCGACCGGATGAGTCCCTGCTCTTCGTCGGAGAGGGCGAGCAAGCACTGGCGAAGGGCCGCCTGCTGGCCTTCGGCAAGGTGGTCCTCGCCGGCCTGCCGGTCGGCGATCGATGCCATCAGGTCGCTGTCGAAGACCAGCCAGTGACGTCGCTTTTCGGAGCGCAGGGCTTCGAGCGTTTTGAAATGGGCGATGCGGAAGGCGAAGGCCTTGAAATTGGTGCCGGGCTGGAAGGATGCGGCCTTCTCCCAGAGGACGAGATTGGTTTCCTGGAGGATGTCCTCGATGTCCGAGCCCGGGGCGAGGCTGCGGATGTAGCCGTAGATCGCCGGCTGGTGGCGGGTCACCAGCTGCAGGTATTCGACATCGATCGAGGCCATCCTTGGGTCGGGGATTCAAAGGCAAATGCCGGTCGGGTGGAATCCATTACAACGGATTCAGAAATCGACCCGCAGGCGGACGAAGCGGCGGTTGTCGGCCGAGGGCACCGGGACGCGCACCCGGTCGTAGCCGGCCAGTAGCGGATGGGGCACAACCGTCGGGCTGCCGAGCGGGAGCCAGGCAGGGCTTGAGAGCGCGGTGCTGCTTTCGGCGACGTAGGAGGCCGGAGAGAGGCCGCTGCGGCGGCGGTTGAAGACGAAGTCGAAGGAGTTGCCAGCGCGTTCGAGAACGGGTGCGATCGACCGGTCCGCGACATGGGGCGAGCCGCCGAGGGCGTATTCGAGGAAGCTGCTGAAGCCGTCCTTGTCGTCGTCGCGGTTCCAGTCGGCGCTGTCGGGCGAGGCATCGGCAAAGAGACGGTAGTGCCACAGCGAGGAGTCGTTGGCCGCGGCGGTTTCGGTGGCGAGGCCGCTGATTTCGGCGGGGCCGAGGGCGCGGGGGTAGATGCGGACGTCGTCGAGGCTGCCGATGAAGAGCCGGTCCTGGACGTCGGAGCCGACGCGGACGTCGATGGAGGCGGTGGTGGCGAGGGCGCGCGCGCCCTGGGTGGTGAAACTGGTTTCCAGCACGCCGTCGATGTAGAGCTGGACGTCGAGGACGTCCGGGGTGCCGTCGTTGGTGAAGGTGGCGGCGACGTGCCGCCATTGGCCGTTGTTGATGAGGGTGCTGCCTTCGCGGAAGCCGCCGGTGACTTCGATGCGGAGTCGGCCGTTCTGGGCGAGGAAGGTCCACTTGTTGCCGTTGCTGTTAGGTCCCCACGCGATGATCGGGTATTGGCCGGTGCCGGTGGTTTTGATCCAGGCGCTGACGGTGCGGGCGGCGGTTCCGGTGATGCCGGTGAAGCCGGTGAGGTTGAGGTGCTCGCCGGACGTGCCGCTGAAGTTGAGGGCGGAGCCGAAGCGGCCGGTGGTCCAGCGGGCGGCGGGTGAGGTGGTGATGCTGGTGGATTTGCCGGTGGCGTCGGTGACGGTGTTGCCAGCCGCTTCGTCGAGGGGCAGCCACCATTCGGTTGCGGGCGAGGCGATCACGGTGACGATGGTGCTGGAGGTGGTCGCGCCGCCGTCGGTGATGGTGTAGCCCAATGTGACGTGGCCGGTGAAGTTCGCTGGGGCGGTGAAGAGGATGCCACCGCCCTGGATGACCGCGCTGCCGGTGGCGGGCGCGGTGACAGAGGTGATGGAGAGGGCGGCGGGGAGGCCGTCGTCGAGGTCGTTCGAGAGGACCGGGATCACAACGGCGGCTCCGGGCCGGGCGTATGCTTGGTCGGGCTTGGCTTGAGGAGGCGAGTAGGGGTTGTTCGTCACGTTGATGGTCACGGTGGCGGAGTCGGTCGATTCGCCATCGGTGATGGTGTAGCCGAAGGTCGCGGTGCCGGTGAAGCCGGTGGGTGGGGTGTAGCGGATTTTTCCGGACTCGATGACCGCGCTGCCGTTGTTCGGGGTGGTGACGCTTTGGATGGAAAGAGGGGATGGCTGGCCGTCGTCGCTGTCGTTGGCGAGGACATCTACGAGGATCGACTGGTCGAGCTGGGTGGAGGCGTTGTCGTCGTTCGCCGCGGGATTGGCCGGTGCTTCGGTGAAGAAGGCCGCGGCGGGCACGGGCTGGCGCGGGACCCCGGGGCCGGTCCATTCGAGCGCGAGGTTGCGCGCTCCGCTACGATGCCTGTAGTAGAGCCGGAACGGGTGGAGGCCGGCCGCGAGCTGGACGGGAACCGAGCTGGCATTGCCGGCGTGGTTGAAATCTTCGTCGATCACATGGCCGTCGTGCAGCCAGAGCTGCGCGCCGGTGTCGGAGGCGAGGTGGAAGGTGTAGGCCCCGGGGGTGGGGACTTGAAGGTAGCCGGTGAAAGCGATGCCGAAGTGTTCGTCGGACGGGCGCACCGCGAGGTCGGGGGTGGTGGACACTCCGGTCGCGACCGGGACGAGATCGCGGAACTCGGGGACCCAGGTCCAGGTGCCGGCGGGATCGGTGAAGGTGCTCCATTTCACCCCGTTGGCGGCGGCCGCGGGACCGCGCGGGGGCAGGGCGATGCCGTCGTAAGGCCGGGTCACGCCGGCGCCGGGGCGGCGGGCGGTCAGTGCCAGGTATTTCATTTCCGACTGCAGGGCGGGAAGGGTGGCCGCGAGGTTGTTAGCCTGGCCGGGATCGCTGGTGACGTCGTAGATCTGGAAATCCTCGTTGCCGGTGGCCATCGCGGTGCGAATGCCCATGTGATTGCCGATCCGGAGGCATTGCATCTGGCCTTTGGGGGCGTTGCGGTGGTTGGGGAACTCGGGCCAGTCCGGCGTGTTGCCGCTGCTTTGGAACTCGAAGTAGAGGTAGCCCTTGTCACGCTGGGTGCCGGTGCCGGTCAGCGTGGGGGCGATCGACACGCCGTCGCAGTAGGCGGGGGGGGTGACGCCGGCGAGGTCGCAGAAGGTGGGCATCCAGTCCCAGAGGGCGATCGGGCGTGAGATCTCGAGGATGTTGGCGGGGTTGTTGGTGGCGCCGGCGATTTTTCCGGGCCAGCGGACGATGGCGGGGGCGCGGATGCCGCCTTCCCACATGTCGCGTTTGACGCCTTCCAGGTTGGCGTAGGACTCGAAGGTGCGGGGGTTGTTGCCTTCGTTGTGGGCGCCGTTGTCGGTGGTGAAGACGCAGAGGGTGTTGTTGTCGATGCCGAGATCCTGGAGGGTGCGGATGATGTCGGCGATGGACTCGTCGATGCGGCGGATCATGCCGACGTGCTGTTTTTCGGAGTTCGCCCAGCCGGCGGGGATGTCGGGATGGGTGAAGGCGTCGACGACTCCGCTGCCGTTGGCGGTGCTGGCGTAGCGGACCTTTCCGGTGCCGTCGGTGGCGGTGGTCCATTGGATGCCGCCGGTGAGCGGGTTGCCGTCGGTGTCGAGGGGCGGGTAGGCGACGGCGGGGCGCTGCATTTTGAAGTGCGGCGTGTCGTAGGCGAGGTAGAGGAAGAAGGGCTGGGTGTCGCCGTCGGTGGCTTCGGTGATGATCTCTTTTTTCGCGGCGGCGGTCCAGGCGTCGGTGGTGTAGAGGTCGGCGGAGGCGTCGGTGACCTGGCGGTAGTCGTCGTAGATGAAGGCGCCCTTGTCGGTGCCGCCGTTGTTCGGGAAATGCTCGTGGCCGTCGGCGTGGAAGAGGTAGCCGAAGAAGCGGTCGAAGCCGCGGTCGAGCGGGTGGGAGGCGAGGTTCTGCGATCCGGTGCCGGCGAGGGGGACGGAGCCTTCGGCACCGGCGAGGCCGTCCTTGCCGATGTGGATGGTGCGATAACCGGCGGCCTTGAGGACGGAGGCGATGTTGTGGTTCGGCGGCAGGGCCTTGTCGAACTGGCTGTCGCGGATGTCGCAGTGGCCCTGGTGACGGCCCTGGAGGAGGGAGCCGCGAGACGGGGCGCAGACGGGAGCGGCGATGTAGTGGTGGGTGAGTTTCGCGCCTTGGGCGGCCATCGCGTCGAGGGTCGGCGTGTCGAACTTCTTGGGGTTGGCGCGCTGGTCCTGCCAGAAGCAGCCGATGTCGCCGTAGCCGAGGTCATCGACGAAGAAGAAGATGATGTTCGGCCGGTCCTGGGCGCCGGCGGTGGCGAGCGCGAGGACGGAGGCGAGCAGGGTGCGGAGCATGGCGGTGGGGACGGTCAATGAAACCTGGTGGTCCGGAGCATGACGACTCCGGCGGGCAAGGTGAGTGCGGGAAGCGGGGCGAGGAGAAATGCGGCGGTTCTCATCAGACGTGCTTGGGTCAAAGCCCAATGACCGAAGCCGGCCGGGTATTAGGGGGAGTCTTTCGGGGACTGGAAGAATTCCGCCGCTTGCCGGTCAGGGCTCGACGCGCTTCGAGCGTAGCGCGCCCATCGCGTCGAGTTGCCGTTCCAGTTCGACCGACATGGCGGCGGCGCGCTCGGGTTGTTCCGAGGCGAGGTTGTTGGTTTCCGCGAGGTCGGAGGCGAGGTTGTAGAGTTCCGTCATGCCGTCCGCGTGGTTGCGGATGAATTTCCAATGGCCTTCGTGGAGGATCGAGAAGTGGTCGTTGTTGTGGCCGTGGGGGTAGTGGGTGACGAGCTGCTGCGGGCGTGTCGCGGGACCGCCTTTCAAGGCCGGGCGCAGGTCGTGGCCGTCGAAGGATGGGACGCCGGAGACTCCGGCGATCTCCAGCAGCGTCGGGAAGAGATCGGCGATGGAAACGAAGCCGTCGTGATGGGATCCGGCGGGGATCTTCAGTTTTTCCTGCGCGGGATGGCTGGCGGCCGGCTTGGCCCAGGCCGCGATCATCGGGACGCGGATCCCGCCTTCGTAGCGCATGCCTTTTTTGCCTCGCAGCGGGGCGTTGCCGGAAACGACGGGTGCGGCCTTGTCGTTGGGAATCGGGGCGTCGCCGCCGTTGTCGGAAAGGAAGACCACGAAGGTGTTCTCCGCGATGCCGAGGGCGTCGAGTTTGGCGAGAATGTCGCCGAGCGAGCGGTCCATGCTTTCGATCAGCGAGGCGTAAGCCTGCTGTGGCTTCGGCAGGTCAGGATAGTTCTTCGCGAAGCGCGGATCGGCTTGGAACGGCGAGTGCACGGCGTAGTGCGCCATGTAGGCGAAGAAGGGCTGCTTGTCCTTGGCGGCGGTCTCGATGGCCCCGCAGAGCTCGCGGGTCAGCACTTCGGTCAGGAAAAGGTCCTGCCCGTGCCAGCGGTCGAGGCCGGGGACGTGATGACTGCCTTTGCCGAAGGAATCCCGGGCAAAGTAGGAACCCGGATGACCGATCTCGTTGCCGGCGATGTTCACCTCGAAGCCGATGGCTTTCGGATCCTGCCCGAAGGCCCCGCGGCTGCCGAAGTGGGCCTTGCCGCAATGGATCGTGCGGTAGCCGGCGGCCTTGAGAAGCGCGGGCAGGGTCTTCTCGCCGGCCGCGATGCCGGTCCTGCCCCAGCCGTCGGGGGAGCGGAGGTGCTTCACGTCGTTGTCGCCGTTCTCGGCACCCGTGGGACTGGTCCAATTGGTCACGCGGTGGCGGGCGGGGTTCTTGCCGGTCATCAGGGTGATCCGCGACGGCGTGCAGACCGAATGGGCGTAGGCCCGGGTGAATTTCATGCCGCGGGCGGCCAGGGCTTCCATGGCCGGCGTGCGGTAGCGGCGGTTGAGATCGGTGACCACGGGCTTGCCCTCCGCGTCGTGGAGAAAGGGCAGCGAGGTGTCCTGCCAGCCCATGTCATCGACGAGGAAGACCAGCAGGTTCGGCCGCTGGCCGGCGGTGGCGGTGACGAGCAGGGCGAGGAAAGCGAGAAGCGTCCGCATGGCCCGGATACGTCCCTTGCGGTCCCCGGGCTGCAATGAAAATTTCCGCGCCGCGCAACCACCCCGCGCGTCGCCGGTTTCCAACGGGTAACCCGATCCTTCCCGCCATGCTTCCCGCCGCACCTGACGAATGGACCTTGTTCGAAGCCGCCCACCTGCTCCGCCGGGCCGGCTTCGGGGGATCTCCGGACGAGATCAAGCTGCTGCACTCGATGGGCCGCCACCGGGCGGTCGAGAGCCTGCTGGCACCGTCCGAGCCGGTGGACGCCTTCCCGCTTCCCGCCTGGGCGAACCGCGAGCAGGCGGTGGCCGACATGAGGGAGCGCCTCCAGCAGTTCCAGGAAACCCGCCGCGCGACCCGCGACATGACCGCGGAGCAGGCGGAGCGCTTCCGCCGGCAGTCGCAGCAGCAAGCGCAGCAGGAGAACCGCCGCCACGGCCTCGAAGGCCAGGGCTGGTGGTTCCGCCGGATGCTCAAGACCCGGGCCCCGCTGCGCGAGAAGATGGTGCTGTTCTGGCACGACCATTTCGCGACCTCGATCCAGAAGGTGAAGCAACCGGTGCTGATGATGATCCAGAACGAGCTGTTCCGGAAGCACGCGACCGGCTCGTTCAAGGAGCTGACCCACGCGATCCTGAAGGATCCCGCGATGATGCTTTACCTCGACACGCAGACCTCGAAGAAGGGCAAGCCGAACGAGAATTTCGCCCGCGAGGTGATGGAACTCTTCACGCTCGGTGAAGGAAACTACAGCGAGCAGGACATCAAGGAAGCCGCCCGCGCCTTCACCGGCTACCAACTCAACCGCTTCAACGGAACCGTGGTCCACGAACCCCGCCAGTGGGACGGGGGCGAGAAGACGATCTTCGGCAAGACCGGCAAGTTCGACGGCGACGGGGTGATCGACCTGATCTTCCAGCAAAGCGCCGCCTCGGAGCTGATCCCCCGCAAGCTGTGGGAATACTTCGTGGCCGAAAACCCGCCGCAGGAGGGGATCGACGCGCTGTCGAAGTCCTTCCGCGAGGCGGATTTCCGGATCGAGCCGCTGCTGCGCGAGATCTTCCGTTCGCAGGCCTTCTATTCGGAGAAAGTGATCCGCAACCAGATCAAGAGCCCGATCCAGTTCCTCGTCCAGATGCTCAAGGAACTCGAGCTCGCCGACCCGCCGCAGGCCTACACCATCAATGCCCAGCAGCAGCTCGGCCAGGTGCTGTTCATGCCGCCGAACGTCGCCGGCTGGGACTGGGGCAAGGCGTGGATCAACACCAACACCTTGCTCACCCGCTACAACGTCGCCGGCTTCATCACCAAGGGCTCGCAGGAGGCCGCGAAGGACGCGCCGGCTGACGACGGGCCGATGATGGACATGCAGATGGACCGCCGCGAGGCGCTGCGGGCCGGTGCCATGCAGATGGCCGAGCGCAACTGGGTGGGGCCGGACTTCGAGAAGATCGCGCCACGTTCACTGCGCGAGGATCCCGAGATGCTGGTCGACGCGCTGGTGTTCCGCTTCTTCCAGGCCCCGCTCGGCAAGAAAGAGCGCGGCGCCTTCGTCGAATACGCGACCTCCAAGAAGGGCGCGATCTTCACCAACAAGGAGGCGGGCGAACTCTGCCACCTGATGCTGAGCACGCCGCACTACCAGCTCGGCTGAAGTTCCAAGTATGAAAGTTCCAAGTGCCAACTGAAACCGCTTAAGCCAATGAAAACTCGCCGTGAATTCCTGCGCTCCACCGTGCTGGGTGCTTCCGCCACCTGGACGGTGCCGATGTTCGTCGAGCGGACTTTCGCCGACCTCCACCTCGGGGCCCGCGACCTCGCCACCCAGGCGGTCACCGGGAAGGATGATACGATCCTCGTCGTACTTCAGCTCGCCGGCGGCAACGACGGGCTGAACACGCTCGTTCCTTTCGCCGACGATGCCTACCACAAGGCCCGCCCGCGACTGGCCAAGAAGGAGAAGGAGCTGATCAAGCTGGGCGACCAGGTCGGCCTCAACGCCTCGATGCCGTTCCTCGGCAGCCTGTTCAAGGAAGGCAACCTCGGCATCGTCCAGGGCGTCGGCTACCCGAACCCGAACCGCTCGCACTTCGTCTCGACCTCGATCTGGGAAACGGCGGACACCGCGAACCGGTCGAGCACCGGCTGGATCGGCCGCTACTTCGACAACGCCTGCCCCGGCGCCGACCCGACCGTCGGCATCAGCTTGAACAAGACGCAGCCGGAGTCTTTCGGCGCGATGAAGAACCCGGGCGTCTGCCTGAGTTCGCCCGAGCTCTACCGCTGGATCCACGGCGGCGGCGAGAAGGCGCAGGCGGAGGAGTTCTTCGCCTCGCTCAACGCGCCGGAAGACCACGACGGCCCGGTCGACGGCGCCTCGATCGACATGCCGGCGGGCGGCAAGGCCGGCGGGATCCAGGGCGAGGACAACCTGGCCTTCCTCGAGCGCGTCGCGATGGACGCGCGGGTCAGCTCCGCGAAGATCCTCCAGCTCGCATCGAAGTACCGCACCAAGGTTACCTACGACGGCACGCCGATCGCGCGCAGCCTGAACATGGTGTCGAGGCTCATTGCCGGCGGCATGCCGACGAGGGTTTACTACGTCAGCCACGGCGGCTTCGACACCCACAACCAGCAGATCAACTCGCACGACCGCCTGCTCAGCCAGCTCGATGGCGCGTTGAAGTCGTTCTTCGCCGACCTCAAGGCGCAGGGCAACGACAAGCGGGTGGTGCTGATGACCTTCTCCGAGTTCGGCCGCCGGGTGGCGGAGAATGCCAGCTCCGGCACCGACCACGGCCGGGCCTCGTGCATGTTCCTCGCCGGCGAAGCGGTGAAGGGCGGTCTCTTCGGCAAGTATCCCAGCCTGACCGACCTCGACGCCGGCGACTTGAAGCACCACGTTGATTTCCGCTCGGTCTATGCCTCGGTGCTCGAGGACTGGCTGAGGACCTCGTCGAAGCCGGTGCTGCGCGGGGACTTCCCGAAAATGGGGCTGATCGGGTGAGGACTCCAGCCGGTGAAATCCGGGAATGCTTTTTGAGATGCAGGGTCCGCGTGTTCCGTAGATCCTTGCACCCATGAAAGCACTGCCTTGGATCCTTGCCCTCGTCCTTTCCGCCGCCGCGGCCGGTGAAGTCACCGCCGTGCGCGATGGCAAGCAGATCGTCGTCCGCGCCGGGGAAAAGGAGATCCTCCGCTACCAGGCCGAGGCCGGCGAGCTACCGCGCGCCGACATTCCGGAGATCTTCCGGCGCGGCGGCTACATCGCCTCGATCCACACGCCCGGCGGTAGGAAGGTGACCGATGATTTTCCGAAGGACCACCTGCATCACCACGGCGTCTGGAGCCCGTGGACGAAGACCGAATTCGAAGGCCGCAAGCCGGACTTCTGGAACATGGGAGCGGGCACCGGCCGGGTCGATTTCGTCGCGGTGGACGAGCTGTGGCAAAAGGACGGCCGGGCCGGATTCACGGTGCGCCACCGCTTCGTCGACATAACGGCGAAGCCGGAAAAGGTGGCGCTGTTGGAGACCTGGAAAGTCACGGTGTCGACTGCCGCCAAACGTCACGTCATCGATCTCGACATCACCCAGACCTGCGCCGGCGATTCCCCGCTCAAGCTGCCGGAGTATCACTACGGCGGTCTCGGTTTCCGCGGCAACGGCGAGTGGAACGGCGCGGGGAACTGCCGCTTTCTCACCGCCTCCGGCCTGAGCGACCGGAAGGAGGTCAACACCGCGAAGGAACCGTGGTGCTGGGTCGGTGGAAAAGTCGGCGGGGAGACCTGCGGCGTGACGATCCTTTGCCATCCTTCGAACTTCCGCGCGCCGCAGCCGATCCGCGCGCACCCGACCGAGCCCTTTTTCTGCTACGCCCCGCAGCAGGGCGGCGCGATGGAGATCGTGCCGGGCAAACCCTACGTCGCCCGCTACCGGCTGGTCGTCGCCGACGGCGAGCCGGAACCGAAGGCCGCCGCGGAGTGGGCGGCCGAGTATGCCACGGTGAAGTGATCTTCCTTGGCGAAGCCGGTGCCGCGGCGGTTCAATCCGCCGCGTGACCGACGACCAACGCGCCAAGTTCAGCCGGGGCCTCGCGCTCTTCGACCTCGACGGCACCCTGATCGCCTGGGACACGCAGGTGCTGTTCTGCGACCACGTGCTCAAGCAGGAAGGCTGGCGTCGCGCGTACCTGCCCTTTTTCGCGGCCTTCCTCCCGGCGGCGAAGATCCTCGGCGCGGAGGGCATGAAGCGGGTTTTCCTGAGCTACCTCTGGCGGGTCGACCGGCCGCGGTTGGAAGCCTGGGTCCGCGAGGCGGTGGCGGCTTACGTGCCCGCTCGCTGCTACCCGCCGCTGCTCGAGCGGCTGAAGCGCCATCAGGACGCCGGCCACCTGACCGTGTTGGCCTCGGCGAGCCCGGAGTACTACGTGAAGGAAGTCGGCCGGGTGCTGGGCTTCGACCTTTCCCTCGGCACGCCGGTCGATACCGGCGAGTGCATGCCGCTGCTTCCCGACCTCCGCAACCACAAGGGCGCGGAGAAAGTACGACGTTTGTCGGAGATCTTCGGCGCGCCGCCCGGAGGAATCTGGCCGCGGAGCCACGGCTATTCGGACAGCAGCGCGGATCTGCCGATGCTGGCCTGCTGCGAGCGCAACACGCTGGTGAACCCGTCCGCCCGGATGACCGCCACCGGCGAGGAACGGGGCTGGGAAATCCTCCGTCCGGATAAGCCTTGGCACGGCAAGGCCGGCCATATCCTCGAAACGGCGCGGCGCGTGACGGGCTTCGGCGCTTGATCCGGTGTCCTCATTTCCGGCTCGCCAGAGTCGGGCGAATTGCAGGAAACTGCCCCTATGTGTTGTTTCAGCGGCCCCGTCACCTTCGTCCGCGGCACGCGGATCTTCGCAAGGATCACCGAACCCGGACGGCAGGCGCTCGTCTATCAGATGGAATTCGGCGCGAAGCAGGACCTTGCGATGATCCTGCCGCTGCCGGTCGCGGCGGGGGCGGACGAGAAGGCGGTGAAGTTCATCGACCTCTCCGGCTACAAGACCTTCTTTAACGACCTGCGCTCCGGGTTTCCCCGGCCGATCGCCTTGGCCTCCCGCGGCAAATCAGCCCCCGCGGTGGCTGGTGGAGTCCTCGAGGTCAAGCAGGTCGGCTCCTACGAGGCGTCCTTCGTTCCCGCGGTGAAGGACTTCGAGCGGCTCGATGCCCGCTTCCGCCTGCCCGCGGATTCATGGAAGTCGCTGCCGCAGTATGCCGACCACGGGTTCGCGGTCTTCAAGCTGCGCTCCGGCGAGCACGAGGTCCATCCGATGGCCTTCACCTTCCCGACCCGGCATCCCGACAAACTGTTCTTTCCCACCGTCCACATTCACGATGGCAAGGTGCATGAGGAAGAAGAGTTCGACCACGACCTCTACTGCCAGGTCGTCCGAACCGGCCTCTTCGCGATGACCCGATGGGATGAAAGCGACGGACTGGCGAAGTCCTTCACCAAGCCGGAGAAGTCGCAGCAACTGATCGCGCCCGACGCCCACGTTCACTACCGCAGCCTGGCCGGCAAGATGAAGAACGAGGACATCATCCTCGGGACGGCGTGATGAAAATGTAGCGGCGGTCTGTGACCGCCGGTGGCTGTGATGAAATGCCGGAGGGGCTTCTTCGTCCGTCTGGATGCGGCGGGCATTCGGGGTCGCTTCATTTACAAAGTGCGGCGGTCATAGACCCGCCGCTACATGGATCGAGACCTCGATGCTCTTGCTCGCCGGGGTGTTGCTGCCTTCCGCGACGTGGCCGGCGGGGACGAGCACGTTGGCTTCCGGGAAATAGGCGGCGGCCATGCCGCGCGGCATGTCGTAGGGGATGGCGCGGAAGCCGTTCAGGTGGCGCTCGCCGTCGTGCCAGCGGCTCGTGATGTCGATCCGCCCGCCGGGCTTCACGCCGAGCGCGGCGAGGTCTTCGGCGTTGAGGAACACGATGTCGCGCATGCCGGAAATCCCGCGGTAGCGGTCGTCGAGGCCGTAAACGGTGGTGTTGAACTGGTCGTGGCTGCGCAGCGTCTGGAGCAGGAAGCGCCCCTCCGCCGCGCGGAAGGCATCGAGCGGCGCGGCGCTGAAGTTCGCCTTGGAATTCGGCGTGTTCCAGACGCGCTCCTTCGCCGCGTTCGGCAGGTAGAAGCCGCCGGGCCGGCGGACGCGGGCGTTGAAGTCCTCGAAGCCGGGCACCACGGCCTCGATCCAAGTACGGAGCCTGTCGTAGTCCTCCGCCAGCCAGCGCCAGCGGATGTTCCCGACGTCGCCGAGCACGGCTTCCGCCATGCGGGCGACGATGTCCGGTTCGCTGAGCAATTGATCCGAGGCCGGTGCCAGCTTGCCTTCGGACGACTGGACGACGCCCATCGAGTTCTCGGTGGTAACGAAGCGCCCGCCATCCCGCTCGCTGCGGCCGAGGCAGGGCAGGATCAGCGCGCGCCGGCCGTGGATCAGGTGGCTGCGGTTGAGCTTGGTGGCGACGTGGCAGGTCAGCCGGCAGTTCCGCAAGGCGGCGGCGGTGTAGGCGCTGTCCGGCGTGGCCTGGGCGAAATTCCCGCCGAGGGCGATGAACACTTTGGCGCGGCCGTCGTGCATCGCGTGGATGGAGTCCACGGTGTCGAAGCCGTGCTTGCGCGGCACCGGCACGTCGGCCTGCTTTTCCAGCGCTGCGAGGAAGGGCTCCGGCATCTTTTCGTAAATCCCCATCGTGCGGTCGCCCTGCACGTTGCTGTGGCCGCGGACCGGGCAGAGCCCTGCACCGGGGCGGCCGATCGCGCCGAGCAGCAGGTGGACGTTGGCGATCTCGCGGATGGTGGCGACGGCGTTGCGGTGCTGGGTCAGGCCCATCGCCCAGCAGGTGATCAGCCGCCTTTCGCCGCCGGCGATCAGAAGCGCGAGGTCCTCGATCTCGTCGCGGCCGATCCCCGACAGCTCCTCGATCTCCGCCCATGGCGTCGCTTCGAGCAAACTACGATACTCCTCGTAGCCGATGGCGTGATCCCGGATGAAGGATTCGTCCGCCGCGCCGATGGTGACGAGCGCCTTCGCCAGGCCGCGGAACAGGGCCATGTCGCCGTTGACCCGTACCTGCAGGTAGGTCGAGGCGAGCGGCGTGGCCTTGCCGAGGATCCCGCGGAGGTGCTGGGGATGGGCGAAGCCGAGCAGGCCGGCTTCCTTCAGCGGATTGACCGCCACGAGACGGGCGCCCTTGCCGACCGCCGCCTCGAGGGTCGAGAGCATCCGCGGATGATTCGTCCCGGGATTCTGGCCGACGCAGAGGATGACGTCCGCTTCGAGGAAATCGTCGAGCGTGACGGTGCCCTTGCCGACGCCGACGGCTTCCTTCAAGGCGAGGCCGCTCGATTCGTGGCACATGTTCGAGCAGTCCGGCAGGTTGTTGGTGCCGAAGGCGCGGGCGAACATCTGCCACAGGAACGCGGCCTCGTTGCTGGCGCGGCCGGAGGTGTAGAAGACCGCCTCGTCGGGGGAACCGAGCGCGCGAAGTTCTTCCGCCACGATCGCGAAGGCATCCTCCCAGGTGATGGCCTCGTAATGCGTGGCGTTTTCCCGCAGCAACATCGGCCCGCCCAGGCGGCCCTGGAGATCGTGCCAGGCGTCGCTTTGCGCCATCAGGTCGGCGATGGAATGCGCGGCAAAGAACTCGCGGCCGAGGGTTTGGGGCATCGCTTCCGAGGCGATCGCCTTGGCACCGTTCTCGCAGAACTCGGCGACGGCGCGGTGGCCGTCGGGATCCGGCCAGGCGCAGCTCGGGCAATCGAAACCGCCGGCTTGGTTCAGGCCGAGGAGAGCCTTCGTCCCGCGGGCCACGCCGGCCTTGCCGAAGACGTGCTGCAGGCTGGAGACGACCGCGGGAATGCCGGCGGCCTGTTCCTTCGGGGCGGTGAATCGGGGTTCGCTCACTCCGGCAACCTAACGGCCGATGCGGTTGCGGCAAGGCTGTCCTGGGCAGCTGGAGGCGAGGCCGCGTTTGCGAGGCCCAATCTCTCGAGAATGCCCCGGGGCTTCGGCTTGCTTTCGCTTTTCTCGAACGCCGGCTTCAGGATGTCCGGTTTGATGTCATCGATTCGCACCTTATGCCTTTGTTTCCCGGTGCGATGAAACTTGATGAAATCGTAAGCATCGATGTCCGTGCCCGCGAGTTTGCCAGTCAGGATCTCGCCCCGGACATAACAGCCACCCTTTCCGTAGCGAGGGGAGCAGTTGATTTCGAAGCTCGTGAACTTCATTTTCGTGCCTTTGGTGTAAATCGCTTTCGTGGGAAACATCCCGAAGGGTTTGTATTCGTAGTCGCGGACGAACACGTAGGGTTTCTCGCGCTCCACATTTCCCCATGCCTTGTCGTCGTAGGTGAGGTCCTTCTCGACTTTGGCCGGCGTCAGAAAGAAGCAGCTGGTCAGGGACATGGACAGGCCGACAAGCAGGATGCGGAAGGGAAATTTCATGGGTTCTATTTGAGGGGAGACTGATGGTCATTCGGTTTCCGGTCAAGGCGCCGCCACCGGCCGTCGAACCCAACCGAAGGGCAGTCATTCGCGAGAGCATCCGTGGAAACCGGAGCGGCCTCATGGAGTGCGATGGCATGACATCGCTTTGGCTTGTGGTGAGGGCCGCCCCACCTGCTCGACTTCGGACAGGCTGCGGGGGCAATCCGTGGCCCGCAGACCCAAGCGGCCGTGCTCCCAGTGAAAGCTGCGTCGTGCCGCAGCAATCCATGGAGTCCCCCGGCCGGTCCGGCCGTCCTCCCGGGGGGTGAGGGGACGGCCGGTTGCAGCTCGCGGTCCGCCAGCGGTCTTCAAGGGGGAATCGGATCGTGGCGGCCGTGATTTCGCGTCGGTGACCGGCGGAGGCTGGGAAGGATCGGGGGGACCCCCACCGGCGTTCGACGCGTTTGCCATTCGACACCCCGGGCCCGCGGGGTCAATGCGGCGCTTTTTCGGACCGCCGGTGATCGCGCGCAATGGCGCGAAAGGATGGGAATTTGCCGGAAAAGATTCGCTTTCGGCGGAAGAATACCGAGCTTCCGGGCAAATCGAATGAGTTCTAAACTTCCCTCACTCCTAAGCATGATGCTTCCCTCGCTCGGCATGGCGGCGGTGATCGAGTATCCGGCGACCCGGAAGGCCGAAGTGGTCGACGAGATCCACGGGACGAAAGTGCCCGACCCCTACCGCTGGCTGGAGGACGACAACGCGGCCGAAACGAAGGCCTGGGTGATCGAGCAGAACAAGGTGACCGAGGCATTCCTGAGCAAGCTCCCGAAGCGCGATGCAATCCGCGAACGGCTTTCGGCACTGTGGAATTTCGAACGCACCGGCGCACCGCAGGAATACGGTGGCAAGTGGTTCTTCACCCACAACAGCGGCCTGCAAAACCAGTCGGTGCTCAAGGTTGCGGACTCGCTCGACGGGGAAGGCCGGCTGTTGCTCGATCCAAACACGCTTTCAAAGGACGGCACCGTGGCGCTGGCGAATTTCGCGCCGAGCGAGGACGGCAAGCTGCTCGGCTATTCGATTTCCCGCGGCGGCAGCGATTGGAACGAGATCCTGGTCCGCGACGTCGCGACCGGGAAGGATACCGGCGACCACCTGAAGTGGGTGAAGTTCAGCGGGATCTCCTGGGCGAAGGACGGCAGCGGCTTTTACTACAGCCGCTACGACGCGCCGCCGGAGGGTGCCGCGTTGACGCAGATGAACGAGTTCCAGAAGCTCTGCTTCCACAAGATCGGCACGCCGCAGTCCGAGGACGTCGTGATCTACGAGCGTAAGGACAAGCCACGCTGGGGCCTGGGCGGCGGGCTGACGGAGGACGGGAGGTTCCTCGTGATCCACGTCAGCGAGGGCACCGATCCGAAGAACCGCTTCTTCTACCGCCCGGCCGACGGCGAGCGGGTGATCGAGCTGCTGGCCGATGCGGATGCGAGCTACGACTTCATCGGCAACGAGGGCAGCGAGTTCTATTTCCGGACCGATCTCGACGCGCCGAGGCACCGGATCATCGCGATCGACGTCGAGCGTCCGGAGCGCTCCGCGTGGAAGGAGATCGTCCCGCAGTCGGAGCATCTGCTGCAGGAGGCGAGCATGGTCGGCGGCCGGCTGGTGGTGGAGTATTTGAAGGACGCGAAGAGCGCGGTGACGGTCTTCGATCTCAAGGGCGGGCGGGGCCGCGAGGTGGATCTGCCGGGGATTGGCAGCGCGGGCGGCTTCGGGGGCCGCAAGGAGGACAAGGAGACCTTTTATCAGTTCACCGGCTTCACCGATCCTGGCGCGATCTACCGCTACGACCTGGCGAGCGGGAAAAGCACGCTTTGGAAGCGGCCGGCGGTGGGCTTCGACGGTGCTGCGTACGAGACGAAGCAGGTCTTCGCCACCAGCAAGGATGGGACGAAGGTGCCGGTCTTCCTCGTGCACAAGAAGGGCATCGAGCTGGACGGCTCCCACCGCGTGCTCCTGACCGGTTACGGTGGCTTCAACATCAGCATCACGCCGGGCTTCTCGATCGGCCGCGCGGTGTGGCTGGAGCGCGGCGGCATCCTCGCCGTGGCGAACCTCCGCGGCGGCGGCGAATACGGCAGCGAATGGCACCTCGCGGGGACCCGGCTGCGGAAGCAGAACGTCTTCGACGATTTCATCGCGGCGGCCGAATGGCTGGTGAAGGAGAAATACACGGTGCCGGCGAAGCTCGCGATCCAGGGCGGCAGCAACGGCGGGCTGCTGGTGGGCGCTTGCATGGCGCAGCGACCGGATCTGTTCGGGGCCTGCCTGCCGGCGGTCGGCGTGATGGACATGCTGCGTTTCCACAAGTTCACCATCGGCTGGGCCTGGGAGAAGGACTATGGCAGCGCCGAGGATCCGGAGGAGTTCAAGGCCTTGCTACGATATTCACCGTATCATGTGCTGAAGCCCGGGACCCGCTATCCGGCGACCCTGGTCACCACCGCCGACCACGACGACCGGGTGGTGCCGGCGCACAGCTTCAAGTTCGCCGCGCGGCTCCAGGAGTGCCAGGCGAAGGACGGTCCGCCGGTGCTGATCCGCATCGACACCAGCGCCGGCCACGGCGCGGGGACGGCGCTGTCGAAGATGATCGACAAGACCGCAGACGAGTGGGCCTTCCTCGAAGCGGTGCTGAGGGGCGGTTGATGCGCCGGTCCGGGCCGGAGGCCACCGGGTGCGCGAACCGAGCGCAGCGAGATGGTCCGACTGGATTCGATCCTGAAACTCGGACAACGCTCCGCCCCGCAGAAGCACGGGAGGTTCACACTTCGGCGATGCGGGTTTGAATGAGCGGCGGGCTCCGGGGACCGCTCTGCGGGCCGGAGGCCGCGCACCCGGTGGTCAGCGGCGGCGCTTGGGGGACTTCTTCTTTTGCGGCGGCGGCGTGTCGTTGGCGGCGGCCCATTTGGAACGGGTGCCGGCCGGCTTTTCCTTGGGCGACCACTTGGAGCGCGTGCCTTCGGGCTTCTCCTTCGGCGTCCATTTCGAGGGAGTGCCGGCGGGACGGGTCGAGGTGGACCAGCGGATGCTCGGCAGGTCGGGCTGCTCGGCCGCCTGCTGCGGGCGCTTGGCCTTGGCGGGCGGCTGCGGCGGTGCCGGCTTGGATTTCGGCGGCGCTGCGGCCTTGGCCGGGGCAGGGGCTTTGCCGAACTTGGCCTTGCCCTTGAAAGCGGAGTTTCCGGCTTTGCCCTTCGGCGGTTTCTCGGTGCGGAACTTCTTGGACGGAACCTCGCGCGGGGTGCTGCGGCCGACCGGTCCGACCGGCTCCGGCAGGGCGTCGCCGGCGATGCGGAAGTCGACGAACTTCGCCTGGAAGTCGATGCGCGCGACCTGCATTTTGATCCGCTGGCCGAGCTGGAACTGGAGGCCGGCGCGGGACACCCAGCGCATCTGGGATTGCTCGAAGCGCCAATCGCCGCGCGGCAGGTCCTCGCGCTTGATCACGCCGCGGGCGCCGAGCTCGGTGGCCTCGACCATCAGGCCCATCATGCGGACGTCGGTGATCACGCCTTCGAAGACCGGCGGCGGGTCCTGCTTGGTGCAGCGGTCGAGGAACTCGAGCATCTTGATCTGCTTGGTCTCGCTCTCGGCCTCGGCGGAAGTGCGCTCGGTGTCGGAGATGTGGCGGGCGAATTCGGCGAGCTCGACCTGGCCGGGGACCTTGTCGAGTTGCTTCGGCGGGTTGGTGAGGAAGGCTTGCAGCGAGCGGTGGACGATCAGGTCGGCGTAGCGGCGGATCGGGCTGGTGAAGTGGCAGTAGTCGCCCTTGGCCAGGCCGTAGTGGCCGAGCGGGTCGGCCGAGTAGGCGGCACGCTTGAGGCTTTTGAGCAGGCCGAGCTTGATCAGGTGCTCGTCGGGCCGGCCCTTGGCGGAGTCGAGCAGGGCCTGGATGTGGGCGCGGTTGCTGAGGTCGCCGGGCTTGTAGCCGTGGGCCTTGGCGGCTTCCGAGTAGTCGGCGAGGCGGCCGAAGTCGGGGTCCTCGTGAATCCGGTAGATGGTCGGCTTGTTGCGGATCTTGAGCTGGTGCGCGACGGTTTCGTTGGCGAGCAGCATGCATTCTTCGATGAGCTGGTGGCTGGCGGTGTGCTCGACCTGGTGGACCTCCACGGCGCGGCCTTGGTCGTCGAGCTTGACGCGGATTTCCGGCATCTCGAGGTCGAGCGCGCCGTCGGCGAAGCGCTTCTTGCGGAGGACGGAGGCCATCTTCCAGGCTTCGCGCACCATGTCCTCGAGCCCTTTCGGCGATCCGGTGGGCGCGGGCTTGCCGTCGAGGATTTCCTGGGCCTGCTCGTAGGAAAGCTTGGACTGGCTGTTGATGACGGCGTCGCAGAAGTGCTTCTTGAGGACCTTGCCGTGGGTCGAGACCTCGATCACCGCGCACTTGGTCAGGCGGTTGACGTGGGGCTTGAGCGAGCAGATGCCGTTGGAAAGCTCGGGCGGGAGCATCGGCAGGACGCGGTCGACGAGGTAGGTCGAGTTGCCGCGCTCGGAGGCTTCCTTGTCCAGCGAAGTACGAGGCTTTACGTAGTGCGAGACGTCGGCGATGTGGACCGCGACGGTCCAGCCGTTCTTGTTCCGCTCCACCCAGATCGCGTCGTCGTGGTCCTTGGCGTCGGCGGGGTCGATGGTGATGACCAGCCGGTCGCGCCAGTCCTCGCGGCGGGCGATTTCCTGTGGATCGACTTCCTCCGGCACCGCGCGGGTTTCGGCGAGGACGTCTTCCGGGAACGAGGTGCGCAGGCCCTGGCGGTGGATCACCGCGACGATGTCGACACCGGCGTCGCCGGGCCAGCCGAGCACTTCAAGCACGCGGCCGCGAGGGTTCTGCTGCTTTTCCCACTGCTCCAGCTCGACCACGACGAGTTGGCCCGGGGCGGCGGTGGTGTCGCCGCTGAGGTCGATCTGGCCGTCCATCGCGGGGTCCTCGGTTTCGACCCAGCCGAACTTGCCCTTCTTCTTGTAGATGCCGACGACGCGGCCGGAGCGGCGTTCGAGGACTTTCTCGACCTTGCCGCGGGCGTCGGGCTCCTCGTCGGAGGGGCGGGCGGAGCCGCGCCGCCAGTTGGCCTGTCGGGGCAGGTGGAAGGAAACCAGCACGCGGTCGCCTTCCAGCGCGGTGCCGGTTTCGCGGCGCGGGATGTGGAGGCGGGAGTAGGTCTTGAGGTCGATGCCGGTGGCCTGGTTGTCGGGGTCGACGAGGTCCGGGTAGAACCAGGCGTGGCCGCGGGGCAGGAAGCGGATGGTGCCGCGGAGCAGGTTGCCGCCGGCTTTTCCGGCCTTCGGGAGTTCGTAGCGGCCCTTCTTGCCTTCGACGATTTTGCCCTCGCGGGTCAGCGCGGCGAGTTCCTGGCGGAGCAGCGGGCGGTCGTGGGTGGAGAGGGAGAGATCGCGGGAGATCTCGGATTTGTTCAGCGGGCGGTAACCGTTACCGCCCATCAAGCGGAGCAGCGCGCCCCGCAGTTCTTGTCGATCCATATCCACGGAACATGGACGGGAAAGTCCCGCGTGGCAATGCGCGAGCCGGAAAAGCGCTTGGCAGGGCGGGGCGGCGGCTTAGGTTGCGGCAGGAAACAAACAGGAAACGGGAGATTGCCACCGCGCCGACTTTCCGCTTCCTTTCAAAAAACCCAAGCGCATCATCCCGATATGAAAATCCGTTCCCACTCCCGCGCCGCACGCGGCTTCACGCTCGTCGAGCTCCTCGTCGTCATTTCCATCATCGTGGTGCTCGCCGCGATGGCTTTCGGTGCCGGCCAGAGAGCGATCAAAAGTGCCAATAACCTGAAGACCCAGACGACGGCGACCAGCATCGCTTCGGCGATCGACCAGTATTATCAGGAATACAGCAAGCTCCCCACCATCGGCGGCGCGACCGACGAGGTCCGGACCGAAGGCGAGGCGGGCATCGAACTGCTGCGGGTCCTGCTCGGCAAGGAGGACGACACGGGCACCATGCAGAACCCCCGCAAGATCCCCTTCCTCACGGTGGAAACCAGCAAGAACAGGAAGAAGGGCGGCCTCGTTTACAGCAACGGCGGCGCGGGCGGCCAGATCGAAGGCCTCTACGACGCCTGGGGCGAGCCCTTCTACATCAAGATGGACACCGAGTATGAGGACGAGATCCTCGATCCGCTCACCCAGGGCAACGTGGTGCGCGACAAGAAGGCGATCATTTACAGCCTCGGTGCCGACAAGCGGATCGGCGGCGACAAGGACATCAAGTCCTGGTAAGCACGGTGCTTTTTCCCTTACCTGAAAAACCCCGCCCGGCGATGGCCGCGGCGGGGTTTTTCCGTTCCAAGGCGGGCTCAGCGTCCGCGGGGCGGCGGACCGCCGCGTCCGGGAGGGCCGGGCCGGCGTCCGCCGGGTGGCGGTCCCTGGGGTCCGCCCCGGTTCTCTTCTTCTTCGGCTTCCCGCTGCTCGCGCTTGCTGGGAGCCGGCCGCAATTCCTCTTTCTCGAGGGCACCGCTGCCGTCCTTGTCGAGTTCGAGCAGGGCTTCCGGGGCGGCATCGATTTCTTCCTCCGAAAGCTCGCCGTCGCGATCTTCGTCCAGCGCGGCCATCACGGGCGGCACCGGATGCTTCAGCGGACGGGGTTTGTTGCGCTCCGCCCGGGCGTCGGGCGGCGGGGCCCCTTCGGGCGGCTTCGGCCGGAGTTCCTCCTTGCTGACGGTGCCGTCCCCGTCGGCGTCGAGTTCGCGGATCGCGTCCGGGGCGGCCTGGATTTCCTGGGCGGAGATCGTGCGGTCGCCGTCGGAGTCGAGGGCTTCCATCAAGGGCAGCGGCGGGTGCGGCGGCGCTCCCGGCGGTGGTCCCTCGGGCTGGTCCTGGGCCTGGCAGGCAAGGGCCGCCAGTAGTGCGGCGGCGAAGGTCGAGGTGGTCGTTTTCATGGTTTTGCAGTGGTTTTGAGCGGCGGTGTCGAACCGTTGTCCGTCATCGATGGAACCGGGCGATTGTTAAGCCCGTGTGTGGATTGCGGACGGATCGTGTAAAAGTCGGCCGGATGCCCGGATGGCGGCGGACGCAGGTCGTCCTTTGCCCTTCGGTCCGGTTTTTGTTAAGCGCTGGTAAAACCAATGGCGCGGCCCGCTCCCGCCGTGGCATTTCCACTGCCGATGAATCCCCGGGAACAGCCCCCGCTCCGGCCCTTGCTGGTGGTCGACGACGACCGCAAGCTCTGCGGCCTGATCCGCGACTACCTGCTGCCCCACGGCTGGCAGGTCGAAATGCGCCACACGGGACCCGAGGGCCTGGAAGCGGCGCGCCGCGGCAAGCACGATGCGGTGCTGCTCGACGTGATGATGCCGGGAATGGACGGCTTCGAAGTGCTGCGCGAGCTGCGGAAGTCCTCGTCGGTGCCGGTTTTAATGCTGACCGCGATGGGCGAAGAGGCGGACCGGATCGTCGGGCTGGAACTCGGTGCCGACGATTACTTGCCGAAGACTTTCTCCAGCCGCGAACTGCTGGCGAGGCTGCGGGCGGTGACCCGCCGGAGCGCACCGGCCGCCGCGGCGGAGTCGGCCATGAAGGATCTGGTGTGCGGGGAACTCAGCCTCAACGAGGCGACCCATGTCGCGACGCTGGGCGGCGAGGCGCTCGATCTCACGGCGCTCGAATTCGCGATCCTGGCCTCCTTGCTGAAGGCGAAGGGACGGGTCAAAACCCGGGAGGCGCTGCTGGAAGAGGTGTCCGACCGGCGCTTCGACGTCTTCGACCGGTCGATCGACGTCCACGTGTCGCAGGTGCGCCGCAAGCTGGGGGACGATGCCAAGCAACCGCGCTTCATCCGCACGATCCGCGGGGTCGGCTACAAGTTGGAGGAGCCTGCCGCATCATGAGCCGGCGCGTGCGATTTCCCCTGATGGCGAAGCTGCTGTTGTGGCTGATGGTCCATCTAGCCGTGCTTGCCGGGGCATTTTATCTGTTCGTGGCCTGGCAACTGCGGCTGGGGTTGGACTCGCTCTTGAGCGGTTCGGCCGGCGAGCGTCTGAAGGGCGTGGGCGAACGGGTGGCGGCGGAACTCCTGCAGGCACCGCGTCCCGAATGGCCGGAGATCATCGACCGGCACGCAGGCGATCTCGGACTTGATGCGGGATTGCTGGTCGGCGCGGGACCGGATCCGTGGATCGGAAGCATGGAAGTCCAGGTGCCCCCTAACGTCGATCAGCGGATCAAGGGTTTCCGCCGGCCTGAACAGCGTCCTCCGAGGGGACGCGATGGTCTTGAAGCGCCGCCGGGGCCGGGCGGTATGCCCCGCGAGCGAGGAAGGCCTTCTCCCGGACCGCCGGGTGAACCGCCTTTCCCCGAGGAAGCCGGGCCCGCGGGGAGGGATGTCCGGCCAAGCGTCCAACCGGTGTTCCTGCTGCGGGGAGATGGCGGACAAGGTTACTGGGCGGGAATCGACTTGCCGCTGTTCCAACCCCGGCGCGGCCAACCGCTTCACGGGTTGCTGGTCCTTCACTCTCCCGACCTGTCCGCCGGCGGGCTCTTCTTCGATCTCAAACCGTGGATCCTCGGCGGCCTGGCCGTGCTGGGGATCAGCCTCGTGCTCTGGGCGCCGTTTTTCATCGGGATCACCCGCTACGTGTCGCGATTGTCGCAGGCCACCGAAAGGATCGCCGACGGGAAGTTCTCGGTCGACCTGGGTGCGACGCGATTGGATGAACTCGGGCATCTCGGTGCCTCGATCGAAAGCATGGCAGCCCGTTTGGAGCGCCTCGTGCTCGGGCAGAAGCGCTTTCTCGGCGATGTCGCCCACGAACTCTGTTCCCCGCTTGCCCGCATCCAGACCGGTCTCGGGGTTCTTGAATACGGGCTGCCGGATTCCCAGAAGGAGCGGCTGGCCTCGATCGAGGAAGATGTCGGGGAACTTTCGCGCCTGGTGTCCGAGGTGCTGGCCTTCACCAAGGCGAGCACCGCCCCCGCTGCCGTGAAGCTCGAGGCGGTCGAACTTCGGGCGCTCATCGAGGCCGCGGTGGCCCGCGAATGTCCGGGTCAGGCCTTGCAATGGGACGTGGCTTCCGACCTGGCGGTCAAGGCCGACCGCAACCTGTTGTCGCGGGCCGTCGCCAACGTCCTGCGCAACGCGAGGAGGCACGGCGGCGAAGGTTGCAAGGTCGAGATCGCCGCCGCGAAGCAGGGCGGGATGGTGGAGCTGCGGATTGCAGACGATGGCCCGGGCGTAGGGCCCGCCGACCTCCCGCGCCTGTTCGAGCCGTTCTACCGGCCGGATGCGGCAAGAACCCGCGAAGCCGGCGGCTCGGGGCTCGGCCTGGCCATCGTGCGTTCGGCGGTGGAGTCGTTCGGCGGCTCGGTCGTCGCGGGAAGCAACGCGCCTCGTGGCCTGCGGCTGGTCTTCCATCTGCCTGCGGCGGACCTACTAGATAAGTAGTAGTAAGGCCCCCTTAAGCATCCCGGTGTGGTTCCCGCGGCGGGTTCCTCTCGCGTTCAGGGGGTTACGGCGGGGCGCGGAATTTTTCCGAAAAAACCTCTCGAAAGGTGTTGACCCCGGGGTCGATCCGGGTAGTTTCCCCCCCGCCGCACGAAAGCAGCGGCGCGAGAGACGGGAGTCGATCGCGGCCCGGAAGGGTCCGATCGGCTTTTTAGTCCCCTCGAAAGGAGATCTTTCACAAGCATGGCCCGGCCGGAAAGCAGGCGGATCCGCGGTCAAGGTGGCAACACCTTGGTTCAGCAGGTCGCGCGCCAGGAAAGCCGGGTGAAGAGGAAAAGGCTAAATTGTGTGCTGCGTGCCCGAGGGGCGCGCGGCGTCGGAAGAGGATTTTCGGATCCGATCCCGACGGTCAATTTGCTGGCGGTCGCAAGACCGCCACATACGTTTTTTACGGAGAGTTTGATTCTGGCTCAGAACGAACGCTGGCGGCGTGTTTAAGACATGCAAGTCGAACGGGGTGAAGTTGTAGCAATACCGCTTCATCCAGTGGCGCACGGGTGCGTAACACGTGAGTTACATGCCCTGCAGTGGGGAATAGCCCGCCGAAAGGCGGATTAATACCCCATGGTCCCGCAAGGGTAAAGGTGGCGAAAGCTGCCGCTGCAGGATTGGCTCGCGGCCTATCAGCTAGTTGGCGGGGTAACGGCCCACCAAGGCGACGACGGGTACCTGGTCTGAGAGGATGATCAGGCACACTGGAACTGAGACACGGTCCAGACACCTACGGGTGGCAGCAGTCGAGAATAATTCACAATGGGCGAAAGCCTGATGGTGCAACGCCGCGTGGAGGATGAAGGTCTTCGGATTGTAAACTCCTGTCATCGGGGAGTAAGACCTGGGCGTGAATAGCGCACAGGGTTGATAGTACCCGAAGAGGAAGGGACGGCTAACTTCGTGCCAGCAGCCGCGGTAATACGAAGGTCCCAAGCGTTGTTCGGAATCACTGGGCGTAAAGGGAGCGTAGGCTGCGCGGTAAGTCAGATGTGAAATCCCGGGGCTCAACCCCGGAACTGCATCCGATACTGCCGTGCTTGAGGGTTGGAGAGGTAGCTGGAATTCTCGGTGTAGCAGTGAAATGCGTGGATATCGAGAGGAACACTCGTGGCGAAGGCGAGTCACTGGACAGTATCTGACGCTGAGGCACGAAGGCCAGGGTAGCGAAAGGGATTAGATACCCCTGTAGTCCTGGCAGTAAACGGTGTGCGCTTGGTGTGAGGGGATTCGACCCCCCTTGTGCCGGAGCTAACGCGTTAAGCGCACCGCCTGGGAAGTACGGCCGCAAGGCTAAAACTCAAAGAAATTGACGGGGACCCGCACAAGCGGTGGAGTATGTGGCTTAATTCGATGCAACGCGAAGAACCTTACCAAGGCTTGACATGCATCTCTAAGCGCGTGAAAGCGCGTGACCCTTCGGGGGATTTGCACAGGTGCTGCATGGCCGTCGTCAGCTCGTGTCGTGAGATGTTGGGTTAAGTCCCGCAACGAGCGCAACCCCTGTGACTAGTTGCCAGCGAGTAATGTCGGGGACTCTAGTCAGACTGCCCAGATCAACTGGGAGGAAGGTGGGGACGACGTCAGGTCAGTATGGCCCTTACGCCTTGGGCTGCACACGTACTACAATGCCCAGCACAATGAGAACCGAGACCGCGAGGTGGAGGAAATCTGCAAAACTGGGCCCAGTTCGGATTGGAGGCTGCAACTCGCCTCCATGAAGCCGGAATCGCTAGTAATGCTGCATCAGCTACGGCAGCGTGAATACGTTCCCGGGTCTTGTACACACCGCCCGTCACATCATGGAAGCCGGTAGCACCCGAAGTATCGCACGATCCTAAGGTGAAGCTGGTAACTGGGATGAAGTCGTAACAAGGTAGCCGTAGGGGAACCTGCGGCTGGATCACCTCCTTTCTATGGAGTAGTCGCAAGCTCTCACGAGCCGCTGCGACAGGTCGAGGCCCGACTGCAGCGATGCAGGGGCCGCGGACAAAGCGATGAGCTCCGCACCAAAAATTATAAAAGCGCGCGTTTTGAAAGCCCGCAGCACACGATTTAGCTTTCGTCCTCTTCTTCTTTAGTCCTCCTCGTGAGGGGGTTTAGCTCAGTTGGTAGAGCGTCTGCTTTGCAAGCAGAATGTCAACGGTTCGAATCCGTTAACCTCCACCAGCTTCAATCGGGCGCGGCTCCTGGAAACAAGGGCCTGTAGCTCAGTTGGTTAGAGCACCGCCTTGATAAGGCGGGGGTCATAGGTTCGAGTCCTATCAGGCCCACCGTTCCCGGGTTGGAAGAAAGAACATGGAAACACTTGTGACGGGCGTCCGCTCTTTGACATCCACATGGAGAAGAAGTTTTTTTAAGACTGCAAAAAATCAATTGTTCACATGAGCCATTATTTGCGCGGTCCTTGGATATACGATTTGCCGGGGTGACTCATCCCGGCGGCGAGACAAACCACGGCCACTTTACGGCTGGCCGCAGGTGGATCGCATGAACAGCTGATTTCGAACATTGGAATCAAGCTTCAAAGGGCACAGAGTGGATGCCTTGGTGCTAACAGGCGATGAAGGACGTGACAAGCTGCGATAAGCTTCGGGGAGCGGCAAACACGCTTTGATCCGGAGATTTCCGAATGGGGTAACCTGGTGGTGTTAATACGCCATCGTTCTTTCCTGAATCAAATAGGGAAAGAGACGCGATACCCGGTGAAGTGAAACATCTCAGTAACCGGAGGAAAAGAAAGAGAATCGATTCCGTAAGTAGTGGCGAGCGAAAGCGGATCAGCCCAAACCGGGAGCTTGCTCCCGGGGTTGTAGGACCCCGACGTGGGACCGTTGACGATAGGTGAAGGACCTGGAAAGTTCCGACAGAGAGGGTGAAATCCCCGTAACCGAAATCCGACGCGGCCCTAGGGTGTTCCTGAGTAGCACAGCACACGTGGAACGTTGTGTGAATCTGCGCCGACCACGGCGTAAGGCTAAATACTAGTTAGCGACCGATAGTGAACCAGTACCGTGAGGGAAAGGTGAAAAGAACCGCTGCGAGCGGAGTGAAATAGAACCTGAAACCCTGTGCCTACAAGGTGTAAGAGCCCCTTCGGGGGTGATTGCGTGCCTTTTGCTTAATGAGTCTGCGAGTCAGTATGTGTGGCGAGCCTAAGGTCTTCCGGACCGGAGGCGCAGCGAAAGCGAGTCCGAACAGGGCGTCCATAGTTGCACGTGCTGGACCCGAAGCGGAGGTGATCTACCCTTGACCAGGTTGAAGCGCGGGTAATACCGCGTGAAGGACCGAACCGGTGAATGTTGAAAAATTCTCGGATGAGTTGAGGGTAGGAGTGAAAGGCTATTCAAACCCCGTGATAGCTGGTTCTCCTCGAAATGCATTGAGGTGCAGCGTCGCGTGCTGATTACCGGGGGTAGAGCACTGAAAGGGCTAGGGGGCATACCCGTCTACCAAACCCTATCAAACTCCGAATACCGGTGAGTGGAGCGCGGCAGTGAGACGGTGGGGGATAAGCTTCATCGTCAAAAGGGAAACAACCCTGATCAGCAGCTAAGGTGCCTAAACCATGCTAAGTGGAAAGGATGTGGGATTTCACAGACAGTGAGGATGTTGGCTTAGAAGCAGCCACCATTTAAAAAGTGCGTAATAGCTTACTCATCGAGAGATCCTGCGCCGAAAATGATTGGCGATAAGCATGGTACCGAAGCTCTGGGTGTCTACCGTATCGGTAGGCGCGGTAGAGGAGCATTCCCAACACGCTGAAGGTGGATGGCGACTGAAACTGGAGAGTTGGGAAGAGAGGATGCAGACATGAGTAACGATAAGACCGGTGAAATCCCGGTCCGCCGTAAACCCCAGGTTTCCCGGGCTACGTTTTTCGTCCCGGGGTTAGTCGGGACCTAAGCCGAGGCGGATACGCGTAGGCGATGGACAGCTGGTTAATATTCCAGCACTTGCGAAACTTAAGCAGGGAGGACGCATCAACGAAGGCCACCAGGTGATTGAATTCCGAGGTGAGGCTACGGCCGATCCGCATGGCTGGAGTTGGTGCCGAGAAAAGCCCCTGTGCATGCTAAGCAACCCGTACCGTAAACCGACACAGGTGGGTGGGTAGAGTATACCAAGGCGCAAGAGTGAACCCTAGTTAAGGAACTCGGCAAATTAGCCCCGTAACTTCGGAAGAAGGGGTGCCCGGCTTCGGCCGGGCCGCAGTGAAATGGCCCAACCGACTGTTTAGCAAAAACACAGCACTCTGCCAAGACGCAAGTCCAAGTATAGGGTGTGACACGTGACCAATGCGGAAAGATTAAGGTAAGAGGTTAGCCGCAAGGCGAAGCTTTGAGCCCAAGTCCCCGTGAATGTCGGCCGTAACTATAACGGTCCTAAGGTAGCGAAATTCCTTGTCGGGTAAGTTCCGACCTGCACGAATCGTGTAACGAGTTGGGCACTGTCTCAACTAGGTGCTCAGTGAAATTGTAATGGCGGTGAAGATGCCGCCTACCCGCAGAAGGACGGAAAGACCCTATAGACCTTAACTGTAAGCTGTCATTGGTTTTTCGATTCTCATGCTCAGCATAAGTGGGAGACGTTGATGCGGTCCTTTAGGGGATCGCGGAGTCATCAGTGAGATACCACCCTTGGGTGTTGGAAGATCTAACCCCGACCCGTGAAACCGGGCGGGAAACAGTGTCAGCCGGTCAGTTTTACTGGGGCGGTATCCTCCCAAAGAGTAACGGAGGAGCGCGAAGGTGGGCTCAGCACGGTCTGCAACCGTGTGTCGAGTGCATAGGCATAAGCCCGCCTAACTGTGAGACCTACAAGTCGAGCAGAGACGAAAGTCGGCCTAAGTGATCCGGCGGTAGAATGTGGAATTGCCGTCGCTCAACGGATAAAAGGTACCTTAGGGATAACAGGCTGATTTCGCCCAAGAGTTCATATCGACGGCGAAGTTTGGCACCTCGATGTCGGCTCGTCGCATCCTGGGGCTGGAGAAGGTCCCAAGGGTCCGGCTGTTCGCCGGTTAAAGCGGCACGCGAGCTGGGTTCAGAACGTCGCGAGACAGTT
>JAIXWR010000002.1 GCA_027491155.1 Verrucomicrobiaceae bacterium
AGGGTCGGGTCCTCCTTTTTCATGCCTTCCGGCGCGCCGGGCAGGCCGACCTTGGTCAGGCCGGTGCGGATCGGGGATTGGCCGGTGATGAAGGCGGCACGGCCGGCGGTGCAGCTTTGTCCGCCATACCAGTCGGTGAAGAGGGCACCTTCCTTGGCGATGCTGTCGATGTTCGGCGTCTTGTAGCCCATCATGCCCATGTTGTAGGCGCTGATGTTGAACTGGCCGACATCGTCGCCCCAGATCACGAGGATGTTGGGTTTCTTGTCCTGCCCGTGGGCGGACACGAGACTTAGAACGCCGAACAGGGCGGCGAGAATGGACGGGGATGTTTTCATAGGTTGGGGAGGGGAACTCCAATATCGCTGAGATTTGAATTCTTCCGGGCCGCCAGGGTCAATGGGAAACGGGTGAGGGTTTCATTGAAATCCTAGGTGCGACAAGACCTGGCACGCTGAAACCGGAATCACGGATTCAGGGGAGGCAAGGGGGAAGCCTCGCGTTGGCCCAGTGAGGAAGCGAGCGATTGCTGCTGGAAAGCGCGTGCGAGATCGTCGCCCTGCCATGCGGATGCCGGCGCGGGGCCGAATCGGTGGCGCTGCATGTCGAGGACGGCGGACTGGAGGTCGGGAGGTGGCTGGTATCCGGCAGGCCGGGTGTCGCGCCACGCCGTCCACGCGGCGGAGGCCGCGGGCGCATCGTTACGGCGGCAGGCGCGGAGCAGCTTGCGCGCGGCCGTGCGGTCCGGCGGATGAAGGGCTTTCCAGAGGCGGTGGAAGCGGGCGGTGAGGCGCTTCCTTTGCCACACTCCGATCGCGATCCACGCGGCGGTCGCCAGCCACGGCCAGAGGTTTCGCGAGGCGGGGGTGGAAGTCGCTGCGGCGGGCGGCGCGGCGACGTCGAAGGACACGGCGGGCAGGGTTTGGGACTCGAGCGTTCGCGTCGTGGGATTCCACCAGGCATAAGTGATGGCGGGCAGCGTGAGGGTGCCGGGTTGCTGCACGAGATAGGTGATGGTTTCGCGTCGCTCGCCGAGGAAGTCGCCGCGCTCCAGCTGGTCCTTGGTGGCGGCCTCGCCGGGATAGACGCGGAGGCCATCGGGGGTGGCTCCCGGGGCGGGGGCGAGCGCCATGCCGGTGATGTTCGGGGCTCGCTGGGTGATCGTGCGCTTGAAGATCGCGCCGACCTGCGACGGCCCGGGAGCGGGTTCCCAGGACTCGGTGAGTTCGAGCGATTCCGTGGTGATCAGGAAGCCGATGGCTTCGCTGCCGGGCGGGCGCTGGATCTGGACGGTGGTCGGCGGGGTGCGGGTCTCGACCGCGACCGACGGGCCGGTGAAGCTTTCCTGGCGCTCGAAGCGGACGGGAAAGGGCGGCACTTCGAGCGGGCCGGCTTTCTGCGAGAACAAGGCGAACTCGTGGCTCTGCACGAACCAGCTCTTGCCGTCGATGGTTTCCGAAGAGACCACGGGATTGCCGATCTTCATCAGCAGGATGCCGGGGAGTTGCGGGAGTTCGAAGCTCGCCGAGCCGGTGAAGGAACCGGGCGCGCGCAGTTCGACATGGAGGCTGAGCCGTTGCCCGATCCAAGCCTCCGGCTCCGGGACGCGGATGGTCACCGGCGCGACGTCGGCGAGGGCGCGGTGGGCGAGCAGGAGGAAAAGAATCATCCCCGCGAAGAGCCGTGCGAGTGCTCCGTTCATTTCGCGCCCTCCCCTTTCATGGCCTGCTGGTATTCGAACTTCGCCTTCAGGAAATCCGCGGGCCGGGTCTGCACGCGGAGCAGCCAGAGCGACTGCATTTCCTGGTCGGACAGCGCCTTGCCGCCGGCCACCTCGGTGTCCTGGCCTTCGCTCTTCGCGTTCTTGTCGAAGACGATCTTGTCCGCGCCGATCTTCTGGTCGCCCATGTCGCCGCCGGTGACGGAGGTCATCTTCAAGCGGGCCGCGGCGAGGTCGCGGTTGTCGGCGGCTTCCTGCCAGCCGCCGCGGCGGGTCAGGGCGCGATCGTAGCTGGCGATGGCGTCCTCGTATTTGCCGTTCATCAGCCACGCATTGCCCTGGTTGTAGTGAGCCTCCGCCGTGTCGCGGCGCGCGAAGGCGCGGGCGGCCTTTTCGAATTCGCCGGCGCGGTAGAAGGCGGCGCCCTGCCACAGCGGATCCTGGAAAGCCTCGGCCGCTGCGAGGAATTCGCCGCGCTCGAAATGCCGCCGGCCTTGCTGGTCGGGCGTGAACCACAGACCGGCCCAGGTGAGGGTGGCGATGACCGCGAGCGCCCTCATGCCGTCACCTCCTCGTTGGATTCCCGGCGGAACGAGGACAAAAGAACCAGCGCCACCAAAGGCACCAGCCAGTAGCCCGCTTCCTGCCAGCGGCCGCCCTGCGCTCCGGCCTTGGCAAGCGGAGCGCCCGACGCGTGGCGGATGATGGCGGCGATGTCCTTGCCCTCGACATCAAGCGCTTCGACTTGCGCGCCGAGGGTTCGGGCAGCGGTGCGCAAGGAAGCGTCCTGCGAGGAGTCCGGCGCGTTGATGGCGAGGAAGTGGACGGGCAGGCCGAGTTCTTTTTTCAAGGGTTCTAACAGCGTGCTCTCCGTATCGACCGAGTCGGTGATCACCACGATGCTGCCGCCTTGCGCTCCTTCGGCGAGGACACGCGCGGCCTCGCGCAATGCGAGGTCGAGACGGTCGCCTGCCGCGGGCATGATGTCCGGGCCGATCTCCGCGGCCATGCTTGCGACGACGGCGGTATCGCGGGTCGGCGGCAGCACGAGGTGGGCGGAACCGGCGTAGGCGATCAGCCCGAGCGGCTGACCTTTCCGAGCTTCGGCGAGATCGGTGATCTTCAATTTCGCACGCTCCAAACGCGACGGCGCGGGGTCGGGCGTTTCCATCGAAACGTCGGCTTTCAGCAAGATCATCAGCGGCGTGGCATCATCAGCGAAAGGGCTGGGTTCCAACCGCCAGGTCGGGCCGGCGATGGCGAGGATCGCGACCAACCACGCTCCAAGGACCCACCGGGCGGGGCCGGATTTTACCGCGTCGCGGCCGGTGACCAGCGCGTCTAACAACGCCGGCTCGATCTGCCCGCGCCAGCCGCGCAAGGGATCCGCACGCCGTTGCCACAGCCACCACAGACCGATGGCCAGCGGCACGAGCAGCAGCCAGCCGGGGCGGATGAAGTGGAACGAACTCATGACATCACCTCCAGCTTTCCGGTGAGGGGATCGACGCGGACTTTGCGGTCGGCTGCTTGGGAGGCGTCCGCGGATTGACGGACGACGACGAGTGCTTTTTCAAGCAACCACAGAATGAGCGCGGCGAGCAGCGGCCAGTGGAACAAATCGCTGCGCGGACGGTGGCTGATGACCTTCACCTGGCGGGTTTCGATCTTGTCCAACTCGGCATAGATGCCTTCGAGTTGCGTGCGATCGCCCGCGAAGAAATAGGAACCGCCGCTGCTTTGGGCGACCGATCGCAGCGCGGCTTCATCGAGCTTCTCCTCGCCCACGGTGGTGGGGTCGCCGATGGCGACGGTGTGGATGCGGATGCCGCGTTCGCTGGCCACGCGGGCGGCTTCGGCGGGTGGGACCTGGCTGGCGGTGTCGTTGCCATCGGTCAGCGCGATGATGGTTTTGGCCGGCGCGTCGCTGTGGTCGAAAAGGGTGACGCCCAGCCCGATCGCGTCGCCAAAGGCGGTGCGCGGGCCGGCCATGCCGATGGCGGTTTCGTCTAACAGACGTCGCGAAAGCCCGAGGTCGGTGGAGAAGGGCGCTTGCAGGAAAGGTGCGTCACCGAAGACGACGAGGCCCACGCGATCGCCGTCGCGGCGGCTCAGGAAATCGCCGAGCACTTCTTTCACTGCGGACAGACGGTCGACTTTGTTGCCGGCGGAATTGGTAAAGTCCTCCTGGCGCATCGAGCCGGAGAGATCGACGAGGAGCAGCAGATCGCGGGTCGGAAGGTCTTTGGTCACCGGCGCTTCGATCCACTGCGGCCGGGCGAGGGACAGGACCACACAAGTCCAGGCGAGCGCGGGCAGGATGTGGCGTGAGGATTTCCGGGTCGCACGACTCACCGATCCGCCTTCCTCATTTGCCGCGCGGAGGCGGTCGCCGAAGGGCACCCGCACCGCCACCCGCGACGCGCGGCGCGGCGGCAGGATCCTGCGCAGCAGCCACGGCAGCGGCAGCAGGGCGAGGATCCAGAGGTGGGTGAGGGTGAGCATTTGAAGAAGTGATCAGTGATCAGTGATTGGTGATCAGTGGATGATGGCGGGTGATCCAGCGGGTGGCGTAGGTTTTGAGGGGAGCGAGGTCCGGGTTGGCGGAAGGTGCTTGATAGATGCCGGCGGTGAGCTGGGTGCGGACGATTTCGGGCATCGGCTCCGGGCATCGTGCGGCGAGCCAGTCGGGCCAGGCGGGGCCGATGAGTTCCGCGATGACCGGGCGCGGGGCGATGGCGAGGGCGGTGCGGCGGAGCAGCTCGGCGATGGCTGCCGGAGTTTCCAGTGATTTGAGTTCGTGCAAGGCGGCGCGGCGGTAGGCGTTTGCTTGCGACCGGCGCACCGCGCGGAAAATCGTTAGGGTTAAGAGAACGAGAATGAGAGCGATCACCACGTACCAACCGGGCGCGAGCGGCCACCAGGGCACTTCCGGCGGAAGGGCGAGGTCGTGCAGGCGATCGAGGCTGGTGGAATCGTTCATCGGGTGCCGTGGTGTTGGCCGAAGAGTTCGCGCAGTTGGTCACCTGGCGGCGTGGCGGTGGAGATCGGCAGGACCGGCACTTTCAGGGCGCGGAAAGTGTCCGTCCATTCGTCGAGGCGGCGGGCGAAGGCGCGTTGGAAGGCGGCGGGGAAACCGGCCGCGGTGGGCACCGTGATGCTCCCGCCGCCGGTGTCCGCGAGCATGCCGGGAAGCCCGCGGAGCGAGGCACCGAGCGGATCATAGACCGCGATGGCGAGCATGTCGTTGTGCGCGGAGATCTGGGTGGCGAGGCGGCCGGTTTCGTCATCCGCGCCATCGAAGTCGCTGACCAAGACGACGAGGTGATCATGGTTGGCGCGACGCCGTGCGGCATCGAGCGCGTGGTTGAGCGTGAGGTCGCCGGATGGCGGGGCCTTGCCTGCGAGCGCCTGATTGAGCCGTGCGGTTTCGTGCAGGAGGCGAAGCACCTGCGGCTGTCCGCGCTGCGGGCGGAGATCGACGAGTTCCGCCTCGTTGAAAACAATCCCGCCCACCCGGTCGCCGGAGCCGAATGCGCGCCAGGCTCCGAGGGCCGCGATCTCGGCGGCGGCCACCGACTTCATCGCACGGCGGCTGCCGAAGAACATCGGGCGGCGCTGGTCGACGACGAGCAGCACCGGGCGTTCGCGTTCCTCGCTGTAAACCCGGACCTGCGGCGAGCGCAGCCGCGCGGTGGCCTTCCAGTCGATGGTCCGGACGTCGTCGCCTTGGTTGTAGTGGCGCAGTTCCTCGAAGGCGAGGCCGCGGCCGCGCAGGCGCGAGGCGTGGCGGCCGGCGAGCAGCGAGCTGACCGGCTGGCGCGGCAGGAAGCTGAAGCCGCGCGCCTCCGACTTGAGGAGGATCAACTCGTCGAGGCCGATGGTGACATGCGCGCTCATGGCAGCGTGGATGTTAGACGGCGACCACCGCCTTGAGCAGGGCCTCGATCACGTCGTTGCGCGTCTTCCCGGCGGCTTCGGCTTCGTAGGAAAGATGGATACGGTGGGCGAGGCAGGCGGGGGCGACGGCGCGGATGTTGTCGGGCGAGACGAAGTCCTGGCCGCGCAGCCAGGCGTGGGCGCGGGCGGCGGCATCGAGGGCGAGGGTGGCGCGCGGGCTGGCACCGAGGCGGATCCATTTGGCGAGGTCGCCGCCGTGGCGCTGCGGTTCGCGGGTGCCGATGACGAGGTCGACGATGTATTTCTCCGCGGCCTCGGCGACGTGGATGGCGTTCACCTCCTTGCGGGCGGCGAAGATCAGGTCCTGGGAAATCTTGGGCGGTGCGTCGGCGGCGTGTCCGGACTTTTCGCCGCGCACGAGGCGCAGGATGGCGGCCTCGTTTTCCGCGGGCGGATAGGGGACGTGGACGTAGAGGAGAAAGCGGTCCATCTGCGCCTCGGGCAGCGGATAGGTGCCCTCCTGCTCGATGGGGTTCTGGGTGGCGAGGACGAGGAAAAGGTCAGGCAGCTTGTGGGTGGTGCCGGCGACGGTGACCTGGCGTTCTTCCATGGCCTCTAACAAGGCGGCCTGCACTTTGGCGGGCGAGCGGTTGATCTCATCGGCGAGCACCAGGTTGCCGAAGATCGGGCCGGGCTGGAAGTCGAAGCTGCCGGTTTGCTCGCGGTAGATTTCGGAGCCGGTGACATCCGACGGCAGCAGGTCGGGCGTGAATTGCACGCGGCGGAACTCGCTTTCGACGAGCTTGCTCAGGGTCTTGATGGAACGGGTCTTGGCCACGCCGGGCAGGCCTTCCATCAGGACGTGGCCGTCGGCGAGGAAGGCGATGAGCAGGCGCTCGACCACGGTTTCCTGGCCGATGATGGCCGCATTCATCGCGGCGGCGATCTGTTGGAATGATTCGCGGGGAGTCATGGCGTTTCGTAAAAGAGAAAGGCCGCACCCGCACGGAACGGATGCGGCCTCGGAAGTGCCGGAATTTACTGCTTGGAGCCGGAGGTGACGGCTTCCATCACGCGTTCCAGGTTGAAGCTGCCGGGCTTCTGGCGCGGCGGGAATTCCTTGAAGCTCTGCAGCCACTGGCC
>JAIXWR010000009.1 GCA_027491155.1 Verrucomicrobiaceae bacterium
CACCAGCCACCAGCCACCAGCCACCAGCCACCAGCCACCAGCCACCAGCCACCAGCCACCAGCCACCAGCCACCAGCCACCAGCCACCAGCCACCACCGCCTCGCTCCACTACCGCGAGGGCAACTCCGACAAGGTCTACCAGGCCGCCATCGAGCCGAAGGACGACGGCTTCATCGTCACCTACGCCTACGGTCGTCGCGGCAACACCCTGACCACCGGCACCAAGACCGACGTCCCGATCCCGCTAGCCACCGCCACCCGGCTCTTCGACAAGCTGGTCGCCGCCAAGCTCGCCAAGGGCTACACCCCGGCGGAGGACGGCACGCCCTATCGGCAGATCGGCGACGAAGGCCGCGACACCGGCATTCGCTGCCAGCTCCTCAACCCGGTCGAGGAAAGCGAGCTGGCCCGCCTGCTCACCGACAACCGCCACTGCCTCCAGCAGAAGCACGACGGCCGCCGGCTGCTGGTCCGCAAGCAGTGTGACGAGATCACCGGCATCAACCGCCGGGGCCTCGTTGTCGCCTTGCCCGACCCGATCCACCACGCCGTCGCCGAACTGCCCTACGACGCCCTCATCGACGGCGAGGCGGTAGGCGACACGCTCCACGCCTTCGACCTGCTCGAAGTGAAGGGCAACGACCGCCGCGCTCGCCGCTACCTCGACCGATTCGCCGGCCTGATCTCGCTCATCCCTCCCGGGCAGCCCGCCCTGCGCTGGATCAGCACCGCGATCAGCCCCGACGACAAGGTCGGCACCTACGAGGAACTCAAGCTGGAGGGAGTCGAAGGCATCGTCTTCAAGGACGTCGACGCGCCCTTCACCCCGGGTCGGCCCAACTCCGGCGGCCCCCAGTTGAAGTTCAAGTTCGTCGAGAGCGCCTCGTTCGTCGTGCTCGCCCGCAACCCGCAGCGCAGCGTCACCCTCAGCCTCTACCCGGCCGGCGGCGACACCCCGGTTCCCGCCGGCAACGTCACCATCCTGCCGAACCACGAGGTCCCTGCACCCGGAGACGTGGTCGATGCGAAATACCTGCACGCCTTCCGCGAGAGCGGAGCGGTCTACCAACCCGTCTACCTCGGCAAGCGCGACGACATCCCCGCCACCGAGTGCGGCGTCGAGCAGCTCAAATACAAACCCGAACCCGCCTCCTGATCTCCAGCCACAACGCACAGCCATAGCACCAAAGCCGGAACAGGCCCCCGCCCGAACTCACCTGCGGCGGGGGCCTTTCCGCATCCACCCGTCACTATCCTCCGTCAAACCATGAGAATCCTCAGCGCCACCATCACCCCAATGCCGCGGCCCATGCCGCTGGGCATGTTCGATCCCATGCCCGAGGTCGTCGCCACCTTCGAGGACTGCTCCACCCGAACCCTGTTCTCGCTCTACCCCGACGAGGTCTCGTTCCAGGCGTCCGAGTTCACCGGGCTCACCGAAGAGGAAGCCCACGACCTCCACCAACGAAAGGACAGGGCCTACTTCCGGTCATGAAGCAACCCGCCTCCAACCATCCACCAAAACCACCACCCCATTAACCCCGCCCAACTCGCCCGCGAAGACCCGGCCCGCCTGGTCCGGCTCTTCAAGGACGCCGAACGCAGATCCCCCCGGAATCCCGGTGACCTGCTCCCCATCGCCTGCCAGCTCCTCTATCTGGCCACCAACGGCCACGTCGTGTCCCGCGGTTGCACGCGCATCACCTTCGAGTTCGAGGGCTATCGCACGCACGCCGTCGTCACCCTGATCGCCGTCACCGACACGAAAGGGGAGTTCATCCTCGCCCTCGACCTGCTCCAGAAGTGGAAGCCCGACGGCGAAAACCGCCTCGGCGACCTCCTCGATAAAGCCGCCGAAGCCTACCTCAACCGCTACCTCCCCGAGTGGCGCGAGAACGAAGGTGCCGACGGCCACCTGACCATCTACGTCAGCCAAGCCCCCGATGGAAACCTCGTCCTCGATCCCCGCGGCCATGCCACGGTGCGGACGATGACCGAAACCCCAACCCCGCTCACCGCACGGACCTGAACGACGCCTTCGAAGACCTCGCCGTCCTCGGCGCGATCACTGTTGCACAGAAAGTTCGCGCGCCGAATGAATGTTCCCGGAGGGCATCCGCTGGGGATCCCTCCGTGGCCGAAGGCTCTCATTTTTAGCTGACATTTGGGATCCGTGGTCAAGGTAGGAACTCGGGTTTCCCCGAGCCACCCGCACAGACCCAGGCGGGCGGCACCTCCGTTCTGGGCTCTAACCTTGAGAAATGGTGTTTATCGAAACGATGTTCGGGGTGGCTCCAGAGGCCACGCTCACTCAGCCAGAAACAGGCGTAGGGACAGTTGTTTGCCGCGAGGCGATTGCACGGAGCAAAGGCTGTCTCAACTTTCACGGAAGGGAACCCATAGGCAACGCCAAGTCATTCGGCTGACTTCCGATTGGCAGCGGATGGAATCAAGCCGTCCGCCCACCCTGAAATCATGCTGGCTACAGGGGCATGCGCCCTAAGAAACGCTTCCCAATCTGAGAAAGATCCAGACCTTCGGGCTTTATCAAATCTTCTACGATCGTAATCTGCGGTTCAACGGCTCTCCGCGGTTTCCATTGGAGCAGTTCGCCCTCTCCCCGGTGCCCCCCTACCAGCCAGGTTATACCGTCGGCAAGGCTTGGCACCGGAGCAACTTCACGTCCTTCCTCTACTCCCGGCCAGAAACCGCCCGTGGCCATCATCAACTCCCGCACCAGCAAGCGTTCACGAACTGTGGATGGTGGTCGGATCGCGTTCACCAGAACATGCCTCAGGGAAATTCGCAGGGCCTCTTGCCAGGCCACCGGGAGGATCCCGAACTCAAGATCTTCCAGCCGGGGAAAATAGAGGACATCGGGCTTCCATTCGACAAACCACAACTCCAAACCGGCTGCATCCAGGGAGGATTCCGGCCGGTCGGAGATCCGGCAGCATTGCACCGAACCGTGAAGCTCGCGGATCATGCTCCCCGATGGAAGCCATTCGGAGATCCCAACCCAGCGGTCGCAACCACCGCGGAGATCCTTCTGCGTCGTAGCAACGGCAATTCTTACCGGAGCCCTCGGGTCGACGCTCATGGCAGGAACCGACCACCCAGGGCCGGCACACCTGTTGAAGCTCCCCGATGCAACCGGAAATGGAGAGGGAGGATCGGGAATCCGACCACTCCCGGCGCCTTCGGAAACCATCAAAGTCACGGTCATCAAGAACACTCTTCCTATTTCAGACTTCCCCCCGACCATCCCTCCCTTCGCACCGCCCGCAACCGGAAGAAGCAAGAGCCACCAGTGCCAGATTCCGACGAGAATCGCACACCTTCTGTCTCTCCATCGATCTCAACGCTATCCGGCTCCACATCGCTCCAGACGCGGAGGTCGGCAGAACGCTCGACCAGCAGGTCGGCGCTGGGTAGCCACTTCTGGCGCACCACGACCTGAGTTGACCGGCTCTCGACCAACCCTCTCAAAGGGTGCGGAGTGAACAATCCAGGATCTGAACCCAATGCATATTCCACCAGATTTGGCAGACCGTCGGCATCCGGATCCTGATCTTCATCCCGGAGATCGGCAGCCATTTGCTTCGAATCGATCCAGTCCTGATAGGTGGGGCCGGTTACCGTCAGATCGGCCTCGGCTTCACCGGAGTAGTTCGGATTGTCGACCACCGCCCGAACCCGGTGAATTCCAACCCGATTGGGAATCTCCACCACGCCATTGTAGGTAATCCGGACCGGCAGACCGGGAGGATCCGTTGCAACCGATGCTCCGGGATAATCACTTCCCTTCGAGATGACCGCCTCGCTGAGGATGACTTTCGCGGGGGAAGGGTCGATCCGGGCAAAGGCCTCGCCCGTCACGATCAGATTCTGCCGGGTAATCAGGTGATAGGAGCCCGCATCAACGGGAACTCCGGCCGTAAAAGCCACGGGCTCGGTTCCCTGCCGCAATACGGTTCGGATCATCGGGGATCCAATCGGTCCCCAGTTGGCAGCAGGATAGTACCACTGAGGATGCTTGACCCATAGCACCGCATCCCGGTCCGCATCCACGCCGACTGATGGCAACCGATCGGACAGGGCGAAATTCAGGCCGTTGTAGGGACCTGCCACCCCGGTCGGCGCGAAGCCCGTACGTTCGGTATTGTAGGAAACAAGAACGGCATATTCTTCGGGCAAGGTCACCGGCTCGGAGAACGGTATCGTCGCCTTGAACGCGAAGCCGCTGTATGGATAGGGCTTGCCGTTCGACAGCGTTTCAGGCCGCCACGGGACGTGAACCCAAGCCGTGCTTGATCCGAGCGGACTGAAAGCGACGGCATCAGCTGCACCTCGATTCACGCCTAGCAAGCTGACGGTCACCGGGTGGGTGTAGCCCTTGTTGTCGGCGGAAGCCAAGGCAGGCCAGTCCTTTGCACGAGCCCATGTGACCAGTATCACCTCGATTCGGTCCACGACATATCCTTCTCGCCGCGGAGAAATGACCACATCCCCCAAACCCGCCGTCTGCTGGGCTGATGCAGAGAGACTGACATACGAGAGCGCAAGCGATTCCGGAATCCGATCGAAGGACAACTCGGTTCCGCTTGAGATGATTGGACGATAACCAAGGCCATCCATCGTATAGCCGGGACCTGCGATCCATGGCCTCCCGGCTTCGGAGAAACTTCGGCTCAGCTCCACGAATTGGGGCGATTGCGCCTCTGCCATCAATGGCATCTGCGGTAACAGGCCCAACAGGAACTTGAGGCCACACGCTCGCCAACCGCCGGAGATGCGCGCCCGCCGTGGTCGCTGCCGGCCAGCATCACCTCCCCTTCGGTCGCATTTCATACCTTCCATCTTGCATTGACCCCAACCGAAAAACGGCGACCTCCCTGAAGGAAGGCCGCCATTGAACTGGAAAACTCCCGTGATGGAGCGCCGATCACATGTCAACTCGCCGTCTCCTCCGGAGAAACCCGAGAGAGGACAAAAGGCAAAGCACCAGGCCAGAGGGCTCGGGAACCGCCACCACCACGTTGTTGAGCGCGATGAAGTTGGAACCCAATCCATCCAGCTCGGTCCCCGCTTCTTGCCAACCAACCGTCAGCCGGTCGATCTGTGCGCCTGCAATACCGGTCAGAGTTCCGGAGGTATTCTGGACGTTTGTTCCCGAAAAGATCGAAAGATCGAAATCAACATTACCTGCCGTCGAGGAGGGAGACGTTACCAACGAAATCGAATATACGCCTCCCAAGGTCGGATCCCCCTCGAAAACAGCGCCGAAAGCAGGTCTCGCGACACCACCGGATGAAATCAGAACGTTCCAAGTCGCGGTCGTCGCGCTCGGATCAGTGCTCTGCGAGTTCGGGCTGAATACAAGATTGATCAACTCATCGCCGGAGCTACCGAAAAATCCGATCGAGAACTCGTTGCGGTCCTTATCCCCTGGAAACGAATCCGGGTAGGCGGTGATGCTGTCCTGAATCGTAAAATCGAGGGAAAGTGTCGAATAGTTGATGCCCAGCGAGGTCAACTGCCGGGAAACACTGATGCCGGCCGAAGCGGCGGCTGGTTCCGAATCATAGTATCCACCGATCGCCAGTGCGCTGCTGCTGCCGATCTGATGAACGAAGGCCCTCGGATAGACTTCACCGTCGCTGAAGTTAGGCTCGGACTGCACCCACCCATCGAGCCCGTCGATCGGCGACTGGCTCGGAGCCGACCCAAGATTCATTGTGTAAACAGCGGCGTTTCCCACAGAAAGGGATGCCACGAGGAACATCGCGGTGAGTTTCATAGAACCGATTCGGTAGATCCTTCGATCAAAGGGGGCTGATGACGGGACGGTCCACAGTGGTGGTCACCACGGCCGGCGGCGGCGTCGATGAAGGAGGCCTGCGGGCCCCCTGAGCCGATGGGAAGAGCAGACCCGCCAGAACCAGCAAGCCGCTGAAGAAGTATTTCTTGTTCATCTCGCCGGAAGAATGTTCCAAAGCAGCCGGCCGATCAACAAACTCCAGCGATCGGTAAATGCAAATTTTGCATCTTTATGGCCTCTCTAGTGCTCAAAGTCGGATCATCGATCTCCACCCGCAAGCTTTGAATCAAGACATTCGAGGGCTGCCGTGCCATCCTTCGACCGATTGATCGCGGCTCTGATTTCCACTTCCTGCCGTGCCAGGGCGGCTTGGGGAAGCTGTTGGCATAACTCCTTCAGAAGCTCTCCATCCTGCCCCGCCAGAACAAGACAACCCTTCTCGAGGAAGGGCCTGCCAACCGCCGACCTCACCACATCCGCAAAGACCCGGCGAAGCTTATCCGAAGCTCCGGGCTTTCCTTCATGCCGTGCTTTCGCCCGCTCGAGCGCATGGCCCCACAAGCGCAGGGTTTCCTCTTCGCGAATGTTCTTCCAAGCCTCCGCCTGAACCAAAGGCAGGCGTAGCCAAGTGGGCGCGAGCAACCGTTGCCGGTGGAAGTCGGCCGCGGCCTGCTCGTCCCTGTCGTCGAAGTGCAAGGCGAGGATCCCATGGAGGCCGTGCAGTCGCTGGTCCAGGGGCTGAATTTCGAGAGCCTGCTCCAGTTCCCTCATGGCGATCTCCAGCGGATCGCCGGAGGGCTCTCCGTGCAACGAGGCATCCGGAGGTGCTTGTCCCACTCCCCGCTTGAACAGCTGGAGCGCCTTATCGAGGCGTTCCTCAGCCTGTCCGGACGGACTCAACGGGCGTCCCGTCCACTCGCCGTGCAAGATGACGACTCCGAAGGCGAACACCACGACGCCGGAGGCACGCCAACCGCGGCTCCACCAGACCCCGTGATTCCGTCCCATGAATCCAAAAGGGCCGCTCAGGGCGAAGAGCAGGGCTGACAACCAAAGAAGGCCTTCCCGGTGCAGCGGGACGTCCACCACCGCATGAATCAGTGGCACGGCCCCGGCCACCACGCAGCCGCAGCGCAAAGCGCGATCGGGGCCGCGCCGGGCCGCCCGGACTCCTGCGGCGATAACGACCAGCCCAAGACCCATCAGCGAAAGCACCGCCGGGATCCCGGCCTCCGAGGCCATCCAAAGCCAACTGCTCTCCGGATGAAGATGACGACCATCCCCCACGTCGGCAGCCAGCATCCGATACTGTGGAAATACGTCGACGAACTGTCCGCCTCCCCAGCCCGTCAATGGCTGGGCCCGGATCATTGCAAGTGAGTCGGTGAAGATCTCGAGGCGGTGGTCCAGCCGAGCTTCGCCCGATTCGGGCTCAGCCGTCAGATCCGCCAGCTTGTGCTCCAGCCGCTGCTTCACCGCGGTATCGGGAACCAGCACCACCACCATTGCCCCGACCATGATCAACGCGAAGGCTTTTCGAGCATGGCCACCTAGATAACGAGCGCCCGACAGGAACCACACGGCGAGTATTCCTCCACTCAGCAAAACCACTCCTGCCCGACTGACGCTGGCGAAGATCAAGGCATGCGTCAACCCTATTACGGCGACCGCTGAAAAGACAATCAAGCCGCCGGACTTCTTACGGACGCCCTGCAGCAGCATTCCAGTGGCCAGGATCGCTCCCATCGCCAGCAAGGTCGCGCCGTGATTTCGGTTCGGAAAGAACCCGAAGTTCTGAGCCCCCGGGCTTTCTTCCTTCGTCGCCCAGCGGATCCAGGCAAACGCCAGATACATGAGGATTGCTGACAATAATCCAACCGAAAAGGAAACCCGCCTCTCACCGGGATCCGGGAGACTCAGGATGCGAAGAAAGACCAGCCCGGAGAGGAACCAAGTGATCCAGACGTGCAAGGAAACAGACGCCTGAGGGGTGATCCTGCCGGATGAAGGGATTCCCGCCTGCTCGAGCAATGTCCGCCACTCCTGCTGAACTCCAACCCCGGCCGGCAGGAAGCAAAGAAGCGAAGAGAACAGCCAGAGGAGGGCCAAGCTCAGGACCGGTCCCGGCAAACGCCGAACGTCGCTCCACGCTACCATCCACAGCCCGCCCAGCGCCAGACTGAGACCAAGCGCCCAATCTCTTGGACCTGCTGCCGCCAGCCACAAGACCAGCAGCACTCCCGCCAGTCCCTGATATGCCCGTTGTCCGGAAATCATTACTCGGGCTTGCCAATCTATCCGCCCCGTCGCCAGTCCTCAGAGCTTTCCCTTCAACCCATGGCGGTCGAGCAGGTTGTAGACCGTGCGCAGGCTGACTCCCAGTTTCGCGGCCACACTTCGCCTGTTACCGCCGCTCGCTTTCAATGCCTCCACCAATGCCGCTCGCTCGAGATCATCAAGCTTCCGGGGCGCACGCTGGATCTTCTCCGCCCGGAAATCCGCCCGCCATTTTTCCAGCCCCATCGCCAGCGCCGCTTCGCCGATGTTCCCCTCCCTGGTGGTCCGCTCCAGTGCCTCCTGAATCACCGCGCGGAGCTCTGGAATGTTGCCGGGCCAGTCGTGATCCCTGAGCCATCGGCAAGCCGCTCGATCAAGGCCCGGCCGCCGCCACCCCTGTCGTACGCAGATCTCCGTGATCAACTGCTCCGCAAAGGGGATCAGATCTTCCATGCGCACCCGCAGGGGTGGCAGGGTGATCCTCAGCGTCGCGAGTTGATAGAACAGGTTGACAAAGGCCCCCTCCAGCAAGACCGATTCATCCAGCGACTGGTTCGCAATTGCCAAAACCCGGCAGCGGCCGGTGCCCTCTTCCAGCGCCCGGCATAGCCGCTCCTGGCAGGACAAAGGTAGCCTCTCCACCTCACGAAGCAGAAGCGTCGAGGGTCGCGTCTGGCGGAAAAGACCGCGAGTTTCCGCCTTGATCTCCTGAAGCCCCAAGGTGATGACGTCACCGCCGTAGATGGCGAGATTGAAAGCCTTTTCCTCCACTTGTCCCGCGTTGATTTCCACCAGCTCACCCTCGCCTCCATGAATGCGACGGTGAATTCCGTGGGCTAGCGTCTGTTTGCCCGTTCCCGGCTCGCCTTCGATCAAAACCGGCACCGTGGTGCTGAGCGCATGCCGGATCATTTCATTCACCCCTGCCATTGTCTTCGACTTCCAGGGGAAGCCCAAGACATGCGCCATCGCGTGGCGACCGTTCAACGCTCCGTTCCGCGGTAATGCTCCATCCTGCCGCGCTTTTGCAACGATCATCTTCGCCGCGGTGAAAAACGCGGTCGGCTCGATGGGCTTGACGGCATACTCCGCCGCCCCGCTTCGCAGTGCCATGACCGCATCCCTGGCTTTGTCCCGGACGGTCAGCACCATGCATGGCACATCAGGGTAGCGCTGCTTTATCTCCTGCAACAATGAAAGCCCGTCACAGTCAGGCAGGCCGAGATCCAACACCACGAGATCCCACGGGAAAGTCCCGCGGGTCTGGCTGATTCGCTGGCGCAGTTCCCTCCCGTTGCCCATCACCTCGGGTTGAAATCCGAACTTGCGGGCCAATTCCGCCAACAACATCGAGGAAGCCTCGTCATCTTCCACGATTCCCAGCCGCACAGGCACGGCGTCGCGCGGTTGCGACAGCTCATTCGGGTGATCCTGCCATGGATTGCGAACAGGCGGATGCATGATTTGATGATTCATTGGAAAAGTAACACGCGGAATGACCGGCACCCGTGGGATGCGAACGCCTTCGGGTTGCACAGGCCGAACGCCGGCCACCTTCGATGTCCTTGCCGCACCCTCATGCGACGTCGCACTGGAACTGCCCGGAGCTCGGATCTTCAGAAGGGCCCTGCAAACCGCAGCTCCATCGGTGAAGGATCAGATTCGAATCCGCCAGGGCGGATTGCAGTCGTCCTAGGCGCACGTCATCCAGTCTGCCAATCGCCAGAATGATCCCGTCCAAGCGCAGTTCACGACCCAGGCGCGGCAGATCCTCCAAGCTCCCCATCACCTCGAATCCGCGGATCAAACGCGCCCGCAGTTCCTTTTTGTCGTCGAGGAATCCCAACACCTGGAATTGTTCGAAGTGATCCGGCGGGATGCTCGCCAGGTAATCCAGATAAAGATTCCCCAAATCGCCCGCCCCGTACACCACGACCCGCTTCACCGACCTCGGCACCCGGTGCTTCTGGCGGTGGATGCTGTCGACCGCCAGCTCGCGCAGGACCTCCGGCAAGGACCGAGGCAGAAGCACCATCACCGTCGAAAAGAAGCCGGCCATCAGGCAGACCCGCTGCATCCGCCAGGTGAGATCACCGGCACTGACGTCGATCAGCGTTCCCGCCGCCGCCGCCGCCAACATCAGGCCGCCCGCCACCAGCATGAACTCGCGCAGCCGTGCCCGATTCCAGACCCGCCGGTAGATCTTCAAGCCCAGGAGCATCGCCAGCCCCGTCCCGGTGAATACCAGCGTCAGGGTCCAAGGCTGGGAAAGCAAGAAGCTACGGTGGCCGAAATTGGAGTCCACGATCAGCGCCGCGGCACAACCCAGCACCAGGCCCCCGGCGTCATGGAGGAAGTAGATCAACCGCCGCCGCCACTCGTTCGTCCGGCGCTTGACCGCCAGATGAATCAGATTCCCGCTCTGAATGAACTCGACGCTGGCCAGATGCCGCAGGCCGAGGAGAGCGATCACGAAGGCCGAAAGCGCCGCCAACAAAACCCCCGTGCTCCCCATCAGCGTCGGCAACAGCGCAATCACCGAAACCAGAATCGCCAGGCCGTGCAGCACCCGCGTCGCCTTGCGCTGGCTCCATCCCCTCGCCAGCAGGCGATGGTGAAGGTGATCCTTGTCCGGGGCGAAAATCCCGACCGCCCCGTTTCCACCCCATTGGCTGAGGACGCTCCGCACGGAGCGCCGCCAGATCGCCAGCACCACGTCGATCAAAGGCACCCCGGCCACCGCCACCGGAAGCAGGACCGAGCCCAGCAGCGTCTTCCTGCCCACCACATCGCTCGCCATCGAGGCGAGGAAAAGCCCGAGAACCATCGAACCCGTGTCCCCCAGGAAAATCCGCGCGGGGTTCCGGTTGTAGACCAGGAACCCGCCGATGCTCGCCACCATCAGGCCCAGACCCAGCGCGTGGCCCCAGTGACCCTGGGACACCTCCAGCGCCACCATGCAGGTCAAACTGATCGCCGCCAGCCCGCCACACAGCCCGTCCAGCCCGTCGATCAGGTTGAAGGCATTGATCAGCAGGACGATCCAGACGATCCAGCACCCGAGGTCGACGAACCATGGGACCTCGAGCCCGAACAGGTTGCCCGACCCGCCCGGCTTCAACCACCAGTAAACCGCCGCCGCCGCCATCTGGCAGGCCAGCTTGACCAGAGCCGGCACCCCCCGCCGGTCGTCCACCACCCCGACCAGCACCAGGATCACCGAGGAAAGGCAGAAAGCCACCGTTCCCGGCAGCCCGCCACCCGCCCCGCCCACTCCGGACCAGGCGCTCACTAGCATCGCCAGCAGGAAAGTCACCCACACCGCCAGCCCGCCCGCCCGGGGAATCGCCGTCTGGTGCACCCGCCGGGCATCCGGCTGATCCATCAGGCCGAGCTTCGGCCCCAGCCAGATCATCAGGCGCGTGGCCCCCAGCGAGACGACGAACGTCCCGGCCAGCATCAACAGTGGTTCCATCAAGATCATCGATTTCTCCGGGTTTTCCCCTCGTCCGGCCGTGACTTCACGGCCTGCGGTAAGGCCAGGCACCTCCGGCCGCCACCAGGCCCGCCCTCAGCGGTGCCTGCCGCACCCCCTCCGCCACTTCCTCCCGTGACCCCCAGGCGGCGATCTCGCTGATGCTCCAGTCCCGTTGCCAACGGATCCCCGCGCAATCGCTCAACCAATACCGCAACTCCGCCATCTGGCTCCGCGGCTCCTCGCCGGGGTGAAACTCAATCAGCGCGAACAAACAATCCGGCAACGCCACCAAGGCATGCACCGTGAGCTCTTCCGCCGCCTCGCGCCGGGCGAATCCATCGTCGATCAAACGCCAGATCTCTTCCTCCGCGAGCTGGTTCGCCCCGGCCGGATACGTCGCCATTCGCAGCTCCCACATCCCCGCCTTGGCCATGGGTACGCCCGCCCCGCTGCCGGCGGACTCCCCGGATAACCGGGGAATGCTCATGGCAGCTTTGATGGAACCAAAGGATGGCGGGAGAAGCCCGCTTCACCCCGGGGAACCACCGCCTTCCAGTCAACTTGCAAGGATCGCGGCGCAGCGGCGGGCATTCTCGCCGCGGCTGAAATGCAGCCGGGCATGATCCCGGGCCGCCGCCCCCCGCTTCGCCCGCTGCTCGGGATCCGCCGCTTCGTTCAGGGCCGCCAGCATCGCCGCCACGTCGCCGGGAGCCACCACCCAGCCCCCTCCGCTTTCCGCCACCCATCGCGCCATGCTGGACTCGGCCGCCCCGACCACCAGCAGCGGCCGCCCCGCGGCGAAGACCCCCTGGGTCTTGCTCGGCAGCATGGTGCCCGTCCAGGAACTCTCCAGCGACGCCAGATGCACATCCGCACTCCGCAGATGGGCCGCCAGCTCTTGCGCCGGCGCGTAATCATGAAGCTCGACCGGCAGCCCGGGATTCGCGCGGATGAACGCCTCGATCTCCCCCCGCCTTTTTCCACGACCGTGGAAGACGAAGCGGTAGCGCGGCCGACGGTCCCCACCCGCTTGCGCAGGACTCAGGAGCCCCCGCGCGGCCTCCAGAATCTCATCAAATCGGTGTCCCAGCCCCATATTCCCCGAATACATCACCACCACCTCATCCAGCGCCCAGCCGCGTCGGTTCCTGAGTTCGCGCGCCGCCTGTGTCACGGCGGTCCCGTCCTCCCCGCCCGCTGGCGTGCTGGATTGCTCCGCAGTTGCTGAGTCCGTGGTCGCCCAAAGCGGCACCCAGTCCACCCCGGCCTGCGTGCCGGTGCCTTGCCGGGTGCTGCCCGCCAGCGCCTCCACCCGGCTGGCCATGTCCGGTCCCAGCGTCAGCAGTGCCGCGCGCCGCTTCCCGCCCATGCCCCAGCGACCCAAGGCCGCCAGCAGCCGGTGCGCCCCGCCGCCGTGCGCGAGCATCCCGTGGGCCACCATCACATCCGGATACAAATCCATCACCCAGTGCGCGTGGTCCGCCCCCCGCAGCTTCGACATCCCCCGCGCCAGCACCGACAGATAGGGCGGGGTGGTCAAGGCCACCACCCGGTCAAACCGGTTCCGCGGCAAAGCCAGCCACGCCGCCACCCCGAGATAGAACCCCGCGTAATCCAGCAACTTCCCCACATGGTTCCCTCGCCCGAACGATGTCGACCCGATCCGCAGCACGCGGACCGGGGATGGTGGATGGTGGATGGTGGATGGTGGATGGCCACTCGCAGCAAGCCCCTCCCGATCTTCGGTCTCCGGCTTTCGACTTCCGAGCTCCGACCTTCGACCTTCGACCTTCGACTTCCCGACCTTCGACCCTCCTCCCGCATAGCCACCTGCCGAGCAAAGCACCGTCATCTGATGTCCCGCCTCCACCAGCTCCTCAGCCACCGCCTCCAGCATCACCCCCGTCGGCGCCGCATCCGGCGGATAGTACTGATTGATCAAGACCAGGTGCATCGCAAAAAAACCAAAACCCGAGGCAAAGCCTCCCACATCCCCCCCAGCCGCCCCAACCTCATCCTCTTCAAAATCACCAATCGACCATCAAAAATCGTCAATCACCGCCCCCCTTGGCGCTCTTGGCGTCTTGGCGGTTCAACTTCTTCCTCTTTTCTGCCCACTGCCCACTGCCCACTGCTCACTCGGCACTTTCATCCACACCTCATACGCCCGCACCATCGTCCCCGGCGGCACCACCGCCCCCGGGCCGACGAAGGCGCAGGCGGCGATCCAACTGCCCTCGCCGATCTCGATCGGCCGGGTGATCAGGTCGAAGCTCTCCTTCCTGAAATCATGATTGCCCGTGCACAGGAAGGCGCGCTGCGAAAGGCACACGTTCGACCCGATCTTCACCTGGTCCAGACTCAGGATCAGCACCTCGTCGCCGATCCACACCTGATCGCCGATCTCCACCCGCCACGGCATCGTGATGTTCACCCGCGAGCGGATCACCACACCTTGTCCGACCCTTGCCCCGAAGAAGCGCAAAGCCGCCACCTTCAGCGCCGACGGCACCGGAAACCAGGGTGCGAACAGCAGCGAGCGGCAAAGCCACCACAGAGCTTCCTTCCACCGCGGCACCCCGCGCACGAAGCTGGAGTTGTCGAATTTCGAGAGATTGAGCATCGCTTGAAGACAGGGACCGATGGGAAGGCCCGCAATGTCACCGCACACACCCCGGCCGCGGCCCGCGTCCCAGCACCCATTCATAGCAGGCGATCATCTCCCCTGCGATCCTGTCCCACGCAAAGCGCTCCGCCACCACCGCCCTTCCTCGTCCCCCCATCGCGGTCAGCACTTCCGGGCTTCTGCGTGTCGCATCGTCCAACGCGGCGGCAATGCCATCCACACTCACCGGTATCCACCACCCGCAGGATTCCTCTTCCAGCAACTTCCACGGTGCGCCGTGGGTCGTGATCACCGGCAGCCCGTGCGACAGGGCCTCACCGACGACCATCCCAAAATTCTCGGTGTGGCTGGGAAGAACAAAGAGGTCTGCTTCTTGGTAAGCCTTATCCAAAGCTTCGCCACTCAAGGCACCGGTGAATTCAATCTCAGCCCCAAGCTGCGCTTGAGCCACCATCGCCTCAAGCTCTCCTCGGTGCCCGGCCTCGTCCGGCCCCACGATCTTTAGTTTCCAACCCACCGGGCGGACCCTTGCCCAGGCCTGCAGCAACAACGTCAAGCCCTTGACGGGATAGAGTCTCCCCACGAAGAGCGCGACGCGCCGTTCAAAGAGCGAGGGTGCCTCGGGCATGAACTTTCTTACCGGATGCGTCTCCGCGCTCCTCCTGGTCATGTCAATACCCCAAGGAATCATGACCATAGCCTTCTTTAAGCCAAGCTTCCGCAGGTTGGCTGCCTCACGTTCCGAGGTGGCATGCAAGGCCGAAACCATGTTCAGAAGTCTCTTCTGGTAGAGGATCCAAGCCACCTTCTTCTTCCGCCCCTTGTGCGCCAACGCCCAAGGTTCCAGCATACCATGCAAAGTCACCACACAGGGAACTCCACGCCGCCGCCAAGCCTGCAAACGAATAGCCAGTCTCGGCGACCAGATCCCATGAAAATGCACCACCTCCGGCAGATCGGACGCAGCCGGCAAAATCGAGGCGTGTTGCGAAGAGCGGCTCACCGACACCCCTTGCCTTGCAAGACTCGTGACTAACCCACGGGTCGCGGCTTCAACCCCCCCGGCACGCTGAGGGTCAGACAATTCTTCAAAACTTACATTCATCAGGTGCCGAGAACCTCACAATAAAGTGCCGCGTATTGGGCAGCGACTGACTTCGTAGAGTAAGCCTTCACGTTCTGAAAACCTTTCCCCACCAATTCCTCCCGCAATGACGCGTCGCTCAAAATCCGCAGCAAACCGCAGCGAATCGATTCCACATCGAAGGGATCGACCTGCAGCGCACCTCCTCCCGCCACTTTGTTCATAGGCGGAATGTTCGATGTCAGCACGGGTCTTCCGATTGCCTGCGCTTCGAGAATCGGCATCCCGAAGCCTTCGTAGGTGGAGACAAAACACACCAGATCGCACGATTGATAGAGCGCCACAACCTCCGGCCTGGAAAGACCGTGGTGGATCTCATGCTCCACACCCTGTCGCGCCAGTTGCAGCTGCTGTGTAGCCGACGGCTTGCCGAGCATACAAAGGCACACATCGAGACCGGAGCAGGCCTCCGCCACTCGTCTGAGATTTTTATTGTCCGTCGTGCCAACCAACAGGATCCGCGGCGTGGCAACAGGCCATGGCCGCGGCTCGGCTACAAACTCCGTAGAGACGCAGTTCGGAATTACACGCACCTTGGCCGGATTCACCCGGCAGAGTTGCAATAATCGGCTCTTGGTGAACTCGGAAATCACCGTCACCCGGTTTGCCCGCAGGCATGGCAAATACAACCACCACCACCAGAAAAACAGCCGCTTGAGCCCGCGTGACTCCTCCACGAAGCGCAAATCATGGATCGTCAGGACCACGGAACGGCGCCACATGCCGAGAACCGCGTAATGGATGTCGCCCGTTTGGTGAATCACGTCACAATCCCTCAGAGACGCCGCCCAAAGCAGGTTGGCGGCTAACGATCCCGGATTCGCACGACCGCGCGGAGCCGTTGCCACCGTGCTTCTCACCCAAGCGGGAAACGCCTGCGCGATGGACGCGAAGAGTTCTTCGATGCTCCAGAACCTGCCCGGGCAACGGTTGGCCATTAACACGCGCAGAGTTTTCACGATGCCCTGCTGCTCGCAATTGCCCTCACCGGACGTTGCAGCCGGCGCTTCTTGGATCGGCCAGCCGACTCACTTATCCAATATCTCATCAGGACGATTAAAATAAGAGTGAACACCCCCGGACCTACAATTTCGGTGTGAATCCAACCGTCAACTCGGGCACCTCCTCTGATCCAGATCAGCGCGATCGGCAGGACCCAGAGATTCCCGATCGCCTGTTCCTTGCTAATAAAAAGCGTAATTTTTCCGAAAATCCAGCCAATCGCGCACGAACAAAGAACCACGGCAAGCCACCCGCCGTTCCAATAGGCTTCGGCGAAAAAGCCAATGCCGAACGAGGCTGTGTTCCTGCCGGTGAGCCGTCGATAAAACTCGTATCCCGACTCGATGGATGGCTTGTCCGGCCAAAGGATCCGGGGAATGGGAGCGATCAGAGCCATCATCAGACTGTCTCCGGGAGTACCATTCTCGTAGTCCTGCATAGCGAACTGCTGGGCGTTGGCATAGTTGAGGCGTGTCCACCAAGCCTGGTCTTCCTCATCCAACGGGTTTGCCTTCTCGGCATCAAAAAAGGAGTGAGCCAACTCCATCCGACCTAAGATGGAATTGTGGTCCATCACGTTTTGCCGAGCGAAGGACACGAATGAATGGGAAACCATGTAAGCGATTGTCAGAAACACGGGTATCCACTGCAGTGCCTGCCGCTGCGGGCGGTAGAGCAGGTATCCTAAAATGCAGGGAATCACCGCCAGCAGGATGGCTAGTTTGGAAAACGCGAGGACGCCGCCTATGACATCCATAACAAGCATGGCACCCCACAGGAACCGCCATCCCCCTCCCTTGCGTAGCGCCATGGCAGTGAGAAGCACCAGTCCAGCGCTGGTTAGATTGGCGAACCATCTCAGGAATCCGGGCAACGTGAATGGCAGGAGATCGTAATCCGAAACAATGGTGATCAAGCGGAAGGGCAGTCCAACAAGGTAGAAGATCAAGACCGCCGACGCTAGGGCGTCATCGCCGGCCGGTTTTAATCTACCTCTTGGCACCTCGCGCATTTGCCACAACCAGACTCCGAAAACCAAGACCACGCCCAGAGCGTTCAGCAGCGTGACAGACCAGAGTTCGTCGAGATCCACTGGCCACACGGCATTGCAGTATGTTTTCGCCATTTCATTGCCGAAGAAATAGATCAGCGGCCCGAACCCGAAGTAAACTCCGGATGCCAGCAGGAACCATGGCATCGGCGAGAACATCAGAAGCGGACTTTGCCGGGTCAACTGGTAGGCGGACACGCTGCAAAACAGGGTGAATGCCACCAAAAAGCTGGCGCAAGCCGCTTCCTGAGCGGGGAACTTGGAATATAAAGCGAGCCCAAGGTAAGTGCCGAGACTCGCGAGCGCACACGCCGCCACCCACGGGGTTTTAAGATAACGGAGGGCGGAATGCATGGATTTCCCAGTTGTCATCGTGCGGGAGGCATTAGGATTTCGCGAAGCATGGCCTTCATCCGGTCATGATTGCTGTAACCGGCGGACAAGCATCGCTGCCGACCCGCCGCGGCGATCCGCATCCGTGCTTCGGGATGATCCAGATAGTAGCGGCACTTTTCAATCAATTCCTCATTCGAGCTGAAAAACACCGCTTCTTTTCCTTCCTCAAACAGCGCCAGATGCTCAGCCGTTCTCTCCGCGGCCATGAAGGCGCCACAGGCGGGAATCTCGATACTGCGGGTCGTCTGGAGATCCCGGTTGATTTTGCGGAGGAAACAAAGATTGATATTAAAGGCGCACATTCCTTTCGCATACTCATCACCCAGCAGATAACGGTTCTCCAGCATCAGTCCCGGCGGTCGGGCAGTCATGTTCTCCCAGCCGGAGCCCCACACCCTTACCGCAAATCCTGATTCCACGAGTGCGAGTATGGAATCAGCGCGCTCTTTCTCCCAAGCCCCGATAAAGCCGATGGAGCCACCGTATTTTTCCTTCTCGCCGGGCGCCAGCGCTACCGGCCGGTGAGTATCCGGGTCATAACTGTTCCCGACGAAAACAACCTTCGGACAACCCAGTGAGGCGAGCTCTTCCACGCCATACGATTTGGTGGTAAAAAACAAATCATAGCATGGGAGATGATCGAGAAAATACCGGCTTTGGTTGTGCTTCTGGTTCATGTCATCGGGCGAGTAGCCGATGATCTTGCAATCCGGCTGCAGCTTCCTTGCTTGCCGGAGCGTTTGCGGCCGGATGATGAGGCCTTTGTCGATCCAGAGCAGGTCGTATGTGGCGTTCTTCATGGCCTGCAGCACGCGGGCGTTGGCCTTCGCGTGATCAAGCGGCAAACCCAGTTTCCGCGCGCCCCTCGATGCGAGGGTGAGTTGCCTTGCCAGCGGCAGACCGTCGAACAGGTCAAGCTTCGTCACATCATGTCCCAACTGCTCGATGGCATGGCAACGGTGCAGGCAGGTGCCCCACCAAATCAGATCACCAACATAAAGAACTCGCATGGCAGTCGGGCGGTGCGGAGAAACCCGTCACGGTTTGCGTGCGGAGATGATGAAGACCCTGGTGAAGATTCCGCTTCCCGGAGCGCCGGTTTCCGCGCGGTTCCACAGAGTCAGCAACGCCCGGATGGCGGACCAGAGCACCCAACGGAAGGAGGAAATCATGCTGTAGCCGAAAGGAACAGGTCCCAACTCCCGTGGCTCGGTTTGAACGAAGCCGCAAAGTTTGAGCAACCTCGACAAGCAGTCCGACGTGATCGACAACTCATGGGTGAAGTCGGCGTAGCGCAGGGCGGAGCCCCAGGGACTTTCCGCGTTGGGGGTTTGCAGCACCAGACGCCCGCCGGGCCTCAGGGCGTTGAGGCAGAGGTCGAGGAATTCAAACAATTCGTCCTTGGTCAGATGCTCGATGATGTCCAGGCCGGTGATGAGGTTGAAGCGCCCCGGATGCGCCCGGAGGAAGTCAAACACGGATTGTTCCGCCACGCCGGGCACGACTTGCCGCGACAGCAGCACCTGGGATGCGCTGAAATCCACACCGTGCAGGTTCGTGTAGCCCGCTTCCTTGAAATGAAACAACAGCGCGCCTCCGCCACAGGCGAGGTCCGCGATGGCGGCATCCTTCGCTTCAGGAAGCCATTGACGCAGGTAGTGCCGGTAAGACCGCCCCCATTTGCGCGCGGCTGCAGGATCGAATTCCGTGCCCGCATCCTGCATGGTTGACGCATAACCATCATAGATTCTTGTTCGATAGCTCACGACTTTGAATGGCAGCTTGGCTTAACGCCGGAAAAGTATGTTTGTAAATGAGGAGATCTTGGGAAAGCGCAGCATCCGAGCCAAACCGCCGGATCGATAGCGCATGCCTGGAACAAACAAGAGCGCGCCACATGCGACACGGAATTGGGAAATTTCATTCACTTTCAGCACTTCGCGCCATGCTTGAAACCCCTCTCTCAACATTTCGTTCAGATCCGATGACAATTGTCCCGTATGCTGCCGATAGCGGGAAGTGATTTCAGGAATCCACTTGCAGCGTCCCGCCACAGAAAGTCTGAGGAACCAATCTCGATCTCCCGCATAGCGATAGGCACTGTTGAACTCACCGGCTTTTTGATGCAGTTCCTTGCGCCAGAAAGTCGCGCATTGCACCGGCGTTCCACGGCCATAGATCATCAGGTGACTCAAGTTCTTCGTTCCGGTCCGGCTCATTCCCTGAAACACACCGCCCTCATCGACAAATTCGGACTCGCCGAAAACAAGGTCGCAGCGGTTATCCCTCAGATAGCGGTTCGCGGCGAAAAAGGCGGACGGCAGGTAAGTGTCGCTTGCCGGTAACCACGCCCGGATTTCTCCGGTGGCGCGAACGAATCCCTTGTTGATGGCATCCGCGTAGCCCTTGTCTTTTTCACTGACCCATAAGGTAAGCCACCTTTCATATTTCTTGATGATGTCGGTTGCCCCATCGGTGCTGCCGCCATCCATGATGATGTATTCGATATCCGGGTAGCCTTGCAGCAGAACCGAGCGGATGGTCTCTTCCAGATAGCGGATGCTGTTGTAGGAAGGAGTGACAATGGTGATGCGGAGATGCGGCCCGCCTGATGATTTATGGGTTGCGGAGGTCTCCTCTGTCCATGGCCATCCGGACTTGCCGGGAGGCGGTGGTGGCAATTCGCTCAGGGTGGGACAACGCATGGGTTATTGCTGGTTTGCTGATTGGAGAGCCATGATTGACTCATAGAAGTTGAAGTAATTTCCGGCCATCACGGGAAGACCGAATTCGGCATGAGCTCGTTTGCTTGCCCACTGGCCCATGGTCTCCCTCAATTCCGGGTCATCCAAGAGCGCTCCAATCCTTTTTGCCATGAGTTTGGCGTCGCCGACCGGCACGAGAAATCCGCTTTGCCCCTCGGCGATCTGGTCGGGAATGCCGCCCACGTCACTCGCCACGACAGGCAGGCCGCAGGCCATGGCCTCGGTGATGGTCAGGCCCCACGCTTCGGCCTTCGCACCGTGGACGTAGAGATCGGCCGCCTGATAATACTTCGCCAGCAGAGCGCGATCGCTGGAATGGGGAATGAAGCGCAGTTCGTTGCCGCCGATTTTTTCCGGAGGACCATCGTCCCCAACCGCAAGAAACAGCAGACCCTGCCGCCCTGAGGAACTTCCCAGAGTCTCAAAGGCGCGCCGCATGGTTCGGTAGTCCTTCCAAATATTGTCGCGGATGCCTGCGGCGGCGAACAGCAGAATGGTGGCGTCTGGCGGCAGTCCCATTTCAACCCGCGCTTGGGCGCGGTCTCCGGGCTTGAATACCGAGAGATCAATGCCGTGGTGAATCACCCGTGAGGAGGCAATGGCCGGCGCCAGCATGGATTCATGGGCTTTCCTCATCAGCCAGCGGGCGGGCGCGACCACATGCAGGCGGCTCCTGGCGTAAAGGGCCTGCTTCCGCCGCCAGTTGGAAGCGGTGGCATCGCGCGGAATGGCTGGATAGATGCTGAGATCCGGGCAGTGGCCGCAACCGGTGCGCCAGCGTTCGCAGTCGAAACCGTGGGAACAATGCCCGCTCATCAGCCAGGCATCATGCAAGGTCGCCACCGTGGGGATCTGCTGACTCAGCCAGGGGAGCGCCCGCAGGTCGAAGTAGTTGCCGTGCAGATTGTGCAGGTGCAGCAGATCCGGCTTGGAGGAAAGCCGCTCGAACAATTTCCAAATGCCGGGGAAGTCAAAATCCTCGTGCCCCCACAAAACCCGCGCGGTGTCCCATGGCCTGCCGATCAAACGGGCCAGGCGCTGACTCCCATTTTTCTTCTCAAGCGTTCGCAAACAGAACCGGGCCCAGCCATGCCGGTTCCCATCGTTTTCAATGATACTGACGAAATCCCGTTGGCTCTTCTTCGCTCGGACCGCCAACGTCGCCTTGTGGCCGGCGGCATTGCTTGCCTGGACCAGATTGAAGGCCAGCTGCGCGGCTCCACCACCTTGATCCATCGTGTTGATGTGAAGAATTGAAAGAGGCTTCATTTCTTGATGCCTGTAAAAATGGGTTCAAACAATGGTCTCAATAACAACGCCCCCGCCACGGTGAGATGATTATCGTCACAATACAGGGCTTTGTCGTCTTTCACCACCCGGCACAGACCGCCAGATGCCAGCAAGTCCGTCGGATCAAAAATGGCAACGCAGGGAAACCGGGTGGAGATCTCCTCAAAAATTGCGCTTTGCCGCTGGAACTCCTGAAGATTTCCCTTGATCGGCAATCCAAGATCACCGGTGTTTTGACCACGCCAAACTGTAGAAGCCAGAGCATCCGGCACATCCCAAGGCTGCTTTGGAACTTGTCTCATGATCCAGATTTTCGCGCCAGTGGCTCTCAGAACATCAAGTGTATCGGAAAGGCCGCGTGAAAGAGATCTTGGTTCTCCATTTCCGTCCATATACACTCCCCAATTAGCAACAATGATCACATTTCTCACACGCTGGTTGCGAATGAAATCCACCACCGCTTTGTTGTAGTGGATGCCTTTGTCCTGAAGGTCGGATTTTGGACTTTTATAGCCCACCAATGGAGCGGTTGCCGAATGCGTTGCCGCGACTCCGCGAACGGAATATTCCTGGCACAATCTATCAAGAACCGGCATTACCGCCATGGCATGGCTGTCTCCCCATACCATGGCCTCAACCGGTTTTTGCTTATCCCCTACTCCCAATTCAATGAACTCCCCAGCCAAGGCTTGCTCCATGCTCAAGTCATGATCGAATACGCAGCGCCTTTCTCCATTCACATGCCGCAGCGCTTCCGCGGGAAGCCGTGACGGCGCTCCTTGCGACTTGAAAATTGCCAACCCCGCCAACAAGCAAGCCATCGTAGTGACGCCGCCAAAAGCGAAGATCCGTGACCTCGTCATGAGGATTACACGCTGACGAAACGGGATTTCCACAAACTTCCAGGAAATGACGGCCAAAATCAGGCTCGCCAGCAAAAGCAGCAATCGCTGGCTTTGTGATAGAGGATCAATCGCCCAATATTGGGCAAAAACCAGCACCGGCCAATGCCAGAGGTAGAGGGAGTAGGATATCAGTCCGATAAAGACGACGGGACGCAGCGCGAGAAGTCTTCCCACGGAGGTCAATGCATGACCGTTGGTCCAGATGACCAAGGCGGCCCCGACACAGGGCAGGATGGCGGCGACTCCTGGAAACCGTGTTTCGCGATCATAGAGAAACACGGCGCACAGGATCGCGAGCAGCCCCCCCCAGCTCAGCGACTCCGTCAACCACCGCGCCGGGCTGCGCTGTTGAACGGAAATGGCGGCAAGAAACGAACCAATCAGAAGTTCCCAGGCACGGGTCGGGAGCAAATAAAAGTTGGCCGAGGGATGCCGGTAGCTGCAGTAAACACTCAGGGCGAAAGAGAAGCCAGCGAGCAGCAGGATTGCCGGAACAATGGAATGGCGGGCAAGGCGCTTGAGGGCGAGCAATACGAATGGGAAAAGCAGGTAAAATTGTTCCTCCACCGCGAGTGACCATGTGTGAAGCAGCGGCTTCACCTCGGCGTCAGGTGTGAAATATCCGACACCAATCCACGACTTGATCCAGAAATAGATGTTGGAGACCAGCAATGTCTGGGCGACCGCGCTTTCCCCAAGTTCCTTGAAACCCTGTGGTAATAACAGAAACCAACCGGCGGCCAAACTGGCGAAAACCACCACGGCGAGTGCGGGCATGATTCGCCTGATCCGCCGCTCCCAGAACCCGACGATGCTGAACTTTCCGGCATCAAGATCCCTGAGGATCAGCCCCGTGATGAGGAAGCCGGAGATGACGAAGAAAACATCCACTCCGACATAGCCCCCGGTGAACCCGAGATCCGCGTGGAAGAAGAGGACAGGCAGAACCGCGACGGCCCTGAGGCCATCGACATCAGCCCGGTATTTGATGGCATTGCTGTTCGGAAAATTCATATTGCTTCAAATTCCGTCGTCATCAATCCCGCCACCTTGTCGATATGGGAAGCTCCCTGCCCGCGATCTCCTCAGCATCAACCCGCATCAGGATCTCCGAATCCGTCTCGGTAACGACCTCGAACTTCAATTCCTCGAACACCTGCCGGAGGGGCTGGTTTCTCCCGGTCGCCTTCATGATGGCATGGGCTTTTTTGCCGCGAGACTCTTCCCGATTCAGATACCAATGGAAGAACGCGTTTTCGATCTTTTTTCTCGCCACCCGGCAGGACATGACAAAATCCGTCACCGTAACCGCATCACTCGCGTGGTGAACAGACACGAATCCCACGATCCCATAATCACCATAACGATCCTGAACATCCAGGACATAGCTGTCATATTGAGCATCCCTCAAGAGCGCATCGAATTCATCCGGGGTGTAGCGCTTTCCAGAGAGGTGGAATTGATTGCTTCGATGCAGCAATTCAAGACATCGATCTTTCTGATCCTGACTTTTGAGGCTTCCGATGTTCAGCTCGATGGAGCAGTCCCTGAGAAAGTCGTCAAGGTCTCCCTCCCATTTCTGAAGAACGGATTTCCTGCTGATGTCCTCCATGTATTTGAGGCGTCGCGAGCTTGTGTCCACTGTCACCGGGACATCAAATTCCGGCATCTCAAGCAGGGAGGAAAGGAATTCGGGATCATAAACCCTCACCTGTGGTAGGGCCGCGGACACCTCGCCCCGCTCGAACCGCGAGTCATCAATGAGCGCGAAGGTGTTGACATTGATATTCAGTTCCTCGGCGATTCGCCGGAGATTCGCGCTCTTCGGGTTCCAGTTGATGGCTGGGTAGAGGAAGATATAAGCCAAGCCCAGTTCGGTGATTTTTTCCCACGCGATCTGGTGCTCGTTCTTGCTGGCGATGGTCTGCAGGATGCCGCGCTCGTCGAGGCGGCGGATCAAATCGACCGCTTCGGGAACCACCTTCACGCCGTCCTTGCCATCGTCGCCGATCACGCCATCCCAGAACGTGTTGTCCAAATCCCATGCCACGCATTTCACTTTCTCCGCCGGCCCTTCCTGCCGCACCGTCTTTTCCCCGGTAAAGACCACGAAATCCAACCACGTGAAAATGAACCTGGCCTCGCGGTCGGCATCCACCCACAAGCGGATGTATTGGTTTTTCGCGGGGTCCGCCTTGATCTCGGCGGCGGGGAGCAGGAACTCGTTCCACCCTTGCGTCACGTTGATGCTGCGCCGGCATACCGGAACGTCCTGGATAAACTCCAATTGCAGGTTGAAGGAGGAGGGCGCGGGGGAAAAGAAGCGGATATAGAAAGCGTCCGCCGGTGCTTCTTTCCCAAGCAAGCCGCTCGCCGTTTTCAGCGCGCGCTTTCTCCACACGAGGGACCAATGATGAACACGCCGGTACCAAATCGTGTCTTTCGGCGCCAGCTTGAGCGCGAACAACCGAAGCGCGTCGTAAGCTCGCGCGCATCGGTCAATCCAGCGTGCCGCGGAGATGGAGTGGAGTCGCGGCTGCCGGGGCCACAAGGCTTCCAGTTTTCCCCAACGCTTGAAATGGACATCCGCGCCGTAGCCGAACAATCCGGAGAACCCGGGGTTGGGGAAAAGACCGTAGCTGAACCTGCGGCAATGGCCATCCCCCCGGTCGGCATACAATCCGCAGGACGTGTAACAAGCTGGCGCGGAGCATTCGACACAATGCTCTTCCCAGTCCAGCATCGAGGAGAGGGTGACTTCCCTCTCTCCAACATCCTCGCCAACCTCGCCCGGGAGGGCGTGCTCTTTCCAGATTCGGCGGTTCTTCCAGATGATTTGATACATGATGCGGGCCCGGCGGCGGGAGGAGGGGATCCGGGGTTTCCCGGCCGCCGGCTTTGCGTCTGTTAGAGCACTTCGTCCACCAGCTCCCGGTAATCTTCGGCAGGAAGCGCCACAAAAGCCTCCGCCGCTTTGCGACCGTGTTTCTGGATCAGTTGATAGCCGCGCACCCATGCCAATCCTCGCGCGAAGGTCATGTAGTCGACCTCTCCTATCTGGGTTGCGTAGTTCTCGATGAGGGCGATTTTCGCGTCCAACTGGTCGGTGATGTCTAAATAGGCGTTCGGATCGAGCACGGCCCAGATTTCGTATCCAAGCACGAGCGGATTCCGGTTCGCGCAGGCGCGCGCGAAGAGCCGGTTGACGGAACGATGATCCGGATGGTTGTCCAGAAACCAAGGTAGGAGAACCACATCGGGATTGATCTCGTCCAGCAGCTTGCGGAGTTTCGCAACCGAGTCGTCGTCAATCACGATTCCCCGGTCCGGAAGATCGAGAAAGGAGAGCGACCTGGCCCGCAACGCATCCGCGGTCTTCCTGAGCTCGTTCTTTCTTTCCTCGACCAGGGCGGCGCGGGCCTCTTGCGGGGTTTGCCCCTCCCGCTGGACGGCTCCATAGGCGGCTCCATCCGTAACGAGGACGATATGAATGTCGGCCACATCGCGGTGTGCCCAGAGCAGACCGCCCGCACCGATGGCCTCGTCGTCGGAATGCGGGGAGATGGCGAGAATCCTCTTTCCGACGGGAAAAGAAAGCTCGCGGGGTTCCCACGCGTTCAGGAAAAGTTTCCGCCAGATGCGGTAGTCCACTCCCTTCCCGCCCCCGAGAGCGGGCCGGATATAACCGATGAAGCGCGAATACGAAATCAGACCCAGGAGCCAGCGCCGCGGGTGGAACTTGTATCGCTTGAAAATGGCGCGGATCATGAATTCTGATTTCTGGTGTTCCCTGCCGGTTTGGCGGCACTCGTCACGCCTTCATCCGCCGCAGGAGGTCGTCACGCACCGCAGTGCTGATGAAGGGACAGGCATTGACCAACGGGCGCAATTCGATCTTCGGCTTGTAGGAACGGAACTGCCGGGTCAACTCCGCCAGCCGGGTATGGGCATCCGGGATCACCGGTTTTGGGGATTCCCTGCCCACGGATTCATAGTAGTCCCGGAATTTAAAATTCCCGCCATGGAGGATGTTAGACAATTTCACCCACATATTGGGAACGCCGTAAGCATCCGCGCAGATGAGACCGTGCAGTGAACTGGAGAGAACCAATTCGCAGGATTTCACCTCGCGGACAAATTTCTCGATGCCGCCCTCCACATCGATGATGCGGACGGACGGATCCCGGGGCAAGTTCCTGATCCACTCGGTATTCTTGTCATCGAAATGTGGGATCACGCCGACCTCGTATTTTTTTTCGACCACGGGATCGAAGAAGTAGGGGAAGAGAAGAGCCGGATCTCCATACACCTCGGGACAATCGATGCCCATGGCCCGGAGTTTAGCTCTCGTCTGGGGCCCGCGCACGGCGTGAACGGCCGCCGGAGCCTCGTCGAGTTTTCCATCCGGCCAGATGAAACCACTCCCCCAGACATGTGCGCGGGCGTTGGCATTCTCCAGAATGCTTCCGATGGCAAGGAAACGCTTTTGGTGTTTCCATAGCATCTTCTTGACCGGCTTGCCGGCCAGTTTGGCACAAAGGATCGGACTGAGGGCGTCTCCCCAGTTGGGCGTGTCGCAGTAGTAAAGGGGAAGATACCCACGATATACCGTCTCAAATGCCAGCCGCCTCAGTGGATCAATCAGCTTTTCCTTGGCCAGCTTCCACGCAGGCATTTGATTCAAAGAATTCATGAAATCCGAAGCCTGTTTCAGCGGAGGTGAAGTTTTCGGGCGACTTTGCCAAGGGCAGTACTGGCCGATGGAGCGAGTTCTTTGATTCTTCTTTTGATCTGAGCCCGGCACTTGCCCATGAGGCTTCTTATATGGCGGACAGTTTCCTTGCGGGCCTGCTTGCGGCGGAGACGTCTTGCCCATGGTTCATTGCAGATTTCCCGGCCCAGTTCCAGGATCTCGTATTCAAATCCGCCCTTGGGAGCGCGCAGGACTTCCATCTTGATGTAACGCCGTCTCACCTCTGCGAAGCGCTTGAGGTCGAAAACCTCCGAGTAATGTCCGGCCAATCCAAACAAATCCAGAGTCAGCAAAGTGCGGCAGCACTTGATGCAAGTGGAACAATTTTTCCCCTCTGAGGATTCGGCAATGCACACATTGAGAAACCGTCGGGACATTTCATAGCCAGCGACCAGTTTGGTCTTCTCGACGCGGGACAACTGCCCGCCGGTCGAAATACATTCCAGAGTCTCCGTAGAGAGCATGTGGAAAGCAAGCGGGTCAAAGCGTCCGACAATGTCCGTCTTGCTCACCCCGCAATCCTCGTTTTTGTAAGAGGAGGCATAAAAATACTTTCTGAAATGGTTTTGCAGCACCAGCGGGACCGAGGCATTCAGGGTGATGTAGGTTTTCACAAAGTCAGTCGGGACGATTTCGTGGATGTTGCTATCAACGGGAACGAACGGAACGCCCACAAGCACGGGATATTCCCTGAGCGTTTCGTAACGCTGGCGGAACATCGTGCGGGCCGCCTGATAGTCCTTATCCCCATGCGAGCCGACGTTGTGAAACAGGAAGTGGCTCATCCGGTAATTGGGCGACTGTTCGTTTACAAAATGATCCACAATGGCGGCGAACGAGTCGATTCCTCCCGAGAAGCCGCCAGCCACGGCCGTGGCTGGAGTTGTGGTTTCAATCAATGACGAGGGGAGGATCCGGATGACGTGGAGATTTTGGAACGCCTTCGCCATCATCGGAATGAAGAACAGCGTCAAATTATGCCACAGCTTTGAAGACATCGGAGCGTGCGTGACGATATCCTTCCGCATTTGCATGGCTTGCAGGATGAAACCCACTACGAATCCATCGGCCCGGTCCTTACTGAACCAGTGGGCGTATTCCTTGGGGACCTCATACCACATGTCCACGTATCTGCCATCGAACTCCAGAACCGAAACAAGCCGAGCCAATGTGTCCCGTTCGTGAAGAACCGGATGTTGGAAAGTGATGGTTGATGACATGACTTATCTTGGATGTGGCGAATTGGTCCGTGATATTCCGGCGGCTCACTGCGCCGGCAGCGAGGGTTTCACGCCTCCGGTGACCTTCGCGAGAAGCGACAGCACAAGCGCGCGGAATTCCTGCCGTTCCTCCCGTGTCATGCCGACAAGAACAATTCCGACGGCGGTGACCAGCCCGGTGGTGACGGAAAGGAACAACAGCCGGCCGGTGGAGGGCGGCAGCAAGTGGACCAGGCCCGCGGCATACAGCGCCCCCGGAATGACGCCGGCGATCCCGCGCAGCGCGACTTGTTTCACCCAGGTGGAGTAGGGGAAATCAGCCAGTCCCCGCACCACCCATCCGCGTGAGGCGGAAGCAACGATCATGGTGAAGAGGGAGGACAAAAGAACGGAGTCCTGATTGCATCCCAGCTTGATCAGGAGATAGGCCAGAGGCAGAGTGGAGAGGTGGATGCTGCAGATGACGGTCTGATAGCGGGCCAATTTCCCGAGCGCCAGGACGGTCGTGCCGTAGCCCGATGAAAGCTGGTCGCTGACAAAGATCAGCAGCACGATGCGGCAGAAAACCGCCGTGTGTTCCGGCGGGTTTTTCAACCAGAGCGACAGGACGGTTTCGATTTCCGCAAAGAGCGGGATGCCCCAGAAGCAGGCGATGCTAAATCCGAATTTGCTGGAGAGCAGGGAGAGTTCCAGCATGCGTTTGCGGTTGCCGGAGCCCTCCTGCTTGACCATCCGCGGGCTGATGGCCTGCTGCATGACCTGGGTGAGCTGCGCCATCATCGAACTGACTTGATTGGCGATGCCGAAGGCCGCGTTCACCACCGGGCCGAAAAAGACGTTAAGCATGAAGGCCACGCCCTGAAGGCGGCAGACAAAGGAGAGATGCCCGACCAGGGTCCAGCCGGAGAGCCCCAGGAGTTCGGTGAAAATCCTGCGATTCGGGCGATTCCCCCCAAGCAGGCGCGATTCCCGATAACGAAAGCGGCACAGACCCATCTGGGCCAGCGTCATCGCGACCGCAATCAGGCTGCTGAAGAACACAAACCCAATCAGCCGGTCCCCGGGAATCCAGGTGAGCATCAACGCCAGCGTGAAAGCGAGGACCGACTGGATGATGCCGAAGAGTGAAGCGACGGCGAGCGCCTCGTGAGCCGTAAGCAGTGCCGAATACGGGACGGAAATGACACTGCACGCGGTGCCGATCACGGTGAATTGATAGATCCAGAACGCCGCGTCCTGCCGGGCCGTGGGGATGTTGAGTACATGATCGAGAAACCAGAGGCCGACGGTTTCTCCCAAGATCACAAGTAAGAGTGCGATGGCCGCGTGCAGCAGCAGGGAGGTTTTGAAAATCCGGTTCAACTGGTCCATGTCGCCCCGGCCCAGTTCGTGGGTGAGGTGGCGCTGGGAGCTGGTGGACATGGCCCCGTTGAGGAAGGCCATGAACCCCATGATTCCGGCAATGACGCTGTAGAGGCCGAAGTCCACCACACCCAAGGCCGCCAGAATGAAGCGGCTGGCAAACAACGATAGAACCGAGCTGACAAGCACCCTGGCATACATCGCCGCGATGTTGATGACTACCTTGTGCGAGCTGGTCAAGGGGCAGGGGTAAGAACCGGAAGGAGAGCGGAAGGAGAGCGGAAGGAGCCGTTCGTTGGCGGGTGAAGACGTCGGGCGATGTGGACTTCCGGCCTAGCACAGGCTCAGCGTTCCAGCGCGTTTAGGAACTTGGTCGAAGGCGCTTCACGGCATCGAGAATCCCGGTCATGGCGGCCGCCTTCATCCGGAGCAGATTCTGACAGCAGCCAAGGGCTTTCGCGCGCTTCCGCGCGACCGCGTCAGTCGTCAGGGAGGCGACAATCCGGGCGACTTCGGCTGGCATGTCATCCCCCGGTTCGGCCCTCCACGAGGCATCCTAGAGGAGGTGCCAGTTGTCACCTAGTTCAGATGCACATAGGAGCAGGCAACTTCCCGCGCACACCGCACTGACCGCTTTGGAGGGCACGCAGACGTGATCCCAGACAGGCTCCAGTGAAGCCAGGTGAATGTCGATGAAGCCGAGTTCTTTGCGATCCACCGCGTTGAGAATAGTCACGTGGTTGAAATCCGCCGCGTATTTGAGAAGTCGTGACGCGTGGATTCCGCTCGGGACGGGAGTGTCGGGGCTTCTAAGGCGCGCGCCTTGACCCTCGTGCTATGGCAGGAGAAATAGCGGTCGAAGAGGGCCGGTCCACCATTCCTGCGTCGATGCCTTCGCCAAGCATTCACCCTGCGGCAGGATGCCGCAGCCACCGGGAAAAGATTCACGGTAGAAAGGGCTGAGGAGCACGCGCCAGGCTGAGAAGGGCTCCCACCATCTCCGCCTCAGAACCCGCGCATCCGGTCGGTCGTCTCAAAATGCGAGCGGGAGCGGGTGGCGAAGAGCTGGGTGGCGTAGGCGGTGCCGCCCGGGGTGATGTAGACCCCGATGCCGGTGGCGTCCCAATCCTGGCGGAGATTGAAGTCGTGGCCGGGCGAGGCGGCCCAGGCGCGGACGAAGCGGACCGCCATGGCCGGGGAGTCAGGACCGCCGGCAACGTTTTCGGCCAGCGAGACCATGCCATGCTGCCGCTGGGCCCGGAGCGTCCTTTCCTCGAAGCCGTAGTGGGTGATGATTGTGGAGCCGAGTTGGAACTTGCCGGGATTGCGGGCCATGAACTCGGAGTGCCGGCGGGCCATCCGGTCGAGGCCGGGGTGCCGCGGCACCGGGCTTTTGCCGATCGAGCGCCGGTAGCGATCGATCTCGGCCTCCAGCTGGTCGCACCGCGTCTGGAAGTCGCCGCCAGACTGCCCAGCCGGCCCAGCTGATGCGGCCGCTGCGGGGGCTGCGGCGGGAGCACCACAGGACGAGAGAGAGGCGGCGAGGGCGAGGGCGGAAGCGAAGCGGGCTGAGGCTTTCACGGCGGGCGTGTCCAAGGGGTTCAATCCGCCAGTTCGCTCTTCATGAGCTTTTCCAAGGCGGCGGGATCCCGCTCAAGCTGGCGCACCGCGCCGCGGAGGATCGTGCAAAGGTGCTGCACCGCCTCGGAAGAAACCGGAGGGAGCGCCTGCTCGTCCTGCGGGTCCTCCGGGAGGCTGAGCGCCGCCCGGCGCTTGCGCTGCTTGTAGTGGATGTTGCCCCGGATGGTTTCGATGGCGGCTTTCTTCCAGAGGCTGATCAGGGATTGGGGGACTCCATACATCGCGCCGAGTTCGCACTGCGGCACCCGCTCGCGGAGTGCCTCCAGGGTGACATGAAACTTCAGTTCCTTCGGGTAGCGGATGTGAATCGCGCCCTCCGGCCGGTAGGGCAAGGGAATGCCTTCATCATCGGTCCTTGGCGAATCAAGCCCTTGGGTGACGTCGTCGGGGTGGATCATGGGGTTTTTTTTGCCGGTTGAGTCAGCAGTATGGCCTGTCATGATGGAGTAGGTCGGTAAGGTCAGGTGAAAATGGACATCTGTCTAACAGATCAACGGGGCGGATGGTTTCGAATTATTTCTCACCTCCAGCGATCCGGGCAAGCTGCCGCCCCTGGTTGCAGCAGGACTGGCCTGGCAACTCCGGCGGATTGAGATAGAGTTGTTGGCAGCAAGGGATCACGAGAGATCGATGCAGCGATCACCATCAACGACTTTTCAATAAACATTGGATTCAAGAAAAAGAACGGCAGTTATTGAAAATAAGCCCATGGAAATGCAAACATTGCATGACTGCAAATGCTGCACTCCGGGGGCCTGTCCTTAAGTTGGATCGAGCGCTCAACGGGAGCGGGTGGAGCGGACGCGTTCCCTGGTTTCGAGGAGGATCGGCTCCGCGCAGTAGGGGCAGCGGAACCACCCCCTGAACAGGATGTGGAGGGCAACGCGGAGCCGGTAGCTGCCGAGGATGGTGCGGGCCTTCGCGTTCTTGGAGCATCCTTTGCTGGCCATCACAGGCACGTGGCAGAGCGGGCAGTGGGTGCTGCGTGCGAGGATCCAGGCCAGGAGCATGAGGACGCCGAGTGCCGCCATGCCGTAGAGAAAGACAAGGATCCGAGCATGGTCCCAGACGACGAGGGCCGGGAGCAGAACAAAGAAGACCAAGAGAGGGCCTGCGGTGAATCCGAGGCAAAAGAGGAAGGCTACCGTCTTGAAGCGACGGATCGAGGAGGCGGTTCGAAATCGATGCATGGGACTCTTGCGGGACCGGAAACCGAAGGGCGGGCGCGACGCGGGTGGAGCCGGGGCAACTTGTCGCGGTGGCGGGAGCAACTGGAACTCAGGTCTAGCTGTCTTCCTCGCCGTAAACGGCACCTTTGCCGTAGCTGCCGTACTGATATTGATAATCCCCTGCGTAGCGGCTGTAGGGACCGTTCCCGTAGTAACTGTAGTAGCGGTAGCCGGGCAGCCTCCTTTTCACGGAATAGCCGTTGAAGACGAGTCCCGCGGGTGGGGATCCGCCGGACTCGAGAAGTTCGAGTGCCGCCACCACGGCACCGACCGGCGTCCGCTCGGCCCGGACGACCACGCAGCGGTTGTCCGCGAGGGGCGCGATCATCCGGGTATCGGGAACGGCCAGGACCGGTGCGGTGTCGAGCACCACCACATCGTAGCGCGCCCTGGCTTCGTCGAGGACGGCGGAGAGCACCTTGGCCTGGAGCAATTCCCCGGGATTGGGCGCCCGGGTGCCGGACAGGATGAGATCGAGACCCTGGATCCCGGCACCGCGATAGACGGCTTCCTCCAGCGCGCAGCGGCCGGCCAGCAACTGGGTCGCACCGAAGGCGTGAACGTCCTGCTTCAGTCCGAGGGCTCGGTGCGTCGCCGGCTTGCGCAGGTCGAGATCGATCAACAGCACCGACTTGCCCTGGGCGGCGGCAGCGAGGGCGAAATTGACGGAGGTCAGGGTCTTGCCCTCACCGGGGATGGCGCTCGTGAAGAGGGTGATCTTGCGCTGGGATTCATCCCCGAGCAGGGAGACCGAGGCGCGCAGGACCCGGTACATCTCGGCATACTGGCTGGAGGCCAGACCATGCCGGAAGACCAGGTGCCGGTCCCAGCGGGCCTCATGTTCAGGGGCCTTGCTTGCGGCGGAGTGATTGCTTCCCTTGGGGTGCTGCCTCCGCTTCCGCTTGGCCACCTCGCGCGCGGCCACGGCGTCGTCGATGATCGACACGGCGGCCAGCACCGGCAGTCCGGTCAGGGCTTCCAGCTGGGAGACGCTGCGGAACTTGTTGTCGAGGAAGCCGAGGAGCAGGGCCAACGCGAGACCCGCCATGCCACCGCCGGCAAGAGCCGCCGCCATGACTTTCGAAGAGACCGGCGCGACGGGGACCGGGGAGATGCGGGCGGCGTCGGAGATCTCGCATTCCGATTCCTGGTTGTCCTTGCTCGCCGCTTGGTTGACATCCGTCTCCTGCAGCTTGGTGAGGATCACATTGAAGACCGACTCCTGGCTGCGGATCTCGCTTTCGAGGACGGCGGTGCGTGAGACCAGGATCCGGCGGGCGGCGGCGAGCCGCGGCTCTTCGCCGAGGGCCTCCGACTTCTCCCACTCCTCCGCGACGCTGGTCCAGAATTCGGCATCCGCCCCGGACCCGCGCAGCCGCTCGAGCTCCGCGAGCAGATTGTCACGCAAGCGGTCGTAGGTTTCCCGCGCGCTGATCATTTTCGGGTGGGCGGGCAGATAGCGTTGGGACAAGGCCGCCATTTCCTCGTCACGCTGCACCAAGGCTGCCTGCAGCTTCAAAGCCTCCTGGTAGCTCCCGAGGGCCTTTTGGGCGGCCTGGAAGCCGGATCGGGCGCGATCCGACTCGACCTTGAGCGAGGCGATCGTGCCCTCGCGGTCAACGCTGCGCGCGGACGTCGAATCCTTCACGTATTGCTCCACGATGAGATCGGCGAGGATCCGGGCCACCTCGGGATCCGGGTGGCTCACCGTGAGATCGAGCAAGCGCGTGCCCCTGCGCACGACGATCGAGGTCCAGGAATCGATGGCTCCGGCCAAGACATCCGGCGGCGGGACGGTTGGCGCGGCTGCTGTCTGGGCAAGTGCTTCGCCACCCTGCCAGTCGCGGAACCACCGGGGGGCCCAATCGACTTTTACTGGCATCAGGCCCGGCTGGCGGGTCAGCTCCCCGCGGGCGGCCACCTTGGCAAGCAAGGTCCGGCTTTTGAGTTTGCCGACGACCGTGTTGAGAGCCTCGAGCGAGCGCATGTCGAGTTCCTCCGAACCCTGGTTCTCCGTCAGCAAGGTGGCCGTCGCCCGCTGTTTGACCAGGAGCGTGGCGGTGGCCGAATGGATGACGGTGGCTTTCGAAAGATAGTAGAGCCCGCCGCCGAGACCGAGGATCAGGCCGAGCACGGTCCAATACCAGCGGCCGATGATGCTCTGGAGGACCCGGCGACCGGATCCGCGGTTTCCCCGCGGGGTATCCGATTCAACCTCGAAGTCATCGATCTCGACCGGTTCCGAACCTTGATTGCGCTTGGGGTAAGATGGCATGAATCGCGTGAAAGCAAATTGGGGGGGGGGAGCCGGAATGGTCCGGCGTCGGCAGGGTGGCTGGAGCCGATTAGAAAATCCGTTCAGGAACCGTCAACACGTCACCCGGTTGGAGGCGGAAGGCCGAGCCACCGCGTTCGCTCAATTCACGGACGTCGATCACCTGGACCTTGCCCTCCCGGCTGACATTCACCTTCTTCGGATTCGCGAGCTCGTGGAAGCCGCCTGCCTGAGAGATCGCCCTGATGATGTCGAGATTCCCGTCCAGCGGAAACGGGATCGGCCCGGGACGCATGACCCTGCCCAGGATGGTGACCGACTTGCCCACGTAGGCGCTCTGGCCGACCACCACCCGGTCGCCCGCGCGCAGTTGGACGGCGCTTCCCTGGCCGGTCAGTTGCCCTTTCGAATGAACCGAGGTGGCCCCGCTGCTGCGGATCACCGAGATCGACCGGCTGTCCGCATCCTCGGACAGCCCGCCGGCGAGGGCGACCGCTGAAGCAAGATCGATGGAGCCGGACGCCGGGACGGGGAAGGTGCCCGCGGTCTTCACCGCGCCGAGGACCGTGATCCATTGCTCGCCATACGAGGAAACGGTGATAGTGACCCGCGGGTTAACCAGATATTTATCGGCATAGAGTCCGCGGATCCGGGTGGTCGCCGCGTCCAGATTTAATCCGCCGACGTTCACCGCTCCGATCAGCGGGAACACGGCCTCTCCGGTCTTCAGGATCTTGGTGGTGGTCGAGAGATCATCCTCGCCGAAGACGGAGAGCTCCAGGACATCGTCCGGCTTCAGGGTGTAGGAGGCGTCGGGAGCGGAAGCAGCAGCCTTGGCGTTGGCTTTACCATCGGCTGGCGCATCCGGCACGGCGACGACCTGAGCCGGACCTGAGACGAGCAGCAGCAGGATAAGCCAAAAGCATGAAGAAAGGTTCATTCGGGAGCTCGGATTCAGAATCGGTAAGATAAGGAAAGACCGGACTGGATACCGCTCCAGTCGCGGTTGGCATCGTTTGCGGAATTGTCCTGATGGCGGAGGAAGATCCGTCCGCTCCCGCGATTCCCGAACAGGGGCACGCCCACGCCAGCATCGAATGTGAAGTAATCAAGGTCGGACGCGCCGACGCCGCCAGAGCTGGTCGACACCTCGTAGCCGACGCCGAGGTCGAGTTGCGCGGCGAGGACCTTGCGGGCGACGCCCAATCGCCATTGCGTCGACTCGCGGAAGCCGCCGCCGATACCGGTTTCAGGGACGACGTCGCGGCTGAGGTCGAAGCGGAAGTTCCAAAGCGCATCGAGCCGGTATTTCAGTCCGACCGCGGCGCTGACGGATTCATCGGAGGCCCCTCCGTCGATTTCGGAGAAGTCGAGCCCGATGCGGCTGTCCAGGTCGACCTTCCCGCTCAAGCGATAACCGAGCCGGAGCATCGGTCCGACGGTCGAGCGATCGCCCGCATTCTCCGTGGTCGACCAGGTCGAGCGGATGCCGGGCCCCAACTCGATCAGCGGGGTGGCCTGCCAGAGGGCAGCGAACTGGAATGAAGTCTGCGAGGTGTCGCTATCGGGAGCATTGCCGGCTTGCCGGGCCGAGTTCGAATCGGAGGAGGAGAGGGAGGCTTCGAACGACGTCTTGGAGCTCAGTGCGTAGCGTCCCGAGAACCGGAGGCCGAGCAGGCGTTCCTCGGTCAAGCCTCCCGTGTAGCGGTCGCTGCCCTGGGTGGATCCGTAATCGATGCTGCCATCCAGGGAAAGCGGCCCGCCCTGGTAACCGAGCTTGGCGCCGCCGCGGTAATCCAAACCGGAATAATCATCGAGGCTGCCGTATTGCTCGTAGTTCAACCCCGCGTTCAGTTGCAGGGAGAAATCCCGGATCCGGGTTTCCCATGTGGCAGTGGGGGCCAGGGAGAGGAACCAGTCGCCCTCGGCCCGGATCTGCCGGTCGTTGGCCTGATTGACGTTGGAATCATAGGTCCACGAGGTGATCATGCCGATGTCGAGGTCTCGCAGCAGCCGGCTTGAGTCGCCCGTCATTGCGTCGTCCTCCGCATTTGCGGAGATTTCCCGCGCCCAGGGTTTGGAGATTCCTGAAAAAACCGACCCCTCAGCCCCAGTCGCCGTGCCATCGAACGGGAGGATCAAAATCGCGAGGTAGCGGATAAGGGGAGTGCTCACAGCAGTTGTGATTCTAAGTTTTATTTTATCAATGGCAAGCGGATCCGGCTTATGAAAAGTGCAAGTTTTGCATCAATCGATCCTGTGGCCTTTGTCCTGTTATGAAATGAGCAACCCGCGACCCTCCTCTCGGCTGGCCGCGGGTTGCTGGCATGCTCCCTTACAAGCATGTTCTCCCACATTGGCGGAAGATTTTAGGGAAAGGCGGTCGACACGGGAGCCCGGGGACCAGGCCCCCGGAGCTCCCGCGCCTTTTGGTTCCTACCCTGCGGTCATCGCGCTCCCCCCCGGGTTTGCGATGGCCGGGATGACCGGGCCGAAGCCCGGGTCCGTCGGACAGGCGCGGCCGGACTACTCCGCCAGGAACTGGAGGGCCATCCAACCGCGTTTCTGCTGTTCACCCTTGTCGCGGGATACACCCCCCCGGGCAATTCCCACGACAAATCCTGATCGGTTGCATCCCTGGATCCAGCGACATGGACACATGCACCAAGGGCCGGAAGGGATTCCGATGGCGAGATCCGCCGATGCAACCTGAAAATGGAATGACTGGCGGAGGGGGCTTCCGGCCCCCCTCCCCAGCCAATGCACCCGACGCCGCCTTCTTTCGGAGGCAGCGACACACACACACGAGCCGGAAGCGGAATAAACATCTGGAACCCGCGCTGCGGGATTCCGAAGAAGCAGTTGCGCCAATCTTGGAATGGCACGCTCGAAGAAAGCCGGGACATGCGCCCCAACGAGAGCGATCTAGCGGCCCGGACAGCCGCCCCCCTGCACTCCGAGGAAAAGAACGAACCGAAGAAACCAACGGGCGACACCGCCAACACCCACTGATGGGAGCGAGCAGGAAAACCCGGATGGAGACGACGCGGCACGGGCTCGAGCTAACAGCTTCCCTGGCGGCACGCATCACCCTAAGATAAAAAACAACGCGCGATGGCTGCAAGATTTGCACTGGCCATTTCCTTTCACGGGCAGCTTCTGACTACGGCGGATGGCAGCCGGCGCCCTCTGATGCCCCTTTACCAGAGGAGACGATGTGTCGTGAAAGCAAACCCCGGCGATCGACTGGTGCAAAGTATGCACGCCCCGCGATTTGTTTTGCTCTCTCTGCGCTTCCGCTGCCTGGCGTTCGCGCGAATCCTTTCACCGTCATGAAAACGCCAGCCCTCGTCCTCTCATGCTGCCTTGCCTCGGCGGCACCACTTTTCGCGCAGCGCACATCCGCGCCGATCTTGCCTCCCGGGCAAGCCGGAAAGGTCACCCGTGCTGACTTCAAGCAGAAGGAAGAGAAGGAAGCGGAGCGTGAAGAGCGCCTCGAGGAGCTTGAGGAGAAGCTCGAGGATTCCGAAGAGGAGCGGGCTGCGAAAGAGCTGGAGCGCCTGGCGATCCTTGCCGCGCGAGAAGCTGAGCGGCAAGCCGAGCAAGAGAAGAAAGCACAAGCGCCCGAGGATTTCGTCGGAGACGCCAAGAAAGTCGAGATGACCGAAGCACCCAAGGCTGCTTCCGTCAACGAGACCGTCGTGCAGCAGCCCACCGTGGTCGCCGCGGCAACCAAGGTGGTCGCTCGCCGAACCCGCTAATGATTCCGTCAAAGCAAACCAATCCATGCCTATGAAAAGACTGATCGCCCTCGCCGTGGGAATACTCCCGGCGCACTCCGCTGTTCTCTGGACCGAAAGTTTCGAGAACTACGACACCGGGCAGAACAACCTTGAAACCCAAAGTGGCGGAGCCTGGCTGACGGATCCGCAGGAAACGGAATCCATCGCCGTCATTGCGAATTCCGGCCTTCCGTCTTCTTTCGGCAGCAAGTCTCTGGCGGTCGGTGGTGTCCCCACGGGCGGCCTTGAAACGACACTTGGCGTCGCTTATGCGTTGTCCCCGGAGGAAACCGCTTTCGACCCTGTTCTTTACGATCCAGAGACCGAGTTGAGTTTCTCCGCCGACTTCATCCTCAACACCGGAGCCGGCAGCACGACCTTGCTGCTCGACGATTTCCGTCTGAGCTTTGCGGATCTTCAGGGCACCGAGCTTGCCACATTGTTGTTCACGCAGGCGCGCAACTCGAATGGTGACGCCCTGCCCGGTTTTGCCACGGTCATCCGTAGCAACATGAACGGGGTTTACAACACCCAGGCCCTGATCTCTCTCAACGCCGCCTTCACCCTCAATCTGGTCATGAGTCCCTTGCTCAACAAGTGGAGCGGTAGCATCGGTGTTCCGGGCAGCAGCGGGAGTTTCTCGCTCTTCTCCAATGTCGATCTGACCCAGAACCCAGGGCCTCCCCTTCCCGAGGCAACTGTGGGATCCTTCGCGATTGATTGGATCAAGGGTGGTACCGAGTGGGGTGATAACTACCTTGTCGCCGACAATTTTGCCCTTCAGAGTCAGACTCCGATTCCCGAGCCGGGTGCCCCGCTGCTGATAGCGATTTCTGCTGTCGGTTCCCTTCTTCGGCGCCGCCGCTAGAATCGGCCCGGCCTGAATCCGGAGGGGAAGCCCTTTCCCTGCCCTTTCATCTCCAGTCCGTTTCCCGGGGTAAGCCCCAGCCTAATCGTGGTAAAGCTTCTTTCCAGCGCTGCGGTGGGGTTGGGGTTTTTTTTGTCTGCTGCGTGCTTCCCACTACTTTGTAGCCTCGGGGGTTCGGTGGAAATCTGGAATTGGGGGCCAGGTTTGATGGGATGCGGTGCGGTCGTCGCATCCCTCCTTCTCACCCGGCGTTTGCGCGCGTCGTGTGGGTGGGATTGGCATTTCATCGGGATTACCGGAGTTCTGGCGGTGCTGGGATGGAAAGCTGCACTTTCCCCGATTGAGTCAGCGGGTGCCCGTGATCTGGTGCTGATCACATTCGCGCTAGCCGGTTACCTGATCGGTCGTGCTCAAGATGCGAACCATTCACGCGCCCTGTTGTTGGGATTGTTGGTCGTGGTTTCAGGGAATTCGACGGTGGCCATCATCCAATGTTCCGTCCCAGATTGGAATCCGATCTACCCCGGCAGGGCGGCAGACTTTCCATCGGGCTTTTTTTCCCACTACAATCACGCCGCGAACTTCGGTCTTGGTTCCGCCGGGCTCTTCTTGTCCGCGATGATCCGCAGCCAGCGCGCTTCGAAGGCTCTTTCCGGATTCGGCTTGGTCGCTTCCCTCCTGATGGTGCTGCTAAGTCTTTCGCGGGGTGGAAATCTGGCGCTTGTATGCGTTCTGGTGGCTGCTGTGTTCCTGTTCTCCGCGAAGCTGAGGCGCAGGGGAAGCAATGTTTGGTTGTTGTGGGCGGCGGTCGTGACCGCGGGCCTTTTGATCGGGCCCCTCGTGATGCTCGCTGTCAGCCGGGTCGCAGGCTTGCGCAGCAATGTGGTCCAGGAAGGCGGGTTCGCTGACGGTGGCCGCTTGTCCTTCTACGACGCGGCCTGGAAGCTTTTTCTCCAACGTCCTTTAACTGGAGGAGGCGCGGGAAGTTTTGGCAGTGATGTTTATCAAGTTCTACCATCGGATTTCAAATTAGCGGCCGAGCCCGAAATGGTTCATAACGAGATCCTTCAGTTATTGGTAGATTATGGTGCGCCGTGCGCCATCGTTCTTATATTTTTAATATTTGTGCCGATAGTCCGGCAGTGTACAAGGTATCAGTTGGGTCGTAGTTCCGGTGGAGGGGTCTGGGAGTCGATCGGGTTGGCGGGAATGTTGATTCAGTCGAATTTTGACTTTGTTTTTCACGTGGCGCCCTGCACCTTCTTGCTGGCATTGATTCTAGGAAGGATAAGCCGTCCCCGCCGCCTTCGAGCGGCCGGCGATGAATGGGAACTGGTCCACGGGATTTCCCGGCTGCGAGCTGAGGAGTATTATCAGGAGGCGCGCGCCGCTGAGGCTAGAGCAGAAGGCCGTGATGCTTTCATTGCAGCAGTGAAGGGCTATGCGAGCGCCTTCCTCGCCGGCCGCAAAAGGTCGGAGTTCAGGTTGATCGTTCTACTGCTTTCTTCGCAAGACGAGATCTGGCATCGCCATGCGAACGAACTCGTGCTACGGGAGAAAATGTCTGATCGAAAGGGCATGGCAGAGGTCATGAGGCGGATCGTGGAGGATTGCCTGGAACGTGGCGCGGTTCGGTGGGAGCCCGAGAAGAGCCGGGAGTGGCCGGGATCGCCGAATCGGCCCGGCTGGGGCAGAGCGCTGCGACGTCTCGGCGTTGCGATCATCGCAATTGCACTGATGGCGGCTGGCGCCCGTTTGACGGAATTCTCAGTGGCGTTGTGGAATCCGATCTATCATCCCGAGGGCATGAGCCCGGCCCGCCGCTTCGAGGCCCTGGTTTTGGTTCAAGAAAAGGCACCGTTCCTGGGGATCGAGCGCAAGGTGCTTGCCGCGTTCATCGAGCGCTTATACGCGTTCTCCTCCTTGGAGGCGCGGGAATTTTGGGCAACTTCATCCTACAAGCGACTGCTCAGCACGTCAGCCGCTGCCGATCACGATCCAGTGGTGGCATTGCAGCTCGCAACCGTGGCAGGCTGGGCGTGTGAGCAGAAGGAAGCGCTTTTCCTCTATGATCAGGCCATCTACCGTCAGTCAGTCCACGAACGGATCTTCATGGCGCACTTTTTCAAGGGCGAATATTTTCAGGATCTCATGGTGTCATCCGCCGCCGAAGAAGACATGGAGCGATCGCGGAGCTACGCCATGCTGGCGACGCATGAATTTCAGCGTAGCCTTGAACTGGCACCATTTGGTGGAGTCCACCATCAGCGTCGCCAGGAACTCCTGCTTTCGTGCGAAGAGGTCTTGGCGGTCGGGAGTCCTCGATAGGAATCTCGCTGCTGGCGGCGGGTTGGCTTGGGGATAAAACACTGATTCGGGTCGCGCAGCCGTATGGCCGCCACTGAAGGCAGCGGCCCGGCGGGTCTCCCTTCTTGGGGTGGTTTAGTGCAAATTTTGCACACATCGCCCTCCTGATCTGGAATCAACCCACTAGCGATCAAGCTGCAAATCACTTACACTACCCCTGCACTCCCCCAAAAATGCTCACATTTCACTCTGCCTCAGCCCGTATTGTCGACTCGCGCCGCGCCATTGCCGATTGTCTCGAAGCTGCGTGCGGCGACCGCTCCGCCGACATCGACCTTCTGATCATCCACGCATCCATGGGTCACGACTTCCATGTTTTGGCCCGAGAAGCAGCGGCATTGGCCCCGCGGGCCAGGATCGTCGGAGCCTCCTGCTGCGGTGTGGTGGGCTCCGAGGGCGTCAGCGAGTCGCTCAAGGACATCGCGATAATGGCGGTTCAAGGACCTGAGGTGGCCGTCGCCCACGTTGACGACATCCGCGGAGACAACAGTGCCTCGCGGGCGCGGTCACTGGCGGGCGAGCTCAAAAGCAGTCTACCGCTCGTCAACATGGTCTTTTTCATGGCCTCGGGTATCGACATCGACAACGACGCCTGCATCGCCGCGATCGAAGCCGAATTGGGCCCCGAAGTAACGATCTTCGGCGCGACCTCCGCCGACAACATGCGCGGCGTCACCAGCTTTCAGATCTTCGGGACCGAAGTCTTCTCCCATTCGGCCTGGCTCGTTGGCTTCGCCGACCCCACACTCTCCGTCGAAACCCAGGCAAGCCACGGCTTCATCGCGGTCGGCGAGCCGCTCGTTGTTACCCGGTCCGACGGCAACCGGATCGGGGAGCTTAACGGCCGCCCAGCCTGGGCCGAATATACCCGGAGGCTCGGCCTCGCAGAGGATGCCATCTGCGCCGAAACAATCCCTATTGGAGCCCTCGCCGAGGAATTGAGCGACTCGCTCGCCGACGAATACGGCAACCGCCACATCCTCAGGGTGATCACCCGCCGCGACGATGACGGCACCATTTACTACCCGACTACCGTGGCCGAAGGATCCCGCCTCTGGCTGACCTTGCGGGATGAACAGCGGATCTTCGATGACCTTGACCGCATGATGCACTCCTTGTCGGCGCGCATCGGGAGCTCGGAGATCGCCGCCGTCTTCCATGCCGACTGCCTTGCCCGGGGCCGCCATTTCTTCCATCGCATTCTCAAGGAGGAATTGGTCTCCCGCATGCAACAGCCGCTGGCCCGCGAGGGACGCATCCCGCCTTGGCTGGGCATGTATGGATTCGGCGAGTTCGCACGTCTCGGCGGTCGCAACACCTTTCACAACTACACCACCGCCATCTATACGCTGTGCCGGCGCCAGCCGGCCATGGCTTGAGCTGACCGGACATGGAAACGGGAGACCCTATGGCGGATCAGGAGCTCGCACGACTGTGCAAGGAGAACGCCTTCCTTTCGCAGCGTCTTTCCCGCTTGTCGCACCTCCAGGCGGAGCTGGCCGAGGCCCGCCACCAGATCGACCAGATCACCCGCCGCTTCCGCCGCATGCAGGACTTCATGCGCCACGCCGTGCGGACCGAATCACGGAGCGAACTCGCCGCCCTGACCTGCGAGGCCGTGGTCGACATCCTCGACTGCGAGCTCGGCCTCCTCTGGTGCCTGCGCTGCGCGCAGGGCCGGAACAGCCTCTACATCTCACCCGGGCCGCCACTTCTCCCGGCCACCATCGACGATCTCGCCGCCTGGGCCGAAGCATGGACCGAAGGCCGCGACCACCCGCTCCCCGTATCGCTGGATTTCCACGACCACCTCATCGCGCCCGTCCTTGATGACGAAGGCAACCCCACCGGCATCCTCATCGCCGCCAACACCACCGCCAAGGCCGGCATCCACGGCCCCTTCGACGAGGCGGCCATGCGTTCCTTCGCCGCCTTCGCGGGGCAGGTCGGCGCGATCATGGAAAGCCGCCGCCGCCGCGAGATGATCAACGCGCAGATCGAAGCCATCCGCCTCTCCGAAGAGCGCCTCTCCCTAGCCCTTCAAGGTAGCAATGTCGGCCTTTGGGACTGGGACTTCCGGTCGAACCGGGTGTTTTATTCGGAGCAGTGGAAGAAACAGCTCGGATACTCCGGAGACGAGATCTCGGACGCGCTTTCCGAATGGTCGGACCGCCTCCACCCCGACGACCGTGCCGCAGCCTTGTCCCAGGGTTTCGATTTCTTCCGATCCGGAACCCGCACCTACTCCGGAGTCTTCCGTCTCCGCCACCGCGACGGCAACTGGCGCTGGATCGCGGCCACGGGATTTGTCGTTCGCGGTGCCGACGACAAGCCGCGCCGCGCCGTGGGCACCCACATCGACATCACCGCTTACAAGGAACTCGAGGAACGGCTGCGCTCCGCCAAGGAACAGGCCGAGCGCGCCAACCGGGCCAAAAGCGGCTTCCTCGCGAAGATCAGCCACGAGATCCGGACGCCGCTCAACGGCATGATCGGCAGTTTCCAGCTCCTCAGCGGTAGCCGAATTGACGACGAACAACGCAAGATGGTGGAACTCGGCGAAACCTCGGGCCGCTGGATCATGGATATCATCGGGGAGAGCCTCGATCTCGCCCGCATCGAGGCCGGAAAACTTGTTCTCGCCTCCGAACCTTTCGACATTAGTGTCATCCTCGCCGAGGTGATTGAGATCAAGCGCGCCAAAGCCGCCGCAAAAGGCGTCCGGATCCGCTGCGTGGTCCCCCCGGGGCTGCCGGCCAGCGTCCTCGGCGATTCCGGGCGCTTCCGCCAGATTGTCACAAACCTCGTCGGCAATGCTATCAAGTTCACCGAGCGCGGCACCATCACGGTGGGTCTACGCCGCGCCCGTCCGACCGACGACACCGCAGTCCCGCGGATCGAACTCATCGTTGCCGACACCGGGATCGGCATCCCCGAAGAGCTCGCCGAAGCGGTGTTCCAACCCTTCCTGCAGATCCAGCCGAACGACGGCAGCTTCAGCGAAGGTATCGGACTCGGCCTCTCGATCACCCGCGAGCTCGTATCGCTGATGCGGGGCAGCCTCGGCGTCACCCGCCGCCGCCGCGGCTCCCGCTTCGTCGTAACCCTCCCCCTCCAAGATGCCCCCGCGCACTCGGCGGCACCGCCATCCGTCGCGCCGCCGCGCACCCGCTTCGAAGGATCGGTGCTCCTCGTCGAAGACGACCCGATCTCCCGCAAAGTCGGGACCCTGATGATCCAGCGCCGTGGCCTGCGCGTGGACACCGCGGCCGACGGCGGCGAAGGACTGCGCCTCCTGCTCGCCGGACACTACGACCTCGCCTTCGTCGATTGCTGGATGCCGGTGCTCGACGGACTCGCCATGACCCGCGGATTCCGCGAACAGGCCCACCCCGCCCGCCGCGGGATGCCGATCATCGCGCTCAGCGCGAACACCCAGCCCTCCGACATCGCCGCCAGCCGCGCGGCCGGCATGGACCACTACCTGACAAAGCCTCTGATGGACGAAGCCCTGCTCGACTGCTTGAATCGTTTCGCTCCAGCCTCCGAGCGCCCGCCGCCCTGAGCTTCCGCCACCCGCTTTCCCGCTGTCACCCACGCCGACCCCACCCTTCCCCCTGCTGCAACACCCACCGCCAGGGAAATGACCCAAAGCACCCGCAAGCCCCGCCTTCTCATCGTTGAGGACGATCCCGTCACCGCAGAACTGATTTCCCACGCAGCTCTAAAGAACGGCTACGTTCCGATCATTCGTGCGACGGCCGAAGCCACCCGCGCCACGAACCTCGGAGAGGTATCCGCGGCACTCCTCGATCTCCAACTGCCGGACGGCGACGGCTTCGACATCCTCAGCTTCGCCCGCCGGCACCACCCGGAGCTGCCCTGCTTCGTTCTCACCGCCCGCGACTGCGCGGAGTCCGCCGTTTCCGCCCTCAAGGCGGGTGCGCTCGACTATTTCACCAAGCCCTTCGAGCCGGCTCGGATCTTCGCCTCGCTGCGCGGGGTGCTCGGCTCCGCTCCCGGCAAACCCAGCGCTTCGGAACCACCGGTCACCGGAGACTGGAAAAGCCTGGCGATGGTCGGCCTCGAGCGCGCCGCCGCAGCAGCAGCCAACAATCACTCCCCCATTCTGTTGGTCGGGGAACCCGGCTGCGGCAAACGCGCGCTTGCCGCCTCCATCCACGGCCGGAGCCGCCGCGCCGGCCATCCCTTCGCCTCGGTCGACAGCCGCTCCCTCGATCCCGTCGCGCTCGAGCAGGAGCTGTTCGGCGGGGAAATCCGGCAGCCTTCCGGTCGCAGCGTCCGCAAGCGGGGCAAGATCGAAATGACCCACGGCGGAACCCTCTTCATCCAGAACATCGAGCGCCTTCCCCCGTCGCTCCAGAGCCGTCTCCTCGACGCCCTCGAAATGCGGGTGGAAGCTGGCCTCGCTCCCTGGTCGGACTTCCGTCTGATCGCCTCCGCCGAAGAAGCGCTCGAGCCCCGCGTCGCAGCCGGCACCTTCCGCCGCGATCTGTTCTTCCGCCTTGCCATCACCATCCTCCACGTCCCCCGCCTGCGAGACATCCCGGAAGACCTTCCCGCCTGGTGCGACCGGCTCTTGACCGAGATCTGCCTGGAGCGCCGCTGCCGGCGTCCCCTTCTCACCCGCGGGGCCAAGGAAGCACTCCTCGACCATCCTTGGCCCGGCAACCTCGACGAACTTCGCCAGGTGCTGGATCACGCGGTTTCCAAAGCCGGCAGCGGCATCATCGGCATCGAGGAATTGCCATCCGGAGTTCCTTCCCCATCCCCGTCTTCCGGGGCCGACCAACTGATCGGCTTCGCCCGGATGGACGACCTCGAACGGGCGGCACTGGTCGCGGCACTGGAGGCCAGCAACGGCAACCGCCGCCGCGCCGCCAAGCGCCTCGGCGTCAGCATCCGCACCATCTACAACATGATCGACCGCCACGACCTGCGCACCTCCGCAAAACCCTCCGACGCGTAATGATTCCCGACATCGACCCGCATCGCCTTCACCAACTCGGAGCACCGGAAGACCCCGGCGTGGTCGCGATCCTCCAGTGGTTCGTCGACACCCTGGAGGGTCGAGTCGCGGAGATCGCCACCGCAGCAACTGATTCCCCCGAGGCGCTCGCCCGACTGCTTCACCAGCTCGCCGGCTCTTCCGCCAATTGCGGGTTCGCGGCGGTGGCGGACTTCAGCCGCCGAGGCGAGGCCGATCCCGGTTCTTTCGAATCCGACGCTCTTGCCGCTCTCGCCGAGCGCGCCATCTCCGCTTGGAGCCAACTTTGCGCCGAACCGCCAAACCGTCATTGAAAACCGCAGGCTTCCAGCCCCCCGCCGCAACCCGGCCTTCCAGCACGGAGCTCGCCGATCTCGCGCGGCTCGCCTGGCGCAACCACGCCCGCTGCATCGGCCGGCTGTTCTGGCAAAGCCTCGAACTCCTCGACGCCCGCGCCGCCTCCTCGTCGCACGATGTGTTCGACGCATGCGTCCACCACCTCCGACACGCCACCAACGGCGGCCGCATCCGCTCCGCCATCACGGTATTTGCCCCAGCCGTGGACGAAGACGACCGCGGCATCCGTATTTGGAACCGCCAGCTCGTCCGCTACGCCGGCTACCGCTCCCACAACGGCGAAATCCTCGGCGATCCCGCTCAGGTCGACTTCACCCGCGCCGCGATCGAACTCGGATGGCGCCCCCCGGCGGAGCGCGGGAGCTTCGACATCCTGCCGCTGGTGATCGGGATGCCCGGTCAAGCCCCGCGCATCTTCGAACTGCCCCACGACGCCGTCCTGGAGGTTCCGATCGTCCATCCGGAGTTCCCGTGGTTCGCCTCCCTCGGCCTCAAATGGCACGTCCTGCCCGTCGTCTCCGACATGGCCTTGGTCGGCGGCGGATTGCGCTACACCGCCGCTCCTTTCAGCGGCTTCTACATGGGCACCGAGATCGCGTCCCGCAACCTTGGCGACACGGATCGCTATAACCGGCTTCCGACCATCGCCGACCGCATGGGCCTCGACCGCCGCTCCCGATCCACTCTCTGGAAAGACCGCGCGCTGGTGGAGCTAAATACCGCCGTCCTGCATTCGTTCGATCTCGCCGGCGTGACCATCGTCGACCACCACACCGCCTCCCGACAGTTCATGCAACATGTCCGCAACGAGGAGTCTTGCGGTCGTGAAGTTCCCGGCGACTGGTCGTGGCTGGTGCCGCCCATGGCAAGCTCCGCCTGTCCGGTCTTCCACCGCTACTACGCCGACTCGCGCCCGGAACCCGCATTCGTCGCCCAACCATCCGCTTGGTAGCGGCGGAAGGACCTCACTCCTGCCCTTAGATTGATGATACCTGGGATTGACGCCCAACAAACCGTAATCAGACTCCCGCCGATGTATGGAATGGTGAATCAGGCAATGCACCAGATGGTTTCCGAGGTTCATGGCGAGGATGCGTGGAACCGGATTCGCCTGGGTGCCGGCTGCGAAGTCGAGCGCTTCCTCCGGATGGACTCCTATCCGGATGAAATGACCTACCGCCTGATTGAGGCGGCGGTCGAGGAGCTCAAGATCCCGGCGGCCCAGTTGCTGCAGGCCTTCGGCGAATATTGGGTCGGGTTCGCCCATGCCGCCGGCTACGCCGACTTCTTCCGCGCTTGCGATTCCTATGCCGCCTTCATCCGCCAGTTGGATGCGATGCACGCACGCCTGGAGCTCGCCTTCCCCGATTTCAAGCCCCCGCAGTTCGCGTGCAACATCGAGTCACCCGACCAAATCGAAGTGGTCTACCGGTCCCACCGGGTGGGGCTGGCACCCTTTGTGCACGGTCTGCTGACCGGGTTGGGGGAACCCTTCGGCGTCACCGCCACTGTGGTGCACCTCGCCAGCCAGCCACCGGAATCCGGCGGGGCAACGGAACGTTTTCTCGTCACGCTCGCGTCCCAATGATCGATGCCGAGAGTTTGGCGCGGCATTTCCCGGTTCACGCTATCATCGGCCCCGGGATGGAGCTGCTGCAGATCGGCTCCGCGCTGCAGCGGCTGTCGGGCACCACGGGTTCAGCCTCGACCCGCTTCGGCCAGCTGTTCGACTTGGAGCGTCCGGAGCTTGAACTTCCGGATGTGGACACGCTGCGGGCCCTGGGCTCCCGGCTTTGCCTGCTGCGTTTCAAGCCGAACGGGATGAATATCCGGGCCGAGTTCATTTCCGCGGCCGGCGGCGGTGCGGTGATGCTTGGCAGCGCGGGAATCTCGAGCACCGGCGAGCTGGCGGATCTGGGGCTGACGCTCAACGATTTCACCGCTCACGATCCGACCACCGATTTCCTCATGGCCGTGACCACCCACCGCGCGACGCTCGACGACCTCAGGCGGCTGACGGATGTCCTGGAACGCCAGAAACAGGACCTCCAGCGGAGCAACGAGTTGTTGGCCGAAGCCACGGCCGAGGCCCGTCGTGCGTCGGAGGTGAAATCGCGCTTCCTGTCCCAGATGAGCCACGAACTCCGCACGCCCCTTCATGCGATCTCCGGTTTCTCCAAGCTGCTTCTCGACAAGGCGAACCCGGAAGACTGCGAGGAGTTCATCGAGGCGATCCACGCATCGGCGGAGATGCTGGTCTCACTAGTGGGGCATGGGCTGGATTTGGCGAAGATCGAGGCCGGTCGGCTGGAGATCACGCCGGCCGCCTTCGACCCAAGAGCACTGTTCGGTCGGATCATGAGACCCCAGCGGGAGCAGGCACGGATGAAGGGGCTGTCCCTCGATTGGCGGCTTGAGCTGCCTTGCGATGCATGGCTTGAAGGGGACGCGCTGCGCATCGGGCAAATCGTGATGAATCTCGTCGGGAACGCGGTCAAGTTCACCGAGTGCGGGGGGATCGATCTCACCGCCGCCTGGCGCGACGGACGGCTTCTGGTGGAAGTGAAGGATACCGGCCCAGGCATCGCCGAGTCCGATCTGGCCGTAATTTTCCAGCCCTTCATCCAGGTCGTAAAGACGAATGCCCGGCCGGAAGGAACCGGACTGGGACTGACCATATCCCGGGAACTCGCGGCACTGATGGGCGGCTCGCTGACAGCTTGGAGTGACGGTCGATCGGGCTGCCTGTTCCGTCTGGAGCTGCCCGCTCCGCTCACCGCGCAGCCGCTTCACGAATCCGACGCGCCCCTTGCCACGCCGGCACCGCGTGCGGTGCTGGTTGTCGACGACAATGATCTCAACCGGCTCCTTGGTCGGAAACTGCTCGAGCGCGACGGCCACTCGGTGGAGGTGGCCCACGATGGCGTGGAAGCACTCGCGATTATTGCCCGGCGCGCTCCGGATATCGTGCTGATGGATCTTCAAATGCCAGGATTAGACGGCTTGGAGACGATGCGTGAGATACGCCGCCGGGGTTTCGAAATGCCGGTGATCGCCCTGACGGCGAGTGCTGTTAACGGCGAAAGGGAGCGTTGCATCGCAGCCGGCATGAATGGCTATCTGACAAAGCCGCTTAATCTAACAACCTTGCGGGCGACGCTGAACACCTTGACTGCCCCGAATGGCACGGGATTAAGGCAGATTTCGTTGGCGGATTCCTTGGGAAATCAACCCTCCCAGCTGTGCAGCCCGCCACGAGATCTTCCGCGCTGCAATGCTTGCTAGAAGTGGTTTCAAAAGTGTCGCACGAGGATCATCAGGCAGGCGATTTTGAAAAAGCCCGAGTAGAGGGTGAGAATCCGCTCGTGTCTGACGAGCAACCTGCGCCAGTTGCCGAGCCACGCGAAGAGCCGCTCGATCTCCCAGCGTTTGCGGTAGCGCCTCAATTTGCGGCCGTCCTGTCGGGAAGGACGCTTGCGGTTGCTTCGGTGCGGACAGATCAACTCGCCGTCGAGAATCTCGAGCAGGGTTCTCAGCGAATCGGCATCATACGCCTTGTCGGCGATCAGGCGCTGCGGCCAGCGGCCGAGTCGCTCGCGTGCGTCGATGATGGCCCTCGGGGCGAGCTTCACTTCCGCGGGCGACGCGCTCTCCAGGGTGACTCCCACAGGAAGACCCTGGCCGTCCGCCACCACCATCCACTTCGTTCCCTTGCCGCGTTTGGTCTTTCCGACGCAGATCCCCCTTTTTTCGCCGGAGCGAAGCTGCCGTCGATGAAGCATTCCTCCCAGTCGAGGGTCTGTTGCTCGTCAAGCATGTGGATGAAGGCCCGCCACACGTTGTCCCAAACCTCCCCTTCCTCCCAATCGCGCAACCGGCGCTAGCAGGTTGAAGCGCTCGGAAGCGGCCTGGGGATGTCCCGCCACCTGGCCCCGGTCTTGAGGATCCACAGGATTCCCTCCAGCACGTCCCGGTCGGCGCAGCGCGGCCGTCCGAATGCGTTGGGTGCCGGAAGCAGCGGCCTGATTCGCTCCCACACCCCGTCGGTCATGAACTCGTAGGTCACGCCGACTCCACATAATCAAAAAAGCTCCCAGTAGAATTTCAAAATCTCAGACTTTTGAAACCGGCTCTAGGGATTCAGCGATCCAATTGACAAATCTGGCACCTTCAGGAGTGAGTGCCAAATAAATCGACCGGCGGTCTTGGCGCTTTACGACTCGAACAGCCAGCCCCTTTTCTTCGAGTTGATCCGCAATGCCGGTGATCCCTGCGCTTGAAAGGCCCACAACACCGGCCAGCTCGCTGAGCCGTTTTAGATCTTTACCCACGTTCCGGAGGTGAATCAGGATATGCAGTGCCCTGAGTGTGATTCCGCGGCGGTCGAGACATCCGAGAAGCTGGTCGAGAGAATTGAAAGTGCCCGCCCCGAACGGCGACTTGGAGGAGCCCGCCACATCCAATTCCAGCCCCGGCGACAAATGCTGATAAAGCTTCGTAAACTCCATATGCCTCATTATTCCGAGGAATCGAAAGATCGGCAACAGCTTAAAGTTCGAAGTCCGCAAGAGCAGTGCAAAGATTGCAGCAATTGCATTACTATCATCAAACCCAGTGGCTTGATTCTTAAATAGCTACGCGCATCTTGCCGCCGCTTTCACCGCCCTCCGTGCGCGGTGGATCATCCCGAGGATCTCGCTGCCCTTCGCCTTCCAGACGTATCTCGTGAATTGGCGTCGCGCTCGGCAAGGTAGTTCTCGATGGCCTCTTCAAGGAAGGTAAATCAAGTAAACCGTAAGCGGTGAACAGAACCCCTCTATCCTACCAGGGCAACCGCACTTAGGACAGCCCGAGGAATGCGGCGAGGCGTTTGGGGTTGAGCGCGGCGGCCAGGCGCTTGGAGCGCACCGACTTGCCGGAAAGCTCGGGACTTGTCTGGAGCAGGTTGTGGGTCAACCGGCGCAACAGCGACATGTTCTTGGACGCGTGCCCGCTGCGGATCCGCGACTGATCCTCCGCGAACACCACGTCCATCACCCAATGGCAGCGGTTCTCGATGCCCCAGTGCCCGCGCACCAGCCCGAGCAGCCGCGCCGCGTCGGGAGGCAGGCTGCTCAGCCAGTAGCGCCGCGCCGTCACGGGCTCTTCTCCCGGCAGATGGCGCACGCTCTCCACGCAGATCACGCTGCGCAGCCCCAGCCATTTTCGGCGTTCCTTCGGATCGATCCAATCCAGGTGGTCGGTCTCCTCATGGCAGGACACCACGCCGCCACCCGCGGCGATCCAATCCAGCGCCTTGCCGTCGGCGAAAAGGGCCACCGATCCTTCGTGCAGCTTGCCCTGGTTGCCTTTCAGCGCCAGCAGCCAGTCCGCCCCGGCATGGGCGATGGCCACCGCCGTCTTGTGTTGGCAGCCCATCGCGTCGAGGCTCACCACGCAGCCTTTCACGTCGAGCTGGCGCAGCAGCTTGGGCACCGCGGTGATCTCGTTGCTCTTCTCGCCCACGGCGAGCTGGCCGAGGGTGATGCCGCGGCTGCCGGCCCACGCGCTGATGACGTGCAGCGCTTTCTTGCCGCCCTTGCTGCCGCTGCGGCGCAGGGTCTTGCCGTCGATGGCGATGAGTTCGCCTGCCAGCGCCGGGCAGCGGCTGGCGACCATCGCGGTGAAGCAGTCCATGAAGGCCTGCGGATCGATGGCGGCGAAGACCCGGGCATAAGTGTCGGCCGAAGGCAGGCCGTTGGGCAGTTCGAGGTGCTCGCGCAGCCAGTCCTTGCGCTCGCGGCTGAAGACCGCGATGTCCTCGAAGCCATCCATGCCGCTGATGGTCGCGGCCAGGGCGATGAAAAGGATCTCGCCGAAGTAATGCCGCGTGGCGGGACTCTGGCGGGGATCGGGGAGTTGACGGAAGGAGTCCAAGCAGTCGGGGAAACCTCCACGATAGCGGTTGCGGTTCTCAGGCCAAGCCATTCAGCCCGCGTACGACACCCCCTCCAGAAATTACAGCGTTTGTTTGAATCCTATGTGCGGTTGCCCTGAAACTGACTAGTCCAAATCGGGAATTGTGGCCGAGCTCCCCTCGAAGGAAATCAATTCCATCACGCCCGGCCCATCCGGGAGCGTCAACACCGGCGGCAGCCCTCGATTCGGGGACATCCGGGCAGCGCACCCTTCCCGCTCACTCCGCTGCGGACTGCAGGCCGTCCGCCATCATCACCAGTGCGTCGAGCACTCCACCCAGGTAGGCGATCTTCAATTCCGCGCTGTCGAGTGCGTTGACCGCTTCCCGGTGCTGGTCTGCCAGCAGGCGCGCATGGTCGGCGTCCTTCAGATCCAGCTCCTCCACCGTCAACAGCCAGGAGGGCGCCGGGAACAGCTCCTGGTCGATCAAGCTGAAAGCCAGGCGGAAGATTTCCTCCAGCGAGCGCGTCAACGGCTCTCCCGGCAGCTTGGGCACCTCCCGCAAGCCCAGCCGGCGCAACGAGGCGTTGAGCAGGTAGAACCCGCGAATCCCCTTCATCGGGATGATGACCCCCTTGTTCACGAAATCATGGAAGGTGCTACGTGGCAGCGGCGGCTCGAAGTAACGGCTGATCGTCTCGCGACGAACGGCATACTCCGGGAAACCAGTTGGCGGAGACTTGGAAGACGGCGAGCCCATGGCGGCAGTATGATCACGGCCCCGCCCGCTGGCACGGAGATTGTGCCGCCGCAGGGTCTGACGGCCGCCCTCATTTGCTCCTCAAACCACCGCAGTAACAGCAGCCTGGAGATACTTAAGCTCTCTTAAATAGTTGCCAGAGCAGTTGCCAAAAATGCACCGTTTCCCCGGATTTCGTCGGATTTCCCCGTTCACCCGTGGAGTCGCCCGTTTGCCCCAGAAATGAAAAAAGCCCCTAGAGCGGGGCTTATTCCAGAGCTTTCCGGGGAGTGGAGCATAGGAGATTCGAACTCCTGACCTCTTCATTGCGAACGAAGCGCTCTACCAACTGAGCTAATGCCCCTTTCCCTCCGGACGGCCCACGGGTTGCCAGTTCCGGCGGGCGGAATCAAGGGCAAATCCGGGGAACGCGCGGCAGCTTGGCGGCCCACGACCGCAGGAACAAATTTGCATTGTGAACAATCAAGCTTTGCCAAGCGCCTCGGGATTTCCCTAGTTTTCCCCATGCGACCGCGTTGGCTCTCCGTCCCCGCCGCTTTCCTCTCCGTGGCCCTCACCGCGTGTGTGAACAGCGGAGGATTCCGATCGACCTCCAACAACCCCACCGGCACCGGGCCCTTCGACAGCCGCGGGAACTACGTGGAGGCCTGGGCGGACAATCCTTCGAAATGGCGCCAGGGCTCGAACCAGGTGGTCGAAGCCGTGCCGGACCGTCCCGCCGCGCAGGTGCCCGTCAGCCCGACGGCCGTGGCTTCCAACACCACTTCCCGCCCGGCCACGACATCCACCACGGTCATTCACAAGAAGCCGGCGACCCGGCCCACCCCTTCCGTCGCCAGCAACACGGTCAAGCCGAAGACCACCGCCAAGAAGCCCGTGGTCAAGGCCAAGCCGAAGACCACCCGCCACACGGTGCGTTCGGGCGACAACCTCTACAACATCGCCAAGCGCTACGGCACGACCGTCGGTGCCATCCAGAAGGCGAACGGTCTCAAGGGCTCGGTGATCCACCCCGGCAAGTCGCTGGTGATCCCGCGCTGAGCCGCTTTCCCCGTCTCCGCGCTTTCCAAGGAGTGACCGGATGCCCGTCCGCTCACTCCTTGTCGTCCCACTCCATCGTGGTGTAGCGCTCGGCCGCGGTGCCGGACATCAGCTTGCCCTTGTAAACCAGCGAGAACTTGCCGCCCGTTTCCTGGGAAATGTCGAGCATGTAGCGGGCCGGCGTGCCCGGCAGCTCGAAGGCGATCGTATCCACCGGGATGCCGGTCGGATTGATGGCCTCCAGCTCGTCCATCACGGTGTCGTAATCCCGCGGCTCGCCGTCGGAAAGCAGGTAGATGATGTCCGGCGGCGGCGACATCGCGAAGGCCATCTTCAAGGGCGGATACCAGGCGGTGTTCCCCTGCGGCGGCATGGCGACGATCTCCTTTTCGAAGTTCGCCTTGATGTTGGCCGATGCGGGATACCAGGGAGCCATCGGCGTCTGGTTCAGGCCGTTCCAGCCCTTGTTGGCGTATTCCGGCCCCTCGGTCTGGTTGGTCCAGGCGTTGTGGGAGAAGTAGATGACGTTGAAGTTCATCTTTTCATCGAGCGCCTTGACGGAGCGGGTGAGCTCCTTCTTCAACGCGTCGATCCGGGTCCCGCCACCGTCGACGTCCGACTCCATCGAAAGCGAGAAGTCCACCAGATACACCACCCGCTTGCCCTTGCGCGGCGTCCCGAAGAACGAAGAGCCTCCGCCCCCGTCGCCATCGCCGTCGCCCGCGCCGAAGCCCGCGTTGAAATCGTCGTCGATCCCGAACGGCACCGGCTCGGCGGTCGCGTCCGGCATCGGCACCGTGACCGGCGCCTCGGAGGTGGTGGCAATCACCCGGGCCATCGAGGAACTCGAGCTCGCCGGCTTCGGCTTCATGCCCTTGGCCAGATCGGGCCGGTCGACCGGCTTTTCCTCGATCTTCGGCGGCGCCTGGTAGGTGACGATCACCGGGCTCTCCTTCAAGGTCGGCAGGATCGCGATGAGCCAGAGGATCACGCAGAGCATCACCAGCACGATCAAGGCGACCGCCGCCGACTGGATCATGTCGCGCTTGCGCTGTTCGCGGAGAATGGACTCCGCACGCAAGGTGATGTCCTTGGAAGGTGCTTTCGTGGTGTGGAACGTCTGCATGGGTTCTCGAAGCCGGATCGAGGCTTTACCGATGGCATCACAGCCGGCGGAAGAGGGCCAGCGGAAAGGCGCGGCCGGGGTGATTCCCTTCAGTCCGCGGCAGGCAGGATGCGCCCGGCACTCACCGCGAGACGCACCAGCCCCTCCAAGCCCTGCGACCCGTCGAGCCAGCCAAGGTGGGTGGTGGTGATCCATTTCTGCGCTTCACCCGGCAAGGCACGCAGGACGGCGTTCCTCCGGCCGGGGTCGAGCTCGCCGAAAACGTCGTCGATCAGATAGACCGGCAGGCTTCCCCGGACCGCCGAAAGCACCTCGCCCTGCGCCAGCTTCAAAGCCAGCGCCACCGTCCGCTGCTGGCCCTCGCTGGCGTATTCCCCGGCGGCGAGCCCCTGGATCGTCAGCAGGAGGTCGTCGCGATGCGGCCCCACCAGGCTCTGCCGCTGCCGCCGTTCGCGCTCCCGGGCCTGCTCCAGCGCGGCCCGCAGATCGACCCCGCCGGCCGGCCGGTATTCCAGGCCCAGCACCTCGTCCCGCCCGCTCACCTCCCGCTGGGCCGCCAGCGCCCGCGGGGAAAGCAGCGCCACCAGCCGCGCCCGCGCCGCCGTGAGCTCGTCGCCGGCAAGGATCATCACCTCTTCATAAGACCGGATCTCGTCTTCCCGCGGCCGGGGATCTTTCAAGAGCAGGTTCTTCGCCTTCAGCGCCCGGCGGTAGCGGGCCAGCGCGGTGCGATAGCCCGGTTCGACCTGCGAACCGACGAAATCCAAATACCGCCGCCTCGCGTCGGCCGCCCCCCGGACCAGCTCCAGGTCCTCGTTGCCCATCCACACGATCAGCCCGCCATCGGCCAGGTAGCTGCCCGGCCCCTCGCGCGGCTCGCCTTCCACCGCCAACTCCAGCGCGCGCTGAAAACGCACCCGGCGCTCAGTCCCCCATGCCTCGCCCGCGATCCCGAAGCCGCCCGGGCCGTCCTTTCGGACCATCGACGGCAGCTTCCGGGTCCGCGGCGACTGCAAGCGCACCAGCAGGCACACCGCCTCGAGGATCGAAGTCTTCCCCTGCGCGTTGTCCCCCGTGAAGACCCCGCCCGCTGCCGGAACTTCCAGCGACAGGCTGGAGAAGCAGCGGAAATCAACGGCGCGCAACGTGCGGATCACGGGACAAGACTCCAGAGGCAAGAGACCCGAGACAAGAGAGGAACAAAGAATCGTCCGACACTTTGGCTTCCAGCTCGCGGCTCGCGTCTCCCCGCTCCCGTCTCTGGCATCCCATTCTCCGCCCTTGAAATGCCGGATTCGCCATGCATCCTCCCCGCCCGCTCATGGCAGGTCCTCGTTTCCAAGCACTTCCCGGCTTCCGCGACTTTCTCCCGAAAGACACTGCGGCCCGGAATTATTTGTTCGAGACCTGGCGCTCCGTCGCCCGCCGCTACGGATTCGTGGAGTATGAGACACCGCTGCTGGAGGACACCGCGCTTTACCTGAAAAAGGCCGGCGGCGAGCTGAATTCCCAGCTCTTTCGCTTCGAGGACCAGGGCGGCCGCGACGTGACGCTCCGCCCGGAGGTCACCGCCTCGCTCGCCCGACTCGTCGCCCAGCACCAGCGCGATTTCCCGAAGCCGCTCAAGTGGTTCGAGATCGGCCAGTGCTTCCGCTACGAAAAGCCGCAGAAAGGCCGCGGCCGGGAGTTCTTCCAGTTCAACGTCGACATCCTCGGCGAGGCCGGCCCGCAGGCCGATGCCGAGCTGATCGCGCTGGCGATCGACACCATGCTCGCCTTCGGCTTCCAAGCCGGCGACTTCGTCGTCCGCGTCTCCGACCGCCAGGCCTGGATCGACTTCGCGGAACGCCGCGGCGTGCCGGAAGGCAGCGTGCCGGATTTCCTGCAGGTCATCGACAAGCTCGAACGCGAGAAGCCGGAGGTCACCGCCCAGAAGCTCGCGGCGCTGGGACTCACCACCGAGGAAGTAACCGCCTTCATCGCCAATCCCGAGAACGCCTCCGCCGCCTTTGACGTGATCCGCGCCGAACTCGGTGCGCGCGGCCTCGGGGATTACCTCTCGCTCGATCTCTCCATCGTACGAGGCCTGGCGTACTACACCGGCGTCGTGTTCGAGGTCTTCGACTCGAAGAAGAGCATGCGCGCCGTCGCCGGCGGCGGCCGCTACGACACCCTGGTCGGCGTGATTTCCGACGGCAACGTCGAGATGCCCGCGACCGGCTTCGCGATGGGCGACTACGTCATCCGCAATCTCATCGAGGAAACCCCGCACGCCGAGCTCAACATGGCCGCCTGGCTCCAGCGCAATGCCGCGGCTTGCGACATTTACCTGGTCCTCGCCGACGACAGCAAGCGCCCGGAGGCCCTCGAAATCCTCGGCGATCTTCGCAACGCCGGCATTTCCTGCGACCTCCCCTTCACCGCCGCGAAGGTCAACAAGCAGTTCCAAAGCGCCGAGCGCAGCGGAGCGCGCTTCGCCCTCGTCATCGGCAGCGAGTTCCCCGAACTCAAGCTCAAGGCCCTCTCCTCCCGCAGCGAGGAACCCTGCCACGTCCTCAACCTCGCCGACTGGCTCACCGACCGCCTCAAGCAACCCGACGGGCCTTTGCTCGCCTAAGCTTCCATCTTTGGCACTTGGCACTTCTTACTTGGAACTTTCCCACCATGCGCACTCACCACTGCAACGAACTCCGCTCCGCCCACATCGGTGAAACCGTCACCCTGATCGGCTGGGTCAATACCGTGCGCGATCACCACGGCGTGATCTTCGTCGACCTCCGCGACCGCGAAGGCGTGACCCAGGCGGTCTTCCGCCCGGAAGAAAACGCCGAGGCCGCCGCGGCCAGCCACAAGCTGCGCGACGAGGACGTGGTGCAGATCACCGGCACCGTTGCCGCCCGCCTCGAAGGCACCGTCAACGACAAGATCGGCACCGGCGAGATCGAGATCGTGGCGAACCAGCTGGTCATCGTGAACAAGGCCGACGTGCTGCCCTTCCAGCTCGACAAGGAGCTCTCCAACGAGGACCTGCGCATGCGCTACCGCTACCTCGACATCCGCCGCCCGCGGATGTCGCAGAACCTGCGCACCCGCCACCGGGTGACCAAGGCGACCCGCGACTACCTCGACGAGCGCGGCTTCTGCGAGATCGAAACGCCCATCCTTTCCAAGTCCACCCCGGAAGGCGCCCGCGATTTCCTCGTCCCTTCGCGTCTCCAGCCCGGCTCGTTCTACGCCCTGCCCCAGGCCCCGCAGCAATACAAGCAGCTGCTGATGGTCGGCGGGATGGAGAAGTATTTCCAGATCGCCAAGTGCTTCCGCGACGAAGACCTCCGCGCCGACCGCCAGCCGGAGTTCACCCAGATCGACATCGAGGCCTCCTTCGTCACTCAGGAAGATATCATTTCCCTGGTCGAAGGCCTGATCGGCCGCGTCTTCAAGGAAGCGCGCAACGCCGACATCCCGGCGAAGTTCGACCGCCTGACCTATCAGGACGCGATGAACACCTACGGCTCCGACAAGCCGGACCGCCGCTTCGGCATGCACCTCACCGACCTCGCCGACGTCTTCGCCAACTCCACCTTCAAGGTCTTCTCCGGCGCGCTGCAATCCGGGGGCACCGTGAAGGCGATCAACGCCAAGGGCTTCTCCGGCATCACCACCGGCCAGGTCGAAGCGCTCACCCAGATCGCGGTGCAAGCCGGCGCGAAGGGCCTCGCCTACATCCAGGTCCGCGGCGAAACCGTGGACACCTGGCGCTCGCCGATCACCAAGTTCCTCTCGCCCGAGGAGCTGGAGGCGATGAAGGAAAAGCTCAACATCGAGACCGGCGACCTCATCCTCTTCGGCGCCGGCCCCTGGGACCAGGTCTGCGACATCCTCGGCCGCGTCCGCCTCGCCTGCGCCGGCTACCAGAACCTGCTCGAAGGCAACGAAGAGCTGAACTTCCTCTGGGTCACCGAATTCCCGCTGCTCGCCAAGGACGAGGAGACCGGCGGCTTCGTCGCCGTGCACCACCCCTTCACCCGTCCGCTCAAGGAGGACGAGGAGCGCTTCATGACCGAAGGCCCCTCGACCGATCTCCGCGCCCAGGCCTACGACGTCGTGCTGAACGGCTACGAACTCGGCGGAGGCTCGATCCGGATCCACGAAGGACCGCTCCAGTCGGCGATGTTCAAGGCGCTCGGCATTTCCGAGGAAACCGCGGCCGAGGAGTTCGGCCACATCCTCGATGCCTTCCGCTTCGGCGCCCCGCCGCACGGCGGCCTCGCCCTCGGCCTCGACCGCCTGGTCATGCTGATCTGCAACGAGCAGTCGATCCGCGAAGTCATGGCCTTCCCGAAGAACAACAAGGGCAGCGACCTGATGAGCCAGTCACCCGCCGAAGTGGATCCGAAGCAGCTCCGCGACCTGCGGATCACGACGGTGAAGAAGCCGGGGGCGTAAGCTCACCATTCCCACGGCGTTGCCCTTCATTCGTAAAACCTCACATCCTGGGTCGGAGTTTCCGCGCAGTATTGACGGATTTGTTCCAGGATTCTCCTGAGGTCTTCCTGGTCGTCACCCCTTCCTGCCTCGAGCCAGTAGACACGGTTTTCGAGTCGGAACCCTTCGTCCACCGCTGCGCCTTTGCGACGCTTTGCTGACCTGATTTCCCCGAAAAGCTCACTCAGCCGCAACTCTGCTTGTCGGGGAGATTCGCAAGTCTCTTCCCAAAGCCTTGCGGAAGCCTCTATAGCCACCGAATCCGGTCCGGGCTTCGTCCAGAAGAGGTGCTGGCAGCGGCCATACACCTTCCCAACGGCAGCAGCCGGAGCATACCGCAAACGGTTCAAATTGAAAGCGTCGTGACCGGCGATTCCAAACTCGGTGAGAATCTGCTTTCTAAGCGGCAAGCGGGTGCCGACGAGCGCAAAGGGAATCTTTTGGTGATCTCTCCAGATGTCCTCCAATCGAAGCTCCGCTTCATGGTTGAGCTCGCAAATGAGTTCCTTGTCCTTCGAGTAGATCAGGACTTCCCCACAGCCAAGACAGACCAGAAGCCATGTAGCCACTCCTCCGGATTCCAGCTTCACCGCGAAATCGGCGTGGTAGCCCCCGCATAACTTGGGCCCTTGATATGCGCGAAACGATTCATCCGCGGAAAGAACCTCGACAAAGGCTGACTTCACGACATCGGACGGAGTCTCCGGCTGACGTTGGAACCGGTAGCCCTTGATGGATCGATTGGGTTGCGACCAAAGCTCACGGACGAACTCATCCTTCTCGAAGTAGGGGTGAGGCAAACCGACATACAGTTCCGCGAGCACCGCGCCAGACTGCGGCAGCAACTCGTCCAACTGCTTGAAGTCGGAATTCAGACGGGGTTTATGTGCATTGCCAGCGAACCGCATCATGGCGAGCATCCGACCGTCCCACGCCAGCAGCGCGAGGATCAGCAGAAGCAACCCGCAAACCCTCTTCAGCCAGCGTCCCCATCTTTTCACGATAGGAAGATGTCGAACTGCTGCCGCTTTGTCAGCAATCCTTTCCCAGCCGGATGACTCTCCGCTGTCGGCCCTGTGAGGACTCCAGCCCGATGCCGCAACGAGCTTGATTTGAACCGACCCACCGACTGCAAAACCGCCGGAGGAAGCAGCCAGCCTCTACCCGAGCCAGTTCTCCACCCGGAGCCCCGGCACGCGGGAGAACTCCGTGAAATTGGCGGTCACCAGCGTCAGGTCCAGCGCCCGCGCGTGGGCGGCGATCAGCAAGTCGTTCGGCCCGATGGGATCGCCGGCCGCTTCAAGGGAGTGGCGGATGGCGGCATAGTGAAGATCGGCCGGCGCCTCGAACGGAAGTACCGCGATGCTGTCCAGAATGGCTTCGACGCGCTCGGTGAGTTTGGCGGAATCCCGCTTCCGCGCGCCGAAGCGCAGCTCCGCGGCGACGACGATGCTGAGGCACACGGTTTCTTCACCAAACCGGGCGATGCGGTCGTGGACGACGCCAGTCGGATTCCGGATCAGGTCCGACACGATGTTCGTATCCAGGAGGTAGCGGAACGCGGCCATGGGGAAATCACAGCCGGATGTCGTCCAAGGGAAGTGTGTCCCCGTCGATGTCGGGAAACTCTTCATCCAGCGGATCGAATCCGGCCAGCACCGCAAGCAGCCCTTTCTTCTCCTCCACCGGCTCGATGATCAAGCGGTCACCCTCGCGATGCAACAGCACCTCGTTTCCGGGCAGCTCGAAGGCCTTGGGAATGCGCAGTGCCTGATTGCGACCGTTGCGGAACAGCGCCGCCCGGCGGGTCTCCTGTGACGCATCATCGACTTTCGGCATAGGCTGAAGCATAGGCCATCAAGTTGCCGAGTCAAGAAAGCAGACCCAGGTCAGTAGTATCCGGCCCGCCCCCGCAACCTTGACCCTCATCCGGTGGTTCTTCTTCGCGTCCCAACCCCGCCCCTTGAACCCATGATCCGACTTCTGCTTCTCCTGCTGCTTTCCCCGCTGGCTACCGCATTCGCCGACACGCCCGAGTTCAAGGACACTCGGGAAGAAGTCTATAAAACCGTCGGCGACACCAAGCTGAAGCTCCACATCTTCGGCGAGTCCGATGTCGCGAAACCGAAGCCGGCCATCGTTTTCTTCTTCGGCGGCGGCTGGACTTCGGGAACCCCCGCTCAGTTTGAAAAGCAGGCCCGGCACTTCGCGGGGCGCGGCATGATCGCCATCACCGCCGACTACCGGGTGAAGTCCCGGCAGAATGCAAAACCCGTCGATTGCGTGAGCGACGCCAAGTCGGCGGTGGCGTGGATCCGCGCGAATGCCGAACGCCTGGGCATCGATCCGCAGAAGATCGCGGCCGCCGGCGGCTCCGCGGGCGGCCACATCGCCGCCTGCACCGGCACCGTGAGCGGCTTCGGCAGCGACGAGCGCCCGAACGCGATGATCCTCTTCAACCCGGCCTGCACACTGGCGGCCATAGACGGTTGGGAGCCCAAGGGCTTCGGGGCGCGGGTCGCAGAGGAACGCCTGGGAACGGATCCCGTCGCGATTTCCCCGAGCCATCACATCGGCCCGCACACGCCGCCGACGCTGATCCTCCACGGCAAAAATGACACCACGGTCCCCTATGCCTCGGTCGAGGCCTTCGAGAAGCAGATGAAGAAGGCAGACCGTCCCTGCAAGCTGGTCGGCTACGAGGGCGAGGGCCACGGATTCTTCAACCGCGGCAAAGCCTTCGACGCCACCCTGGCCGAGGCCGACCGCTTTCTCGTCGGACTCGGGTGGATCCAGTAAGAGCCATGTCCCTTCCTCCCGAATTCCTTTCGACCGTGTTCCTTCCTGTCGAAGCGGCGGATTCCCTGCCTGCCTCCTTCGCCATCATCACGGCATCGAATCCGGAAGGCGTGACGGCGGACCAAGTCCTTAATGAGATCGCCGACGAAGTGCTCCGCCGCGAGCTTGAAGAGCTCGGGCTCTCCCCGATCCGCGCCACCGGCTGCTCGCCCGATCTTTCACACCGGGAGCCCGGCTGGGCGGTCCCGGTATCCAAGGTGGAAGCGGTCGCCCTCGGCCGCCGTCACCGGCAGCTCGCGGTTTGGATGGTGCGGAACGACCAGCTCGACCTTGTCGATTGCGCGACCGGAGAGGAGATCCGGATCGGGAGCTTTTCGAGCCGGATCGTCGCCGGCTGAACTGCCCGAGGACGGCATTCCGCCTGCTCTGGTGACGGATCCGCCCCGGAAACGCCGGTTTGCAAATCGACGCGATCCGTGGAGAATCGCCCCGCCCATGTCCCGGCCCCTTTACCGGCTGCTGCTTCCATTCCTCGCCTCGCTGGCCGGGGCCGCACAGGCCGTGCCGTATTTCGAGAACGTCTGGCAACTCGGCGTGGACGACACGACGCCGAACGAATTCGGCGGGGCGACCTGGACCTCGAACGCGACCCCGGGATCGCCGACGGTGAAGGACGACGACTTCTACCTCGCCGGCACCTATCCGGGCTTCGGCGCCATCGCCGGTGAAGCGCTGCCAAACTTCGAACGCGAGGTGACCGGCGGCGACCCTCGGAACCGCATCCACTTCCCGCTGACCGCGGCCCAGGCCTCGGCGGGCTCGCGGCTGAAGCTGACGGTCGACCTGATCTGGGGCGGCTGGTCGTCGCCGGGCTTCGGCACCCACAACCTCACCATCACGATGAACGGCCAGCCGGTGAAAAGCTTCACCGGCATCACCTGGAATCGCACGCTGGAGGTGACCTTTCCCGCGACCTCGGTGAACGCCGTGACCGGCCCCAACGTGATCCAGATCGAACGGACCGGCGGCACCGCGGGCGGATGGATCGGCTTCGATTTCCTGAAGCTGGACCACGATCCGACCGGCATGCAGGACGCGGACGGCGACGGCCTGCCGCGCTGGTATGAGGAAAGCTTCGGCCTCAGCGAAAGCAACGCCGCCGATGCCGCGGCCGACCCCGACGGCGACGGGCGGACGACGCTGGTCGAAATGCAGGCCGGCACCAATCCGACCGATGCCGATACCGACAACGACGGCATTTCCGATTCCGCGGAAATTACCTCGGGCACCAACCCGCTGCTCCGCGACACCGATGGCGACGGACTTCCCGACGGCGCGGAAACGGGCACCAATCCCCTGCTTGCCGACAGCGACGGCGACGGTCATCCGGACAACATCGAACTCGAGCAGGGCACCAACCCCGCCTCCGCGGCCTCGGTGCCCTTCGACTTCCCCGGCGCGATCGGCCTCCAGTTCGTGGCGGAGTCGCTGCAATCTGCCGCCCTTCCCGCGATAGAGCCCGCCGGCTTCTTCCGCTTTCCGCACTGGAATGCCGCCACCCCCTTGCCCCAGTGGCGGCCGGACGGTGCCGTCACCAGCGGGACGGTGGCAGCCTTGAAGAACCATCGCGGCCAAGCGACCGCCGCCGGTGCGAGCTGGAGCTGCCACTTCGCCACCCCCGGCCTGCACAAGGGAAGCAGCGACGAACGCCTGCTCGCCGGCATGCTCCGCACCCAGCGGACCGGCACCATCAACTCGAACGGCGTCGTCACCACCGCGATCAACACGCCGTCCTCCGTCACCCTGACCGGCATCCCCTACCCGGCTTACGACCTCATCGTCTACGCCGGCTACGTCTATCCGGGATCGCGCGCCGTCGTCTCCCGCCAGGGCGACGCGGGGAGCAACCGCTTCTTGATCTCCGCCTCCGAGCCCCCGTTCCGCGGCTTCCGCGAGGTCACCTCCACCTCCACGCCCCGGCCCGGAAACTTCGTCCGCTACCGGAATCTCAGCGGCGCGAGCCAGACCATCACCTTGACCTCTCTGCCGCCGCTTCCTCCCGCCCCCGGCACCGGCGGCGCGCTGGTCACCGTGAACTATGCGACTTATGCGGGGATCCACGGCATCCAGATCATCGACAGCGGCACCGATACCGATGGCGACGGCTTGAAGGACGCGGTGGAAATCGAACACCGCCTGAATCCCGCGCTCACCGATGCCGGCGCAGATGCCGACGGCGATGGAGTGACGAACGCCGCGGAAATCGCAGTTGGCACCGAGGTCCATCACCGCGACAGCGACCGCGACGGGATCGAAGACGGCAGCGACGCCGGCCCGCTCGATCCGGACCGCGACGACGACGGCCTGCTCGATGGCGACGAAGTGAACGGCTCGCCTTTCGCCTCCCTGCCGGACGATGCCGACAGCGACAACGACGGCTACGACGACGCCATCGAGCGCAAGGCCGGCACCGACCCGATGTCCGCCGCCAGCACGCCGCCGTCCGTGCCGACCTGGAACGCGACGACCCGCACCTGGACCTGGCGCATTGAGAACATCCGCCTGCTGTGGAACCACCCGCAGTCGATGCTCGGCGCGGTGGACACCGACGACGCGATGCTGTGCGAAGCCGTGGCGCAGGTGAACCAGGGCGGCTGGAACAAATCGGTCGGCATCGGCCTGCGTTACCGCGACGGCCGCGTGACCTACCGCTTCCGCTGCATCGAGGGCCTCTTTCATGTAAGCGGGCAGCCGGCCAGCGGTTTCTGGAACAGCGACTGGAACAATCCGCCCGCCGACCGCAAGGCGGACTTCGGCTTCAGCGGCCACGGCGATGCCGACGACTCCAAGCCGCTGCGGATGGAGTTCACCGCCACCCGGCCGAACACCTCCGTCAACTCGTGGACCCTCAATTTCCTCATCGCCGACCTGACGAATCCCGCCAGCCCGGTGACGATCGCCACCTACACGTGGAACAACGCCTTCGCCGCGGAACCCACGCTGTTGGACGGCTCGGCCGTCTGGACGAATGCCGACGGCATCCCGGGGGCCTTCGACGTGGAGCTGGAAACCGGCGTCGATGCCTGGATTTCCGCAGCTCCGCTCGGTCCCGCCGATGCCGATAGCGACGGCATGCCGGACGCATGGGAAAGCACCCACCTTTTCAATCCGGCCAGCGCCACCGACGCGCCGCTCGATGCCGACGGCGACGGGCTTTCGAATCTCCGCGAGTTCCTCGCCGGCACGCTTCCGCGCGATGCCGACAGCGACGACGACGGGGCATCCGACGGCATCGAGCTCTACCATGGCGCGGACCCGCTTTCCGCGACGAGCGTGCCGGCGTGGTTCAGCTTCACCGGCAACGTCTCCGATCTCGATGGCGATGGACTTTCCGACGCATGGACGCTCTGGTCCGGTGGCACGCCCCGCGCACCGCTGGCCGACGACGATGGCGACGGCATGAGCAACCTCGAGGAAAGCGAGGCCGGCACCGATCCGGACGACGCCGCGTCGAAGATCGACCTCCACGCGTGGCGGCAGAACGGCGACCTCGTCCTGTCGTGGACCGACCTGCCATTGAAGGACTGGGACATCGCCACCAGCGCCACGCTGGACTCGTGGGTGGACGCCACGGGTTTGCCAGCCTCTAACGTCGTCGACGGCCGCCGCCGCCTCGTTCTCCCGGCCGCATCGTTGCCGCCCGGGAAGAACTTCTACCGCGCGGAAATCCTGCCGAAGGACAGCGACGGCGACGGCGTGGAAGACTGGGCGGAGAGCGAGGTGCTCGGCTCCTCCAACAGCAGCGCCGACACGCTCGCGCAGTCCATGGTCCGCTCGAACGGCCAGCCGCTTTCCGGGGATGCCGCCGCGCTGCTGGAAAGGATCCAGGGTTCTTCGCCTTCGGGCGGCCCGCCGGGCTCCAGCGCCCCCGCCGCGCCGTCGCCGGTGAATGCCTCCCGCTTCCTGATGCAGTCGACCTTCGGCCCGACGCCCGAGGACATCGCGCAAGTGCGCCAGCTCGGCTTCGAAGCGTGGATCGACGAACAACTCGCCCTGCCGCCGACCTTCCACACGCCCTACATCCTGGAAGTGAAACGCGACGCCACCGGCCCGCAGATCGACCCGACCTACAACTTCAGCGATCAGGACCAGTTCCTCTTCGGCAACAACTCGACCACGCCCTTCGCCCGCGCCGCCATCGCCGGGCCGGACCAGCTCCGCCAGCGCGTTGCCTTCGCCCTCTCGCAAATCCTCGTGGTTTCCCGCCGCGACGCGAACCTCGAGGAGAAGCCCGAGGGCATGACGAACTACTACGACATGCTGCTCCGCCACGCCCTCGGCAACTACGGCGAGCTGCTGCAGGATGTCGCCCTCCACCCGGCGATGGGCGCTTACCTCAGCCACGCCGGCAACCAGAAGGCCGATCCTTCGATCCCCCGCTATCCGGATGAAAACTTCGCCCGCGAGCTGATGCAGCTTTTCACCATCGGCCTGTGGGAACTGAACGCCGACGGCAGCCGCAAGCTCGATCCGCTGGGCGAGCCGATCCCGACCTACGACAACGGCGACATCACCGAGATGGCCCGCGTTTTCACCGGGCTCTACTACGACTCGCCCTACGGCTGGGGTGGAGGCGGCTGGGCGGACGAGCATTTCACCAGGCCGATGGTGATGCACGCCGACCGCCACGACTTCGAGGCGAAGCAGCTGCCGCGCGGCTTCGTCGTGCCGCCGCGCGAGCCGACCGAAAGCAACGGCCTGCAGGACATCCGCGATGCGGTGGACTCGCTGTTCCGCCACCCCAACACCCCGCCCTTCGTCTGCCGCCAGCTCATCCAGTTCCTCGTCACCGACAATCCATCGCCGGCTTACATCCAGCGGGTTCAGGACGTGTTCGTGAACGACGGCAGCGGCGAGCGCGGCAACCTCGGCGCGGTGGTGAAGGCGATCCTGCTCGACCCCGAGGCCCGCCAGAAGCCGCTGTCCGACTCCTTCGGCAAGGTCCGCGAACCGGTGATCAAGACCATGCACCTCGGCCGGCTCTTCAAGCTCGCGGAAACCCACCCGGACTTCGTCTGGTGGAACTGGACCGAAACCTACTACGGATCCAGTAAACAGGAGCCGATGAACTCGCCCAGCGTCTTCAATTTCTACACGCCCGTCTATCAAGCCCCCGGCGAGATCCGCAACGCCGGCCTGGTCAGCCCCGGCTTCCAGATCGTCGACACCTACTCGTCGATCTCCTTCCCCAATCTCGTCTGGGACTACCTCCACCGCGGCTTCCGTTCGTCCTACGACTGGTGGTATCCCCTCGACTATTCGGCCACCCTCTTGCTCGCCGAGAACCCCGCCGCGCTGGTCGATCACGTCAACCTGCTGGTCTGCGCCGGCAGCATGACCGCCCGCACCCGCGGCCTGCTGCTGACCGCCCTTTCGAATCCCGCACTTGCCACCAAGGAACGCGTCGCCCTCGCGATCTGGACCGCCATGACCTGCCCGGAAGGGGCGGTGCAGCGGTAGGCTTCATTCCCGTCTTCACTCCGAATACCAGGACCCCATCATGCGCACCCGCCGACAGTTCCTCGGAGAAGCCAGTTGCGCCGCGATCGGCTCGACTTCCGTTCTTTCGACGCTGCTCAACCTGACGATGGCGAACCACGCCGCCGCGCAGGGCGGCTTCGGGACGCAGCGCAAGACCCTCGTCTGCGTCTTCCTGTCCGGTGGCTGCGATACCTTCAACCTGCTGATCCCCCGCGGGGCGGGCTACGCCGAATACGCCGCCGCCCGCTCGAACCTCGCGATCCCGGAGGCCCAGCTGCGGAACCTCGCCGGCACCAACTTCGGCCTCCATCCCTCCTGCCCGAAGCTCGCCGAGATGTTCAACGGCACCGGCGCCTTCACCGGCAAGAAGCGGGCCAGCCTGCTGGCGAACGTCGGCACGCTGATCGAGCCGATCCCGAACAAGGCCGCCTACCTGAACGGCAGCGTCGCCGTGCCGAAGGCGCTCTTCTCCCACCGCGACCAGATCGAGCAATGGCAGACCTCCGTGCCGCAGGGCATGCAGGTCCTTTCCGGCTGGGGTGGACGCGCGGCCGACGTCATCCACTCGACGCTCAACACCGAGCAGACCGGCGGCTTCTACATGCCGATGAATTTCTCGATGGCCGGCAACTCCGCCTTCCAGATCGGCCAGAGCGAGGGCCAGTTCGTCATCACCGGCGGCGGCGCGCTGTCCTTCACCGGCGCGTCCGGCAACTCGGCGGTGCTCCAGGCGAAGCAGCAGCTTATCGAGGACAGCGTCGCCAGCCCGGTCGAGGAACACTACCGCAACCTCTTCCACCGCACCCACGCCCGCATCACCGCGAACTCGATGGCCCGCGGCGAGGAGTTCCAGCAGCACTTCGCCAACCCCGGCACGCTCAACAGCCAGAACGTGACGAACGTGGTCAACAACGCCGCGTTCCCGGACCACTGGATCTCCTCGCAGTTCCGCGCCGCGGTGAAAACCATCGCGATCCGCCAGCAGCTCAAGCTGATGCGCCAGACGATCTTCATCGAGTTTGGCGGCTGGGACCACCACGCCGAACTGCTGCAGAACCACGGCACCATGCTGGGCGTGCTCGACGGCGCACTCCACGCCTTCCAGCAGTGCCTCGAAACGCTGGGCCTCGCCAACGACGTCATCACCTTCACCTGCTCCGACTTCGGCCGCACCCTGCGCTCGAACGGCCAGGGCACCGACCACGCCTGGTCCAGCAACCAGATCGTCATGGGCGGCCCGGTCGCAGGCGGGCAGATCCGCGGGACTTTCCCGTCGCTGGTCATCGAGGGCGCCGACGACGTCGGCCGCGGCGGCCGCATCTTCCCGCGGCTCTCCGCCGACGAGTATTTCTGCGAGCTCCTCCGCTGGTTCGGCGTCACCCCCGGCGACATGGACATGGTGCTGCCGAACATCGGGAACTTCTACGATCCCTCCAGTACTTCGAATCCGGTGGGCTTCCTCGTCTGACCATGAAATGGCACGGCTGGCTGGCGCTCGCCTTCATCCTTGCTTTGCTCGGCTGGATGTTCGTCAACCTCCACTCCGTCCCTCCCCGGACCGAGGCCGTTTCCCCGCCGGAATCTCAGTCGGTCGCGCCGAAGCCCGCGCCGCCTCTTCCCGCGGAAGCCCTCCTCGCCGGCTACGCCGACCCCGCCACCCCGCCGATCGCAGACCTGAAGAAACTCCACCGCGTGGTCACCGGCTACTTCTCCGTGGTGAAGGACTCCTCGAAGAACCCGATCGGCGGCAATGCCGACCTCGCCGCCGCCCTCCGCGGCGAGAACCCGAACCGGGAGATCCTCCTCCCCGCCGCGCACCCGGTCTTCTCCGCCGACGGCCTCCTGCTCGACCGCTGGAACACCCCGCTCATCGTCCATCCCGAGGCCTGGCGCGAACTCGAACTCCGCTCCGCAGGCCCGGACAAGACTCCCTATACCGCCGACGATCTGATCCTCCTGCAAAACGGCCATCAACCCCGCTGAGCGTGGTCATGCTTCGGAAGGGCATCACGAGACCCGAGCGAGTTCCGGGTGTCCAAAGGAATTCCGTTAACCATTGCCCTACCCGGGGAATGGAAGCGGGACCAAACCCAAGCCGCGCGGCCAATGCCCGCCTAACCGAATCCATGGCAGGAAGCACCGGAACGCTCCGTAGGCAGTTTGAGCGACGACCGCAACCCGCTCGACCTATCTCATGAAACCCCTTCTCACCACCCTGACCGCCAGCCTTCTTTTCTCCGTTGCGCACGCCGAACACAGCGCCGACCCGGCGGACGAAACCCGGGAGAAGCCCAACTTCATCCTGATTTTCACCGATGACCAGGGCTACGGCGACCTCGGATGCTTCGGTTCCAAAACGATCCGGACGCCCAATCTCGACCGGCTCGCCGCCGAGGGCCGCAAGTTCACCAGCTTCATGTCCGCCTCCACGGTCTGCACCCCGTCCCGTGCAGGACTCCTCACCGGCAGCTACCCCAGGCGCCTGAGCATGGCCAAGGGCGTGCTCTTTCCCACCTCCACCACCGGCTTGCACCCGGACGAGATCACCATCGCCGATCACTTGAAGCAGCATGGCTATGCCACCGCCTGCTTCGGAAAGTGGCACCTCGGCCACCATCCGGAAACCCTTCCGCGAGCCCAGGGCTTCGATGCCTACTTCGGCATCCCCTACTCGAACGACATGAACCACCCCGACAACGAGGGCCGGCCAAAAGGAGGCCCCGAGGGAATGGACGTCCTTTGGAAGGACCCCGGATCGACCCTCACGAAGTGGCAGACCCCGCTGATGGACAACGAGAAGATCGTCGAACTCCCCGTCGATCAGCGCACCATCACCCGCCGCTGCACCGACCGCGGCGTCGCCTTCATCAAGGAGAACCGGAAGCGCCCCTTCTTCCTGTACCTGCCCTACTCGATGCCGCACATCCCGCTCTACGTTCCCGACGAGGTCCGCGATCCCGATCCCAAGCGCGCCTACATCAATACCATCGAACATCTCGACACCGAGCTCGGTCGCGTCTTCGACACCCTGCGCGAACTCGATCTCGCGAAGAACACCTATGTCATCTTCACCACCGACAACGGCCCGTGGCTCACGTTCCAGCACCATGGCGGCAGCGCCGGCCCACTGCGCGACGGCAAGATGAGCACCTTCGAAGGCGGCCAACGGGTTCCAGCCATCTTCTGGGCACCTGGGCGCATCCCTGCCGGCACCACGACGGATGCCCTCGCCTCCACCATCGACATCCTCCCGACCATCGCCGCCCTTACCGGCACGACCCTGCCCGCCGGCCTCCCCATCGATGGCGTCGACATCTCACCTCTGCTCACCGGCGACAACAAGTCACCCCGCGAAGAATTCCTCTACTACGCCATGAGCGGCCGGCTCGACGGCATCCGTCAGGGCGACTGGAAGCTGCTGGTGCTGCCCCCGAAGGGTAAAGGCGAACCGGAGACGATGCTCTTCAACCTCGCCGAAGACATCGGCGAAAAGATGAACCTCGCGAAAGAGAAACCCGAGCTTGTCGAACGCCTCCGCAAGCGGATGGAGGAGCTCGACGCCGCGATCGCTACCGGCGTCCGCCCCCTTTGGGAGAAGCCCTGACCGGACTATCGCGATTAACAAGGTCGCAAAGAAACTCCTCCCAATCCCGTCCTTCGTTTCGGAACGCTCAGGAGCTGGTTGTGCTTCTATCTCTCAAGGGCAAGACCGGGGCGAGCCCAGCCGACAATCGCGCGGATATCCTCCGGGGAGGTCCGGCAGCATCCTCCGATGATCCGGGCTCCCTCCTCGCACCAGCGTTGGGCACCTTTGCTGAACGATCCTTCGCCATGCGATCCGCCCCAGGTTTTGGTGCCGGCCTCGTAGGATTCGCCGCTGTTGGGGTAAACGATGACGGGTTTCGTGGAATTCCCTTTGATCTCGCGGATCAGGGACGCGATGTGCCGAGGAGCCGTGCAGTTGATGCCGATGGCGGCAATCTGTGCACAGGATTCCAGTTCTTTGGCACAGCCGGCCATCGGTTCGCCGTTGCTGATGTGTTTGCCGTCCTTCGCGCTGAAGCTCATCCAGGCAAAATGGCCGGGGAATTCACTTTGGAGCAGGCGGGCGATCGCCCGGGCTTCGCTCATGCAGGGGATCGTCTCGCAAGCGAGGAGATCGGCTCCGGCATCAAGGAGCGCCTTCATGCGGGGGTAGTGGAATCCGATCAGCTCCTCTTCGGAAATCCGATAATCCCCACGATACTCCGAACCGTCGGCCAGGAATGCGCCGTAGGGACCAACGGAAGCGGCGACAAGGGGCTTTGGCCGGAGGGCTTGTTGAGTGCAGGACCCCCAGAAGCGATCCCGCTCATTGACGGCAATCTCCACGGATCTGCCGATCAAGGCCAGCGCCTCGTTCTCGCTGAGCCCATGGTGCCGGAAGCCCTCGACGGTTGCCTGATAGCTTGCCGTGATCACGCAGTCGGCTCCGGCGCTAAAGTAGTCGGCATGGACCTCGCCGATCATCTCCGGTGACTCCATCAGTATCTTGGCGGACCAAAGGCTATGGTTCAGGTCGCATCCCCGCTTCTCAAGCTCGGTGGCGAAGGCACCGTCCAAAATCATCAGCGGAAATCGATTCAGGATGTTCTGGATCGGATTCATGGCATTCTCAGCAGCCGCTCACAAAGTCCGCCCACGATTCCGTTCTCTTGTCCCTGGTAGGGTCGTATTTCTCCTTGATCACAAAAGGAATGATGGAGCCGTTGCTCTTGATGAACCGTCCCTTGAGCAGGAGTGTGAAAGGCTCGTCGCGGCTGATGACGCCGGGGAACTCCGCCTGGATGATCCGCGACCTGGTGACAACGATGCCGTCTTCGCCCATGCTATTGTAGGATTCATGGATGGTGTGCTGCGAGCGCATGGGAAGCTTGAGCGCGGCGAGACCGGGATCAAGGGAGCCATCGGCATACGTCACCGTCACATTCGTGAACTCGGCGGAGTCAAAGGTCGAAGTGCCATCCATGTGGTAGGCCTGGATGTCGTAAGGCTTGTTGCTCTTCACGAAGCCTCCGAACAGGGTGGTGATGGAGATGTTGGTATCGATTTCGATCTTCGGAACCGGCGTCTTGGCAGCGGGCATCTTGCCAGCGGCGCCGAACGACACCGTGTCATGCCAGAAAGTGCACGAGGACATCAGGAGAGTGGTGACCAGCAGGATGGATGGGGCGGACAGGTTGGTGCGGAGGTTCATCGTGAGTGTCATTGGGGATGGGTTGAAATGCTTCTGCGACCGTGGACCTTACCAAGCGGGCTCCGCCTCCAGGTGCTCGCGGTAGCGGGTGAGCTGGTCTTCATCGAGGATCGGCTGCAGGATGGAAAGCTGGTGCCCGATCCGCTCCGCCTTGTTGGCCTCGGTCCATTGTTGGTAGTGCGAACTGTCGATCTCGAAAGCGGGCATTTCGTCATTCAGGCCCGCGCTGACCATGTTGGCCAGACCACGGATGCTGGAGGAATCCACATCGGTCAACATCTGGCCGTAGTTGAGTGTCATGAAGGCGCGGGCGTCCGCTTCGTGCTCCACCCTTGCCGGAGCGCTCTTCATGAGGGCGGCGAGCACGGTTTGCTTCTGGTGGTCGGCCAACAGGATCACGGCGTTGATGTCGGCCATCTCGCGGTAGGCGCGGGCCTCGATGGTTTCACGCTCACGATTTGCTTCGTTGGCATCAAAGGTTGCCAGTTTCTCCGCGGAAAGGACACCCGCCAGATCCTCACGCAGTCCCTTGTTGCGAAGCAGGCCGCAGATTTCCCTCATGGTTTCAACGTCATCCGCAGTCTCGCCGGAGTGCATCCTGGCGAGCAGACCGCCAAGCTCTGCCTCCCGGCGGGCAAAGACTTCTGCAACTTCCGCCGTTTCCTCCGCGGACAGATTCAGATCCGCCACGAGACTCTTCAAAGTGAGGGCGAAACCGGCCGATGCGTTCTGCGACCAGAATGCCAACTGCTTCATTTTCACCTCCCGCACCAGATCTTCTCTTTCGTCTCTCGCCAGCCGTTCTTCCGTGGATTCCCCGGAGATGCCTTCCTGCTGCCGATCGGAGATCCGGGTTGGGCGCGATCCGGCGCCTGCATCCGGGGCAGGAGAAGGATCCTGCTTGAGGAGGCTGAACGCCACGATGAGAGCCGCCATGACCACGAGGCTCAGGGCCAGGATCGATGATTTCTTTGGATTCATGCCTGTAGCGCGTTGCGGCGAACGATTGCGGTGCGAACGTCATCATTGGATCAGCTTTCCGGCCTCGATCATCCGCCGGACGAGATGCGGATCCTTGAAAACCCTTAGCTGCCAATCAGGAACGGACGGGGTCCTGTCTTCGCCCGGCAGGGGGCTGATCCGGATGTTCTTCAGGCCATCCGTTGCCACTTCCGCGCTGATGATGCCGTTCACCTTGTCGTTGCCGGGTTCGTAGGCCGGCGTTTCAGCCATCAGTTTGCCCTCCTCTTTGAAGACCGTCACCGGTGTGTATTGATACGTGTTCACCAAATGAACGAGATCGCCCGCCTTCACGGTTTCGTTATCGATGACCTCGACCGTGCCGGGCCTGGAGCGGGGAAAGGTCATCTGATCCAGATGAATGCCGCTCTTATCCGAGAAAATCTGGAATCCCGCTCCACTGTGCAGGATCAATTCGAACGATGCGACATCGTAGCCGGGCAGGTGCACGCCGCTCCGGTAGATTTTGGACGTGTCCTTTGCGATGAATGAATCCCCCATCACCTTGAAGACGATGGGATCGGCATCCGGGATCGGGGTTGAGCACCAATAGACTCTCTTACTGTCCGCATAGTAGCCGGAGCCGATGTGCTTGAAGGTGGCGGGATCAGCTCCTGCGATGGCGGCATACTGATAGAACACGGAGTTCTTGTCCTTGTAAACCGGGCCGCCCTCGATGGGTTCGACGGTGGCGGCATCGACCGAGTCCTGGATCTCGTAGTTGTACCAGACCCGGCTCTTGTCCCGCGTCAGATTGCCCTCAAGCAATTCGAAGGACGCCGGATCGGCCTCCGGCAGCACGATAACGAAAAACTCATCGTTGCTGACGACCTTGTAATAAACGCGGTTCTCGTCGCGGGTGTAGGTCTCGGACATCACCTCGAAGCTGGCCACGTCGAGCCCTTCGGCGGTCTTGAAGGGGCCGAACTTGGAGTTCACGACCTTCCTGAGCAGCTGCGGCGAGGGCATGTCGATGCGGGTGGCGTTTGCGCCGGTGCCGGTGGTCCCGCCGCCTATGAAGTGAATGGCCCCGTCGCGACGGACATAGCCGTGGCCGAGGTCGGTATCGGTGGAGAGCGGTGGAGTAGGAGCGGTGCTGGTCGTTTCCTTTTTCTGGCAAGCCGTAATGGAGAGGAAAAGCAGCAGGCCGAGGGTGCGAGTGATCATGGCTCGTATGTTCATTCTCCGGGAGTGGCGGGAAGTTCGATGCCGAACATGGGCAACATGCTCTTGCTGATGAGGTGGTCATGGTAGCGCTGTTTCTGCGCTGGGTCGAGGACCGGGGCGAGCAGTTCGACTTGTTTGCTGGTTTGTGTGATTACGAAATCGATCATCCGCTTTTTGAACTCGGGCGAGTCGGGAGGCAAGGCGTTGGGGCCGTCGATGATTTCGTAGAAAAAATCCGCATCCGCCATGCTGGTGAAGTCCACTTGGGTGGTTGTTTTGTTTTGCATCAATGCCATGAAGGCACGGGCATCGCTGCTCTGCTTGAGATTCTCCGCAGAGGATGTTTGGAGAAGTTCGAAGACTTTGTCTTTTTGATCTTCCGTGAGTTTGAGAACGGGAGTGAGCTTGGAGAGTTCGAGATAGGACAGCGATTCTACCTGTGACAGTAGGGCTTTTTTCTCCCGCTCGTCGAAAGTGGCGAATTGTTTTTCGGAGAGGATACCTGCAAGTTCGTCACGCAAGCCGGCTCCGCGAATGAGACTGCCCGCCTTCGTGATCATCTCCTTCTCCCTTTGCTCGGGAGAGGCACCCGGCGCGGCTTCGGGATCGAGCGAGGCGCGAAAGTCTTTCAAGCGGGTATCGAGGACCTCCTTCACACCGGCCACCTGGGCGTCACTCAGGCCGAGTTCGCCGGTCAGATCCTTGAGCCATTGCTCGTGCTTGACCGAAAGTCGCCGCGCCATCTCGTCCGGGCTCGGGTGCGGGCTCATCGCCTCCAGCTTCGCGAGTTCCTCATTCGGGGAGTAGGGCTTCGCTTCTGCCTCCGGAGTGGTATTGCTGCCCGTGCTTGTGGCCACGGTTCCTGCAGGAGACTGCGGAGCGGACGGGGCACCGGTTGCGGAGTTGGATGGCGGGGAGGTGGATACGGTTCCCGGCGGTTTTCCGTTCTGGTTGGCGAAGAACGCAACGGCGCCTCCAAGCAAGACGATGCCCGCGACGACTGCGGTGATTTTACCGGCGCTCATGGTGGCGATGACCGAGGTGGTGAAAAGGGATACCAGGCCCGAGGAAGCTGCCTTCCCGGCGATCTGCAGGCAAACGGCGGGCGCGGCCTCGGCACAGTGCTGGCTGATGCCGGCGGCCAGCGCGGTGGCCGAGACGGTCACGCCCGCCTTCCGCTTGAAGAACTGGTTCAAGCAGTCGAAGGCGCGGCTGGTGCGCTTCTGGGCGGCGTCCTCGCTGATCCCCAGCGCCTCGCCAATCCGACGGAAGTCCTGCCCCTCCAGGTATCGCCGGACGATGACCTCGCGGTCGCTTGCGCGAAGTTGATCGATCGCCTGATCGAGCAATGGAATCAGAGGCTGGAACGTCTCATCGTCGCTTTGGGAGGGAGTCTTCATGGGGTCGCTGGCGTAGGCCTGCTCTCTCTTTCTGATCCGGGTCTCCCGTCGTTGCAGTTTCGCGACCTCGAACTTCGTGGCCGTGTGGAGCCATCCGGAGAGGCTGCTTTCCCCCACCGCGAGCTTCCGCGCCTTCATGGACAGGCTAACCAGAACGTTCTGGGTGGCTTCCTCAGCCAACTGCCGGTCGCCCGAGCGCCGCAGGCTCACGGAGAAAATCATGTCCACATGCCTGCCCGCGAGCGCTTCGAACGCCGCCTCGTCGCCGTCCCGGCCGAAAGCCGTGAGGAGATCGGTGTCGCTGCGTTCGTCGGAATTCATCGGGCCCATGCGTTGGTGTCTTTGCAAAACTACACCCGCCCGGCGGTGCAATCCGACAGGAAATCTTCGCCCCGATTCCGCGATTGCGAGAATGACTTCCGTCGCGACAACGGTAATGTCCGCCCCATGCCGAATCCCGCTTTCCTGCCTGCCGGTCTGGCAGCCCTTTGCGCCCTCGCTTTCACCGCATCCGCGGCCGACGCAAAGAAGCCGAACGTCCTCCTGATCTGCGTGGACGACTTGAAACCGCTGCTGGGCTGCTATGGCGATCCGCACGCAAAGACCCCCAATCTCGACCGCCTTGCGAAGAGAGCCGTGGTCCTCGAAGCCGCCTACTGCAACCAGGCGATTTGCGCCCCTTCCCGGAACGCGCTCATGACCGGACTAAGACCCCAGACGCTGGGCATCTACGATCTGGGCACCAATTTCCGCAAGTCACGCCCCGACGCCTTGACGATGTCGCAACACTTCCAGAAGCAAGGCTACCGGACCGAGGCGATGGGGAAGATCTTCCACGTGGGACACGGCAATGGCGAGGATGCCGCATCGTGGGATGTGCCCCATTTTTCCCCATGGAAGGCCGGAATGTATCAAGCTCCGGAGAACCGTGCATCTGCGCGGGGCAAGGGAGCCAAGGGACCCGCCTTTGAAATCGCGGACGTCCCGGATGAAGCCTACCCCGACGGCCTCCTCGCCACGGAAGCGATCCGCCGGCTGGAGGAAGCCAAGGAGCGCGCCGACACCCCCTTCTTCATCGGCCTCGGCTTCACCAAGCCGCACCTGCCCTTCTGCGCCCCCAGGAAATACTGGGACCTTCATGATCCCGCCAAACTGCCGCTGGCCACGGTGACCGAGCCACCCGCGGGAGCACCCGGGTATGCGCCGCAGTTTGGCGGCGAGTTGCGCAGCTACGCCGGCATCCCGGCCAAGGGAGCCCTGCCGGTGGATCTGCAGCGCCAACTGGTCCACGGCTACTATGCCGCCACCAGCTACATGGATGCCCAACTCGGCCGCGTCTTGGACAAACTCGACGAGCTGAAACTGACGGAGAACACCATCATCGTCCTCTGGGGCGACCACGGTTGGCACCTCGGCGACCACGGCATGTGGTGCAAGCACACCAATTACGAACAAGCCGCCCGCATCCCCCTGCTCGTCGCGGCCCCCGGCATTGCGCCAGCCCGCAGCTCCGCCCTGGTGGAAACGGTGGACATCTATCCGACGATCAGCGAGCTGGCAGGACTGCCCGCGCCGGGCGGACTCGACGGGCTCAGCTTCGCAAAGGCGCTCCGCAATCCCGGACAGCAGGTGCGGGACTCGATCATCCATGTCTATCCCCGCAACAAGCTGCTGGGCCGAGCGATCCGCACCGCCCGCCACCGGATGGTCGAATGGAAAGCCCCGGGAGCGGATACCTCCACGGCGGAATACGAGCTTTACGATTATCAGGAGGACCCGCTGGAAACTAGGAACCTCGCGGCATCCCAGCCGGAGATCCTTGATTCGCTGAAAGCGATCCTCGCAACTCACCCGGAGGCGAAGCCCCAAATCCGGTCAGCCAATCCACCGGCGGCGAAGCCTACGGGAAAGCAAAAGCAAGACCGTGGCGCCATGTTCGACCAGCGGGACAAGAACAAGGACCGCCAGTTGACCCGCGAGGAGTTTCTGGCCGGCCAGCCCGACCCCGACGCCGCCCCCGCGAGATTCCTGCGGTTTGACAAAGACAAGAACGGCTCGTTGAGCCGGGAGGAGTTTATCAGCTCAGGAAACTGAGGACCTGAAATCCAGGATCCCACCTGATTGGCATCAAACGGGCAGAAGCTGGACCCAAATCAACTCGATTGCCGCCCTTTCGGCACCGGCCCGATCGTCCCGCCCTCGACGAACTTCGACTCCGTGCCGAATTTCCGGCGGTCTTCCTTTCCCGAGGCCACGTTCTTGGCCCAGCTCACCACATGGCGCACCACCGGCCGGTAGTCCCAGCGGATGTGGGACGGAATCGGGGTGCACCAGGCGAAACTCGGATCATCGTCCGCGACCACAAGGGAGACATCCCGGGGCGCGATCATGCCTCGGTCGGCGAGATGGTAGCGCGTTGCTGCGAAAAGCTGGGCCTCCTGAAAGATCAGCGCCGTGGGCGGACTGAAACGAAAAAGCTCTTCAAGCAGGCTGCTCAATCCCTCCGGACTTTCCACCCAGTCCGGCAGGTTGTAATCGCCGGTGGTGATTCCCGCGGCCTCGAGTTGATCGATGAAGATCTGCTCGGGCCGCGACAATTCCGGCTTGCGGCGTTCCTCGCGGGTCAGCATCACGATTCTCCTGTGCCCGAGGTCGATCAGACGCCGCACGGCCTCGTTCTGTCCGGGAATCATGACCGTATACGCCGCGGCGATCGGAAGCCCATGATGCCTGCCATACATCGCCAGTGCCGCAACCGGCTGCTCCGCAAACCATTCGAGGACTTCGCGAGACGCGGCGCTCACGACCCAGGCATCCGCCGGGTTCTGATTTACATAACGGGCCACCCGCCCGACATCCATCCCCAGGTCCTTGAGCGATCTTGACGAGAACTCGGCGTCGAACCCCGCCTCCAGGAGTTGGGCCAACAGGCTTGAGTTGTCGATGTCCGCACGGGCCTGCTTCTCGTAGAGGAAAATCCTCACCCGGATTCTACGGGTGGTGAAGGCATCCCGGCTCATCACGATCTGCCGCCGTTTCCCTTGTCCTTGAGGTGCGAGCACCCCTTCTTCCTCCAGATGGGCCATCGCCGCCCTAACGGTGTCCCGCCCCACCTGGAAGTGGGTCACCATCCAGCTCTCGCCGGGCATCGTTCCGGTCCACGTCCGGCTCCGGATCTCCTCTTTCAGGAAATCCGCCAACTGCTCGGATGCGGAACGAATGCGCAGGTTTCTCATCGCCGGCAACTTGGGGCAATCCAGATCAGTTGCCAACGGCAAAGCTTTCTACTCAATAGCGGGAGCGGTCATCCCGCGTTCGCCAAATCCTGACACCTGACTCGCCCTTCAGAAAGTTCGTCAACTGCCCGGAAGCAGAGCGGATGAGCAGGACTCTCGTGGACACCAGCTTGGGGCTTTCAAGATCAGTTGAGGCCCTGAAATTCTTTTGTCGATCCGCGGATGAGGGGTATTCTCGGCCCGATCCGCCCAAGTGATCTGCCGCCCGGCAACACCAAACCCTCCTGCCTCCATCCCGACCCACCGATTCCTTACACGGACCCGATCTGCCCGGAGAAGCCCTGTTGCCCCCGCATCACTGCCAGAACCATGAATCCTGAGCATCCGAACTTCAATCTCCGTCCGCATGTTCGCAAGCATTCGCAGCATCTTCTGAGTTGCCTCGGAGCGCTTCTCCTTGGCCTCGTCGCCACGACCCAAGCGACTCCTCCGGATCTCACCGCAGGCGGCGTCCCCGATAGCACCTACAACATCAACCTCGGCCCGACGGGCATGGAGGGATGGGTGTATGTCGAAGGTGGCAAGGGAACAACCGACGCCCGTCAAATCAAAGTGAATAAGGTGGACGCCGGCTCACCGGCCGATGGCATCCTGGCGGTGAATGACGTGATCCTCGGAGCGAGTGGAACCGGTGCCACTCCGTCGCCATTTTCCTGGGATGCTCGCTTTTCGCTGGCTCAAGCCATCAATCAGGCCGAGGGTCGCAATCCGGCCACCTTAGGGCTGATCCGCTGGCGCGCGGGAGTTACGACCACGGTCACCATCACCCTGGAATACTTGGGAGGCAGCTACACGGTCACCGCGCCGTTCAATTGCCCCAAGTCTGCCGCCATCCTTGAGAAGGGTCTCAATTACATCATGAACAACGTGCCGGGTGCCGGTTACGGTGGATTCGGCACCAACGTGCTCATGGCGGCCAATGACCCCTCCAATCCGGCCAATGCCGCACGACAGGCGCGTGCCCAAACCGAGGCGCGTGCCCTCAACCTGACACAAGCCCAGATCGATTTCAGGATGTCCGGTGGTGTGGACCGCACCTTTTACGCACCATGGTCTCGCGGCCCGCAGCTGATCACGCAGGCCGAGTATTACTTGCAGACGGGAGACAGCACCGTGCTGCCCTCGATCCGCGCGCGGGCGATCGAGATCGCCAACGGCCAGAGCATGTTCGGCACGATGGGGCACAACTTTGCGCTGCGGAAGCCTGATGGGGGGAACAACGGTCCGTATGGGATCGGCTACGGCCCGGTGAATAACGCCGGCCTACCTTGTTTTATCGGCCTGGTTCTGGCTAACAAATGCGGCCTCACGGATGCCCCGATCCTTGCCGGTATCGACCGCTCCGCGAAATTTTTCCAATACTACGCCGACCTCGGCGGCGTGCCGTACGGCGAAAACAAGGAGAACGTGAATTTCATGTGCAACAACGGCAAGTCGGGACTGGCCGCCATCGCACTGGGGCTGCTCAACGGCTACGAAAGTCAGGTCAAGTATTTCGCCAAGCAATCGGTCTTCGGAGCCAACGAGCGCGACACCGGCCACACCGGACCCTACTTCAACCATCTGTGGACACCGCTCGGTGCCAACATGGGTGGTCAGGACGCCCTGGTCCGCTATTTCAACCGATGCTCCGCGCATTATGACCTGGCCCGCCGGTGGAATGGCGACTTTGTCTATCATGGCCAATCCATCGCGAGTTATGGAACGGATCACCGCGCCTCGTGGACGATGCTTCTGACCTACGCCGCGCCACTGGCGAAACTCCACATCACCGGAAAAAGCGCCAATCCCGCACTGGCGCTGAACGCCACCGACATGGCGGACATCAATCTCGCCTTGAGCTACAACCCGGCCTCACGGACGACGGCCCAGCTGGTCGAGGATCTGACGCATCCGCTTCCGCAAGTCCACTGGCGCGCATCCACTGAAATCAAGACCAACCGCGCGGCCGACCACGCCAGCATCCTTCCGACACTGACCAACATGGCGCAGAACGGCGCCACCTTCGCCGCGCAGCATGGGGCGCTCGAAGCGTTGAAAAGCATCGCCAATGACAGCACGGCACCCGTGCTTGCGGGGCTGCTGATGTCTCCCAACAGCAAGGTGCGCTACCAGGCGGCCGATGCGCTGAACAGCCTGTCGCTGGCCGCAAAGACCGCCCACCTTGCCACGATCGTCAACTCGCTCATTACCTATGACCGTCCGATCCTGCCACTGGATCCCAACGATCCGATGCATGGCGAGAAGGCATCTTTCGGCTCCCTGTTGTTCGGTGCCAATGGCGTCTGGGGTAGCGGCCGGGTGGCAACGGCGAATCGCGCGCAGCTCTACCCGGCTTTCCGGATCATCGCCAGCGCACCGATGGGTGGAGCCCGCAATCAGGCTTTTGCCGTGGCGCCTTCCTTGACCAAAACCGATGTGGAGAACCTCGCGGAGGTTCTTGTCAATGTGGGCTTGGAGCCGCCACCGGCGGAGAACCGGGAGAACAACAGCCGCAACGACGCGATTTCCGTGCTGCAGGCCAAGGATATTGCCGAGGGTGTGCCCTTGTCTGTCATCTCTTTCCTGGAGGCGTTCAATGACCATACGGTTCCTCTTGGCATCTTGAGGAACTATGCCGCCTCGAGCCTTACCGTTCAGCCGGATCCAAAGGTGCCCGAGCTTTGCCAGTCTCTGGTGAAATCAGAACCTACGTATGCGCCCGACGCCCAGGCCATCCTCGATGCCATCGAGGCCGACCAGTTGCCGGACAAGTTGCCGAAGAAACTGACGACCTTCAAGCGCATCGACTGGATCGTCGCCGACAAGCCTTTGCTGAACTTGCCCGCCAAAAGCACGGTGCTGAGGGTTCAATCGACCGATCTTGCCAACGGCACACCCCTTTACACGTGGAGAAAAGTCCATGGCGCCGGCAACGTGACCTTCACGCCAAACGGCACGGGTGCCGCCAAGAATACCACCGTGGTTTTCGATGGCGCTCCTGGGGTGTATCTATTCGAGGTGAAGGTGTCGGACTCGCGAGGTCTCACAGAAGTAACCAAAACGGTGCAAGTGACCCTGCGCGATTCAGGCGGATCACTGCCGCCGAACGCCCCGCCGACCGCAAGCAACCAGTCGCTTGCCGCCGATCAGGGAACCCCGACCCAGTTGATCCTGAACGCTTCGGATCCGGAGGGATATGCGCTCAACTATACGATCACCACCGAACCGGAACATGGCTCCTTGTCCGGCACCGCGCCGAACCTTGTTTACACCCCTGCCGCCGACTACACGGGCCCGGATCGGATCACCTACAAGGTACAGGACAGTAATGGCCAGGTGGCCAGCGCCATGGTGGACATCACGGTAAATACCGCCGCACCCGTCGGCCTGGCGCTTTACGAGCCCTTCGACACGCTATCGGTCGGCAATCTCACTGGCACCGCAGGCTCCAGTTCCATCGGCTTCAGTGGATCATGGTCAACAGGTGTGCAGATCACCACCGAAGCAACCTCGCTCGGCTACGGCACCTTGCCCGTCACTGGCAACAAGGTGAAGAGCGTGTCCACAAATAGTCCCGGCGGTTCGCGGCGCATCAGCACTTCCGCCCTGGCTGGCAGGGGTTTGCTGGAAGATGGAGCAACCGTCTGGATGAGCCTGTTGCTGCGAGGCACGGCCTATCCCGAGTCCGGAACGATCAGCATCGCCCTGGCCAACAACGGATTTACCTATGATCCCAATATTCCCAACGACGGCACCCAGCCAGGCTCGGGACTTGGCATGACGGTGGCCGAAGGCGCGGTTTACGCGGCCCAGTATTACGCGGCAGCCGTCGGCACCCCGCTGCTTGGCAATAACGACAGCGCCGTCGCCGGAAGTGTGAACTACCACACTCCTCGCCTGCTGGTCGCCAAAATCACGTGGGGTGCCGCCAGCGATAAGATTGAGGTTTTCATGCCATGGGAAGACATGCTTCTGCCTGCTCCCACCTCGGTGCTGACGGCCAATGTCAATCAGTCCTTGTTCGACACCCTCACCTTTTCCCGCGGGCACAATGTCTTTCTCGATGAGATCCGTGTCGGCGCGACCTATCAGAGTGTCATCCAAGGCACGGTGGCGATGACCGATGACAACGCGGCACCCACACCCGACCCGATGAGCTTCGCCGTGGCCCCGGCTCCCAGCGGCCCATCGTCGATCACCATGACCGCGAGCACGGCGCATGATTCCTTGGAAGTCGAATACTACTTCGACTGCACCGCCGGTGCCGGCGGCCACGACAGCGGTTGGCAGTCCAGCCGGGTTTACACCGATACCGGCCTTACACCCGGCGTCCCATACACCTACAGGGTCAAAGCCCGTGACAGGGTCCCCGGCCTCAACGAAACGGCTTTCTCCGCAGCCGCCTCGGCAACCATCGCGCCGTTGGGCACCGTGCCGGATGTGGTCGGGTTCGCCCAAGCCATTGCAGAGGACATGGTCGAGGCCGCCGGACTCTCGTTGGGCGGCATCACCAGCGCCTCCGGTTACAGCCCATATCCCGCAGGCCATGTCATCAGCCAGTCGCCTGCCGCCGGCACCGCCGCCTATGGCTCGCCGGTGAACCTTGTCATCTCCATCGGCCAGGATCCCGCGCTGCCAACGTTGGCACCGCTTCACATCGTTGATAACAAGAACGGCGGCCCGGTGGTGATCAACAACCCGATCACCTACACGCTGACCTTCAGCGAGGACATCCATGCGGCATCGCTCAACGCAACCGACTTTGTGAACGCCGGATCCGCGACAGTCACGATCGGCACGATCACGGAAATTTCGCCCGGCGTGGTGACCGTCGTTGTCACCCCGACGTCAACCGGCTTCATGCGCTTCGCGGTAGCCGCAGGAGCCTCGATTCTGGATGCCCAGGGCCAGGCCTACAATTCCACCAATACGACGATTGATGACACCGTGATCACCATCAACTTGCCATCCGTCAGCGTGCCCAATGTGGTCCTGTTGTCACAATCGATTGCCACCTCGTCCATCAACTCCGCCAATCTTTTGGTAGGCACGGTCACCAGTGTGCATGATGCCGTGGTGCCCGCAGGCAAGGTCATCAGCCAGAGCCCGGCGGGTGGCACTTTCCTCCCCGGTCAGCATTCCGTGGACCTGGTGATTTCGCTCGGCCCTGTTCCCGAAAGAATCCACCCGCTGATCGCGAACAATTCCCCAGCCGACAACGCCGACAACGTGGCTGTCGGCGCAAACCTGGTAGCCACCTTCAGCGAGCCGATCGCACTAGGCACGGGTAACATCACGGTCAAAAACCTGACCAGCGGTTCCAGCGCGACCATCCCGGTAACGGATGCCACCCAGGTCTCGATCTCCAATACGGTGCTGACGATCAATCCGACCGCACTTCTGCTCTCGGAGAGCAACTACGCGGTTCAGATCGGCGCGAACGCGATCAAGGATCTGGCTGGCAACAACTTTGCGGGCATCACCGACAATATAACGTGGAATTTCAGAACCGCTGATATCACCCCGCCATCACCCAACCCGATGAGATTTGCCGTGCAGCCCACGGTAGTCGGCGAAACCTCGATCACCATGACGGCCACCTCGGCCACCGATTCGAACGGCGTCCAATACTTCTTCGAATGCACCGCCGGTGGCGGGAGCAGCAGCGGATGGCAGGACAGCCCCACCTACACTAACACCGGTCTCGCGTTCGAGACCCAGTATTCCTACCGCGTCCGCGCCCGAGACAAGAGCGCGGCCCAGACCGTCACGACCTGGTCGGCCATTTTCTCCGCCACCACACCCGTGCCGGACACCACCGCGCCCACACCCAATCCGATGTCCTTCGCCGTGCTGCCCAGAGTGCTCAGCGACACCTCGATCACCATGACGGCCGCCACGGCCACCGATCCGAGCGGCGTCCAATACTTCTTCGAATGCACCGCAGGTGGCGGGAGCAACAGCGTCTGGCAGGACAGCCCGACCTACACCGCCACCGGTCTGACAGCCAACACCCAGTATTCCTACCGCGTCCGCGCCCGCGACAAGAGCAACGCACAGAACCCCACCGCATGGTCGGCAGCGGCCTCGGCCACCACATGGGCCACATCCAGAAACCTCTTCTCCGCCGGTGGGATAACCTGGAACACCACCACCGCCAATTGGGGAACCGTCACCGCAGGCCCCTACAACACCGCCACCTGGGGCAATGGCGACAATGCCAACTTTGAGGGCTCGGTCGGCACCGTCACACTAGGCGAGGCGATCTCCATCAAGAACCTGAATTTCACACATGCCACTGGCACTTACACCATCACTGGCAGCGCGTTGAACTTCACGGGCGGGACGATCACTGCATCAGCCCAAACCACCACCAGCGCCGTCGCTGCGATCATTTCTTCCAACATCACCGGTGCACCCGCCATCAATGTAACGCCTATGGATGGTGATGAGCAAGTCACACTCAATCCGGTCAGTGGCGGCAGCATGAGCATCGGGACAGTCAGTGGCAGCGCGGGCTCCGGGTCGGAAAAACTCAATCTTCAGGGTGGCATAGGCAGCAGTGGAACGATCGCCGCTGCCAACGGTGTCAAGCTGATCCAAACCGCGGGTTCTTGGACGCTGGGTACTGGCTTTGGCTATGGCCACTCGATCACCGGAGGCACTCTTACCCTCAATGGGAATTTTAATGCGACTCATCGTTCGGTGATTCTATCCGGGACGGGCGTTCTCAACTACAACGCTGCCAACGCGGTTTCAGTTACCGCAGCCACTTCGGCGTCTGGCACCGACAACGGACTCCGGCTTCAAACAGGCGCAACCCTCAATCAAACCAGCGGTGCCGCAATCACCACCTCGACGACCAATCCAAGCATGACTTGGGAGGGTAACTGGACTTTCACTGGCAGTGGCGGGGCTCTTAGCAACCTGAACTTGGGAACAGGCAATGTTTTCCTGAAAGCCGCCAATCCGCTGGTAACGGTGACAAACTCGGCCACTACTTTGACCATTGGCGGGGTGATTGCAAATGATGCTACCCCGGGTCGCGGCGTGATCAAAGCCGGTTCCGGAACACTGGAACTGCGCGGTGCCAACACCTACACCGGAGCGACCACCGTCAGCGCCGGCACGCTCGTCATCAACGGCAATCAAAGCGGCGCCACCGGGAATGTCAGCGTCGCCGCTGGAGCCACTCTCGGCGGCACCGGAACTCTCGGCGGAAACACCACGATTGCGGCCAACGGCAGGCTCGAGTTCAACCTCAGCACCTCCGCCGACAGTCACGACAAACTCGAACTGGCCGCCGGAAGGACCCTGACCTTCTCCGGTGCCTCCGTGCTCACCATCAACAGCAGCAACGGAGCCTCACCCGGCACCTATACCCTGCTCACCGCACCCGGCGGCATCACCGGTGCGATCCCCGCCACCGTCAATCTGCCCGCCGATTGGGTCGCCACGCTAGCCATCGTCGGCAACGACCTGGTTCTCGACGTCACCTCCGTCGATAGCACCGCGCCGACACTCGTTGGCATCGTTGACGACAAGGGAGGCAACACCATCGACGGAAACACCATTGTCAACTACACGGTCACCTTCAGTGAGGACATCAATGCCGCCTCGGTCAGTGCCGCTGACTTCGGCAACGCCGGCACGTCCGCGGTGACCTTCGGCGCCATCACCGAAACCAGCCCGGGCGTATTTGCCGTGGCAGTGACGCCGACCAGCGCCGGAACCCTGCAACTGCGGGTGAACGCCGGAGCCACCATCAATGATATCGCTGGCATCGAGCTTAACACCACCTCGGCCATCCCCGACAACACCACCATCAACGTCAATCCGCCCAATGTCCCGCCGGTATGGTCGGGCAATCCGGTGACTGAAATGGCGGCCACCGAGGAAACCGCCTACACTTCGAGCGTGGCCGACAATGCCACGGACGCCAACGGCAACACCCTTGCGTTCGCCAAGCTCAGCGGCCCGGCCTGGCTATCCGTCTCCATCAATGGCACGCTCTCCGGCACGCCCTCCAACAGCGATGTGGGACTGAACACCTTCACGGTGAGCGTGAGCGACAGTTTGACACCTGAGGTGCCGGTCACGCTTAACATCACGGTCACCAACACCAACGACGCGCCGGTCTTCGCGGTCAACCCGATCTCTCGCCCCAATGCCGCCCAGAACCTGTCCTACACCGGAACCCTCGCGGCAACCGCTTCCGACATGGATGCCGGTGCCACCCTGACCTATGCCAAAGTCAGCGGCCCGGCCTGGCTATCCATCGCCGCCAATGGAGCGTTCTCCGGCACGCCCACCAGCAGCGATCTCGGACTGAACACCTTCACGGTCAGCGTGAGCGACGGCATCGCACCGGCGGTGACCGCCACTCTTAACCTCACGGTTGTCGTCTCCAGAACGCTCTTCTCCTCAGGAAGCATAGCCTGGAACACGACCGCCACCAATTGGGGAACCGTCACCGCCGGCCCCTACAACACCGCCGCCTGGAGCGGTGGCGACAGCGCCATCTTGGAGGGCACGGCAGGCACGCTCACTCTGGGCGAGGCGATCCTGATCAGGAACCTGAACTTCACCAATACCGCAGGCCTGTACACCGTCACCGGCAGTACCCTCAACTTCACAGCGGGAACGATCACTGCACCCAATCCGTCAGGCACCGGCAGCCTTGGCGCTAGAATTGATTCCAACATCACTGGTGTTCCAGCCATCAACATGTCCTCTGTGGGTCCCGATGAATCGTTCACGCTCAGACCCGCCGCCAACGGCAGCATGAGCATAGGGGCGGTTACGGGCAACTCCGGCAGCGGCTCATCCAGACTCACTCTTGAGGGCGGGGCAGGGAGTTCCGGAACCATAGCCAGCTCGAGCGGTCCCAAGGTGATAGTCACGGCGGGCTCATGGACGCTGAGCGGCGCTTCCAATGGCCGTGACCATTCTGTCAGCGGAGGCACTCTCACCCTCAATGCCAATCTGACTGCCACCGCCCGCGGGGTGATTCTATCCGGGACGGGCGTTCTCAACTACAACGTGGCCAACGCGGTTTCAGCTACCGCAGCCACCAATGCTTCAACCGACAACGGATTCCGGATCACAGGCGGAACCCTCGATCAAACCAGCGGTGCCCCCATCAACACCAACCCTGGCACCACCCACATTGACCTGGGTGGCAACCTGACATTCCTCGGAAGTAACGGAGCCAACAGCAATCTTCACCTCGGAAGCGGCCCTGTTTGGCTGAAAGATGGCAATCGGCAGATCACCGTCACAAACTCAGCCGCAACCTTGATCATTGGCGGAGTGATTCAAAATGATGACACCCCGGGTCGCGGCCTGGCCAAGGCCGGAGCAGGCACATTGGAACTCCGGGGCGCCAGCACCTACACCGGAGCCACCACGGTCAACGCGGGCACGCTGAAACTCGGCGCGAACCAGGTCATTCCGAACGCTTCCAATGTCACCATCGGCACCGCCACCCTCGACGCGGACACCCGCACGGACAGCATGGGAACGCTGGATGTGAACGGCGACGCGGTGATCAACCTCGGCAACGGGGCGGCCCTCTCCTTCGCTGACAGCAAGGCCGTGGCATGGGTCGGCACGCTCAACATCACCGGCACCCTGGGAGCCACTTCGCTGCGCTTCGGCGACAGTGCCGACGACCTCACTTCCGGCCCAGGCGGCCAACTCTCCCGAATCACCGTCAACGGCGGCGGACTAGGCACCTACGTCCTCGATCCGAACGGCTATCTCGTCCAATCTGGCGTCCCCAGTGCCTACGTCAACTGGTCCTCGATCAACTCCCCGGGCAGCGACCCCGACGACGACTTCGACAGCGACGGCTTGCCCAACGCCATCGAGTTCGTGCTCGGCGGCGACAAGGACACCAAGGACCTCGGCAGACTCCCCGCCGTCGCCACAAGCGGCGGCAACATGACCTTCACCTTCATCCGCGACCGGGATTCGGTCGATGCCAGCGTGAATGTCACCCTCGAAGTCGGCACCGGCCTCGGTATCTGGCCGGATGTGTTCACGGTCGGAGCAGACACCGCCGGCTCGTCCGCCGGAGTCGCTGTCAGCGATAACGGCGATGGCACCGACACCGTCACCCTTACCGTTCCCAGAGCGATAGACACCCGAAAGTTCGCCCGTCTCAAGGTGGTTATCATGGAATAATCGCCCGGAGAATCGACACCTGCCCCATGAAGAGGTTACGCATCGTTCAAGAAACATCACTTCACGGCGGGGACGGCGACATGCCGCCCTCCAGGCTTCACCAGAGCTACGGCCGGCAGGACGACCCGACTCGACAGCTGTTTCAGAATCCTTCCACCGCGAGCAATTTTCCAGCAGCCAGCAGTCCGAGATCATGACTTCCCCGACGTTCATCACGGCTCTCGCCGCTTGCCTGGCGGTCGCCCCCCTCACTGCCCAGACCAATCGGCTGGTTTCCTTGCCCTCAAAAGCCGCCGATTCCGAAATCGACCCCACCATCCTGCGCGACAAGGCGATGCAGGTCATGGAGGCGCACTGCTTCTCCTGCCACGGCGCAAAGAAGCAAGAGGGCGACATCCGCTTCGATGCGCTGGAGGCCATCGATCCGGTCGATCTGCAAAAACTGTTCGCGGAGTCCAAGGAGCAGGTGCATTTCGGCGACATGCCGCCCGAGGAGGCCAAAAGCCACCCCAGCAAGGAAGAACGCGAGCTGCTGATCCAATGGCTGGATACCCAGGTCAGCGGCGATGTGGCCAAGGCTCTGGCGGAAAAGTTGAAGCGCTTCGAGTACGGCAACGCCGTCGATCACGAAGAACTGTTTTCGGGCAAGCACGCCGGGCTACCCGGCTACACCACGGACCGCCGCTGGCTGGTCAGCGAGTTCATTTTCAACGAGAAGGTGAACCGCCTGCTCGATTATCATCCGACCCGGACGATCTACGGCAAGCAATTCGCCGTCCGCGGTGACAGCGGCATCCACTGGAGTCCCAAGACCGAGCAAGGCAACAAGTTCCGCCGCACCATCACCAACCCCTTCCTGCTGCCGAAGAAGGTCGGCGTCCGCTACTCGGCGAGCGATTCCCTCACCGCCGGACACCTGCTCACGATGCTCAGCAACGCCAAACGCATCGCCGGCTACATGTCCGCCGATGCGACCATCAAGAAGCATTACCCGGCGATGCACAAGCTGATGGAAACCGAGTTCCAGCACCGCGACATCCTGGCATCACGCGAGCGTTTCCTCACCACCCACTCCTACATGGAGCGGTTGCTCGAGGACATCTACGCCGGGAAGAACGAGGAATTGATGCCAGAATTCAAGCGGGTCAGCGTGCCCGACCCGCAGCCCATGATGAGGAACGGCCAGATCAGGATCGAAACCAATCTCGGCCTCCTCGATCGACTCGACAACATCGACCTCACCGCGGTCTTCCAAGGCCTTCATGCCTACCACAAGGAAGGAGTGGAGTACGACCGCGTCATCGAGCAGAGCGAGCGCGACTGGTTCATGGAAGGCGTGGTGGAATCGAGGATTCTCAACCGTGTCGGGATGATGAAGGCCTTCAAGGTCAACTGGGACATCCAGGGCATCATCCGGAAATCCGCCGACAAACGCTACGCCCGACCCGCCTATAGTCCCCGAAACGAGGCCGAGATGCAGGTCATCATCGCAGCCATCAGGAAACACCGCAAGCAAGGCGACAGCTACCAGGCCATCATCGACAAGTGCATGGCGGATTGGGAAGCCACTCTGAAGGCCGAGCGCGACGCCATGCCCCCGCCTGACAACGCTCTTCTAGCCGATCTGGTGAATCAGCTTTACGAAAAGGTCTTCGAGCGCCGACCGGCACCGGCGGAACTGGAGAAGAACATCGGCGTCCTCACTTCCTTTATGGCCAAGCTCGACCGGCAATCCGCCTTCGCCAAGTACATCGAGTCGCTGATCCTAAACACCGAATTCGTCTATCGGAATGAATTCGGCCACGGGGATCCCGACGCGCATGGCCGCCGCATGATGTCGCCAACCGATGCCAGCCATGCCCTCGCCTATGCGCTCACGGATTCCAGCCCGGATGCGGACCTTGCCAAGGCCGCCGCGGAAGGCCGCCTGAATACCCGGGCCGACTATGAGCGTGAAATCCGGAGGATGCTCGCCCGCCGCGATCACTGGACTCTCATCGACGAGGGCGTCCAAGCCGCAAACCTCAACGCCAGCGTCACCAACCAACCGATCCGCAAGCTCCGCTTCTTCCGCGATTTCTTCGGCTACCCCAAGGCCATGGAGGTCTTCAAGGACGACGCGCGCTTCGGTGCCGGCAGCAACGAAGCCGCGGCCAGCAGGCTCGTCGACGAGGCGGACTTGCTCGTGGAATACATCCTACAACAGGACCGGGACGTCTTCGAGACGCTGCTCACCACCGACAAGTTTTATGTCTATCACAACGGCGACAACGCCGCGATGGAGGCAGCCTCCGCGACCTACAAGGAGAACTACGAGTACTTCAAGAAACTGGACTGGAAGAACTTCAAACCCGAAGACCTCGCGCAGCACGCTTCCTTCATGCTCACGAGGGGCCTCAAGGAGCTGAAGGAATATCGTCCCGGCAACGAGAAGAAGACCCTCGACCTCCTCGTCCGTTTCATGAAGACGGCGGAGAACCAGTTCAGCGCCGGGCAGAAGAACCCCATGCCCTTCATGTTTGTCGGCTACGGCTTCTGGGCCGGCGGACCCGTCCTCGGGCGCACCGGGCAGCAAATGCGCGGCGAACAGGTGACCTCGTATTGGAACATCGACTGGCGCACCTGGGACTACCCCGCCCACCAACCCGCGAAGATCCCCAACCGCAAAGGCCTCCTCACCCACCCCGCATGGCTGCTCGCCCATGCGCAAAACCTTGAGACCGACCCCATCCACCGCGGCAAGTGGGTTCGCGAGAAGCTCCTCGCCGGCACCATTCCGGACGTGCCCATCACCGTCGATGCCGTGATCCCCCCCGATCACACCAGAACCATGCGCCAACGCATGGAAGACCGCACCGGTGCCGAGGCATGCTGGCGCTGCCACCAGAAGATGGACCCTCTCGGTTTTCCCTTCGAACTCTACGACGACTTCGGCCGCTACCGCATCCAGGAGTTCCTCGAGCATCCCGACAACCTCATCAAGAAGGCCCCGGCCCCTTACGGCCCGATTGAAGAACTCACCTTCGGCGCCATGCTCCCCGTCTACAAATCCCTCCCCGTGGATCCCCGCGGCGCGCTCAGCGGCACCGGCGATTCCAAACTCGACGGCGAGGTCAAAGACCCGTTCGATCTCATCGACCGCTTTGCGAAGTCGCAGAAGGTCCGTCAATCCATCATCCGGCATGCCTTCCGATTCTTCATGGGGCGCAACGAAGCCCTCTCCGACTCCAAAACCCTGATCGATGCCGAGAAGGCCTACCTCGATTCCAAAGGCAGCTTCGACGAAGTCATCGTCTCCCTGCTTACCTCCGACTCCTTCATCTACCGAAAATCGAATACCCGGGAATAAGCCATGAACTTCAATCGCCGCGAATTCTTCAAGACGAGCGCTCTCGGGACCGCCGGACTCGCCCTCTCTCCATCCTTCAGCCACCTCATGGCCGCACCCGACGGCGCCGCCGCGGCACCCGCGGCAGGAGGCTTTCCCCACCGCTTCATCTTCATCCGCAAGTCCAACGGCAACCTGCCCGAACAATTCGGCCTGCCTTCCTTCTCCCCGGAACAGCAGAAAATGCACAAGGAGAAGCAGACATTCGAGGTCGATCTCGACCGACACGAACTCCCCGCGTGGCTGCGCGGCTTGGAGAGCCACAAGGAGAACATGACCATTCTGCACGGCATCTCCATGTGCGTTTCCGGCGGCGGTCATTACTCCTACTCCGGCTGCATGGGCGCCTTCAAGGCGGGGCGCGACATCCTCAGCAACATCAAATGGGCCACCGTGGACTTCGAGCTGGCGAAGCTTTTCCCCTCACCCTTCGGCCACGTCGAGATGTCGCTCGCCGTCCCCCATGGCCGCGAGTTCCGCACCGGCATCGTCTCCGGTTACTCCGCGCCCGGCGCGCAGCAGCGCAACTACTGCTACGCCGACCCCATGACCGCCTACAACGAACTCTTCAAGTCCGTCACCGACCAAAACGCCGTAGAGTCTGACAACTCCCTCCTCGACTACCTGCGCGACGAGGAATCCGCCCGACTCAAGAACCTCGACGGCGAAGAACGCCTCAAAATCGACAACCAGGTCCGCGCCCTGCAAGCAACCCGCGAGCGGAACCAGAAGGTCGCCACCCTCGGCGATACCATCAGGAAGCACCTGCCCGAACTCGACCCCATCCATGAGAACGGCGGCCTCGACGCCACCTTGCTTCAAAAACAAGGCGCCTTCACCGACGTCATCGTCGCCGCACTCGCCTCCGGCCTCACCAACGTCGTCACCTACACCATCGACGACCTCGGCACCGACATCGCCACCCTGCCCGAGAACGAAGCCAAAACCAGCATCCACGCCATCGGCCACGCGGCCGATGATGGAGCCCTCGCCATGCGCGCCGCCATGCAGGCGCACCACATGAAGCAGATCGAAACCATGGTCACCCGGCTCAAGGCCATCCCCGAAGGCAAGGGCACGATGTTTGACAACACCACGATCATTTACCTGCCCGAGACCGGTGCCGGCCACCACAGCCCGGATACCGAGGCGCCGATGGTCGTGATGTCCGGCAGGAACTCGAAGCTCGACCTTGCCGGCCGCTACATCCGCCTGCCCTTCCACGGCACCGAAGGCCACAAGACTCTGAGCAACTGGTACACCACCCTGCTGAACGCCTACGGCAATCCGATCAAGCACTACGGCGACCTGGACATGGTGATGCAGCGCAACCGGCTCGACCAAACAGGGGCGATCCAACGCTTCCTGGCCTGACAAGCAGAGGCCCGGCCAGCCCCGGAGGTTCCTCGTTGCGGGATCGATCAGAGTCAGCCCGAGTGAAGCCACGCGATTCTTCAGCCCTCCTATCCGGCTTCACAGACCCGTATCGCGCTGGACGCGATAAAATAATCGCGTCGTGCCGGGGGTCGGGTCGGTCAGGATCAATTGACCGTCGGACTCGGTGAGGACCGCATTCGTCACCTCTTGCCAAGAGCCCCCGGCAAGGTTGTTGGATTTCCACAGAATGAAATCATGGCCGGGTTGGGCTGGGATGGCCACAGAGAATTGACTCCCGTGACGCTCGAACGAGTTCACGCGCAGCAGAGCCGGATCGTAGGGATTGAGGGTTTCTGCCAGGTCGATCACATAGGAGGTGATCGAGTTCTTGTAGATCAATTGATCATTCGCGACGTTCACGGCCCCGAGCGACTGGTAAGGAGAGCTTCCGATATTGAACTGCCTTGTCCGGAAAGCGGTGACCGACGCGACGGGTAGGCCGGGAAAACGGAGTGAAATCGTATCGTCCGTGCCGCCTGTGTTGAGGACGATGAGAGTGAGCTGGTTGCCTGCGGGGTTGATGTAGCCGGAAGCGCGCAGGTTGGTATTGGTGCCGGAATTCGTCACCTCGAACCGCTGATGGCCGCTTGAGATGTGTTTCGCGTAGTGCTTCACGGCATAAAACGAATTCTGGACCTGGTATTGCCCATTCTCCACACCGATCATCGCCCATACCTGACCCGTATTATTGCCATGAACCATTCTCCACGCAAGGTAGGCCGAGGCATCCGCCCCAACCAGCGTGTCGTGAATATTCGCCGCGAGAAGCAACCAGTTCTCCAGAATCCCAGGGTCCGCAGTGGTACCATCTTTCCCCCATTCCGTCATCCATCCCCTATTGCCATTGTAGTCCGCCTTCACCCCGGAAAAGTTATTTGATCCGTAGTTGTGGAATCCCAGGTGATTCACATAGGACAGCCCCGAAACCGTCGGGGCAATTGAATCAAAAGCTGAGTGCGTTTCAGCGTCCACCGCGACAAGTTGCGGCTTCTTCGCTTCATTCTTGATTCTGTTGTAAACGGCCTCCAAGGCCAACCTGTAGCTGGCAGAACCGCTCGCTGTTGCGGGAACGCTCTCGTTCGCGAAGAAGCGGCAGGTTTCCTTGTCGCCGGGATCGTAACTCGGCTCGTTCTGGATCGAGATGAAGTCGTGGGTCCAGTTGGACGCCGCGAGCCTATCGTACCACCAATTCGCGAATCCGGCGTAATCGTACTTCCCTGATACGATTCTAAGGGTGCCACTTACGATACTATTATTGCTTTTGAGGGATGCCGGCGGCGACCAACAAGTTAATAGCGTTTTGGCACCATTCCTCTGGGCCCTCATAGCCAACTCGTTGTTCAACGTATCCGAGTTGCCTGTTCGAAGGCGGACGATATCGATGCCGCAATTGACGTAAAGCAGGTTCTCGATCTCGTTCTTCTTCGTGGCGCTCAAGGCTTCATAGTCCGGCGTATTAAACGCGATCGAGCCACCGATACCGTCCATCATCTGATGGCGGATCGATGGATCGCAAGAAATGCGAGTGGTGGTCCCCGGTCCGGGATTTTCCACGACCGAGACTTCATCGATCCAGACGGTTCCCGTGGAGCGATACTGGAATTTGAACTGCGGGCTGTCTTGGATCGTCGTGTGGTTCCATGTGTAAAAGGCCCAGGAGGTCGACAAGGTGAACGCTTGGGCCCTGTAGGTGCCTGATCCGTTCTGGAACGCGGCGTTGAGTATGGCTCCAGCCGTCGTTGCACGGGCACGGAAAGTCACGGTGAGGGATTTACCCGTGCCAAGACCGGTGAAGATGGGAGCACGTGACTCCACATTCCAGTTATCAGCGCCGGGATTGCTGACAACGGTCTTCAGGGCATTCGCGCCTGCGTATTGCAGGCTGGATTCCAGCGAGAAGGACGCGCTTCCGGAACCGCTTCTCGCATTGGTCCATCCGGTCAACCCGCTCTCAAACCCGCCGTTCGGCACAAGATTCTGCGCGTGAACCAGTGTCGCTCCCGCCACGAACAAGGCGGCAGCGGCCCGACGAATGAATCGACCGGTCGTTCGTTGGATACGGCACTGGGGCATGGCGGTTGATTGGATCGTAACCAAAAGTAATCCGAAGTCTCCCGGCGACAATAGGTGAAGGACGGATCCGGGGTCAATCGGGCGTTCCGATGGCTCTCGAGGCGTGCTGCTGATTGCGTTTTGAAGGCATTCCCAGGTGCGGGAAGTGCCCTCGGATTGATGATTCCAAGGGAGCACGGCCGGTTAACGGAAATCGGTGGGTAGCCGAAGAACCAGGCTTTCCCGGAGCCGGACCTTGATGGTCGGGCGGAATCTGGGACAGTGGCCTCAGCAGAGTTTCAACTCCCCTCTCATAGCAGCAAGCAAGCGACCAGAAATCCTCCTCTTCAGCCGTTGTCTCATGCCACCGACCTGGAACTCAGCAAGCTCCCCACCCTGCCGCCCTCGCGACTTTTTCCGCGATCGTCTCGAAGGACGAGTCATGCAGCGGGCTTCTACCACCGGCCGACCGGCCCGGAAGGCTCTCTCCCGAACCCCATGCGGGCGGCATCTGATGGCGGTTGCCTTGATGGCCGCCGTCCTACCGCGCATGGCGTGGGCCCAGTCCGAAATGCGCGCCGAGCTTCTGGGCCACGCCATCCTGCCTGCGAAGACCTTTCTGCAGCCACCGTGGGACGCGCCCCGCGACGCCCTGCTATCGGGCAAGTTCACCGGACCGGGCAACCTGCGGGAGGATCGCCCCGGCACCATCATGGGCCGCACCGGCCCGGAACCGCAGGGTCGTGAGACCGGCCTCGCGCTGCCTTTTGTCGGTCAGGCGGTGCAGGGCTTCTCTTCGATGAAGGACGCCGACAACGGTGCCTGGTGGTTGCTCACCGACAACGGGTTCGGCAACCAACGCAACAGCCCCGATGCGCTCCTGATGTGGCACCGCGCGCGACCCGACTTCGCCAGCGGCCGCGTCGTCATCGAAGCCACCACCTTCTTGCGCGACCCGGACGGCAAGGTTCCCTTCCGCATCACCTATCAAGGCACAGCCGAGCGCTACCTGACCGGTGCCGATTTCGACGTGGAGAGCATGGTCGTGATCGGCGAAACGGTCTGGCTGGGCGACGAGTTCGGCCCATACCTGATCCGCGCCGACCTGTCCGGCCGGATCACCGGCTTCTTCGAGACCGATCTCGCGGGAGTCCGCCTGCGCGCCCCCGAGCACCATAGCCTGCAAATGCCCGCAACGCCGGCCGCGGTGGCATTCGAGGTGGCCCGCAGCGGCGGCTTCGAGGGCATGGCGGCCACGCCGGACGGCTCGCGCATCTGGGCAATGCTCGAAAAGCCGTTGCTGGATGCCAACGGCCGCCCCGAGGGCCGCTTCGTGCACTTGCTGGCCTTCGACCCGGCCGCGGCCCGATGGACCGGCGCGAGCGTGAAATACGCGCTCGAGGATGGAGCCACCTCGATCGGCGATTTCAACATGATCGATGCGACGCGGGCCCTCGTGATCGAGCGCGACGACGGCCAGGGCGACCCTGCCCGCGCCTGTCCGCCGGGTGCCAGCCCGCCCGGCTGTTTCGAAAACCCGGCCCGCTTCAAGCGCGTCCATGTCGTGGATCTCGCACGGGTCGATGCCAACGGATTTGCCAAAAAGCTTGGCTACATCGACCTCATGAACATTCACGATCCCGAAGGCCGCGCCCGCCAGACGGGGGACCGCGGCGAGGACCGGCAGGGCCGCTTCACCTTTCCGTTCTTCACAATCGAAACGGTGGCAAAGGTGGATGCCACCACCATCATGATCGGAAATGACAACAACCTGCCGTTCAGTGCCGGACGGTTCCTTCAACGTCCCGACGACAGCGAGTTCATTCTCCTGAGCGTGCCGGAACTGCTCAACGCCCGCTGATGACCGCCTCTTTGCCCTTTGCCGGGGCCGGTGCATCCCCGAACTGCGGGATTCGGCCTTCGCTTCCTCATCCCTGTTGGTAGCTTCGGCCCATGGAGAAACCAACCATCGTGATCAGACCGGCGGGTGCGGGCGATGTCGGGACGATTGCGGAATTCAATGTCGCCCTGTGCCGCGAAACCGAGGGACGCGAACTGGATCCCGCGACGGTCACGGAAGGCGTGCGGCGCTTTGTTTCCGAACCGGCGAGGGGCCGCTACTTTGTCGCGCTGATCGGGGCCGAAGTGGCGGGACAAACGGCACATACCTTCGAGTGGAGCGACTGGCGAAACGGCGAGATCTGGTGGATCCAGAGCGTTTATGTGCATCCTCGCCATCGAGGCAAAGGAGTGTTCCGGGCACTCCTCGCCCGCGTCCGGGAGCTGGGAGAACAGGATCCCGAATGCTGCGGGATCCGGCTCTACATGGAGCGCGACAACAGGACGGCGCGTCAGAGTTATCTGAGTCTCGGCTTCAGGGAAACGGGCTACGAGGTGCTGGAGCTGCTGTTCGCGGGGGAATGACTCAATGGCGGCATTGCCAAAGAAGCCCGTCTTTCCCCGATCAGGAAATACTCGTGCTTGGTGGACCGGGAGTCAGTTCCGGGTGACCCGGGCACGGAGGAAGAGACGTGACAGGGCTCCGCTGGCAGTAGCGGTGACGGTCGTGTTGCCTTGGGACGAACCGGGCACGATGTTCACCGTCGGGCCGCCGGGCGGTCCGGCGATGCCATTTCCGGGATACCAGTTCACCATGTCGGTGGACCATTCGTAGGCGCCTGTCAGATCGGCCGGTGCCCGGGGATTGCGCGGATGACGGAAGGTGGTGGTCAGGCCATTGGTGGTGACTTCCACCAGGCCCGGATTGGAATAGCGCGGGTCGGTGCCGAACCAGGCTTCGACGCCGTTGGACAGTCCGTCGCCGTCGGGATCGAGATCGAAGCCGCGGCTGGCGGGAGCGATGGCAAGCGCGGCATCGCCGATCCATAAGTCGTAGTCGTTGGGCTGGGGCGAGTACCAGTTGACGATCTCCATGGTCAGCTCGTTGACGAGCTGCGGGTTGCCGGCGGCGATGTTGTTCGTCTCGTGCGGATCGACCGGAGTGGCGCCGTTGTAGAGGCGGTAAAGTTCCTTGGTGCCGGAGGTGTTGAGGATGAGCTTCCAGCCGTTGCGCACCGCCCAGCGGTTCTCCAGCGACTCCGTGGGGTCGCTGAGGGTGAGGATTTCCACATCGTGATCCGAACCGCAGATCGTCCCGCGAGCGGCGACGGCAGCGGGATCGAGCAGGTTGATGCCCTGCATTTCCGGAGGCACCGGCAGACCGAGCGCGTGGTGAACGGTCGGCGCCATGTCCACCATGTGGACGGGAGTGCGGATGATCTGCGGTTCGATCGGGCCGCCCGGCTTGATGCGGTCCGGCCAGCGGACGATGATCGGGGTGCGGGCACCGCTGTCATACGGCGAGGTTTTCCCATCCGTGTTGGGAGTGTTGAACTGGCGACCGTTGTCGCAAATGAACATGACGATGGTGTTCTCCGCGATGCCCTTGGTGTCGAGATGGTCGAGGAGCGCACCGACTCCGCCGTCGAGGCGCTCGATGTTCGCGTAGAAATTCGCATCGGTGGAGTTCAGGCCGAGGGCGGTGTATTGGGCAAGCAGTCCGGCAGGAGGATCGAAAGGATCGTGCGGAAGATACGGGGAATACCAGAGGAAGAACGGCTGGTCCGCGGCGACCTGGGTGTTGATGAAGTCGGTCGCGGTCTTGATGGTGTTGGCGTAAGGGATCGGGTGGGCCGGCGCGGCGATGCCGTTCACATAATCGACCCGGCCGGTCATCAGTCCCCAGTCGCCCTGGCGGGCGCGGATGTAACTGGGCGCGCTTCCGGCCCATTGGGGCGGCCTGGTGGAAAGGGCGATGCTGTCCCGGGTGTCGCCGAGGGTGAAGCCGCCGTTCGCGAAGTCGCCTTCCCACCACTTTCCGGTCTGGAAGCTGGTGTAGCCGAGCTGGTTGGCGAGGGTGCGGGTCAGCGGGTTGAACGAGAGAATGCGGTTCTCGAGGGGGGTGTCGTCGATCCGCGCGGCTTGCCCCTGCCCTCTCGCGCTGACGAGGTCGTTGCCAACGATCCAGTGCTGATGGAGGTGGGTTCCGGTGATGATCGACATCAGGGTCGGGCGGCAGACCGGAGCGGTATAGCCGTGGGTGAAGGCGAGGCCTTCGTCGGCGAGGCGGTCGATCGCGGGAGTCTTGGCGAACTGCGGAATGTCCGTGTTCGACCGGGTTTTCATGTTGATGGCCGCCTGGTCCACGTTGGCCCGCCGCATGAAGCTGTAGTCATACCAGGATTGGTCGTCGGCGAGCATGAAGATCACGTTCGGGGTGGTGGCCCGGGTCTGGAAATTCCAGGTGACGTCGTCATTCGAGGGAATGCCGGCGAAGCCAACGTCGCTGAAATTCTTCACCGCCCCCGCGGCAATCTGGACCGCGTAGTTCTTCCCGGCAGCGAGGGGAATGGACGGGTCGATGGTGAGCTGGTTGCCGCTGATGGTCACCCGTGCGGTGTCGGTGACGGGGAGGACCTGCGTGGTGGAGCCATCGGTGAGATCCTTGAGGGTGATGTTGCCGCTGCCGGCGACGATGGCGTCATCGAAGGTAGCGACGATGTTGGCGGCACGCGAAACGTTGGTCGCATTGTCGAGCGGCGACCTGAGCGTGATGGCCGGCGCTGTTAGATCCTGCGCGGCGGTGCTGAAGGTCCAGGTGGCATCGTTGTTGATGCCAGGGAAGGCGTTGGCGGGGCTGGCGGAGTCTTCGACCGCATCCGCACTGATCCGCACGCCGAAGCTGGTGCCGAATGGCAGGTTGGCCGTGGGGTTGATGACGAGATTGCGGCCGGAGATAGTGGCTTGGGCGTTGGGCAGGGTGAGGACAAGGTCGGAGTTGCCCGAAGGATCGCCAAGGTTGCGGAGGGTGATCGTGCCGCCGGCTTTGAGCACGATGTCCTCGCTGAATGTCGCGACGAGGTTGGTGCCTGGATAGACGCCCGGTGTGGCGTCCGGCACCTTGGCGAGGATCGCTGGGGCAATCGAGTCCCCCCCATTGTAGTTCTGGGCTCCAGAGTTGCGCGCGTGGTTGATCTGGGAGGGATTCAGCACCCCGCTGAAGACCGCCACGTCGTCGATCCGTCCGTCGAAGGGATTCGGCGATCCGGTCTGCGGGTTGTTGCCGATGTTGAAAACCGTGGTCGCGGCGGTGTGGGTCGTTCGGGTCGGGTTGGTGCCAACCGGGGTGCCATCGAGGTAAAGGGTGGTGCCGTTGGAGCTGTGCACCGTGTAGGCGACATGGTGCCAGGCGCCGGTCGAGATCGAGGCGGCAGGCGACTCGGTGATGGAGTTCCCTTGACCGCCATTGGGCAGGAGGTTGAGGAACAGGATCCGGTCGCTGCCATCGGCGGCCTTGCCCATGGTGAAGGTCTCGCCGCTGGTTCCGGAGTTTTGTCCACCGGCGATGTAGCCGCGGTTGCCATTGGCCCCGTCCCAGAAGACCCATGCCATGAGGGTGTAGTCGGTGTCGGGGAGGATGACGTTTCCGGCGGTTGGAGTGGAGATGAAGTCATCCACGCCATCGAGACTCACGGCCTGGCCGAAGCGACCCGGGGCATAGCCCGCGCCGCCCTGGGCCGTGCCGTTTGCCGTGCCGACCGAGTCGGCGGCGTTGCCATCCAGCTTCCAGTGGTGGATCAGCGCCGTGGCAACCGGAGCGAGCGAGGTCAGCTTGAAGCTCTCGACGGCGCCGCCGGTGCCGGAGGTCGGGTGAGTGCTGGAAGCAGCGATGCCGACCGAGGTGTAGTTGGCGGCCGCATGGGGAACGGTCGTCGTGGCACCGACCAGCGTGTAGCTGCCCGAGGCGGGGAGCTTGGCATACCAGGTGGCGGTCCAGGCACCGGTGCCGCCGGTCGTGTCGAGCACGATGCGCAGGTCGATGGCACCGCCTTCCAGATCGCCAAGGGTGGAGTCGAGCCAGTCCACGGGAGCCGCCGCGGCGAGACCGCGCTGGATCTTGTTGCCGTTGGTCGCCAGCGGAGCGGGAGTGGCACCCCGGAAAATCATCCAAGTCGCGCCGGTCACGGTTGGACCGACAAAGCGGTCACTCGTCGTACTGGTGGCCGACTGGCCGTTCGCGAAGCCAAAGCCGAGCCAGTCGGTGTCGCCGGTGACGCCCGAGAAAGAGACATCTAGCGTGTAGATGAACCCGTTGGCGGGCACGAACGGCAGCGTCATGCTGCCCTGGTTGCTGCTGGTCGGTCGATCCACCGAACCATCGGCGTTGAAGACCGTCGAGGCGGTCCAGGTTTCGCTGCCGGGACGGACATCGGGAGGCAGCGTGCCGATGTTGCCGCTGCTCCCGCTGAAGTCGTCGGAGTAAATCGTCGTCTGGGCGGTAGCGAGGGAAATGCCAAGCCCGGCAAGGATAGCTAGAGCTGCGGGAAGGACTCGGGACGGGTTGGGGACCATGACGAAGATCTAGAAAAGCGTGGATGATCGAAGCGAACGAGGCAAGACCACAAGAAAGGCGGCGGACATCGCGTCCGCCGCCAGAAAACCAACCCTTTCCCTTCGGACCGGCGGCTCGTTCGAAAAGACCAAAGTCAGCGACGGCGGCGAAGCAGGGCGAGCAATCCAAGGCCACCAAGCAGAGCAGCACGTGGCTCGGGGACGGCGGTGAAGTTCAGTATGAGGTCGTTGGAATTGGCAGTTAAGTTGAAACTGCCACCACCCAGAGCGTTCTGGAAACCGCCGGTGCCATTGTTCGCGCCCACATTCAGCAGGAAGTCTGCGGCGTCGAAACCGGTGATGCCGCCCGTGGTGGTGAGGATCGTCCAGGACTGGTTGATGGCATTGTTGAAGTTGAGGGCGTTGCCATTGACGTCCGGACCGGTGCTCGCGAGGCTCCACAGGTTGACCGAGAAGCCGCCCGAGGTGAGGCTGTTCAGATCGAGCGTCCCGGTGATCTGGATCTGATCGAAACCGGTGCCGGCCGCTGCAGTGGCATCGAGCATCTGGAAATTGTAGTCGGCACCGTTCACCCATGTCTGGCTACCGGTCGTCAAAATGCCCGGGCTGCTGCCAGGGGAGAGTGTCCCGGCGACGGTCATGGCACCCGTCACCGTGCCACCTCCGGTCAGCGTTTGACCAGAACCGAGGCTGTAGCCGCCCGTCACCCCGGACACGTCCAAAGTCGTGGAAGCGCCCACGATGATGCTGGTGCTGGCGATGGCCCCGGATCCGCTCAAGGCCAGGGTGCCGCCGCTGATGGTGGTCGCACCGCTGTAGGTGTTTGCTGCCGACAGCGTGGCGGTTCCGGCGCCCGACTTCGTCAAAGCGCCCGTCCCGCCCAGCACCGCGCTGACAGTTCCCTCGTTCGTCAAAGAGTAGGAAGATCCGGTGAGCACCGCCGCTCCGGTCCGGCTGATCGTCCCGCTCGAAAGAGTGACGGCCCCCACGGTGTCGGTCTCACCCACCCGGTAGTTGCCCCCGTCCACGGTCACGGATCCGGTGTCCGCCATCGTGGTGTTCACGATGAGCAGTCCGGCCGAAACCTTGGTGCCCCCGGTGTAGGTATTCCCGGTATCGGACCCGCCGGAAATGCCGCTCAACGTCAGAGTCCCGGCGCCCGTCTTGGTGAGTTCCTTGGCACTGCCCGCGGTTTCTGCAATCCTTCCATGGACGGTCAATCCACCGGCACCCACGCTCCAGGTTTGGGACGCAGCCAGATTCACCGGGACCCCGTTGACCGAAGGAGAATTCCTGCCGATCACCACGGCGCCGTCTCCGGTGGTGATCCCGGTACCACCACTCGCGTTGATCGTCAGAAACCGGTCGGCCGCACTACTGTTCGAGAGCGTAACCGAATTGGTGGGGTTGGTGAAGGTGAGGGAATTGACCGGAAGGCTGTTGTTGAAGTTAATGGTGAGCGCCGCGGAAGCGGCATTGCCAATGCCCAGGATGGTGGCGTTCGTTGCCCCCCCTGGAACCCCGCTGGGGGTCCAGTTGCCGGCCGTGTTCCAGACGCCGGCGGAAGCACCCGTCCAGGACGATTGAGCCATGAGATCGGAAGGGGCGGCGAAGAGACAAATCGCAATCGTTGCCAAGCCTCCGGACCTCAGACCCGGAAGGACGGCGGGCTTTGAACTTGTCACCGGCATCAGGTCTTCGCCCACGATCTGAATTGGCGGACTTTCTTGAAGTTTCGAGGGAAGGCAGTTGAACGAAGCTGCGCCGGACGGGTTCTTTTTCACTCTCATGGATTGAATCCGGAAATGGGGTTGGGGGACTCATCAAGGCCAAGCTTCCGAGTGGCAGAGGCAGTTCAGGAGCATGATGACTTCGCCAAATTCCAACGGGGAGAGATCGGTTAACCGATTTCGTGATTTTTTTTGAGCAGACCCTCCCATCGAAGAATCCGCCCCCACGAAGTCGCGCGGCAAGGCCCTCCCGGCGGTGGACGATTCAGTCCTCCGTCACCTTCACCCGCAGGAAAAGCCGGTCGCACGGGGTGCCAGTAACGATGGCCGTCACGGTGGTAATCCCCGGCCCGGGAGTATTGGCCTGGATGGTGAAACCGACGGTGGTGCCGGCACCATCGCTTGCCAGATCGCCGCGGTAGCTTTGAAGGTCCTTGGACCACTGGTAGGCGGCGGCCAGATCCCCGGCCGGCACGCCCTGCGGGTGGGTGAAGGTGAAGGTGCCTTGGGCGGGATTGACTGTTCCGACGGCGATGCCCGGCGAGGGCGCGTCCGGTGCGGTGCCGAAGAAGTTCTCGACGCCGTTCTTCACGCCGTCGCCATCGGGGTCGTCCTCGAGGCCGGTCTGTGCGCCGACCGGCGGGAATCCACGGATCCAATTGGCATAGGTTCCCGCCCCGATTCCCAGCGCCTCGATCCCGTCGAACCAAACCTGTGCCATTTTCTCATAGCCCGGATTGCTGGGATGATTGATCGCGTTGGAGAAAAGCGACTGATCGATGGAAGTGAGGTCGGCGGGATTGATGAGAAAGGGGGCGTATTGATCGACCACCTTGACCTTCCGGCCCAAGGCCTGCTGGCCTGGCACCAGGGTGTCGCGAATCCAGGCGTTGTAGTTCACGACTTCCTGGACATAGGTGTATCGCGGCATGATCTGCGCGAGGATCAGATGGCAGCCGGGTTTGGTGGTGGTGATGGTATTGACCAGCGCTTGAAGGTCGGCACGGTCGGACTGCTGATAGCCGTTCGTGCCGATTTTCAGCAGGATGATGTCCGGGTCCTGGCTGGCGAGCCATGAGGAGATTCCCCCGTTGAGGAAAGCCGCGTCCTTTCCGGCATACCCATTGTTTCCATCCTGCCCGAGTGCCGCCAGATCGAGCGCGGGCGGCCATGCAGGGTCGGTGGTCCGGGGATCGCGGAACGTCCAGGGTTCGGTGGAATTGCCGACGAAACGGAAACGGTAGCCTGCACTGGACAGGAGCTTGTAGAGACCGCTGCGATACCCGAATTCAAAGGCACCTCCGGTCCAGTCGGCATTGGTATAGCCGACGGTGATGGAGTCCCCCATCGGCATGATGCGCAGCGGATTGGGGGTGTCGCCACCCGCCACGCTGAGTTCGAAGGACTGGAAGCGGGCGGTTCCATCGGCGTTATAGACCGCGATACCCGCGCTTCCGATGGTGACGGCGTTCAAGTCCGCAACGGAAGCTAGGCGGGTAAATCCTCCCGAACCGTTTCCGACGTGGTAGGTGGCCGACCAGTTGCCGCTGCCGCCGGTGGTGTCGAGCGTGATCCGGAGGGTCGATGGCGCAGTCGGGTCCTCCACCGTGGTGGGGATGGCATTCCTGCTCCCCGCGCCACCGGTCAGATTGTAGTGGGCGACCTGATCGTCGGAACCGGAATCTCCAGGCCGGGTCAAGGCCCATACGCCGGCACCGGTGGAGGAATTGATGTTGCCGGTGAAGCCGGACGTTTCAAAAAAGCCCGCAGCATGGAAGGCGGCTTCGGCGGGGTTGGGAAGCTGGGTGAAGCCCGTGGTGACCGTCAGGTGATAGACATTCCCGTCCCGAGGGGTGAACGGAAGCGTGGCACTGGCCCGGTTCGCCGCGGAGTTGTAGGCCCCGGATTCCGCAAAAGACCCATCCGCCTTGAAGGCGCTGGCGGCGGACCAGGAGGCGGAGGCGCTGGTTCCGTATTGGGCGTGCTGGGCACCCGTGGCCCCGGAAGTATCCACAGCCTGGCCGTTGAGATTGGCGCCGGATAATCCGCCGAAGCCACTGGAGTAAAGAACAACGTCGGCATTGGCCTTCATGACGACCAGCGCGACGAAGGCGATCCGGAGAAGTTTGAGGGACATCGTCGAAAGGTTCTGGGGCTTTTGATCCGCGCGACGCCGAATGAGTGCGAAAACCCCGGTTCCTGCGCCACTCCAAAAGCCCGACCCGGCAGACCTCCCCGACAAAGAAGCGGACGCACGGGCGGATGCGCGGTGATGGGGAGATCAGGGAGTGATCACCACCTTGAGCCGTGCGAACTTCCTGGCGTCCGGAGTTTGAGCCACGGTGAGGGTGACGGTGTCAGTGCCTGGAGCGGGACTGTCCGCATCGACGGTGACACCGGGATTGATGACTCCACCCGTATCGGCATCGGGAACGGAGTAGGGCGAGGGCAGGGTGTTCCAGTTCACCAGATCGGTGCTGACTTCGATCGACAGGGAGGTTTTCGGGTCGATGGAGGACCGGTCGCGCTTGAAGGTGAGGGTCACGCTCGTGCCGTCGGCGTCAATCACCGGCAACTTGGCGAGGTCGCTGGTGGTCGCGAGGCCGCCGAGTACGAACTCCACCGCGTTGGAGACGCCATCGGCATCGAAGTCATCGTCGGGACCGCCGGTGGGGGCGTTGGCAGCCGCCCATGTGGCATAAGCGGAGCCGCCCGTGGAAGTGACGACGAGTTCGAGGCTGTTGCCGTTGGCTTGGAGCTTTCCATTGAAGCCCGGGGCGATGGGAGCGGTGGCGCCGTCCACGGTGCCGGTGAGCCCGCTGCTGGAAATCAGGGTGTACGTGCCGGCTCCCAGGCCGCCCAGGTTGGTGACGGCGAGGTCGTCCAGCGCGAGGGTGCCCAGCGCCAGTGAGCCGCCGACAACGATCCGGTCATTGGTGCCGGCGAGGGCATCGAGTTCGAAGTTGAGTTTGCCCGCGCCGGACGCCATGGCCGAGATGTCGAGGTTGCCGGTGATATTGAGCGTTCCTGCCGTGACTCCGGGGGAGAGATTTCCCGCCGCAGCGACGGTGACGTTTCCGCCCACCGTGCCGGTGCCGCCGAGTTCTCCGCCATTCACGGTGACGGCACTGGACGCTGTCGTGGTGCCCGTGGAAGAAAGGATGAGCGAGCCTTCATTGACGGTGGTGGCGCCGGTGTAGGTGTTGATCCCGGAGAGCGTCATCGTGCCCGGGCCTGTTTTGATGAGCCTGCCCACGTTGAGAGGATTGCCGAAGTTGGCCAGCACGCCCGTGACGTTCAGGTCGCTGCCGCTGACCGCGTCAGCCACATTGAAGATCGTGCCAGCGGTGAGCAGGCCGATTTGCCCGTTGGTGCCGCTCGTGCTGATCGTCGAAGCCGCGCTGCCGCCGACAGTGACCTCCCCGTTGAGGGTGAAAGAAGGGAACAATCCGCCGCCGCCGAATGAACTGAGGGTGCCGCCATTGAGTTCCACCGGACCCAGCATGTTGAAGATATTGCCCGTGTTCCGGATCGTTCCGCCATTGGCGATGAGCTTGAGTTTCGGTGTGGAACCGCCCCCTCCCATGACGTTCGCAGCCGTGAAATTCAAGGTGGCGCCGCTGCCAACGGTAACCGTGCGGCCCGTCGCTTGCGCATTGCCAAGCGCTCCCGCCACAGGGTTGTTGGTCGTATTTGACACGTTCGCGTGCAGCGAGCCCGCCGTGATCGAGATGTTACCGGTGAAAGTGTTGAGACCGGAGAGGATGAGTCGGGAATTCGCGCTGTTCTGGGTGACTCCGGTGACACTGGTGCCGATTACGGAGCTGATGGTCGTGTCGATGTTGCCCACGGTGGTGGTACTGCCGGTGCCGCTGTTGGTGATGCTGCCCGTCATGTCGATCGAGCCTGTCTGAAAGAGGATCCTGGAGGAGTTGGCCGCCGTGTTGGCATTGCTCTGGAGGACGAGATTTCCCGTTCCGGTCACCCCGCCGCCAAAGGTCAGGTTGCTCCCGCCCGCATTGCTGGAAACCACGGTGAGGTTCCGGCCCAAAGTGATCGGGCCGTTCAGGGTTTGATTCCAGCCGATGATGTTGATGGAGGCGGTGCCGGTTCCGACGACAGAGATGGGATTCGTGGACGTGAAGTTCCCCCCACGGAAGGTCAAGGCGGCGGCGGCACCGGTATTGGCGTCGTCACCAATCGTGACGCTGCCGGTGCCCAGGAAATTGCCACCGGTGCCCGTGTTGAAATTCCTTACGGTTCCGGCCTTGATGACCAGTCCTCCCGAGAACGTATTCGTTCCTTTGAGGGACAAGGTACCACCGCCGGATTTCTGCATGCCGTCACTGCCTGCAACGATGCTTTCAATGGTCAGCTCGCGGCTTGGGACCACTTCGATCCCCGGCACACCACTCGCGCGGTCGAGCGTGAGGGTATCCCCGGTGAGGGTGAAGTTATGGCTCGTGTCCGAAGCGGTGATGTTGCCGATCGTCCGATTGCCGTTCAGCGTGATGGTGGTGGCCACCGTGATCACATTGCCGAATGTGGCCGTGAAATCCGCACCATTGGCGATGAGTCCGTCCGTCCACTTGGTTCCATCCGTCCAGTCGCCGGCGGAGTCTCCGAGCCACGAGCCGTCCTGGTCTTGAGCGTGGGACTGGGAAATGGCGAACAGCGAACTGGCGGCGAGGATGAGGCGTTGGCGGAGGGAGGAATTCATTTTCAAGGTGGTCTGACTGGTTGTGATATCGCGGGAGCAGCGGGGACTCCGCGTGGTCCGGAAAGAGGCGAGCGAGGGATCGATTCAACGACGCGGATGATCACAGACCCTCGTCACTCGACCCTCCGCCGAAGTGATTCCAACGGAGACTCGTCGGTTACTCTGAATCTTCGGATGTACTGGTTCCGGCCGGAAAACTTGGCGATCCCTGTCCGGGGTCTCGATGTCTTTCCCCAAGGATCCGGATTTTCCGCCTTACCATCCGGCAACTGGCGGAATAGGGTGGTGAGGAGCATGGCAACCATGAAGCCCGACCCCGAACAGACCTTCGTGCAACTGGTGGTGAACCACCAGCCGGCTTTGCGTGCTTTTGTACTGTCGTTGCTTCCAGGCAGCCCGGAGGTGGACGATGTGATCCAGGAAACCAATGCCGAGATCTGGGTGAAGCGCGGGGATTTCAGGATCGGGACGAATTTCAAGTCGTGGATGTTCTCGGTCGCAAAGTTCAAGGTGATGTCGGTCTGGCGCGACCACCAGCGGCAGAAGGTCTGGGCCGTGCCCGAGGAGACACTGGCGATGCTGGTCGAGCGAATCGAAGCCGGTGCGCTCGCCGACACGGATTCGCGCCACGAGGCATTGCGCATTTGCCTCGACCGCCTGCGTGCCGAGGACCGGATGCTGATCCTCAACCGCTACATCGCAGACCAGAACCTCGACCGGCTGGCACGCGAGTCGGGCAGGAAGAAAGACAGCTTGAAGGTTTCGCTTCACCGCATCCGCGCGGTGTTGAAGGCATGCATGAATCGGAGAATCCAACCCGGACAGGAGTTCGCATGAGCGGATACGAGACCAAGGACGGCAGGCTCGATCTCACGAAGTTCGAGCTGGCGCTGCAGGAACTGGAAGACGGAACGCTCGACCCGGTCGAACGCGACGATCTGATGGCTCTCATCGCCCGTTCACCCGCGGCGCAGCGAACCTATCTGAGCCACTTCGAGATTTCCTCGATGCTTCAGGCGGAGGCCGCGACCCATGCCGAGCAGGGAGATCTGCCGAAGATCGCCCGCTTTGATCCGCCCTCACGCTTGTTCCGCCGCTCGCTCCTGGCAGCGGCAGCGGTGCTGGTGCTTGCTGCGGCGGTCGCGGCACTCATCCGGGTCGCCCGGCCCCAGATACCGGAGCTTGTCCTCGCTGCGGCCCCGGACACCCGCTGGTCGGTGACCGGCAAGTCGAGGGACGCCGAAGACCAAATGACCAGCGTCCGCGAAGGCTCCACGTTGCGGGTGACTTCCGGCACCTTGGAGCTGCGTCTCGAATCCGGTGCCAGGATGGTGGTCCAAGGACCAGCCCACGTCTCCTTTCCGAAGCTGGAAGGACCGGTGCTGAAGAGCGGATGGCTGTGGATCGACTCGGCCGGATCCGGCGAAAAGTTCGAACTGACCACGCCGGACCTGCGGGTCCGCAACCTCGGAACGCGTTTCGGCGTGAGGGTTCCCGCCGAAGGCCCCGCGGAGGTCCACCTCATCCAAGGGAAGCTCGAGGTTTCCTCCGAATCGGCCCCCGGAAGAGTCCTTGAACTCGTCCCTGAAGAGAGCGGACTCGCCATTCACCCCCACGGCGAGCCGACCCCGGTGACGCTGGCTCGCGATCCATTCCCGGAGATCGCCGGTTTGCTGGCAGCGCCCGCGAGTTATCCCAACACGGTGCGCGGCCAGAATCCGGTGTCCTACTGGCGGCTCGATGACGCGCCCGGTTCGCCCTTGCAGAACGAAGTGACCGGCGAAGCCGCTGGGCGGACCAGGCCGGGAGTATCAATTGATGCCGGCCCCCGCGCGGAAGATGAGTTCGCCGGTTTCGGCACATCAAACCAAGCCGCACGACTGGACGGCAAGACAGCCGATTCCGGGCTCTCGCTGGGTGCCGCGCCGCCGCGTCATCAGGGGGTTCTTTTTCACGATGCTTTCGATGGCGAGGGCCCACTTCACCAGCGCACACCTCAAGTCACCCGCGATGAGATCCGATGGGTGTCGGCACACCACTTCCGGGCGAACGGCTGGATCTCCTCCGGCACTGCCAGCGCAACGCTTCCCTTTCAGCCGGTGGACGGGGTGGTTTACACCTTGGACGGATCCTTTCGCGGCATCAGCTCGCCGTTTGGAGACTCCCCCTGGGTGGCGCTCGGTTTTGCCAGCGGCCAGTCGACCGGCACCAGGAGGGGAGATCGATTTGTCGCGGGCACGGTCACAGGCCGGGCGTGGATGCTGTTCCGTGGCACGGGTCCGGAGCTTGAAAACACAACCCTGGACGTGGGCAGTTCCAACCAGAACCCATGGGAGAACTGGAGCCGCGGAGTCGGCGGGGACATCGACATGCGCATCGTCCTCGACACCACCCGAGGGTATGGGAACTGGACCGCCACATGGTTCGCGCGCCGCCCCGGCACCGGTCCCTTCTTGAAAGTCGGATCCACCCGAACCCTGCCCAACGAGGCGATCCGCTCGGTCGGCATCGCCGTGTCAGGGAGCAAGATCCAGGCGCGGATCACGAACTTCGCGCTCCGTGCCGATGCGGAAGTGGAGCACCAGGCGTCCGGCGTCCGCGCCGACGGACCCGCGAGGCTCAACCAGAGCGCAGGCACCGTCTCTTGCTGGGTGCGTCGCGAACCCGGAAGCGGACCAAGGACCGTCCTGTGGTCCGCGGGACGGGATGCGGCGGACGACTCCATTCACCTCCGCCTTGAGAGCAACGAACGGATCGGATTCTTCATGGAGAACGGGCGTTACGACGTTCTGCTCACTTCCGAAGAGACGCTTGACGAAGACAGCTGGCACCACCTTGTCGCGAGCTGGAGTTCGTCAACGGTGGACCTCTTCCTCGACGGCCGGCGTGTCGCATGGCTGCGCGAACCCCTTGGCCTTGCGCCCGACATCCTGCCCGACTTCCGTGTGGGCGGGGGCCAGAGCCTGAGCGGCACCCAGCCCTTCGCAGGGCACATCGATGAAGTCGCGGTCTGGAACCGGTCGCTCACGCCCGTCGAGGTCGAACAACAGTTCCGCTCGGCGCGGGGTGAGTGACATTCACTGGTTCTCCCGCTCCCGGGACGCAATCCGTGCGCGAGCTGCTTCAGGGCTCAACTCTGTTGCCTCCACCTCCTCCGGTTACGGTTCTGTAACAATCCGCGCCGCGAGGCGAAATGGCGGATCGCTAGGCTCGCAAGCCTTCGCGCCTTGCCTCCATGTCTTCCCCCAGCAGTCGCCACCCCCTGAAAACCATCCTCCGGGAGGTCGCCGTTCCGCTCGCCGGGCTCGCGCTGGTCGCCATTCTCGATCACCAGCAGGCGGGTGGCTATCTCAGCCGGGAGGATCTGGATAAAGTCGTCGCCGTCGCCTACCTGCTGCTCGGCTTCTCGCTCGCCTACCGCCTGTTCTGCACGGTCGTCCTCGACCTCCTCGTCGCCGGCGCGAAAGGCCGGCCGGTCCCGCGGATCCTCAAGCACATGATCGGCATCGCCGCCGCCATCGCGGCCCTGCTGCTCTCGGCGAACGTCCTGTTCAGCGGCGCCTTCACGGGCCTGCTCACCCTCTCCAGCGTCATCGCCGTGGTCATCGGCCTCGCCCTGCGGCCCATCATCCTCGACGTCTTTTCCGGTCTCAGCGCCAACCTCGACTCCGCCTTTCACATCGGCGATTGGATCGAGATCGCCCGCCGCGGCGGGGGCACCACGCAGACCGGATGGGTCGAGGAGATCAACTGGCGCACCACCCATCTGCGGACCCGCTCGGGAAACCTCGTGATCTGCCCCAACAGCACGCTGAGCACCGCCATCATCACCAATTTCTCCCGACCCTCGCACCTCAGCCGCTTCGACCTGAAGGTGAAGCTCCCGCCGGAGCTCGATCCCGACCGCGCCCGCCAGGTTCTAACCGCCGCCGTGCGGGCGACTCTCGACCGCTCCCATGGCCCGTCCGCGGACAAGCAACCCGACGTCCTCATCACCGGCATGGAAGCCTCCGGAGTCCAGTATTGGATCCGCTTCTGGTTGAATCCCGCCGAAAGCTCCGCCGACACCGTCATCGACACCGTGGCGCACAGCGTCCTGCGCCACCTCCAGCTCGCCGGCATCCCGCTGTCCGAGAAGGTCGTGCTTCACCGCGAAAAGCGTGCGCTGCTCGACACCGGCACCGCCGCCGCCCGCGCCGCGGTGTTCGGACAACTTCCTCTCTTCCACGGCGTTCCCGCCGGCACCGTCGAACGTCTGGCCGAGACCGCCGCGCCGTTCCGCTTCGCGGAGGGCGACACGCTCATCCGCCAGGGAAACGACGACAACGACATGTTCCTGCTGGTCGAAGGTGCGGTGAACGTGCTCGTGACCGTCGATGGCAAGGAGCTGCTCGTCGCCGCCATGCAGGCCGGCGACTACTTCGGCGAAATGTCCCTGCTCACCGGAGAACCGAGGACCGCGACGATCCGTGCGGCCACCTCCGGTGCCGCCTACCGGATCAGCCGGGACTCGATCGCCCCGCTGATCGGCTCCGACCTCGAATTGATGCACCTGCTCAGCCGCAATCTGGCCGAGCGCAATCTCCGCCGCCAGGAGAAGGCCGCCGCGACCGTGCAGGGAAGCCACGAGGAGAAGCAGGCCAGCCTTGCCGGCGCGCTCCTCAGCAAGATGAGGGGCATCTTCCGCTCCGGCCGGGCTGCGTGAACCGGGCCTCGGCGAAACCGCGAGCCCTTGTCACTTCGAATCCAAAGCCACCTCACCCCGCCACGTCGCCGGGTCGAAAGGAGCCGCACCGGCAGCGGCGATGGCATCGAGGAAAAGCCGCGACGCCGGGTCTTCCGGCAGCCGGTCGTGCAGTTTGAGCGAACGGCCGAAACAGTCGGCGGCGCCCCACAGGTCGCCGCCTTGAAATGCAACGAGACCTTCCTGATAGATGCGCAGGTAGTCCTCGCTCCGCTCACGCACCGCACCCGCCGGGTCGTCACGGCGGCCCAGGATCTCGAAGACCTCGATCCCCTGCGTCTTGCCCTTCAGCACGAAACTGCCCATCCGCCGCGAAAGATAGCGGTCCGAACCTTCGCAGCGGTCGAGCACGGCGCGGGTCACCAGGATCGAGGTGCCGAGCATCTTGTTCAGCCCTTCCAGCCGCGCCGCCGTGTTCACGCTGTCGCCGACCACCGTGTAGTCGAAGCGGCGACTGCTGCCGAGATTGCCGGCGAGGACCAGGCCGTGGTTGATGCCGACGCGGGTCTCCAGCACTTGTTCGATGTTCCCGTTGTCGGTCTCCAGCGTCACCGGGGCGCGGGCCGCGACCTGCATCTGGATCGCCGCGTCGATCGCCCGGCCCGCCTTGCGGTCGGTCTTCAGCGGAGCACCCCAGGTGGCGAGCACGGCATCGCCGATGTATTTGATGATGGTTCCGTTGTTGTTGAGGATGCCTTCGGTCGCCGACTCGAAATAGGCGATCAGCGCCTTCGCCAGCGCCTGCGGCGGCAGGCCTTCCGACATCGAGGTGAAGCCGGCGAGATCGCTGAACATCACGGTCACCTCGATCTCCTTGCCGCCGGGCTCGAGGCTCAGGTCGTCCTCGTCGATCTGCCGCGCCTGCTCGTCGGACATGTAGGACTTGAAGGCACGCCGCAGCTTCCAGCGGGCGGAGTATTCGATCCGGTAGTGCGCGCCGAGCGCCAACACCGCGATCAGCGGCATCTGCGCGAAGGCGGGAATCGTCCACGGGAAATTGAAGCCGGCGCTTTGCTGCGAGAGAATGCCGGCAAGCGCGACGGCCCCGCCGAGCACGGCGCAGAGCAGGATGCCGCGCAAGGGCGGCAACAGGCAGGCGGCAAAGGCAAAGACAAAGGCCGCAAGCGCGATCCCGGCGAATTCGATCCCCTGCCCCGCCCGGATGATGCGCCGGCTCTCTAACAGCGATGAGATCAGCGTCGCCTGGATCTCCATTCCGGGAGTGAATTGCTGTGACTTGTTGCCGTCGGCATCCTCGATCGGGAAGGGCAAGTAGGGCGTGGGATAGACATCCTTCCCAGCGTCCGAAAGGCCGGTGTTCGGACGGGCCCCGACAATGACGATCTTGTCCAGGAAACCGCCCTTCGTTCCTTCCCGGCCTTGAAGGACGCTGGAATAGGAATGGCCCGGGATAGTCCCCGCCGGACCGTAGTAGTTGATCCATTGCTCCCCGTCGTAGGTGTTCGGCCCTTCGCCGGTGGCGCGCTGACGAACGAACTCGCTCAAGCTCGGTTTTTCGCCGAAATCCGTCGGAATCCAGTGGCGGACACGGCGGACCACGCCGTCCGGATCGATCCCCACCTCGGTCAGGCCCCAGCCGACGGCCGCCCGTCGCAGCGCCGGGGCCGCGAGCAAGAGGCTGGTCCGTTGATCGGCCTCGCTCTCGGTGCGAACCAGTTCGGCGGCCAGAACCACGTTGCCATGCTTCCGCATCGCGGCAGCGAAGGCTTCGTCCTGCTCGGGGTTATCTTCCAGAAACAAAATGTCAAAGACAATGACCCGCGCGCCTTCCCTTGTCAGCTTCTCGACGAGCTGCGCGTGCAGCCGCCGGTCCCAGGGCTCGGAAAGGGGCTGGTCGAGATCCGTGTGCGAGGCCTCGTCGAGATAAACCAGCACCACATCTCCCGGCGGTACCTGTTTGGCTAACAGGAAGGGCAAGTCGTAGCTAGCAAACCGCAGGCCTTGCGCCCTTTGCAGGAGCAGCAGTCCTAACAAGAGCCCGGCCAGTCCGATGACGAGCGCGGCGGCGAGCCGTTTCCGGCGCTTGGTCCAGCGGGTCTTGCTCACGGTCCGGTGGAGAGGCTGCGGTCATGGGTGATCTCGACCCAGGCGAAGCGCCGGGGCGAAGCGCTCCGTGGCTGGCTGTCGACCACCCGCTTGTAGCCGTTCGTCCCGTCGGCCTTGGTGAAGGTGGCGAGCGTCGCGATGTTCGTCGGCGGCAAGGTGTCCGACGCCTTTACCTCGTAGCGGATGCCGCCGGCGGTCGAGCTGACGAAGACCTCGAACTCGGCGTTCACGCTTTGCAAGGGATTCGCAGACATCCGGATCGGCACGGGGTCGGAGCCGCGATCGGGATCGCCGTTGAGCGCGTATTCGATCAAGGCGTTGCGTCCGTCCTTGTCGCGGTCGTCCTCGTCACTGCTGATCCCATTCGATTGCTTCCAGAGATCGAAGCCGGACACCGGTTCATAGACCACGTTGCCGATCGTCAGCACCGCGCCGGGCGGAACCTGCGAGTTGAGCAGCCTGATCGATGGCGGCGTGATGTAGCCCGGCACCGCGCTGAACGACACCGTCACGCTGGCCCAACTGTTGCTGAAGCCGACACGCTGCGTCGGTGTGAGATTGGTGTAGATGGTGCCGACATTCGGCCGCACCGCCCAGCGCGCGGTCGAGAGCACCGCCGGGGTGACGATGCCGACTTGCAGCGCCCGCAGCCCGCTGCCGCCGTAGGTCACCAGCGAGAAGTTGTTGTTCAGCACCTCGGCGTTGCCGCTCGCCGCGTCCTGCGCGTCCTGGATCATGCGGCCCACGTCGCTGTCGATCACGCGGTAAACCGCACGGTCCTGCCCGGCCAGCAGGATGGCCGCCGGGTAGTAGCCCGTCACGCCCTGCGGCTGGACGAAGAGCGCGCTGCCGCTGGCCCCGCCGTCGCCGAACAGCTCGCCGCTTTCGTAGAGCTTCGGTAGCGGACCCGCATCGATCGCGCCCAACGGCGCCGTGAACGCCTTGCCGAAGATCATCCCCCGCTGCTCGTACGGCTGGCTGCGTTGGGCGTAGCCGACCGCGTGCTTGTTCTCGGTGCCGGTCAGCCAGTTCCGCTCGGCGGTGCTTTGGAGGTAATTCGCCGAGCCCCCTTCCCAATCGCCCGCGCCGCTGAAATAGAGCACCGCGAAGTCCGCCTCCTTCTTGTCGGCGGGCACGGTCGCCACCGGGTTCTGCACGGAGTCCGGTGCCACGATCTGCGCGTAGGCCGTCTGATAGAGAATGCCGCGCGGCGCGATCGGCGGCGCCTGCCGCTCGCCATGCTGCTGGCGCGGGAACCACTGCGTGTCCGCCCACTGGAGGCCGGTGGAGTCGAAGAACAAGTGCGCTGCGGTCAGCACGACGCGCTCCGCGACCACGGTGCCGGTCCCGCGGCCGAGCGGCGTGCGGATCATGCCGACATACTGGTAGGGATCGCCGCCGAGGTTCGGCGATGGCACGGCGCTGAAGGTCTTGGCGAGGTCGAAGTTGTCGATCCGCTGGTAGTCGTTCCAGTTCAACGCAAGCGTCTGGCCCGGCAGGATCGTCACCAGTTGCGAGGCCGGCGTGGCGTAGCCGCTCACCGGCTTGTAGTCGATGATCAGCTCGCCCGTCGTGAGGGTCGCCTCGATCAACTCATCGAAGGCGTCGCCGTCGTCCAGCACGTTGCGCCACGTCGGCTCACCGCGCAGCCGCCAGGCGAAGCCCTGGGCGGTCTCCGGAAAACTGATGGTTCCCGTTGCCACGGGAGGAAGTGGCAGGATCAGAGTCAGGTTGGCGACGGTGTTCGCCGAGCTGATCGTCGCGAAGGTCGTCACCGTTTCTGCCGAACCGGGGAAGCCGAGGATCTCGATCTGATACGTTTGGCCGAGCACCACGTCGTCCGCGCTTTCCCCGCTGCCGTGCCAGAGGAACTCGGAGGACAAGCGCCACTTCGCCCCGGGAACGGGAAGGTTCACCGTGAGCGTGCTATTGGATCCCGGAAGCACGGCGGGCGGATCCTGTGCGAGCGCCACGGTCACGTTCACGGTGTCCGAGTTCACAATGCCTTTGTCATCCCTGACCGTCAGCGTCAGCACCGTCGTGCCCACCGGGAAGCGCGCTTGCACCGTGACACCGCTCGCGCTGCCGCCCGGCCAGCTCCACTCGCGGGAAACGATGGCGTTCTCCTGATCGCTCGATGCCGAAGCGTCGAGCGTCACCATCTCGGAGCCGGATGGCTCGGTGATGAGATAAGCCGGCGCGGGCCCGCGAACGATCGTGTCGTTCACGGCGATGTCCGCACCCGCATTTGCCAGCGGCTCGTAGTTCGCGCCGACATTGAGTGCTGCGTAGTTGCGGTAGATGTAGGCCTTGCCGGACTGCACCCCGGAGCTGTTCCGCGCCCGCGGCAAACCCACGATCAAGTCCTTGCCGTCATGAGCCACGGAATGACCGTATTCCGGATCCTCGATGATGTGAGGGTCCAGCGTTCCATTCGGCCACACGCTTCCCACCTGCTGCCAATTCCCACCCGTGAGGTGGAAGATGAAAACATTCCCCGGGATGTAATCGGGATCCAGCCAACTCCTGCCGAAGTCGTCGGGATAGGAACCGATCGCCAGCACGCCATCGAGCAGGGCCAGGCTGTTGCCCGACTTGGGGATCGAACCGTTGCGCGTCCAGTCGGACCCGGACCGGGTGTAGCGGAACACGATGCCATCCCGATTCGAGCCGATCAGCAACTCGTCTTGATTCATGGCCAGCGCGATGCCGTAGTAGAGACCCTCGGTGTTCGGACCGCGGCTCTGAGGAGGCCTGGGAATATCGGCTTCGAACTTGTAACGGAAGGTCCATGACGAAGCGATCTTCTCGTAAACAAACACCGCGCTGTTCGAAGCAAAGCCCGGCTGGGAAACGGCGAGGAAGCTCCCGTGGATGGCAACCCTCGCTCCGAAGTCATCGCCAAAGAAGGTCGGAGGATCCGGCGTGACGATCTTTTGCACCTCATTCCACATTCCGGCGCTCAGATCGAAAACGTAGATGGCTCCGGTCGTCGCTCCAAAAACCCCGGTTCTCGGCGCACCGATGACCAACGTATTCCCGCTGCGGGCAATCGAGTGGCCGAAGCCGGATCCTTCGGGATCACCGGGAACGAGTGTCTGCGAGACGACCCATGAACCGCCGACGTTCTTGTAAACGACCACCGCACCGGTGGATTGAAACCCCGCGCCGACGAAGGCGAATTCCCCATCGATCAGCACCGCTTGTCCCCGCTTGTCGGACGAAGCAAAGGAATACTGGAGCCACTCGTCGTTGATGTTCTCCGCGAAGTATGTGCCGTTGCTGGTCTTGAACGGTGCCCCGGTGAGAGAGACCCCTTCGTGGATCCCCACGGCCCACCCGTAGCGGTCGAGCGATACCCCGTCCACCGGCTCGACGATGTCCGGGGCGGGATCGGGCTTGAGCAGATCGAAGGTGAAACTGGTGGTGCTCAGCAACCCCGCGGAGTCGATGACTTCCAGGGTGATCGGTTTGCCATCGGCATCCGGCCCGAGGGTGAGCACGCCCGATTGACCGCTGAAAGTCCCTCCCGGCCAGCGCCAGTTCCACGAAACGATGGGATGGCTCTGCGAAACGATGATCGGATTCACCCGCAATCGGATGAGCCCGTCGCCATCGGAATCCGCGACGGCCATGCTGGTCCCTGGATCGATCACCGGCGGCCTTTTGATGTTGGTGTTGAGCGTATCCCGGGAGATCGCGGCTTTGCTATCGGTCACCGTGAGCGTGATGGTGGTGACGCTCGCAGGAATCATGGCGAAAGTCTGCAGGCCAGTGGCCGTGCCGCCGGTCCACGACCAGACCGCGGTGAGGGTTTCGTTGGCGCTGGCGTCGGAGCTCAGTCCGCCGTTGAGGAACAGCCGCACCGGATTGCCATCGAAGCTGGTGGTGGAGATGTCCGCACCGGCGTTGGCGATGGGCTCGGCGTTGGTGGTGTCGAAGGGCGCGTTCTTATCAAGAATGCGGACGACGCCGTTCACGGAGTCCGAGAGCACGATCTTGCCGCCGGAGAACTCGGTGCAGAGGAGCCGGTTGCCACCGAACATGCCGGTGATCGGGAGTTGGCGCTGGGTGACCGTCGCGGTGGACCAGTTCGCGGAGATGGCATCCTTCTGATAGAGGATGAAACGGCCGGATTGATCGTAGGCGACGAAGGATTGCCCGTCGTCATCCATCTCCAGGCCGAAGTAGCCGCCGAACGGGATCAAGGGCGAGATGGGCAACTTGGTTTGAACCCAGCCCGACCCGTTGAACTCGATGACGAACAGGGCGTAGGGCGACTCTCGCTGGACGACCACCACGCCGTTGCCCACCGCGACGATGCCGCTGTAGTAGGACTGCGGGAATCCGCCGGGTTCGACGGGCGGGGCAAGCGAAACCTGATGGGTCCAGGTTCCCGTCTTCTTGAAGATCTTGAGATTGGGAACGGCCGATGAGCCGGACCCGTCGGTCACCGCGGTGGTCGTGCCGTCGGTATCGATGCCCTCGCCCCAGCGTTTGCCGGAACTGAAGCCTTCCGGCGGCAGCAGCTCGGTGTGCGTCCAGGTGTTGCCGGACCAGTCATAGACGAAGGCCCGGCCGGCGTTGTTGAAGTAGGTATCATCAAACGAGTCCGAGCTGGCGACGGCCGCCGCTTCATAGGCATTGTCCTGAATACGACGGCCGGGCGGCGGGATGGAAACGCTTTGGGAGCTGGCGACCCAATTGCCGGAAACAAAACGATGGGCGGTGAAGGCATTCCCCGAAGCGATGTTTCCACTCAGCAGCGTGTCCGCATCGATGGCCCGTATGTCGGCCACACTGGCGGTGAAGGGCGAAGGCGTCCAGCTCCCGGCGCTGAAGCGATAGACCTCCGGGACGCCCGACCCCTTCGGATCGATGACCAGCGTGTCTCCCCGCAAGCTTCCGATGACCCGCGAATCATACGGGCTGAATTCCGTGCTGATCCCCGAGTAGGTCGCCTTCTTGAAGTCGGTGAACAGCCCGGCCTGCTGGGTGAAGGCCGCGACCGTCAAGGTGTCCACGGAACTGCCACTGGTCGCATCGGTCACCGTGAGGGTGACGGTGACGGGCGAGTTCGACACCGGAAAGACGACCTCGGGCGTGACGCCGCTGGCACTGCCGCCGGACCAGGTCCAGGCGTATGATGTGATGTTGCCATCCGGGTCGCTTGAAGCAGTGCCGTTGAGGGAAAAGGTGACAAAGCCATCGTTGTTGGTGTCGGCGATGGTCACGTCCGGCCCGGCATGGGCGACGGGGTCCGCGGCGCGGACCTCCGGGATGGCGATCGCCATGAAGAGAAAGAGGAGGATGCCGAGGTGTTTCATGGTGCGGCGTGGGTAAGAATGGGTTTCGAAACGGGTCACTCAAAGGTCGATGCGCATCTCCATGAAGAAGACGCGTTCGCGGGGAGATTCGGGAAGGGTGAGCAGCGGATTGAAGCGGTAGTCGTCGCCGGTGAGGTTCAGCACGCCGAACTCGAGCGATCCGCGGTTGTCGAGGAAGCGCTTGCCGACCGAGAAATCCAGTTGTGTCCACGAATCACCGGGCCGGGCGGGCGTGTAGCCGGAGTTGTCCTGCGAGAAGAAGCGGGCGTTCAAGCGGCTGAACCAACCGCTCGTGTGGTTCCAGATCAGATAACTCTCCGCTTGATGCAGATCCGACGACTCGGCGGACGAAAAGCCCGCAACGGCGTCCGCCGCCAGTTCCGGGAAGCCGCGGTCGAGGTCCGCGCTGGTGTAAGTGTAGCGTGCGCCGAGCGCCCACGCATCGCCGAGAAGCTGGTTCACGTAGGCGGACCCACCCCATTCCTCGTAGTCGAGTTCCTCGCGGAGCTGGAAGCTGCCGTCGTAGAGGAAGGTCCCGGTGTCCACCGCCAGCACGCCGACGCCTTTCGTCGCGCTCGCGGTGCGGACGAATCCTTCCGCGCCGAGATAGGTGTCGGTCGGCAGCTTGTAGGAAATGCTCGCCCCGCCGATGTCGAACAGCGGTGCGGATAGTCCGCCGACCAGCGATTCGTTGATCAGCGTGCGGAACGATTGGGTGAAGCCCGCGACCTGCGTCGGCTCCAGCCGCACGCTCTCGTCGAAAGTCGCGCCGGCCTGCGATCGCGCATAGCCCAGCCGCAGCGTGAGCGTGTCCGCCGGAGTCCAAACGAACCCCGCTTTCGGCAGCCACTCGGAGCTTTCCTCCCGCGCATCCGATGCCGGAGGCACGCTGCTGTTCAGCGGATACTCCTGCCAGTCATACGCGAGGCCGGCCGTCGCCCAGAAGCCGTGCCACAACTCGCGGGAGTAGTAGACATAGGCCACCCAGCGATCGTAGTCGGGATCGGCGGTGAGAACGAAGGGATCGCTCGGCAAGACCCCGCCGATCCCTTGGTTCACCAGAGTGTTGACGGTCGGGAAGCTACCGGTGTCGAAGCGCGCGCCGGCCAGCAGCGTCTGCCGCCCGTCGCTCCAGATCTGCTGCACCTCACCGAAATAGACCTCTGTTTCCCGCTCCTGCAGCACATCCGCATTGAAGGCCACCGGAGCCTGGAGGTCGGGCACGGCGGGATCGACCAGCATCGCCAGCACGCTTCCCGACGGATCGCGGACGCTCAGCTTGTCTCTCAAAGCCCCGCCGAGCATCAGCGTGCGACTTTCCGGCGACCACTCGTGCTGGTAGCCGACGATCGTCACCGGCGCCTGCGTTTGCTCGCCGCGGAAATCGGGATCGAAGGTTGTGGGATCGTAGAGCTGCCGCAGGTCGCCGCTTTCCAGCTCCTCGAACTTGAGGTTGAGATAAATGCTGTCCTTCGCGGTGAGCGCGTGCTTCACCTGAAAGTAAGCGGTGTAGCGCTCGCTGTCCTGGTTCGGGCGATAGCCGTCGGCGGTGAAGATGTCGTAGTCGAGCGCCACGCTGGTCCGCTCGGTGCGCGCCATGGCCGTGCCGGAGGAAAGGAATTCGCCGTCGCCGCGGACTTTCGTGCGGTTGCTGAAGCCGAACTGCTTCGTGTCGAAGAGCGCGGCGTATTCCTGCTGCGAGACGTTCTGCGGCAGCAAGGCAGTGCCGGCCGGCGAGAGCAGGTTGGCGAGCAGGAGTTCGTTGAACCACGGCGTCTCCTGCCGCAGCTCGACCCGCCGCGGGTCGCGCAGGGCGTTGACGCTGTTAGAAAGGAAGAGGTGAGCCGAGGGATTGAGGTAATCGCTCACCACCGAGCGCCGTGCTTCCTCCAGGCTGACCTCGGTCATGCCGGCGTTCTCGTAAAGCGCCGCCAGGTTCGCCTCGCGCACGGCACGATCCTTGTCGAGCAGGAAGCCGGAACGGTAGATCGAGCGGTTGTCGTTCAGCGCGATCGATTCCTCCAGGTTCGCGATGCCCTTGTTGTAGGCATTGCCACGCTGGTCGAGCAGCGCCTGATAGAGCAGAGGCGTCGGGTCGCCGGGATCGAGCCGACGCGCCAGACCGAGTTCGTGCGCCGCGCGGCCGTCCTTATCCGACTCCGCGAAGGCCTTGCCGAGATAGCTGCGAAGGAAAGCGCGGTTCGGCTCCACCGCGGCGGCGATGGTGATCGACCGCAGACCTTCCTCGCGGTCCCGCAACTGAAAGTTCGCCAGCCCCTGCCCCAGCCACGCGTTGCCGAGCGCGGGATCGATGGCGATGGCCTCCGCGAAAAACCTCCGCGCCTCGGGGATGCGGTTCCGCCCCAGTTCCAGGTAGCCCTTCAGCGAAATCGCCTGCGCGTTCCTCGGGGAAATCGCCAGCGCCTTGTCGACCGTTGCGATCGCTTCCTCGTTCCGCCCGAAACTGAACTCCAGCTCCGCCACCCGCGCCCAGCCGAGCCCGAAGTCCGGCGACGCGGCCACCGCTTCCATCGCCGCCGCCAACGCGCCTTCCAAATCGCCGCGCGATTGCCGCGCATACGACAACGCCATCCGCCCTTCAGGCGTTGCAGGCGCATCGACATCCGCCATCTCCGCGGCTGGCTTGCGCACCACTTCGATCAAGAGCCGCAAGGAATCGGTCATCGGCCCGCCACCCGCCTGCCGCAGCTCCGCTTCCACCTCGTCGATCCGTCCGCTCCCGAGCTTGACCGCCGCGGCAAAGCGATGCTCATCCGCATTCCCCGCCGCCGGCAGCAACTCCAGCGCGCGTAGTAGATCGCCCTCCGCATAGGCTTTCCGCGACGCCGCGAAATCCGCACCCAGCCCGTCGAAGCCCGCCGGATCCGCGATGCCCGGATAGTAGAGGAACCACTGAATATCCTCCGAGGCATCGAGCACCGCCGTCTTGCGCGGCGGCTTTCCCGCTTCCGCGATCCCTTGCTCGCCGCTCGCCAAATCGATCGCGCCGAACCCGTTCGACAGCCCGACCTCGCCGTCGATCATCGTGACCACCGTCTTCCCGCCCTCGACCTCCAGCACGAATTCCGTGCCGCGGATGTTCAGGCTCGCGGTCGGCGTCTTGATGTCCGCCTCCGCCTCCGAGCGGCTGAAAAAGTAGGCGACGCCCTTGCCGAAATCGATCTTGCTCCGGCCGCCCGCCTGACCCGCCGGCGGTGCCTGGAGGCGCAGGCTGGTCAGCTCGCTCATCCGCAGCACGCCGCCGGTCGACAGCTCGATCCCCGCGCGGCTCAGTTCGCCGGTGCGGACCTGTTCCTGCCACTTCACCGCGTCGCCGACCGCCGCCTTGGTCCACTTCGACGACGCCGCGCTGCGGTCGACCTCGTTCTCGGTGAGAATGATTTCCCCGCCTTCCCGCGCCGCACTTTCATCCGCTTCGGCAGGCGAAACGGCGAACAACGCCAGCGCGGCGAGGATGCGGGAAAGGGACATCGCTAACAGGCTCCCCCGCGTGGATTGCGGGGCAAAGCAAATACCCCGCAGGTGAAGAAATCGACACATCCGGAGGACTGGGTTTGCGGGAAAGCCCGCCGCGGGGACGAAACTGACAGCAGCGGCGATGCCAGCGCCGCCCTTCGTTTCGGCTCTTCCTGGTCGGAGAACTCCGACCGGGAAAGCAGGCAAATGGGGAAAGAAGGGCATTGCCACGGGTCTTCAACGCGACCGCCCCACGGAATTGCAGCCGATCCCTGTTTCCTCCCCCACCCTTCGGCGGAAGCGTCGGATTCGCGAATCACCCGGCTTGCCCTCCCCGGACCGGCGACTAGCATCGACCGCTCCCGCAGGTCCCTGCCGCCCATGAACCGCATTTTCGTCGAAAAGAAGCCCGAGTTTAACGGAGAAGCCCGCCACCTCCTCCACGACCTGCGCGAATCGCTCGGGCTCCCCGGCCTCGAAGCCGTCCGCATCGTCCAGCGCTACGACATCGACGGCCTCAGCGACGCCGAATTCGCCCAGGCCGTCCGCCAGATCCTCTCCGAGCCCCAGGTCGACCTGACCTCCCCCACCCTCTCCCTCGCTGAAAACGAGACCGCCTTCGCCGTCGAATACCTCCCCGGCCAGTTCGACCAGCGCGCCGACTCCGCCGCCCAATGCGTCCAGATCCTCACCGGCAAGGAACGCCCGCTCGTCGCCTCCGCCAAGGTCATCGTCCTCGCCGGCAACCTTTCCCCCGACGACCTCGTCCGCATCAAGGGCTACGTCATCAACGCCGTGGACTCTCACGAGGCCCGCATGGACCTGCCGGACTCGCTCCAGCCGAACATCCACGCCCCGGCCGACGTCGCCATCCTCGAAGGCTTCACCACCCGCGACCCCGCCGCCGTCCGCGCCGATTTCGGCCTCGCGATGTCCGCGGAGGACGTCGCTTTCTGCCAGACCTACTTCCGCGACGAGGAGAAGCGCGACCCGAGCATCACCGAGATCCGGATGCTCGACACCTACTGGTCCGACCACTGCCGCCACACCACCTTCCTCACCAAGATCGACGACGTCACCTTCGCCGAAGGCACCGCCCCGATCGAACGAGCCTGGCAAACCTACCTCGCCACCCGCGAGCAACTCGGCCGCCAGGAAAAGCCGGTCACCCTGATGGACATCGCCCTCATCGGCATGCGCGAGCTCAAGGCCAGCGGCGAACTCGACAACCTCGAAGTCTCCGAAGAAGTCAACGCCGCCTCAATCGTCGTCCAAGTCCCGGTCTCCAAACCATCAACCATCAACCATCAACCATCAACTTCCTCGGAAGAGTGGCTCGTGATGTTCAAGAACGAGACCCACAACCACCCGACCGAGATCGAGCCCTTCGGCGGCGCGGCGACCTGCCTCGGCGGCTGCATCCGCGATCCGCTCTCCGGCCGCTCCTACGTCTATCAGGCGATGCGCGTCACCGGTGCCGGCAATCCTCTGACACCTTTCTCCGAGACCCTGCCCGGCAAGCTCCCGCAGAAAAAAATCTGCCAGGTCGCCGCCGCCGGCTACTCGTCCTACGGCAACCAGATCGGACTCGCCACCGGCCAGGTCGCGGAAGTCTATCACGCCGGCTACGTCGCCAAGCGCCTCGAAATCGGCGCCGTGGTCGCCGCGGCGCCGCGCTCGCAGGTCTTCCGCGGCTCGCCTTCGCCCGGCGATGTCATCCTCCTCATCGGCGGCCGCACCGGCCGCGACGGCGTCGGCGGCGCCACCGGATCGTCGAAAGAACACACCGACACCGCCCTCGAAAACTCGGCCGAAGTCCAGAAAGGCGACGCCCCGACCGAGCGGAAGATCCAGCGCCTGTTCCGCAATCCGGAACTCACCCGGAAGATCAAAATCTGCAACGACTTCGGAGCCGGCGGCGTGTCGGTCGCGATCGGCGAGATCGCGCCCTCCCTCGACATCGACCTCGATGCCGTGCCGAAGAAATACGACGGCCTCGACGGCACCGAGCTCGCGATTTCCGAATCCCAGGAGCGCATGGCCGTCTGCATCGACCCCGCCGATGCCGCCTACTTCATCGCCGAGTCCGACAAGGAGAACCTCGAGTGCGTCCACGTCGCCAACGTCACCGACAGCGGCCGCCTGCGGATGAAGTGGCGCGGCAAGACCATCGTCGACCTCTCCCGCGCCTTCCTCGACACCAACGGCGTCCAACAGACCGCCAAGGTCCACGTCGCCGCTCCCACGGGCGCCTTCCAATCGGCAATCGAAAATCCTGAATCGGCAATCTCGCTCCTCAGCGAACTCAACCACTGCTCGCAAAAAGGTCTCGGCCACCGCTTCGACGGCTCGGTCGGCGCCGGCACCGTCCTCTGGCCCTTCGGCGGCAAGCAGCAGCTCACCCCGCCCGACGCGATGGTCGCCAAGCTCCCGCTGCTCGAAGGCGACACCGACGTCTGCACCTACATGAGCTGGGGCTTCAATCCCCGCATCTCCTCCTGGTCGCCCTTCCACGGCGCGGCCTACGCGGTCACCGAGTCCGTCTGCAAGGCCGTCGCCGCCGGCGCGCGCCTGTCCGACATCCGGCTGACCCTCCAGGAATACTTCCCGAAACTCGGCAACGACCCCGCCCGCTGGGGCCTGCCCTTCGCGGCGCTGTTAGGAGCCTTCCACGTCCAGCACGAACTCCGCCTCGCCGCGATCGGCGGCAAGGACTCGATGTCCGGCTCCTTCAACGACCTCGACGTCCCGCCGACCCTCGTCTCCTTCGCCCTCGCCCCCGGCCAGGCCAGCCTCGCCCTCAGCCCGGAGTTCAAGAAAGCCGGCAGCAAGGTCTCGCTTGTCACCGTCCCGCGCGACGCCGACCAGCTCCCCGACTTCGCCAAGCTCAAGCAAACCGCCGCCGCTCTCCACCAGCTCAACGCCGCCGGCCAGCTCCTCTCGATGAAGGCCCTCGGCTCCGGCGGCCTTGTCCACGCCCTCGCCACCTCCGCCTTCGGCAACGCCATCGGCTTCACCGGGACCGCCGGCTTCAGCCGGCCCGAATGGTCCACCGAGCGCTACTTCTCCTTCCTCCTCGAACACGACGTCGAGCTCCCCGCATCGCTCAACGCCACCCTCCTCGGCCACACCACCGCCGAGCCCGTCCTCGCCTTCGCCGGCGAAAGCCACGCGCTCAGCGACCTCCAAGCCGCCTGGGAAGGCACGCTCGAGCCGGTTTATCCGACGAAGGCGGAGATGGCAGATGGTAGATCACAGATGTCAGATCTGGAATTGCCCCGCGCGGAGCGCCCGACATCCACCATCTCCCATCTACCATCCACCATATCCAGACCGAAGGTCCTCATCCCCGCCTTCCCCGGCACCAACAGCGAATACGACTCCGCCAAAGCCTTCCGCGAGGCCGGGGCGGACGCGGAGATCCTGGTCTTCCGCAATCTCACCGCCCGCCACATCGAGGAATCGCTCGAAGCCTTCGCGCGGCAGATCCGCCAGTCGCAGATCCTGATGTTCCCGGGTGGTTTCAGCGCCGGCGACGAGCCCGACGGCTCCGCCAAATTCATCGCCACCGTCATCCGCAACCCGCGGGTGGCCGATGCCATCATGGACCTGCTGAAGAACCGCGACGGCCTCGTCCTCGGCATCTGCAACGGCTTCCAGGCCCTCATCAAGACCGGCCTCGTCCCCTACGGCGAGATCCGCGAACCCACCGCCGGAGCCCCCACCCTTGTCCACAACGACATCGGCCGCCACATCTCCTGCTACGCCACCACCAAGGTCGTCAGCAATTCGTCGCCCTGGCTTTCCCTCTGCCAACCCGGCGACCTCCACGCCATCCCGCTGTCGCACGGCGAAGGCAAGTTCCACGCCAGCCCGGAAGTCATCGCCGAGCTCGCGCGCAAGGGCCAGATCGCCACGCAGTATGTCGACGCCAGCGGCGCGCCCTCGATGGACATCGCCATCAATCCGAACGGCTCGCTGTTCGCCATCGAAGGCATCACCAGCCCCTGCGGCCGGGTCTTCGGCAAGATGGGCCACACCGAGCGCAGCGGCACCCGCGTCGCCAAAAACATCCCCGGCGAAAAGCATCAGCCGATCTTCGCCGCGGGCGTGAAATGGTTCTCGTGAGCCATGAAGCCAATCGTCCCGCTGCTGATGGCCTTGCTCCTCTGCGGAGCACCCTCCGCACGCGGGGAAGTCGATTTCGACAAGCTTCAGAACGAATACGAGACCAACCTCCGCATCGCCTCGCGCCATCCGTTCCGGGACTTCGAAAAGGCGGTTGATGCCAACGATCTGCCCGCGGTCCGGCGATTCCTTGACAAGGGCCTCCCGGCATCCCTCCAGATCCCTACACCGCAGGAAGAATGGGAAGGCATCCCGCCGTCCGAGCAGGCCATCCACCTCGCCGCGCGCCGCGGCCACCTCGCCATGGTCAAGCTCCTGCTCGACCGCGGTGCCAGCCCGGACGCCCGTGATTCCGAGGGCGCGACCCCGCTCTTCGAAACCTCGGATCCCACCATCGCAAAGCTCTTGATCGACAGCGGTGCCAAAGTCTCCGCCCGCGACTGCGATGGCACCCAACCGATCCACCGGGCCGCGACGCGGGGCCTCGAACTTGTCAAACTCCTGGTCCGACACGGTGCCGACCCGCTGGCCCGCGACCAACGCGGCGGCCGCCCGCTTCACGATGCGGCCCGCGATGGGAACTTGGAGATCGCAAGCTATCTCGTCAGCCGCGGCTCGCCCGTCGATGCCCGGATCGCCGACCCGGAGGACTACTATCGCAACGGCTGGCAAGCCCTGCACTTCGCCGCCGCGCGAAGCGAGTCGCCCGACGCGCTCGCGATCGCCGCCCTTCTGCTCCGAAAGGGAGCCCCGGTGAACGCCCCGACCCGTGACGGCGAAACTCCCCTCCACCTCGCCGGTGGCGAATCCGTCATCCGGCTCTTGCTGGAAAAGGGAGCCAAGGCCGATGCCGTCTCACGGCAGCTTGGTGAACAGCCTCTCCACGCAGCCGCCAGGGATGGCAACGTCGTCAAGATCCACCTGCTGCTCGACCACGGCGCGGATCCGAACGCCACCCGCCACGACCGCTCCACACCCTTGGACACGGCCGTCTTTTTCGGCAGGACGGAAGCCGTCGAACTGCTGCTGGCCCGCGGCGCGAAACCGACCGCCCACACCTTGGACCAAGCCCGCGACCAAGGCGACCTGTCCATGATCCGCAAGATCCGCCTCGCCCTGCAAGGCGAGCGATCCGTCAAACCGCCCGCCCACCGGAGATAGGGAGCCTCAGTTGATCCCCAGCAGCTCCACCTCGAACACCAGCGTGCTGTTCGGCGGGATCGCGGGGCTCGGGCTGCCGCCGCCATAGGCCAGCGGCGCGGGGATCTCGAACTTGAACTTGTCGCCCACCTTCATGAGCTGCACGCCCTCGGTCCAGCCGGGGATCACGCGGTTCAGAGGAAAGGTCGCCGGCTGGCCTCGGTCGACCGAGCTGTCGAAGACGGTGCCGTTGAGCAAGGTGCCGTGGTAGTGGACGGTCACGTTGTCGGTGGCCTTCGGATGCACGGTGCCGGTGCCTTTCTGGAGCACGGTGTATTTCAATCCGCTGGCGGTGGTGATCACCTCCGGCTTGGCGGAGGGATCGCGCGGACCGCTTTTACCTGGCATCGATTCGCCGCCCTCGGCTCCGGCCTCGCTCGAAGCGGCAGCGCTCCCGCCGGGCTTCGATGCGGCGGAGGACTCCGCTCCCGCGGTGCCCGACTTGGAATCACAGGCGGTCAGGGCGATCGCGGCGGCACAGGACAGGAATGGGAAAAGTGGCTTCATGGTCGTTGCGGGATTTCGGACAGAAGCTCCCCAAGCCCGGACCGGCGGTCAAGGCGCGATCAAAGCTCATTGTATTTCAGATTGTTCCCGCGCGACTTCTCCGCCGGATAGCGCTCCTCGTTCCGGGCGAGCTTCGCCTCCATCACCTCGCCGAGCTTCATCCCGAGCAGGTCCGCCATCTCGAACAGCAGAATAGCCACGTCCGCGATCTCCGACGCGATCTCCTCGCGCTTCTCCGCCGCCCGCTTCTCGATCTGGCCGGGCTGCTGCCAGACGAAATGCTGCATCAACTCCCCCGCCTCCGCCGCGATCGCCACCGCCATGTCCTTGGGATTGTGGAATTGCTCCCAGTCGCGGGCGGCCACGAAGGTCCGGATGCGGGCGGTGAGATCGGCGATGGAATCGGACATGGCGGCATCCAACACCCGGCCCGCCCTTCGGGAAACCAAAACCTCGCGGAATACCCCGCTCCTTGCATCCTCTGCCGTCCATGCGTAGATCTTCCCCGATGAAAGCCGCCCTGATGCTCGCCGCCGCCCTGACGCTGTGCGCCTGCAGCGCCGAGGAGAAAAAGAAAACCGTCATGGAAACCGCCGACAAAGCCCCGGAACAGCCGACCGCAAAGGTCGAGAAGACCGACCAGGAGTGGAAGAAGATCCTGACCCCGGAGCAGTACCGCATCCTCCGCCAGGCCGGGACCGAGCGGGCCCACGGCGAGGTTTACAAGGAGTTCAAGCACCAGGGCGAAGGCACCTACTACTGCGGCGGCTGCAACGCCGAACTTTTCACCTCGAAGGAGAAATTCGACAGCGGCTGCGGCTGGCCCTCGTTCTACGACCCGTCCAAGGCGAAGAACGTCGTCACCCGCGACGATTTCTCCGGCGGCATGGTCCGCACCGAGGTCCTCTGCGCCAAGTGCGACGGCCACCTCGGGCACGTTTTCAAGGGCGAAGGCTTCGACACCCCGACCGACAAGCGCTACTGCATCAACGGCGTGGCCCTGAAGTTCGTTCCTGCCGCGGCCGCTCCCGCTCCGGCCAAGGAAGAGCCGAAGGTGGAGAAGAAGTAGCGCAACCTTGCAGGTTGCGAAAGGGGACGGCCGCTTGGAAGAGCCTCGTGACCGAGCCGGTCAGCGGGCCGCACCACGCCCACAACTTTCAAAGTTGTGTTACTTCGACGCGGCATCCGCCTCGTGAAGCCGCTCCGCGGCGCGGCGGGCGTCGCTTTCCTGCGGGATGCACTCGGCACCCAGAGGAAGCGGTAGTCCCAGCTCCCGGACCTTGCGGAACACCTCGCTGAAACGGATCTCGCCCGTTCCCGGCTCGTGCCGTGCCGGGGAATCGGCGAACTGGACGTAGCCGATCCATTCTCGGTGCCGCTCGAGGTTGTCGAGCAGGTTGCCCTCGAAGCGCTGCATGTGGAAGAGGTCCCAGTTCAGCCGGACCCACGGCGAGTCCACCGCCTTGCAGATCGCGATCCCGTCGGCGCTGCCGTAAAGGCAATGGCCGGGGTGATTGTAGGGATTCATCGGCTCCAGGATGACCATCTTGCGATGCGCCTCCAGCACCGGCACCGCGGCGCGCAGCTTGGCGATGACCGAGGCGTGCATCTGCTCCTTGGTCAGCCCGTCGATGTTGTCGCCGGCCACCACGCAGAAGCGCTCGCAGCCCGGCAGGATCTCCGCGCCTTCGCAGGCGGCGGTGATTTCCGCGACGAAGTCTTCCACCGGAAAAGCCGGATCGTTGATCTGCTTGCCGAAACCCCAGGCGGTGAACTGGGTGGCGATCATGCCGTGCTTGTTCAAGGCCGCTGCTCCAGCCACGAGGTCCTTGTCGCGCCAGGTCCACAGCTCGATCGCCGGAAAGCCCAGTGCCGCGGCCTGCTCGATCCGCTCCACGAAGGAGCCTTCAAACCACATCTCGATGTTGACGGCGATCGGCGTGTGCGGCGTGCGTCCGGGGAATTCGGTCATGCCGGGAGCAAAACGGAACCCCGCCGGAATGGCACGCGGGATTTGCGTTCAAAGGCAAAGTTCAGCCGCTCACACCATCGTGTCCGGAGCCGCGCTCTCGTCGCCGGCATCCGCCACCATGCCGTCCTCGAAATCCACCTCGCGGACGCGCTTCTTGTCCCGCCAGAACTCGACCTGCTTGCGCAGGGTCTCACGCAACTCGTCGCCGCGGTGTACGGCCTTGATCTCGATGCGAGGCTGCGAGCGGTCGGACGTTTCAATGATCAGCGTGGAGAGCCCGAAGACGCGATACCAGAACGGCCGCTCCATCGAGGTGTCCTTCACCCGGTAGAGCTCGACGTCGTCCATCTGCTGGTTGAACACCCCCGCGCAAAGCCGGATGCGCTCGGTGGTCAGCTCGTGGCGGGTCGCCCGGGTCTCCACGAAGATCCACAGCGCCCAGCCGAGCGGCAGGACCAGGGCGATCCACGCCGGCTGAAAAAACATGCCGCCCACTCCGATCCCGACCGCAAGTCCCAGCGCGATCGCATACTTGCCGAGGTTGAGGACCTGCGACGGGCTGCCTTTCCAAAGGATTTCTTCACTCACGCTCGCAGATTGCCTGAAGCCGCCCGGGTTCAACAAGTGGAGAATCCGTCCCGGATTTCAACGCACCCGAATCGGGTCCGACGGGATTTCCCCTTCCACCCCGCGAAGATGCTCGTCGAGGAACAGCTTGATCCGGCGGTTGAGCTCCGGGTTCACGAAGCCGTGCCCCGCGCCTTCCATCGCGATCAAGTGGCTTTCCACGCCGGACTTTTCCAAGGCCCCGTGAAGCTCTTCCGCCTGGGTGAAGGGCACTAGCGTGTCCTTCGTGCCGTGGGCGGTGAAGAAGGGCGCGTCGTCCTTGGTGATCCAGTTCACCGGCGAGGCGGCCTTGGCATTCGCCTTGATCTCTTCCGCTTCCTTGCCGAGCAGGCGGACCGCCATGTTGTCGCGGCGGAGCTTCTCGATGGCGACCTCTTTGCCGAAGAAGGTCAGGAAATTCGCCGGGCCGAAGAAGTTCACCACGCACTGCACGCGGCTGCTTTGCTTCACGAAGGAGCCGAGGCTGCCTTCGAGGTCACCGATCCCGCCGCTGGTGCCGAGCATGGCCACGAGGTGACCGCCGGCCGAGGCCCCCATCACGCCGATCTTGTCGGGATCGATCCCGTATTCGTCCGCCTTGCCGCGAAGGAAGCGGATCGCCGCCTTGCAATCGTGGATCTGGGCGGGCCACACGGCTTCCTGGGTGAGGCGATAATTGATGGTCGCCGCGGCGTAGTCGCCGGTCGCGGTGATCGTCCGGACGATGTCGAGCCCGTCCTCCTTCTTACCCGACATCCAGCCGCCGCCGTGGACGAAGACCACCATCGGCCGCTTCTTGCCGGCGCGGTCCTTCGGCAGCAGCAGGTCGAGCTTCTGCCGCGGGTTGTTGCCGCCCACGTAGTCGATGTTCTTGAGGTGCTCGACGTTCGCCGCGGTGGTGCCGCTGTTCCCGGCCTGGCCGGAGGCGACCCGGAGGAATTCGTCCTTCGAGACGAAGCCGTCGCCGTTGCCGTCGACCATCGAGAAATGGGGCCGCAGAGGTTCCGGGACTTCGCTGCGGGAAAGCTTGCCGTCCTTGTTGGCATCGATCGCCGCGAAGGGATCGGCCTGGGCCTGGACGGCGGGGGCGAGGAGCAGGAAAAGGAGCCAGCGCATGATGCCGGAGTGAACACCAAGCCGCGCCGCCTGTCGCGGGGGAAATTCGGATCGGAGTGTCGCTTTCAAAGCGACATGGCGACGGCCAGGCGGCATTTTGCCGCGTGTCGCAACGAAGGAACCCGGGCGGCAGGTTTCCGCCCGGTTCGCCTCGCTCAAGGAGCTCCGTTCTGGATGATGTCGAGGAAGCTCTGCGGCTCCAGCGAGGCACCTCCGATAAGCGCGCCGTCGATGTCCGGGCAGGCCATCAGTTCGGCGGCATTGCTTGGCTTCACCGACCCGCCGTACTGGATGCGGATCTTCGCCGCGCTGTCGGCCCCGAATTGCTCCGCGACCAGCGACCGGACGAAAGCGTGCGCCTCCTGCGCCTGGGCCGCCGTGGCGGTGACGCCGGTGCCGATCGCCCAGACGGGTTCATAGGCGATGACCGTGTCGAGCAAGTCGCGCTCGCTCAAGCCCTGGAGTCCCTTGCTCACCTGGGTGCGCAGGACTTTCTCCAGGCGGCCGGTCTCGCGCTCTTCGAGGGTCTCGCCGATGCAGAAGATCGGCTTGAGGTTCAGCTCGCGGGCCTTGCGGACCTTCGCGTTGATCACCTCGTCGGTCTCCAGATAGATCGCGCGGCGCTCGCTGTGGCCGAGGATCACGTAGTGAACGAAGAATTCCTTCAGCATCATCGCGCTGATCTCGCCGGTGTAGGCGCCGGAATCGAACTGCGAGCAATTCTGCGCCGCCAGCGCGATGCTCGAGACGTTGCCGAGGATCTCCGCCGCCTTGGCCAGAGAGACGAAAGGCGGGGCGATGACGATATCGCAGGGGAAGGTCCGGTTCTGGATCTTCGAGAGGAAACTGCGGGCGAAGTCCTCGGTCTCCGAGGGGCCCTTGTTCATCTTCCAGTTGGCGGCAAAGATCGGTTTGCGGATCATGGCAATGCGGATGGGTGCGGGGTGGACAGCGGGAATCGGGCCAAATCAGGCGTCGGAAAGGGCGGCCACGCCGGGCAGCACCTTGCCTTCGAGCAGTTCGAGCGACGCGCCGCCGCCCGTGGAGATGAAAGTCATGTCGTCATCGAGACCATACTTGTTCACCGCGGTCACCGAGTCGCCGCCGCCGACGATGGTCACCGCGCTGCTGGCGGCCATGGCCTCGGCCACCGCCTTGGTGCCCTTGCCGAAGCTGTCGATCTCGAACACGCCCATCGGGCCGTTCCAGATGATGGTCTTCGCCTTGGCGATCTCCGCGACGAACTCGCCGATCGCGACGTCGCCGATGTCGATGCCCTCCCAGCCGTCGGGCGTCTCGCCGCCCTGCTCGTAGGGGGCGGTGCACTTCGTCTCGGCGCCTTCCTTGAACTCCTGCGTCACGCGGGTGTCGGCCGGCAGCAGGAAGCGCACGCCCTTGGCCTTGGCCGTGGCCAGGATCTCGAGCGCCAGGTCGAGCTTGTCGGCTTCCACGCGGCTGTTGCCGGTCTTGTAGCCCTGCGCCTTGCGGAAGGTGTTGGCCATCGCGCCGCCGATCAGGAAGGCATCGGCCTTCTCCATCAGGCGGGAGATCACCTGGATCTTGTCGGAAACTTTCGCACCGCCCATGATCACGAGGAAGGGGCGCTCGGGCGACTCGAGCTTGGCGTCGAGGTATTCCAACTCGCGCTCCATCAGGAAGCCCATGGCGCTCTGCTTGACGAAATGCGTCACGCCCTCGGTCGAGGCGTGGGCGCGGTGGGCGGTGCCGAAGGCGTCGTTCACGTAGATCTCGGCGCTGCCGGCCAGGGCTTCGGCGAAGGCGGCCTCGTTCGCCTCTTCGGCGGGATAAAAGCGGGTGTTTTCCAGCAGCAGCACCTGGCCGGGCTGGAGGGCGGCGCGCAGGGCGGCGACTTCCTCGCCGATGCAGTCCGGGGCGAGCTTCACCTCCTGGCCGAGGATTTCCCCGAGCATCGCGGCGGCCGGGGCCAGGGTGAACTGAGGGTCCGCCCCGCCCTTCGGACGACCGAGGTGCGAGCAGAGGACCAGCCTGGCACCGCCGGCGAGCAGGTGCTTGATCGAGGGCACCGCACCCTGGATGCGGGTGTCGTCGGTGATGACACCGTCCTTGAGCGGGACGTTGAAGTCCACGCGCATCAGGACTTCCTTGCCGGTGACATCGAGGTTGCGGATCGAAAGCTTGGCCATCGCGCGGGACTGCCCGAGGACGCCGTGCAAGTCAAGCACCGCTTGGGTGGGATCCTGTCAGGAGACCCGTCCCCGGCCGGCTCCCGGAAGCGCTGCCCGGACTAACCTCCACCGCGACCACGCAGACGTCGTCGTCGTGATGCCGCCGCTTCTGGAAGGACACCACCTCGCAGATGATCTTCGCCGGCATCGCCGCCAGCGGCCCGTCGAGCGACTCGTCGAAGGCCGCGGAAAGCCGCTGCTGCCCGAAGTCCTTCCCGGCCGGATTCTCCGCCTCGACCACCCCGTCGGTGTAGAGCAGGAAGACATCGCCCGAGCGGATCGGCGAGCCGGCGGTCTCGTAGGAAGCCTCCGCGGTGAGCCCCAGCGCGAGCTGGCGGCGGGCCCCGCTCCACAAGGGCTGCGGCGGGTTGCCCGTGCCCCGGCGGGCGCGCAGCGGTGCCGGATGCCCGGCAGCGGCCCAGGCCACCCGGCCTTCGAATGTGTCCAGCACCATGAAGAAAGCGGTGACGAAAAGGGTCTGCCGGCTGCGCTCGATCACCTCGTGCAGCTCCCGGTTCAGAATACCGAGGAACTTGCCGGGATCGCCCGCGGAGCCGACATGGTTGCGCACCAGCGCGCGGAGGATGGCGGTGACCAGCGCCGACCGGGCGCCGTGGCCCATGACGTCGGCGATGAGCACGCCCGTGCGGTGCTCGTCGAGCTCGATCAGGTCGAAAAAATCCCCGCCGACCGTCGACGCCGGCTGGTAGAAATGCGCGAAGCCCAGCCGCAGCGGATCCGCCACCCGCTCCGGCGGGAACTCCGCGTAGCCCGACGGCATGAGGGCGTTCTGGAACTCCCGCGCCATCTCCAGGTCCTCCCGGATCACCGCGGTCTTCGCTTCCACCTCGGCCTCAAGCTCGCGGTGGTAGCGCATCACCCGGGACGTCATCACGCCGAAGTCCGCCGCCAGATCCTCCACCTCGTCCCCGGTCGAGATCGCCTGGATCTGCTCCAGGTCCTCCTCCGCCACCCGCCGCCGGACTTCCGCCTCCTCCTCGCTCAACCCGCTTTCCTTCCGCAGCCGGACCGTGTCGGCCAGCGCCCGCGCCGCCTCACCCAGCACCGCGATCGGCCGCAGGATCTTGCGGCTGACCAAGGCGTAGCCGGCCAGAACGCAGAGCCCGGTGGTCAGCCCCGCGGCCGCGCCGACCAGCAGGACCTGCCGGCGCAGCGGCGCCATCACCGCCGACTTCGGCGATGAAAAGAGCACGTAACCGCCGGGCTCGAAGCGCTGGCGGTCGACCACCGGCGATTGGATCGCCGCGAAGCCGGTCATGCTCTCCCCCTCGGTGCCCTTGCCGGAAACCATCCAGCCCTCGCGACCCACCCGGATGCACAGCAGGGTTTCCGGATCCATCCTTCCGGCCGTGGCCTCGTAGCCGGACTCTCCCTTCCGCGCCAGGACCACGCCGTCCGGCAGCAGGATCTCGAGCGCCCCGCCGTCTTCATCCGGCATCGGCCGCAGCCGCTGGAACATGGTCGAGACGTTCAGCACCACCTTGACCACGCCGGTCAAAAGCCCGCCGCGGTGCAAGGGAATCACCAGATCCAGCGAAAACACATCGGCGCTCTCGTCGAAATGCAGCGAGTCCATCCACATCCCGCCCTCCGGCAAGGTGGACCCGACCTGCCACCACTCCTCGTCCGACTGCACGTAGTCGCTCGTCTTCAGGGTCGATGCCACCACGCGCCCCGTCCCGTCCGCGACCAGGATCTCCGCCGCAAGCGGATGCAGCTCGACATAATGGCCGAGGCTTGCGGAGGCCGGATTCACGAGGATCTCCCGCAGCAGCGGATCGCCCGGTGCGAGGCCGCGCCAGCGCTTCTCGATCTCCGCCGCCGGCTCCAGGTCGGCCATCCGCCCCGGGGGCGGAGTGGCGAGAAAATCAGGCACCGCGGGATCCGCCGCCATCCAGCTCCACAGGTGCCCGGCCTGGGACTCCACCGCGTGGTCCAGCGATCGGGCCAGCGTCACGGCCTCCGCCTCGTGCAGCCGCCCCTTGGTCGCCAGCAGGTGGCGGAACCCCAGGGTCTGCAGCACCACGAATCCCGCCACCAGCGGCAGCAAGGCCGCGATCGCCAGCGCCAGCGCGAACTTCGCCCGCAGTCCCATGGCCGAAAGCCTCACCCGGAAGATCTAGCGCGGCCCCTCCCCGATGGCCAGAAGCATTTGGGTCAGGCACCTCCGGCAGACGGCCCGGCCGGCGCCTCCAGCACGCCGTCCGACCCGCGCCAGGCTTTCACGGCCTCGATGATCATCCAGGCCTCGATCGCCAGCGTCGCCACGCCGAAGAACGCCAACACCCAATCGCCGCCGGCCAGCCACGAGGTCGATGATCCCAGCGCCTGCACGAAGAGCTGGTAACCCAGCGCGTAGGCCGGCAGCACCAGCATGAAGACCGCCGGGATCGCCACGAACCACAGCGGCAGGCGGCGGCGGCGCATCCAGAACAGGATCACGATGAAGGCGAGCCCTCCCAACAACTGGTTCATCGCCCCGAACAGCGGCCACAGGATGAAACCGCCCTGACCCGCCGTCTCGAAGGACCACGGCACCCCCGGCCGCGGCGCCGCGGCGAGGATCGCGGCGATGGTCACGCCGAACAAGGTGGCACCGTGGCGATGGCTCAGCCAGCTCAGGGGATTGCCCGTGACTTTCACCCCGGTGTGCGGCGCGGTCACGGCGCGGTGCTTCAAGAAAGTCGCCGCCAGTTCCTCGATCACGTAGCGCTGCAGGCGGCAGGCGGTGTCCATGGTCGTCGCGGCGAACGAGGCCACCAGCACGCCGACCAGCGCGGTCGCGGCGGCGGCGCTGATTCCCAGCGCCCGCAGGAAATTCCCCGCGCCCTCGACAAAGGCGGCGAGCGCGCCTTTCTCCGCCACCGACCAGCTCGCATACTTCGAAGCCCAGGCCGCGGCTCCTGTTAGAACGCTCCCGTCCGGCCCTTTCACCCCGAGGCTCAGCCCCGCGACGCAGGCAAGGATGACGATCACCGCGAGGAAGCCCTCGGTCAGCATCGACCCGAAGCCGACGAAGGTCGCATCGGTCTCGGTCTTGAGCTGCTTCGACGAGGTCCCGGAAGACACCAGGCAGTGGAAGCCCGAGATCGCCCCGCAGGCGATGGTGATGAAGAGGAACGGAAACATCAGCGGCAGCGTGGACGCCTTGCCGGTATCGACGGCCGGCGCGATGATCTCCAGGGGCGCTTGCGAGCCGTCCGCCAGCGCCGGTCCGCCCATGAGCGCCGCGGCGACCAGACCGGCGACGATCAGACCCAGCGCGCTTAGAAGCTGCAGCGAATTGATGTAATCGCGCGGCTGGAGCAGCAGCCACACCGGCATCACCGACGCCGCGTAGGAGTAAAGCAGCAGGAAGCCGACCCAAACGATGAGCGGCAGCTTGGACAGCCATTCATTGATCGAATGGAGAATTCCGATGTCGCCGAACCACACGCTCAGATACATCAGCACGAGCACCACCAGCGAAGGGATCACGATGCCCGCGCCCTTCTTGTGCAGCAGCGCGCCGATCCCCATCGCCATCGGGATCTGCACGAGGCAGGGCAGGATCGACGACGGGAACATCGCGAACACCTTCGCGATCACCACCCCGAAGATCGCCAGCACCACGGTCAGCGCGAGGAAGAGGATGCCCAGGAACAGCAGCCTCGCCCGCGGCCCGACCACCCGGCCGGCGATGTCGCCCACCGTTTGCCCGCGGTTCCGCATCGAGATCACCAGCGAGGCGAAGTCGTGGACCGCGCCGATGAAGATCGAGCCGAACAGCACCCACAGCAGCGCCGGCACCCAGCCCCACATCACCGCGAGCGCCGGACCGACGATCGGCCCGGTCCCGGCGATCGAGGTGAAATGGTGGCCGAACACCACCGACTTGCTGGTCGGCACGAAATCGCTGCCGTCTTCCAGCTCGATCGACGGCGCGATCCGGGCCGGATCCAGCTTGAAGATCTTGCGGGCCAGCCAGCGGCCGTAGGTGTGGTAGGCGACCAGATAGAGGACGAGCGAGCCGAGGGCGATGGCGAGGGTTTGCATGGTTGGGTTCGAAAGTTCTAACGGCTGCGCTTCTCCAGCGCCTCGAACACCGGGGCCGGGACGTAGCGGCGGACCTGGTCTTCCCAGCCGACCGGCCCGACGAGGCCCATCACCATGCTCGACGACACTTCGGCGATGTCCCGCGGCGGCATCAGGAAGGTGGTGGTGATGCTCGGCGCGAGGTCGGCGTTGATGTGGCGCATCACGCGCTCGTATTCGTAGTCGTTCGGCCCGCGGATCCCGCGCAGGATGAACTTCGCGTCCTGCTCCTTGGCGTAGTGGACCAGGTAGCGGTTGTCGAAATGCGCGATCGTCAGGCGCTCCGCGGAGGGAATCGAGGCGCGCAGCAGCTCCAGCCGCTCCGCCACGGTGAAGGTGTAGCTCTTGGAAGGATTGCTGCCGAGCGCGACGATCAGCCGGTCGAACAACTCCAGCCCGCGCTGGATCATCCACAGGTGACCGTTGGTCGGTGGGTCGAAGGAACCGGCGTAAACCGCGGTGCGCATGGGGGGAGAGTGAAGTTCCAAGTGAAAAGTTCCAAGTGCCAAGAAAGGCATGAAGGACCTTCCGTGTACTGGACCGCGGACTTCAGTCCGCTTGGATGGTTGGGATTTCGAGCGGACTAAAGTCCGCGGTTCAGTACAACTCACGTCCTTCGGGCCTTGGGGATTTTTCTCCCAATCCCCGCCAGTAGCGCCAAGGTCCCCGCCGTGCATTTCCGGAGCATCATTCTGCTGGCGATCCTCGCCACGCTCGCAAAGGCCGAGCCCCTCGCCCTCCGCGTGGTCGCCGCCAACCTGACCTCGGACCGGCACTCCACCTACTCTCCCGACAACGGCAACCACAGCAACCCCGAGGGAGCCGGCGCGCGGATCCTGAAAGCCCTCGAGCCGGACCTCGTGCTGATCCAGGAATTCAACACCAGCATCCCCGTCCGGCAGTGGGTGAACGCGACCTTCGGCAAGGACTTCCACTTCATGCGGGAGGAAACGAAGGGCATCCCGAACGGCATCATCAGCCGCCACCCGATCGCCGCCTCCGGCCATTGGGACGATCCCGTCCTCGACAACCGCGAGTTCGCCTGGGCGCGGATCCGCCTGCCGGGCGATCGCGACCTGTGGGCGGTCAGCGTCCACTTCCACTCGAAGAACGCCACCTCGCGGGCGAAGCAGGCGACCGCCTTGTTAGAGGCGATCCGCAAGAACGTCCCGGCCGGCGCGATGCTGCTGTTAGGCGGCGACCTCAACACCCGGACCACCGGCGAGCCCTGCTTCGCGCTGCTGGCGAAATCGGTGATCGTGCCGGAGGAACCGCCGCACGACGGGCAGGGAAACATCCACACCAACTCGCCGCGCAACCGGCCCTACGACTGGGTGCTCGCCTCCCCTGCCCTCGACAAGCTCGAGGTCCCGGTGAAGCTCGCCGGGATCGAGTTCGACGGCGGCCTGGTCTTCGACACCCGGGTCTTCGAGCCCCTGGATCAGGTCCCGCCGGTCCAGGAAGGCGACAGCGGGCTCAAGATGATGCAGCACATGGCGGTGGTCAGGGATTTCCGCCTGCCGTGATTCACCGCGCCAGCGTCGTCCCCTGATTCAGCATGGCGATGTCGCCCCAGGCGAGCGACTCCACCAAGGTGCGGTTCAGATAGTCCTTCGCCGCCGCCACGGCCTCGTGCAGGTCTTTGCCCCGGGCCAGATGCGCCGCGATCGCCGCCGAAAGCGTGCAGCCGGTGCCGTGCGAGGCGGCGGTGTCGATCCGCGGCGAGCGGAACCAGGCCGGCAGGTCGCGATCCACCAGCAGGTCGGCGCACTCCGGCCCGCCGAGGTGGCCGCCTTTCAAAAGCACCGCGCAACCATGCCGGGCCGACAGCTCGCGCGCGGCTCTTTCAATCGTCGCCTCGTCCCGCGCCGCGGCACCCCACAGCACTTCCGCCTCGTCGAGATTCGGCGTGATCACGGTCGCCAGCGGGAACAGCCGCTCCTTGTAAGCCGCGACCGCGTTCTCCTCCAGCAGCGGGTCGCCGGTCGAAGCGATCATCACCGGATCGATCACCAGCGGGATGCCCGGATACTCCTGCAGGATCTCGGTCACGGCGACGATGTGGGCCTTGGAAAACAGCATGCCGGTCTTGATCGCGGCGACCGGATAGGCTTCCAGCAGCACCCGGAGCTGGTCTTGCAGGATCGCCGGCGGCACCGAGTGGACGGAGCGCACGACCTTCGGCGTCTCCGCCACCACGCAGGTCGCCGCCGTGAGGCCGAAGACCCCGAAGTGCTGGAAGGTCTTGAGGTCCGCCTGCAAGCCGGCACCGGCGGAGCAATCGGATCCGGCAATGGTCAGGGCGACCGGAGGGGAACTGGTCATGCGGCGAAACTAGTCCCGCCACCGCAAGGGGCAATGCCCAAAGAGCCCCAGTCCGGCATCGACAGCCCTCGGCCGGATCCCTTTCATGGATGCCCGGCCATGAACGAATTCTCTCCCTACGCCGCGCCTTCCGCCGCACCGCCCCCGATGCCTGCCGGAGGCTTGCTGGAACCGGCCGCGGTCCGCGTCTTCGGCATCCTCCACCTCGTCCTCGCCGGCCTCGGGGTGCTGATGAGCCTGTGGGCCTTCTTTTCCAACCGGGTGAACGCCCTCTTCTTCGATGCCGGCAGCCCGGAGATGAAAGCCCAGGCCGCCTACATGAACCAACTGGAGTGGGTCAGCATCATGTCGGGAGTCTTTCTGGCGGTGCTCGCGGGCCTGCTTCTCCACTCCGGCATCCTGCTGGTCCGCTCGCGGCCCGACGGCGTGCAATGGTCGCACCGCTACGCCTGGACCTCCATCGGCACCAAGCTGTTCTCGCTGGTGATCACCGTCGCCTTCGTGCTGCCGGCGATGCAGCGGATGATGGACGACGCGATGGGAATGGCCCCCGGCATGCCGCCCGGCGCCGCGGACCAGTTCGCGGGGATGATGAAGACCATGACCGCGGTCTCCACCGTGGCCACCCCTCTGATCTCTTGCATCTATCCCGCGCTCGCCCTGTTCTTCCTGTCCCGTCCGCAGGTCAAGGAGTGGGCCGGCCTGCGCCGTTCAGGTGGAGCTTGAGGATCCGCTTCACCTCGGCCGCGCATTCCGGCGAATTCTGCACGCTGTGGCCGGCGGGCACGATGACCTCGCTCTCGACCGGGCCGAGGTGCGAGGACCAGTAGGGCACGATCCCGTCCGAACTTTTTGGCGTGTCGCCTTTCCCTCGGTCGCCGATCACCGAGTGGACCTTCAGCCCCTGGCGGAAGGGCACCCGGTCCAGCGCCTTGTAGGCCGGATACGACGGCGACAGCGAGCCGACGCTCGTGAACCAGCCCTTCGACGAACTTTCGCCGGTGGTCAGCAGGCTGCCGAAATCGTTCAGGGTGAGGTCGACCAAATCCACCGTCAGCCGCTTGGGCAGGCGGATCAGGTTGGTCATCCATTCGGAGAAAAAGCGGTCGGCCATCGGCGACCCGCGGTGCGGCGCGGCGAGGAAGATCACCCGGTCCGGCTGCGGCATCGCGTCGTACATCGTGAGCTGGCGGATCGCCTCGCGGGTTTCCTTGTTCTCGGTCAGCTGCTCGATCGGACGCTCCTGGAACGCCTTGTAGAGTTCGTCCCCCGGCTTCTTGAGCGAGGCGTGGGAGATCACCCCCCCCATCGAATGCCCGACGATCACCATGCGCTCCCATTGGTCGACCGGTCCCTGCTTCCGCGCGAAGGCATCCGCCCGGGCCATCTCCTGGCGGAAGCGCGCCGCGCTGAAGGTCCAGTTGTTCCCCGTCGGGTAGCTGTAGAACCAGACCTGGTAGTTGTCGCGGAACCACGGCTCGCGGTTCAGCTCGTTGTAGAGCTTCTTGTAGGCACCCGGGCTGGATTTCAAGCCGTGCACGAGCACCACCGGGATGCGCTTGGGATCGTACGGGGAAGCGACATAGAGCCGTGTCTCGTCGGTGAAGCGGCTCGGCAGGAAGACCTTCGCCAGATCGAGGTCGTCGAGGTCGCTCATGTGCCAGTAGAAGGCCGCCGGCGCCGACCAGTCGGCCGCCAGGGCCACCTCGCGCGAGCCCACCTCCACCGGCTTCGCCCGGCCGGGATAAAGGAAGGCCCATTCCGGCGCACGCCCGGCGGGAAAGCGCAACACCGCCGTCAGCATCAGAGGCACCCCGGTCGGCGGCTCGAACTCCCAGCGCGGCCGGCCTTCCTCCGCGGTCTTCTTCCACGCGACCACCGGAACCCCGATGCCATCCACAAGGTGCCTCGTTCCCACCGATTCGGTCGGCACCGACGCCGCCGGGATCAGCGCGTCGATGTCGGCAAGGCGGATGCCCACGCCCAGCGTGCGGGATTCGTCGATCACCGTGCCCATCGCCGCGGCCTTGTCATGAATGCTTCCCGGGCCGCAACGCAAGCGGTCCACCAGCTTGGCCACCGCGGCATTGTAGGATGCCAGGGCCGCGGCCCTCTCCTCCGCCGTGCCCGCGGCACCGACGCCCGACCACGCCGCCTTGGCCTCGTTCACCTGCGCGGCGGCGTCGCCCCGCGAGGCCCGCGGCAGGACCCGGCATTGCGGCGCCGACGGCGTTCCGCAGTGGCAAAGCATCAGCACGGCGGCACAAGCGGGAATCCAGCGGTGATTCATCACCCGGCGACGCCTAGCCGCCTTCCCCCCGCGCGGCAAGCCGGCACTGCCGGAACGGAGCCGCAGCCGGATCGGCCTTGAGTCGCGAGAGCCATCGGATAGACCCTCGGGAATGCCATCCTCCCCGTCGCCCCGCGACCCGCGCCACCGCTGCCGCATCGTGCTGACCGGCGGACCCGGCGGGGGCAAGACCACCGCCGCCGACCTCTTCCGCCGGGAAATCGGGGAACGCGTGGTGATCGTCCCCGAGGCGGCCACCATGATCTTCTCCGGCGGCTTCCCGCGATATCCGGGCGATGCCCCCCGGCAGGCGGCCCAACGCGCCGTCTATCACGTCCAGCGCAACCTGGAAGACACCCAGGCGGCACGCTATCCCGACCGCATCCTGCTTTGCGACCGCGGCACCGTCGATGGCGCCGCCTACTGGCCGGGGGAGCCGGAGGCCTTCTACGCCGATCTCGGCACCACCGCGGAGGCGGAACTGGCGCGCTACGATGCGGTCATCTTCTTCGAAAGCGCGGCTGTCGGCGGCATGGCCATCGAGGGTGGCAACCCGGTGCGCCGCGAATCGATCGAGGAAGCCGTCGCCCTCGACGCCCGCCTCCGCGCGGCCTGGTCGCGCCACCCGAACTTCATCGTGGTGAACCACCAGCCGTCCTTCTTCGGCAAGATCGCGCGCGGGCTCGAGATCCTCAACGGACTGGTCAACGCGGCGGGATGAACCGGTGTTGAACCGACGGGTCCGCGGCCGGCTTCCGCCGCTCCGCACATCTCCGGTTCACCGTTGAAATTAACAGTTCCCCGGATCCGGCACTTAGTGTTAGCTTTTCTCATGGCCAATCGAAAGAAAGGGAAAAGCGCGAAGGGCCGCCGGTACACGGCGGAGGAGAAAGCCCGCGTCATCGAGCACGTCGAGAAGGTGAATGCCGGCAAGGGCCGCGGCGGCCAGACCGCCGCCTCGAAGAAGTTCGGGATTTCCATGCTGACCATCTCCAGCTGGATGAAGAAATCTTCCGGCACCCCGGCCCGCTCAGCCGGCGGGAAGAAATCCCTGGGCGGTGCCTTGACCAGGCTCGCGGGCCTTCACTCGCAGATCGAAGCGAAGGAGAAGGAGCTCGCGAAGCTCCGGAAGCAGTTCGATGCGATCAAGCGGTCGCTCTGAAGACCGCGCCCCTGCTTCTTTTCCTCTCCCTGAAACGGCGAAGGCCACGGTGTGCAAACCGTGGCCTTCATTGGTGGCGGGAGTAGGATTTGAACCTACGACCTTCAGGTTATGAGCCTGACGAGCTACCTGGCTGCTCCATCCCGCGATTGTGAGGCACCTTGCGGTGCGGGGCGGCACCCTAGTCGGATCGCGGGGCGGTGCAAGAGGTTTTTTGCAAGCGCCCTCACCCTTCGATCCGGTGCGGCAGGAAGCGGCTGAGGTTGCCGGTCACCGGGGACGCGTCGCCACGGGCGGACAGGCCGCGGCATTCGTCGCCGACCATCCACAAGCCCCACACCACGTGCTGGCCGCCGGCTTGGAACAGCGGCGCATGCTGCTGGTAGACGACCGGGCCGGCGGCGGACGCGCTGGAATGGAAAGGCCCGCGCGAATGAAGGCTGACACCCGCCCCCTCGCGGCCGAAAAACGGCTTCTCGACCCAGCGCTCGACCGGCCCCAGCCCGTCGCGGGTGAAAGCGGCGGGCAACAACAGCGGATGCCCCGGATTCAACTCCCACAGGATCGGCAGGATCGCCTTGTTGGAGAGCATCATCTTCCATGCCGGCTCGGTGAAGCGCGACCGCTCCTGGCCGATCTCGGCGAAGAAGGGCTCCTCCACCATCCACTCCCAGGGGTAGAGCTTGAAGAGCCGCTCGATAGGACGCTCCGCGGGATCGGTGAAGCGGCCCTGTTCGGAAAACCCGATCTCCGACAGGTCGAGCAGCTCGACGCTTTTCCCCGCCTGCTCCGCGGTCTCGGCGAGATAGGCGATGGTCTGGCGGTCCTCGAGATGATCCCAGGCGCAGGCGAAATGGACGGACGGCTCCGCGAAGGTCTTCCAGCGCTCCACCAGGGCCTCGTGCAGGGAGTTGAGCTGGTCGCTCTCCGGCGCCACGTCCTCCAGCCACTGCCACTGGATCACCGCCGCCTCTAACAGGGACGTCGGGGTGTCGGCGTTGTATTCGAGCAGCTTCGGCGTGCCGCTGCCGTCCCACGCCAGGTCGAAGCGGCCGTAGAGCGCCGGATCGCCCGCCAGCCACGAGGTCTGCACCAGGCCGATCGCGGACTCCGGGATGGCAAGGCGCTCCCACCAGCCGCGGCGGACGATCTCGCTGCAGGCATCGAGGCACATCGCATGCAGCTCGTTGGCCGCATCCTCCAGCGCCTCGGCCGCCTCCAGAGTGAAGACCAGGTTGCGGTTCTAGGTCCAGTAGGGCTCGCCGCCCGCGCCGTGCCAGATCAGGCCGGCGGACTCGACGCGCTCCTGCCAGCCCGGCCGGGGCGCGCGGGTTTCAAGTCGGATCGCGGACTTCATCATCCGCCGATCGAGGGACGTCCGCTGCCACGGCTGTTTCCAAAGCCGCCGCGCACCGACTGGCCGGCCCGCACGCTCGTGCCGCTCGCACGGCTCTGCTCCACCAGCCGGCGGTAGCCCGGATGGGCGGCGGCGTGGGCGTTCACGGCGCTGCGCTGGCTTTCGACCGATCCCTGCCACCCCGGCGCCTGGCTGCTCGCCTGGCGGAAGCCGGCACCGGGCGAGAAGAAGCCGCGGTTGCCGGAAAGCAGCCAGTACATCATCAGCGCGTTGCCCATGCCGAAGCCGTGGCCCTGCCCCTGGGACGACCCCGTCGATCCCGCCGGCTGGCTTGCAAGAAGCTGCTGCTCCTTTTCCAGCGCCGCCTCGACCTTCTTCAGCGCCTCGGGCGTCGGGCGGCTGTCGGCCACCGCTTCCGGGCCGGGATAAGCCTCCCACTTGCCGTTCACAAACCAACCCTGCGTGCCGGTCGCACCGTAGCGCTCCGGGAAAAAGTCGCGCGCGGCGGCGTGGTAGTAGCCCACGCCTTCCAGGTGGAAGTTGTTCGGCAGTTCGCCCGCCATCAGCTTCGCTTTCACGGCGTCGAGTTCGTCGAGCCGCTTCTGGGTGGCCGCCACCTGTTCGTCCTTCGGCGTGGCCACGTAGCCGCGGTCGCAACCGGTGAGACCCGTCCCCGCCAGGATGCAGACGGTGGACCAGCGGAGAATGCCGCCGGGGCGGATCGATGCAGGGCTTCGTTTCATGAATGCGGCGGACGCTACAGGCTGCCCGCGCCTCCCGTCAACGCGGCACGGATTCCAAATCCGCCCCCGTCTTCCATCCTCGAGCCCGTGCTGGAAAACCGCGCGGCACCGTGATTCCCTCCCGCCGCGATGTCCGCTCCGACCGCCGCCACCTTGCTCGATGCCCGCGACTGGCAAGCGCGGTCCGCGGCGCATCGTGCCCGGGCCGAACGCTGGACCGCCCCCGCCCGGAAGCGCCGCGGCGCGAACCGGCCGCACCCGGTGGAGGATTTCCTCTTCACCTACTACCCTTTCTCCTTCGCGAAGCTCGAGGAGTGGCACCCGCCCGCCGGCACCGCCCTGGTCGCGGCCGCTCCCCTCCCCGCCTGCTGGAAAAAGCCGCCTTACCGGCAGCAGGACGGCACGGTGCTTGCCGACCGCGCCCTGCTCTCCGACAAGGAAGCGGCCCGCCTTCACTGGCTGCGCGAACTGCTTGCCGCCACCCGCGACCGCGCGCCGATCCTCGCCTGCCACGGCTTGCACGAATGGGCCATGGTCTATCGCGGCGAACAGGTCCGCCACGCCCGCACCACCCCGCTGCGCCTCCCGCAGACGGAGATCGACGCGCTGGTGGAGTCGCGGCCCGTCCGCTGTTCGCACTTCGACGCCTTCCGCTTCTTCCACCCCGATGCCCAGCCGCTCAACCGCCTGCAACCGTCGCTGATCGGTCGCCGCGATTTCGAACAGCCGGCCTGCATCCACGCCAACATGGACCTCTACAAGTGGGCCTTCAAGGCGATGCCCTGGGCGGGATCGGATCTCTTGTTAGACTGCTTCGAGCTGGCGATGGAACTGCGCGATCTCGACATGCGCGCCAGCCCCTACGACCTCGCCGCCTTCGGCCTGCAGCCGGTGCGGATCGAGACCGCGGAAGGCCGGCGCGATTACGAAAGGGAACAAGCACGCCTCGCCGCGAAAGCCGCCCCGCTGCGGCAGCGGCTGATCGACGTGCTCGACCGCGTGACCGGCGACCTGGCGACCTCGCGGACCGATGGAATGGGGAAAGGATCGGCGTAAGCCTGTCCACCCGACGGATTCCCTCACACGCCATCTCACGCCATGAAAAAGCCCGCCCTCTCGCGCCTCGCCGCGGCACTTCTCGCCCTCGCGGCCCTGGCGCTGCCGGCGCTTGCCGCCAAGCCGCCGAACATCGTGATCGTCTACACCGACGACCTCGGGCTGGGCGACCTTTCCTGCTACAACCCGAAGGCCGCCTACCGCACGCCGAACCTCGACCGCATGGCTGCCGAGGGGATCCGCTTCACCGACGCCCACAGCGCCTCGACCATATGCTCGCCCTCGCGCTACAGCCTCTTTTCCGGCCAGCAGATCTACCGCTCGACCGGCGGCGGCGGCGGGGCTTTCGAAGGACCCGGCGGCCCGAGCTACCTCAAGTCCGGCACGCTCACCCTCGGCGACATGCTCCGCAAACAGGGCTACCGCACCGGCATCTTCGGCAAGTGGCACGTCGGCCTGACCTGGCTCGACAAGGACGGCAAGCCCCTCCGTGGCGGCTTCGAGACCCCGCGCCTCATCGACTACGAAAAAAGTACCCCGCTCATCGACGGCCCGAACGCCCGCGGCTTCGACGAATCCTTCATCACCCCGAACTGCCCCTGCACCGATCCGCTCTACGTTTACATCGAGAACGGCATGGTCCCCGTCCCCGCGGATCGCAAGCACGACAGCTCGACGCTGCCCAACCCCGGCGGCAAGTGGCGCTGGGACAACGACGAGGGATGGGTCGCCCCCGGCTACGAGTTCGTGAAGGCCGACCTGCTCTTCTACGACAAGATGAGCTCCTTCATCACCAAGCACCGCACGGAGCATCCGGACCGACCCTTCCTCGCGGTGCTATCCACCCAGGTCGCCCACGCGCCGGTGCTGCCGGCCCCCGAGTTCGCCGGCGCCACCAAGGCCGGCCCGCGCGGGGACTTCGTGCACCAGCTCGATGTGCTCGTCGGCCGCCTGATCGAACTGCTCAAGCAAAGCGGCATCGATCAGGAAACCCTGATCCTCTTCCACGCCGACAACGGCGCCGAGACGCGGCATGTCGTGTGGATGCGCGAGGACCACAACCACGACCCCGTCGGCGGCTGGCGGGGCATGAAGCGCGACGGCTGGGAAGGCGGGCACCGCGTTCCGTTCATCGCCCGCTGGCCCGGGAAGATCCCTCCCGGCCACGTCACCATCCAGATGATGAACACCACCGACATCTTCGCCACCCTCGCCTCCGCCACCGGCTTCACGCTTCCCGACGAGGCCGCCGTCGATAGCTTCGACCTGCTGCCCGTGCTGCTGGGCAAGCAAGCCGACGACCAACCGGTCCGGCCCCATCTCCTCACGCAGAGTTTCCAAGGCCAGTTCCAGATCCGCCAGGGACAATGGAAATACCTCGATCACAAGGGATCGGGCGGAAACAAATACGAAGGGGATCTGGCCCGCTTCGCCCTTCCGGAAAGCGAACCCGATGCCCCCGGGCAGCTCTACGATCTGGCGAAGGATCCCGGCGAAACCACCAACCTTTACTTCAAAGAAGAGGTGAAGCGGAAAGAACTCCAGGCGCTGCTCAAGAAGCTGAAGGAAGACGGCCGCAGCGCCCCTCGGGACCGCAAGCCGCTACTCACTTTCACCGGTCCTTGATCCCGATCCACCGGCCGTGATACGGGCTGTCGGTTTGCGCCGCGGGCGCAGTGAAAGAGTTTGTCGGGAGGGGTTCGGTGGTTTATCCAAAGGCAATAGGTCTCATAGGTCCTATACGACCTATTGCCTTTGGCATTCCTCACACCTCCGGCGACACTCCTCCCATGTCAGACGACTCTCCCGGCTTCCTCCCCAAGGGCGGGAACTACCAAGAACTTCTCTCCTACCGGAAGGCCGAGATCATCTTCGACCTCACTTTCCGCTTCTGCGATCGCTTCCTGAAACAAGGGGACCGTACCATCGACCAGATGGTGCAAGCCGCCCGCTCGGGAAAACAGAATATCGCCGAAGGCAGCAAGGCCTCGCTCACCTCCACCGAGATGGAGCTGAAGCTGACCAATGTCGCCCGTGCGAGTTTGGAAGAGCTTCTGCTCGACTACCAGGACTACCTCCGGGTCCGCGACCACGTGGCCTGGGACAAGAACTCCAAGGAAGCGCTCTACGTCCGCCGCCTCGGAAAACTCCCCGACGAAAGCTACGAGACCTACCGCGCCTTCATGGACACCCGGCCGCCGGAAGTCGTCGCCAACATCGCCATCTGCCTGCTCCACCAAGCGAACTACCTTTTGGATCGGCAGATCCGGAGCTTGGAAAAGAGCTTCCTCCAAAAGGGCGGACTCCGCGAGAGGATGACCCGGGCCCGACTGGATCACAGGGACCGGAAGAAAAAAGAATAGGCCCGTAGCTCCTTTTCCCCTGCTGGCCGGGGGGATTCGACGCCTGGTGCCCACCACGGATCGTCCTCGAGGATGAGGTTTCCAATAGCGTGCCCCGCCCTCACATCCCGCCGAGGACGCCATCGAAATACCACTCCACGATCTTCCAGCCGCCGAACATCCAGCTCAAGGTGCCGAGGATGAGGAAAGGACCGAAAGGCAAGGGCCGGCCGAGGCCCACCCGCCCGAGCACCGCGGCGACGATGGCATAGACCGATGCCGCAAAGAGGCTGAAGAACACCCCGGTCCAGCCGAAGAAGGCCCCGATCGAGCCCATCAGGTGGACGTCGCCCATGCCCATCGCTTCCCGCGGGATCACGGCGCGCGGTGCCATGCCTTCGAGCGACTTCAACTCCTCGATCGGCACCTTGCGCCCGCCGGGCAGCTCCACCCCGTCCTCGCGGATGACCACCATCCCCGCCGGCACGCTTTCGCCGTTCACCCGCACCTCGGTGGCCTCGATCTCGAGGCGGTCGGTCTTGCGGAAGAAAATGTCCCACCATCCGGTGCGCTCGCCGTTCATCTCGAACCAGATCGGATCCTGGTCGTTCTCCGGCTCGATCAAGCGCCACGCAACCGGCGTCGGAAACTCCATCACCTTCTTGCCGAACATCATCTTGCCCATCCGCACGATAACCCACAGCCCGCAGAAGCCGAAGATCCAGCCGATCACCGATTGCTTGATGCCGTCCGCCAGCAAGGGATCGCCGGATGCCCACAGCGCGAGGTCCGGCAGCTTCGGCCAGACGGCCGCCGCCGCGATCCCGGCGATGGACAAGGCGGTGGTGAACGAGGTCGGGATCACCATGTGCTCGGCATCGATGAAGGTGATCGAGATGAACAAGGCGGCCATGATCCACAGCGGCAGCAGCGCCGCCATTTCCAGCTGGAGGAAAGGCCCGAGGTTCAGCGAGGTGCGGAGGAAACCCCAGATCGCGGTGAACAGCAGCGCGGTCAGCAGCTCGACCGCGAAGTAGCGGAAGGCGATCGGCGCCTTGCAGTTCTTGCACTTCCCGCGGAGCCACAGCCAGCTCACCAGCGGGATGTTCAGCCGCATCGGGATGTCGCCCTTGCACTTCGGGCAGAACGAGCGCTTCGGCTCGTTCACCGACAGGCCCAGCGGCACGCGGTAGATGACGACGTTGAGGAAGGACCCGATGCACGCGCCGATCAGGAAGGCCGGCACGAACCACACCGGATGGGCAAGGGATGGGAAAATCTGGATCAAGGTGGCGCCATTGAATCCGATTCTAACCATTTCGGAAATCCGAAATTTCCGCCCGGCGGATCCACGCCGCGGCGACCAGCGCCCCCGCGAAGTTCGCCACCAGGTCCCAGCCGGTGTTCTGGTAGTCGCCGATGTTGGTATCGGGCAGGAGGTGGGTGGCGATGAACTCCACCATCTCGTTGAAAGCCCCGAAGCCCATGCCCGCGGCCACGCAGAGCAGCAGGATCCCGGCGCTCGGCCGCACCGTCGTGCCGTCGGGCTCGCGCAGCACGGACTTCAGGATCTGCCAGCACAGCCAGGTGGTGATGCCGAAGCCGTAGGCATGGACGACGTGATCGTAGCGCAGCCGGTCCGGGATCAACCACCAGCTGTAGAGCAGCGCGTGCGATCCCTCGCGGCTCCAGCCCTCCGGGATCGGCATCAACCCGCCGGCCATGTGCATCAGGCCCCAGAGGCTGAAAGCCCAGAGCAAGGGCGCGCTGAGCCGGCACCTCCGGTGGACCGCGTAAATCGCCGGCACGAGCACCATCATCAGGCCGAGGTAGATCGGCCATTCACGGCTGCCGATCGATCGCGCGCCGATCGTCGCCAGCAGCACGTAGGCCCCGGTGAAAACCAGAAGCGGCAGAAGTCGCGGACGGGCGGGGTCGTTCATGAAGGCGCTTCCTCCGACCCTGACAGCCCGCCACCGCCCCGTCACCGGCAAAAGCACGCACCCGCCGGCGGTGCCTCAGCGCGGCATCCCGTTCTTCTCCATCAACTGCCGGATCTCCTGCTGGCCGAGGGCGCCGGACACGATGAACACCTCGTCCAGGCCGCCGCGGAAAAAGCCGCCGTGACGGTTCTCTTTGGACCCGGCCCGGTAGCTGAGGTTCCGGCCCAGCCAGACACCGTGCGCGGAGTCATCGATCCTCGTGTCCAGTTCGTGAAGCGCGCGCCGCGAGATCGGCTCGAGCCGTCCGTCGAGATAGATGAGCACGTGCTTCCCGATGTCGGGCCGCGACGCCGGGTAAAGCACCACGGCCACGTGATGCCAGCGCCCGTCGCGCAGGTCGGTCGCCCCGACGATCTGCCCGCCATGGGCCCCGACCCGCAGGCGACCGAGCGGCCCGTCTTCCTCGAGCGGGTTGATGGAAATCTGCCACGCCCGCCCGAAGTCCGCCGCTCCCACGCTGCCCCACGAGATGATGCCGAAGCCTTCGCGGACGCTGAAGTCCTCGGGAACCTTCACCCAGAAGCTCACCGTCCGCGGCTCCTGCCCGCCGATGCCCGGGAAGGCGCTTTCCGCGTAGCCGCCCTTGCCATCGAACGCCGCCGCCGAGCCGAAAACCCCGGCCACCGTTTCAGGCATTCCGCCGTCATCCGCCGCCTTGAAGACCATGTCGTAAGCCCCGGGTCCGAAGCCGCCGACCTCCGCCCGATCGCGGCCTTCCCGCGCCGACTCCATCGGCCAGCGGATCCAGTCCGGTCGACCGCTCCGCGGCGGCGGCAGTTCGGTGTAGAACGAGCCGCCGTCGGTCTTGAAGCGCGTGCCATCGCCGCCGTCGAAGCGCAGGGCGTCGTCCTTCTTCAGGAGCACCTTGCGCCCGCCGTCCGGGATCGCCTCGACCTCGCCCGAGAGCACGTGGGTCTCCACCCGCTCGTCGCCGTCGACCGCCACCCCGAACTCCGTGCCGAGATCGATCACCGAGCCCTTCGGCGTTTCCACCCGGTAGCCGTGCCCGGCCGGTTCCACCTTCATCATCACCCGCCCGCGGTGGAGCCTCGACTCCATGCCGCTCACGAATTCGAGATCCGCCGGTCCTTCGACGATCATCCGGCCGCGACCGCCCATCTCCAGTTCCACCAGCCCGCCGTCGAAACGCAGCCGCGCGCCCGAACGAAGGACCGCCCCTTCCAACAGCGAAGTCCCGCCGGTCCACGACACGGTCTCCAGCCGGCGGACCGTGGCCACCCCGTCGGGCCGGACCATCAGCCAGGAAAGCCCGCCGATCGCCAGCACCGCCGCGATGGCCGTGATCCGCTTGCGCCACTGCTGCCTTTGGATCCGCCGGTTCACGCCCGCCAGGAAGTCGTCCTGATCCACCCGCCTCACCGCCTCCATCAGCCGCCCGTGCCGGCGCTCCGCGGAAAACTCGTCTTCCAAAGCCACGCCTAACAGCCCCTCGACCAGCGCGTGCCCGCCGAGCTCCTTCTTCGCCGCCGGATCCGCCGCAAGCCGCGCCGCGAGCGCCTGCCGCCCAGCCTCGTCGAGTTCCCCGGCCAGCAGCCGCGCGATGTCGTCCGGCTCGCCGCTCATGATTCGCTTGCCTCCATTTTCCGCTCCACGCAGTCCGCCAGCAGTTCGCGCAGCCGGTGCAGCTGCATCGTCAGCGCCGAGTATCCCCGGCCGCTCTCCGCCGCCATCTCCCGCACCGTCTTGCCCGTCACGTAGCGCCGGTCCAGCAGCTCGCGCGAGGGCCCGTCGATCTTTCCAAGGCACTCCCGCAGGGCCTCCAGCGCGCCGCCTTCGTCCGCGCCGGCCAGGAAGGATTCCGCGCCTTGATCGATCAGCACCTGCAGCTCGTCGTTGCCGCCGATCGCCTGCTCGCGGCGCTTGCGCAGGAAATTCCGCAAGTGGTTCACGGCGATCCCGCGCAGCCATCCCTCGAAACCCGACTCGCCGTTGAACGTGTGCACCCGGCGGAAGGCCGTGACGAACACCTCCTGCGCCAGATCGTCCGCCGCCGCCCAGTCGCGGATGCGGGACCGGAGAAAGCCGCGCACCCAGCCCTCGTGGAGCCGCACCAGATCGCCGAAGGCATCCATCCAGCCCGGACCGCGCGCCTGCAAGCGGCGAAGCAGGTCGCCGGAAGGATCGCCCGGGGATTCGGAAGGAACAGCCACCGGGAGAAGTGTTCCGGGCGGGGAGAAGTGCCACAAGTTTTTCCACCGACGGCGAAATCCGTCTTCCCGATGCCGAGGAACCGGGATCGACCTCCGAAAGATTCCGGAAAACAAATGTGTCACTTCTCCCCGCCCGGCACACTTCCCGGGAAACCCGGTCCTTCATGCTCCGCCTCCTCGCCGCACCTGCCCTCGTCCTGTCGCTTCCCGCGGCGGAGCTGCTGGTGAACGCGGACTTCGAAACCCCGCCCTTCCCCGCACCCTGGACGTCTTCCGGCGGCACGGTGCAAGTCGCCGGACTGAACGGCACCGCCACCGCGGCTCGGCTGCCCTTCAACACCGCCGCCTCGCTTTCGCAGGTCACCGCCACCTCCGCCGCGGACTTCACCTTCGACGTCTGCTTCCAAGTCCCCGGCATCAACGAGGCCCAGTCGTTCCGCATGACCCTGCTCGCCGGGTCGGCCGATGCCATCGACCTGCGGCTCGCCACCAGCGGCGCGCTGGAACTTGCCACCGCTCCCTCGATCTATCTGCCGCTCACCGCCATCGCGGACGGCAGCACCACCGCGATCCCGATCAACCAGAGCGTCAAGGTCCGCATCATCGGCCGCGGCTTCGGCACGCCCGCCGCCCGCTACGACCTGCTGTGGACCGCTCCTTACACCGGCGCCGCCGTGCCGCCGTTCACCCGTGCGGCGAACCATCTGACCGCATTCACCGGCGACGCCGCGAAAGCCGCCGCGCTCAACGGGGTCCGCTTCCAGCGCAACATCACCGCCGCGAACTCGTTCCTTGTCGACCAACTCTCGCTGCAGGACAGCGCCGCCGCGGGCATCGCCGCCACCCACCGGATCGTCCTCCCGCCGCCCGACAAGGTGGTCAACATCTCCGGGGTCTATCCGCACCTCGCGATGACCAACAGCCACCTCGAATGCGGCGTCGGCGCGGTGGTCCCCTGGGCCGGCAGGCTGTGGACCATGACCTACGGCCCCCACCTGCCGAACGGGTCCACCGACAAGCTCTACGAGATCGCCCCCGACCTCTCGCGCGTCATCCGCCCGGAATCCGTCGGCGGCACGCCCGCCAACCGCTTCATCCACGCCGCGTCGAACCAGCTCAACATCGGTCCGTATTTCATCGACGCCTCCCGCAACGTCCGCGTCCTCCGCCCGGCCGGCGCCACCACCGGCGTGATCCCCGGGCGCCTGACCGCCAGCGCCGCGCACCTCGGACCGCTGCCCGCCACCGATCCCGCCTCCACGGTCATCGGCAGCGACCCGGCCCGCATGCTGATCTTCACCATGGAAGACGGCGTCTACGACGTGAATCCGGCCGACCTCACCTACATCACCCGCTATCCCGACGTCCAGGGCACCGGCGACCGCTTCCTCTTCGGCTACCACGGCAAGGGCGCCTACACCGGCCAGGGCCGCTTCGTCGTCGCCAACAACGGCCGCCCGAACAACCAGGGCGTCCCGACCGGCGAGTCCGGCGTGCTCGCCACCTGGGACGGCACCACCGTGCAAAGGAACGGCGGCGGCTACCTCGAAACCGGCGGAATCCCCTTCCACCAGTCCAACCCGGCGGCCGACGGCGCCGCACCCGCCGCGGCCCAGCCCCAGTTCCTCCACGGCTGGGAGCAGGTGAGCAAGACCCAGCACTGCGAGGTCACCGGACCAGGCGGCATCTACGGGAACTCCAGTAACAACGACGCCGTCTGGTCCACCGGCTTCGACGCGAAGTCGGTCCTGCTCCACGTGATGGAGAACCGGCAGTGGAACCTCTGGCGGCTGCCGAAGGGCTCCTATTCCCACGACGGCTCGCACGGCTGGCACACCGAGTGGCCGCGCATCCGCCAGCTCGATCCCGCCGATCCGCAAAGCCCATTCCTGATGCACATGCACGGGCTGTTCTTCGATTTCCCGAAGACCTTCTCCGCCGCCAATTTCGCCGGACTCCAGCCGGTCTCGAGCTACTACAAGATGCCCACCGACTACTGCACCTTCGAAGGCCGCATCGTCATGGGCAAGAACGACGCCTCGCAGTTCAGCAACGCCTTCGCCCTGAAGAACCAGTCGAACCTCTGGTTCGGCACGATGGAAGACATCGCGGACTGGGGCCCGCCGTCCGGCCATGGAGCGGTCTGGATGAACGAAGCCGTCGCCGCGGACCAGGTCTCCGATCCTTTCCTCATCGGCGGCTTCCCGCAGCGCACGCTCCACCTCCGGAATCCCGGCGTCACCCCCGTTTCGATCGAAGTCCAGGTTTCCCAAGGCACCCACGCGTGGACCGCGGTCCGCAGCGTGGAAGTGCCGGCCGGCGGCTACGTCGCCGAGATCCTCAACGACCTCGCCGCGCCCTGGGTTCGGCTGAAAGCCGCCGCCGCCGGCAGCGACCTCACCGCCTTCTTCCACCTGGCCTCTCCCTACCCGCACGGCACCCCGGCCTCGGCGCACACCGCGGAGTTCGCCGCCCTCGCGGACATCCGCGACACCCGGTCGATGTCCGACGGCATCATCCGCGTGATGAACGACGCCAGCCTGCCGCTCGAGTTCGCCTCCAGCCGCACCGCGGCCGACGGCTCCGCCGCGCTCCACCGCTACCACCGGATCGGCGGCCCGATGGAACTCGCCGACACGGCCAATCCCGCCGCGGAAAGCGCGCTGCGGACCTCCGCCGCGTTGGTCAAGGAGTTCGGCTCCGACGCCGCCTCCGCCTGGCTCGAGGAAAGCGGCACGCGCTTCCGCCTGCCGAAGCTCGACCCTCTCTACGACGCTCCTTTCGCCGCCGGTTGGGCGCGCGGCATCCGCGAAACCGTGACCGAACGCCAGATGCTCAATTGCCACGGCACCTTCTACGAGGTTCCTCGTAGCAACTCCGGCGGCGCCCGCAAGATGCGCGCCCTGGCCACCCACGGCAAACGCATCACCGACTTCGCCTCCTGGCGCGGCCTGCTGGTGCTCACCGGCGTGCTCGACGACGCGCCCGCCTCCGACAAGCTCGTCCGCAATGCCGATGGAAGCGCCGCCCTCTGGCTCGGCGAGATCGACGACCTCTGGCGCATGGGCGAACCCCGCGGCAAAGGCGGCCCCTGGCTGGACACCGGGATCACCGCCGGCACGCTTTCGGACCCCTACCTGATGTACGGCTACGATCGCAAGGAGCTCCGCCTGTCCTCGACCGCCGCCGCCACCCTCACCGTCGAAGTCGACTTCCTCGGCGACAACACGTGGTCGGTTTACCGCGACTTCCCGCTGGCCGCCGGGGAAAGCCTCACCCACCTGTTCCCGGCCGGTTTCCACGCCCACTGGGTCCGGCTGAAATCGAGCGCCGCCACCACCGCCACCGCGCAGTTCACCTACGGCCCGGCCGATGCCCGCGACGCGTTCCTCGACTGGGCTCGCGACCGGGGGCTGCCCACCGCTTCAGGCCGCGCCGCCTTGACCGCGGCCGACTCCGATGGCGACGGGCTGGACGAGCTCGGCGAGTTCGTCTTCGGCACCGATCCCCGTGCCGCGGATGCCAATCCCCTCCGCGTTGCCGACGGCGAAGCCGGGATCGTCGTCCGCGACCTGCAGCCCGCCGACCGGATCACCTGCGTCTTCGAATCGTCCGAAACGCTCGCCGGCACCTGGACGCCGCGGCCGGACCTCGAATCGGAAGCCGTGGATCAAAGCGGCGTGCCCGCGGGCTTCCGCCGGGTCCGTTACGCGCTCGAACCCGGCCACCCGCGCTTCTTCATCCGAGCCCGCGCCATTCTTTCTCCCTGACCCGACAACTCCCGCCAACCGAACACCGCACCATGAACCCGCGCCTCTTCGCCGCCCTGCTTCTCACCAGCCCGCTTTCCGCCGAGCCCCGCCAGATCTCCGGCATCTATCCGCACCTCGCGATGTTCAATGACGAGGGCGAATGCGGCACCGGTGCCGTGGTCCCCTGGGCCGACCGCCTGTGGATCGTCACCTACGCACCCCACCAGCCGAAGGGCTCCTCCGACAAGCTCTACGAAATCACCCCGGACCTCCGGCAGATCATCCGCCCGGAATCCATCGGCGGCACCCCGGCCAACCGGTTGATCCACGACGAATCGCAGCAGCTCTTCATCGGACCTCACGCCATCGCCGCAGACGGCACCGTCCGCACCATCCCCTACGCCAGCATGCCCGGCCGCCCGACCGGCAATGCGCGCCACCTTTCCGACCCCGCCGGAAAGATCTACTACGCCACGATGGAGGAAGGCGTCTACGAGGTCGACGTCAAGACGCTGCAGGTGACCGAACTCTTCGCCGACAACCAGGGACAGATCGGCCACTACGAGGACAACGCCAAGGGCCGCCGCCTCGCCGGACTTCCCGGCTACCACGGCAAGGGCCTCTACTCCGGCCAGGGCCGCCTGATCTATGCCAACAACGGCGAAGCCGGCGGCGCCGCGAAAACCAACCCCGCCACGCCTTCGGGCGTCCTCGGTTCGTGGGATGGAAAATCGGACAAGTTCGAGGTGGTCCGCCGCAACCAGTTCACCGAAGTCACCGGACCCGGCGGCATCCACGGCAGCAAGAACCCGGCCACCGACCCCGTCTGGTCGATGGGCTGGGACCACCGTTCCCTCATCCTGATGCTGCTCGACGGCGGCAAGTGGCACGCCTACCGCCTGCCGAAGGGCTCCCACTCCTACGACGGCGCCCACGGCTGGAACACCGAGTGGCCGCGCATCCGCGAGATCGGCGAGGGCGACACGCTGCTCGCCACCATGCACGGCACTTTCTGGAAATTTCCGAAGACCTTCTCCGCGAAGAACAGCGCCGGCATCGCCCCGCGCTCGAATTACCTCAAGGTCATCGGCGACTTCGCCCGCTGGAACGACCGTGTGGTCTTCGGCTGCGACGACACCGCCAAGTCCGAGTTCCTCAACAAGCGCAAGGCCAAGGGCGAGATCGCCGCGCCCCGCTCGCAGTCGAACCTCTGGTTCGTCGAGCCCGCGACCATCGACAAGCTCGGCCCGGCCATCGGCCGCGGCGCGGTCTGGCTCGGCGATGCCGTGAAAGCCGGCGCCCCCTCCGACCCCTTCCTCTTCTCCGGCTACACCCGCCGCGGCGTCCACCTCCACCATGAGGGTTCCGCCCCGCTGACCTTCTCCTTCGAGATCGACCGCGAAGGAAACGGCACCTGGACCCCGCTCGCCAAGACCACCGTGCCCGCCGGCGAGCACCGCTGGTTCGCCTTCACCCCGGATCAGGCCGGTGCCTGGATCCGCATCACCCCGGACGCGGATGCCGCCAAGGTCACCGCGTTCTTCCAGTGCTCGAACTCCGACGAACGCAGTACTTCCCCCGCGGGAATCTTCAACGGCCTCGCCAAGGCAGGCGACACCCGGGTCAGCGGCGGGCTCATCCGCGCCCGCGACGGCAAGAGCGGCAATCTCGCCTTCGCCGCCATCGATGCCGACGGCAAGGACACCGGCTGCTACGAACTCGACGGCGATCTTAACCTCAAGCCGACCGCCGAAAGCGCGCTTCACCAGCACACGCTCCAGAACACGAAGATCCCGGTCGGCATCATCCAAACCGACGCCGCTTCGGTGCTCTTCATCGACGACGACGGCAAGCGCTGGCGTCTGCCGAAGGGCGACCCCGCCCTCGACAAGACCGGGGCCCTCGGCGAAAGCCGCGCCGCCCGCGAAGTCGCCACCGAGCGCGACCTCTTCCACGCCCACGGCACCTTCTACGAACTTCCCGCGAACAACGCCGGCGGCTTCGCCAAGGTCCGCCCCGTCACCACCCACAACTTCCGCATCCACGACTACTGCTCCTTCCGCGGCCTCTTCCTGATGACCGGCATCTCCGCCGACGCCCCGGCGGACAATCCCCACCTGATCCGCTCTTCCGACGGCAAGGCCGTACTCTGGGCCGGCGCTATCGACGACATCTGGTCCATGGGCAAGCCCCGCGGCCAGGGCGGCCCGTGGAAGGACAGCGCGGTGAAGGCCGGCGAGGTCTCCGATCCCTACCTGATGACTGCCTACGACAAGAAGTCGCTCGTCCTCACCGCCGACAAGGACGCGACCCTCACCGCGGAGATCGACCTCACCGGCGACGGCGATTGGGTCACCTACCGGAGCTTCCCCGTCAAAGCCGGCACGCCGGTGAACCACGATTTCCCCGACGGCTTCTCCGCCTACTGGATCCGCTTCAAGTCCGGCCACGACGCCACGGTCAGCGCCCAGCTCGACTACCGCTGAGGAAAGGCCACGCCGCCTGCCGTCACGACGAAGGTCTCACCACGCGGATCAGCCGCCGGTCCGCTTGAGGAACTTCTCATTCGAGTAGATGCGCGCCATCAGGATTCTACCCGTTACCCACAGCTTCCGAGAGATCGATGTCCCAACGGGACTCCAATCACGAAGCCCGGGGTTGCGAGGGACGAGCTACCCCGGGTCATTTAGGCAGAGCAAATCCTACCTCGAAGAGGTTGTGGACGATGGGGGCCCGCAACTCCCGGAGAACCGCTCTTGCTCAACACCTTCGGCGTAGGAACACCGACTGCGGCTACCTGGGGTAGCTCGTTCCTCGCAACCCCGGGCTTTGAAACGCAGTCCCCTTGGGACAACCTAAACCGCCCCGCCTACAACCGCCCCGCCGCCTTGATGTCGAGGTAGCGGTTCGCCAGGGCCACCGGGAACTGCTGCGCCGGCACGTCCAGCGTCAGGATCCCGAAGCCTTGCAAGGTGGCCAGCACCTCGGAGCGCTCCGCATCGTAACGCTCCGCCGCGGCGAAGCGCAGCGCACCGCCGAAGTCCTCGATCGGCCGCGTCCTCGAATCCTCGACCGATCGCTCGCGCAGGCTGGCCAGCATCACGAGGTGCCGCGAACGCAGCAGGCGCATCGCCGGCACCAGCTCCGAAGCGTCCTCGCCGCGCAGGTTCGTCATCACCACCACCAGCGCCCGCCGCTTCTGGCGGGCCAGCAGCAGCTCCGCGGCTTCCGAGAAATCACTCGGCTCCGGCGTGGTCCGGTAGTCGAAGAGATGGTTCAGCAGCACCGACATCGAGTGCGATCCCTTCACCGGCGGCAGCCAGCGCCGCGTCCCGCCGAATGCCTGCACCCCGACCTGGTCGCCCTGCCGCAGCGCGACATACGAAAGCAGCAGCATCGCGTTCAGGCAGTGGTCGAACTGCGGCAGCTCGCCGTCCATCGCCCGCATCCGGCGACCGGTATCGGTTAGAAACACCACCGTCTGGTTCCGCTGCTCCTGGAACTCGCGGCTGATCAGCATCGCCCGCCGCGAGGTCGCCTTCCAGTCGATCTGCGAAAAGGGATCGCCCTCGCGATACTCGCGCAACTGGTGGAAGTCCCGGCTGCTCCCGGCGAAGGATTTCCGCACGATCCCCATCTGGTCCTGCCGCGCTTGCATCGCCAGCAGCGCGAAACGCAGCACCGGCTCGTAGTCCGGATACACCTTCGCCTCCTCGGCCACCCCGGCCCGGTCCTTCTTGCGCCAGAGTCCCATCGGCGAATCACGCCGCAGGTGGATCCGGTCGAACCCCGCCATCCCCCGCTCCAGGATCCGCACCGCATGGGTCACCCGCGCCTTGCCACCCGGCGGAATGTTTCCCGTCCACGGCATCTGCTCCGCCTCGGCGCCCGCAGGAATGCCGTCGAACACCTCCACCTTCGCCGGCAGACGACCCGGATTCACGATCTCCAGCCGCACCTCGCCCGCCTCCCCCACCGCGAAGCGCCCCGGCAAGCGCCGCGTCACCTCCACCTTCTTCAATTTCGCCAGCGTCACCGCATCGAACAACGCCACCACCGCAAAGCCCGCACCGCTCATCCACCAAGCCGGCACCAGATCGCGCCACACCGAGGCCGCGAGCCCGAACAAGGCCCACCCCACCACGATCCCCAGCGCTCTCCCGGTCGGACTCATCCCTTCATCCATCTACCATCCACCATCTAACATCTCTTTTCACTGCCTCGGCGCCGGCACCGACTCCACGATCCCGCGCAGCACCTCGTCCATCGACTGCCCGCCCATCGCCACTTCCGGCGCGAGCTGGACGCGGTGCCTCAACACCGGCAGCGAGGCCGCCTTGATGTCGTCCGGGATCACGAAATGACGGCCGTGCATCAGCGCGATCGCCTTGCCGATCCGCACCAGCGCGATCGCCCCGCGCGTCCCCGCGCCCAGCCACACCGACTTCGCCTCGCGCGTCGCCTGGACGATCGCCACCGCGTAGTCGACCACCTCGCGCACCACTTGCACCGCCGCCGTCGCCGCCTGCGCGCGCACCACGTCTTCCGGTGTGGCGACGACGTGAAGGGCATCCGACGCGCTGTCGCCCGGCGCTTCCGACGAGGCCCGCGCCACGATCTCCGACTCGGCGTCCGGCGCGGGATAGTCGATCAGGATCTTCATCAGGAAGCGGTCGAGCTGCGCCTCCGGCAGCGGGTAGGTCCCCTCGTGCTCCACCGGGTTCTGCGTCGCCAGCGTCATGAAGGGCGGCGAAAGCTTCAGCGTCTCGCCATCGATCGTCACCTGCCGCTCCTGCATCACCTCGAGCAGCGCCGCCTGCGTCTTGGCCGGCGCGCGGTTGATCTCGTCCGCCAGCAGCAAGTTGCAGAACACCGGCCCGCGGCGGAGCTGGAAGGTCTGGCTCTTCATGTCAAACAGGCGGAAGCCGGTCACGTCCGAAGGCATCAGGTCCGGCGTGAACTGGATGCGCCCGAAGCCGCCTCCGAAGGCCCGCGCCAGGGCCACGACGAGCTGCGTCTTGCCCAGCCCCGGCTTGCCCTCCAGCAGCACGTGCCCGCCGGCCAGCAGGCCGGCCAGCACCTGGCTGACCACCTCGCGCTGGCCCAGCACCACATGTTCGACCTGCGCCCGCAGCCGCGCCACCAGCGCGGAGGCGTCCGATGACGGCGGGACGGAATGATAGACGGCTTCGTGTTCAGTCATGAGAGAGATAAGTGAATTTTCTGCAAGTCGGCCAGCACCCGGGTGAACGACGCCGCGTCGCCGGGATGCTCGTGGGTCATTGCCCGCTGCGCGCGTTCCCGGGTGACCCCGGCGCGCTGGGCGATCCATTCGAAAAGGTCGCCATCCCGGTGGCCCACCGCCGCCAGCCGCTGGGCGCGATCCAGCACCGAGTCGCGCAGCGGCCGCAGCAGCGCCGCGCCCTTGTCGAGCCGCCATTGGAAGTCGCCGAGCGCCTCGAGGTGATGGTCGTAGTCGCGCAGCGACGAGGGGGCCTCCGCCCGCCGCAGCGGACCGAAGCGCGGCATGTTCTTCCACAGCCAGAACACCGTCACCGCCAGCAATCCCGCCAGCGCCGGCCAGCCGTGCCGCCACAGGAGCGTCCACAGCGAAAGCGCGGCGTCGCGCACGATCACCACGCCGCCCTCGTAGGGCGAGGCCTCCACCAGCGCCAGCAGCAGCGCGGCATGGTCGTGATCGGCGATGTAGCGGTTGCGGAAAGGCCGCGCGTCGGCCATCACCGTCAGCAAGCCTTCCCCGTATTCGACCTGCCCCATCAGCCGCCGCTTTCCGCCGGAGTCCGTCACGCCGATGCCCGACTCCGCGAACACCTCGTAGCGCTCGCCCGCGGCACGCAAGGCCTTCGCCTCGATCTTCTCGCCGCGCTCGACCGTTAGACCGGTCTCGCCGAACCAATCGCCCAGCGCCTCCGGCACCGGCTCTTCATCGCCGTCGAAGCGCATCCGGAAGGTCGACCAGTCGTCGTGATAGGACTCCGCATGCTCCACCAGGCAGATCAGGTGCCCGCCATCCGCCACCCACTCCCCCAGCTCGCGGACGTAGGCTTTCGTGGAAATCACCGACGCAGGGACGATCGCCACCGCCAGGTCGTGATCGAGCCCCGGCCACCCCGGCTTGCTCACCACCGTGTAGCCGTTCTTCTCGAGAAAGCGGCCCGCCGCCAGATACGCGTCGAGCCGCGCCTTCCCCTTGTAGCCGATCTCGCGCTTGCGGGTGGTGTAGCCGCCGCAGCCGGCGAGCAGGGCGCAGAGCAGCATCACGACCAGCGCCCTCACGCGCCCCTCCCTTCCACGTAGGGCCAGCGGTCGCACAACTCCTGCATCGCCTCGTCGGGCGGTGCGTTGCGTCCGTAAGCCAGCATCATCCACGCCGCGGTCAGGCCGCCGAAATACCCCGCATGCGCCGCCGCTTCCGCCTCCACCCGCCGCAGGCAGTCGCTCTCGGTGTCGGATTCCGCGATCTCCACCCCGGCGATCTCGATCAGCTTCGAAATCGTCCCGCGGTAGAGCAGGCTCATCGCCTCCTGCCTTCTTCCCACGCGCCACAAATCCATCGCCGCCCCGGGAATGTCGCGCGGCAGCGATTCCGGCGCGACCGCCATCCCCATCACCACCTGCGCCCGCGGCGCCGGCACCCGCTTGCCCGACACCGACGCACCGCCCGCGAGCAGGTGGCGGTAGCGCCAGATCAGCCAGCCGATGAAGAAAAGGAACGCGCCGACGATCAGCCACATCAGCACCTGCGCGAGCCCCGCCAGCCAGGAACCGTCCCAGTTCCACGAGGAGGAACTCCCCGGATTCGACACCTTGTATTCCACCGAGTGCACCGTGAAATCCTCGTGCGCCTTGACCTCCTCGATCGTCTCCTTCGGCCCGGCCTCCACCCGCGGTGCCAGCCCGCACAGGAGCACCAGGCCCAGCAGCGCCGCACCCGCGCCGCGCAGGCGGTTGCCCAGGCGGCGGAAGGCCAGCTCGACGTCCCAGCCCTCGATCCACGTACGATGGTTCACGTAGATCCCGAAACCGGCACCGGTGGCGAACACGTCCACCAGCGACATCGAAAGCAGCAGCGACACCATCCCCATCCAGCCGACCAGCGCCGGGATCTCGTTCCACGAATCGTTGCTCCACGCGTCCACCAGCACCTGCCACTCCTCCGCCTGCCCCGCGGGCAGGAACATCATCCCCGTGAAAAACAGCGCCAGCGAAAGCCAGCCGGTCAAGGCCGCCCGCCACAGCGCGAGCATCACCACCGTGGCATCGCCCCGCCGCAGCAGCAGCCGCACCCGCTGCGCGTAGTCCTTGCCCCGCAGACCTTCCAGATCCTCCACCGCCATCGTCAGCGGGCGCCACGGCGAAAGCCGCGCCCACAGCATCCGGAACCCGAAGCGCCGCACGCAGGCCCGCGGCCATTCGCGCAGGATCTCCTTCCAGCCCGGAACGTCGCCGAACAGGCGGCGGCTCAGCACGAACAGCACCAGCCGCGAACCCACCGGCATCCACCACGCGGCAATGAAGAGCAGCAGCACCGGATGCTCCGGCAGCAACAGCGGGAACAGCGCCAGCACCGGCACCATGCCCAGCCACCAGCAGGCGAAGAGCCGCCGGAAATCCCGACGGACCAGCGCCAGCCCGAGATCGACCGCCTCCCAGTCGCTGCGCGGCCTCAGCTCCGCCGTGACCGATTCAAGCCGCACCCGCCCCCCTTCCCATCGCCAGGAAATACACGAGATGCAGCACCCAGCCGGCGATCCCCACCGCGTACTTCACCTCCGCCGGGAAATCCCGCGCCGACCAGAAACCTTCCACCACCGCCGCGAAGGCCGTCATCAGCCCCGCCCCGCAGATCAGCGGCAGCGAACGCTTCGCCGCCTCCGCGATCGCCCGGCCGCGAGGGAATCGCCCGGGATTCAAAACACCGAGCCCGAGCCGCATCCCCGCCATCCCCGCCACCACCATACCTAACAGCTCGTAGGAAGAGTGCCCCGCGACGAAGGTCCAGAACGACTCCGGGTTGCACGCGTAGTGGACGTAGCCCGCCGCCGCGCCGATGTAGATGCCGTTGAAGACGAGGAAAAAGATGGTGCCGAGACAGGCCACGATGCCGCCCGCGAAGATCTGGAAATCGATCCCGACGTTGTTCTGGATGTAGTGGCCGAACATCATGAAGTTCGACCCGAAGCGCTCGCGCAGATGGCTGATCTGCTGCTTCTGGTCGCCGCCGTACATCGACTCCATGGACTGCATCCCTTCCGGACCCAGCGTCGCGCGGATCCAGTCGATATCGAGCCAGGCCGAGGCCATCATCGCGCCGAAGGGCACCCAGAACATCGCGCTGCACAGCCAGAACAAGCGCCACTCCGCCCGCACCGCCCGGGGAAAGCCGACCGCGAGGAACTTCACCAGCATTTCCCAGCCCGCGCGGCGGCTGCGATAGAGCAGCTTGTAGCCGCGGATGACCAGCGCGTTGAGCCGCTCGATCACGTGGCCGGAATACATCCGGTGCCGCGCCAGCGCCAGATCCGCACAGGCCTCGCGGAAGCGCCGCGGCAGATCTTCCACCCCCGGCTCCGGCCGCCTCGCCTCCACGCTGCTCAGCAGCCGGTCCAGCTCCACCCACTCGGCACCCCGCCGTTCTTCGAAGGATCCCGGGCTCATCGTTTTTCCTGCAGCCAGTGGGCGATCGCCATCATCCGCGAGACCCCGGGCTGGCCGGTGGCGCCGGTCAGCTCATGGGCGTGGTCCGCGATCTCCGCCCGCCGGTCTTCCGACCACAGGCCCGCCCGTTCCCGGAATGCCGTCACCGCCCGCACCTCCTCCGGCCGCAGCGCCGCCGCGGGCCGCGCCGAGGCCATCGGCGGCGGTGCCGGGACCGACGGCTCCGGCTGCAGCTTGTCGTAAATCACCACCGTCCCCGCCGCCAGGTCGCCCAGCCGCTGGAAGCGCCGCGTCGCCAGGCAGGTCGCCAGCCCGAAGCCCATCGTCGGGATCCCCACGATCAAGCCGCCGAAGCAGGGCAGCCCGTCCGCGAAGCGCAGGAAGTTCCGCAGCATCGACTGCCCGAAAGTCACCGGCGCGCCCGATGTCTGCACCACCCGCAGGCCCAGCATCTTCTTCCCCGGCGTCGCCCCCCAGCGGCCCGCCTCGAAAAACACCGGATACCACCACCAGGTGAAGAACCACACCAGGCTCATCATCCCCGCCGTCACCAGCGAGCCCATCGCGATCCCCGCCAGCCCGAGCACGAAGCCGGCGACCATCAGCCCGGCCAACTGGATCGCCACGTCGATCCCCAGCGCCATCCCCCGCAACAGCGGCCCCGCGATCCGCAGGCGCACCTCCACTCCTTCGGCCAGTTCGATGGCCTGCAAGGTGTCGATCCGTCCCGCCACTTCCTCCATATCCCGAGATTCCCGCCGAAACTAGCCGCTTCCGCCGTCCCGTAAAGCCCGATCCCCAGCGCTCCGGGAGAAGTCCACCCGGGAGCGCCGGTCTTCGACCGGCCGAATGGTCCCTCCCCCTCCGCCCCCCTCTCACCGCCGAAGCCCACCCCACCCGGGACCGCCGGTCTTCGACCGGCCTTCGCCACTTCCCCGGCCTTCGCCACTTCCCCAACCTTCGTCGCTTCCCCGGCCTCCCTACCTTCCCCGGCCGAATCCCCCCAAACTTCCCTCTCCCCATCCTTGCCACCCGTCCTTCGGACCTCCTAACTTCCCCTAACTCGAAGTTTCCACCCCCCTCGCCCCGCACTTGTCCCAGCTCCCCGGCCCAGGTCTCCCACTTCAGCATCTCCGCTTCTCAATCTTCTTCCATGCCCCCCTCTGTAGCATCCTCGCCGAAACATTCCTCCGCGAGTTCCAACCGGACGTCAGCGGTGACTACTTCCTCGTCAACGCGCCCTTCAACAGGGCCTATTGGGTCAGCCTACAACACTGCGGGGGTCGACACCCAAGCGAAGCGCGACGGAAGATCCACGGTTACCCGAAAGGGGAAAACGGCGACGTTCATCAATTCGGTGTCCCGCCAGAGTTCGATACCCACCACTCCTCGGCGCGGCAATTCATCCACCACCTACCCTCTTAAAGCATGAACGAAGCCGACACCTGTAGGAAATACGTCGTGCCTTTGCTTCAGGCAGCGGGATGGGAAAAAACGCCGTTTAGCATCACGGAGCAACGCTGTTTCACAAACCCCAGGGGCCGCATCCGTGTCGTTGCCGGCAAAATCATTCGAGGAAAACCGAAACGCTCAGACTACCTTCTCCGCTACCGGCCAGACTTCCCGATAGCCGTGGTCGAGGCCAAGGCGGACTACAAAACGCCAGGTGCTGGCCTTTCGCAGGCGAAGGAATACGCCGGGATTCTTGATTTGAAGTTCGCCTATTCCACCAATGGCAAAGGCATCGTCGAGTTCGACTACATCACCGGAATTGAGAGGCGCATCGACCATTTCCCAACGCCCGACGAACTATGGGCACGCCTAAATGGAGCTGCCCCTCTTCCGGAGCCCGCAATCGAGAAGGTTCTCGCGCCTTTCTACCACGACGCCGACCGCCCTCCGCGCTATTATCAGCAGATCGCCATCAACCGAGCTGTGAAAGAGATCATGCTCGGCAAGAACCGCATCCTCATCACGATGGCGACCGGCACGGGCAAGACCGTCGTCGCGTTTCAAATCTGCTACAAACTTTGGTCCACCCGCTGGAACCGCAGCAACGACCCGGTCAAACGGCCGAAGATCCTGTTCCTCGCAGACCGGAACATCCTTGTGGACGACCCGAAGGACAAGACCTTCATCCCGTTCGGTGATGCACGCCACAAAATCGAGAACGGTGAAGCCATCAAAAGCCGGGAGATGTATTTCGCCACCTACCAGTCCATCGCCGAGGACGATAAGCGCCCGGGGCTCTACAAAGAATACCCACCCGACTTCTTCGATCTCATCATCATTGATGAGTGCCATCGCGGCAGTTCCCGGAAGGAAAGCAACTGGCGGGAGATTCTGGACTACTTCTCACCCGCCGTTCAAATCGGCATGACCGCTACCCCGCTACGCAAGGACAACAAGGCAACCTACCGCTACTTCGGAAACCCGATTTTCCAATACAGCCTCCGGCAGGGTCTCGCCGATGGCTTTCTCGCTCCCTACCGCGTGCATCGTGTCGTCACCTCCGCCGACGCGACCGGCTGGCGTCCGACCAAAGGCGAACTCGACAAACTGGGCCGTGATATTCCCGACGAGGAATACCACACGCCGGATTTTGAAAAGCGGCTCTCGCTCCGTCCCCGCTCCGAGGCCATCGCGAAGCACCTCACGAACTTCCTCCAGCGCACCAATTCCTACGACAAGACCATCGTCTTCTGCGTGGACCAGGAGCACGCCGACGAAATGAGGCAACTGCTCAACAACCTGAGACCCGACATCGTCAGAAAGCACCCGGACTATGTCTGCCGCGTTACCTCCGACGAGAAAGCCATCGGCAAAGGCCACCTCGGGCGCTTTCAGGAACTCGAATCCGAAACGCCCGTCATCCTCACAACGTCCCAGCTCCTCAGCACCGGCGTGGACGCTCCGATGGTGAAGAACGTCGTGCTCATTCGCGTCATCGGCACTATGACCGAGTTCAAGCAAATCATCGGGCGCGGCACGCGTCTCCGCGAGGACTACGGCAAGTTCTGCTTCAACATCCTCGACTACACGGGCACCGCGACCCGCCACTTTGCCGACCCGGAGTTCGACGGTGACCCCGAGTTTGTTGCCGAGGAAGAAATCGACAGCGATGGCAACACCACGACGACTACCGTCGTTGACCCCGGGCCCGAGCCCACCGACGGCGAAGGCGGGGAAACTGCGGATGACGACCACGACGGCGAGGGCATCGTCGATCCTGAGCCGCCCGTCATCATCGAACCGCCCGAGCCTCCACTGGAGCCGCGCAAATATTACGTCGAGAAAGGCAAAGTCAGCATCTCCACCCACCTGACGCAGGACCTCGATGCCGAGGGAAAGCAGCTTCGCGCCACGGAGTTTCGCGATTACACCAGCGAAATCGTCCGTTCGCTCTTCGTGGACGTCGCCGAGTTCCGCCACGGCTGGAGCGACCCGGACCGCCGCGCCGAAATCCTGACCGAGCTGGAGGCGAAAGGCATCAGCGCTGCCGAAGTCGGCGAAGCCTTTGGCAATCCCGATGCCGACCCCTTCGACCTTCTTTGCAACATCGCGTGGAATGCTCCCGTCCTCACTCGCAAGGAACGCGCCGCCCGTTTGCAGAAGGATGCCCCGTCATTCTTCGAGGAGTATGGCGACCAGGCCCGCCAGATTCTCGACGCCCTTCTCACAAAATACGCCGAACACGGTCCCGCTGAGTTCAGCATCCCCGACTCATTGAAAGTCCCGCCCCTCTCCGACCTCGGCAACGTCACCGAGATCACCCAGCGCTTTGGAGGTGCGGACCAGTTCCGCACAGCCGTCGCAAAACTCCAGGAACTCCTTTACGCCGCCTAACCGAGCCAACTCATGCCCGCAAAATCAGCCACGAAAAAAGCACCGCGCCAGAAGAAGACCGCGCCGCCCATGACCACCGCGCAGCGGCTCGGTTCACTGATCAAGTCCGCCCGCCAGATCATGCGGAAGGACAAGGGGCTGAACGGCGACCTCGACCGCTTACCGCTCTTCACCTGGATTCTTTTCCTCAAATTCCTCGACGACATGGAGATCACCGCCGAGGAGGAAGCGAAGCTCGGCAGAAAGAAATACCAGCCCGTCATCGAGCCGCCCTACCGCTGGCGCGATTGGGCGGTGAAGGCCGACGGCATCACCGGTGACGAACTGCTCAAGTTCATCTCGCAGGACGAAACCATGCGGCCCGATGGCAGCAAGGGCGCGGGGCTCTTTGCCTACCTGCGCAGCCTCCAGTCCGAATCCGGCAAAGCCCGTCAGGATGTCATCGCCAACGTGTTCAAAGGCGTCACCAACCGCATGGAGTCCGGCTACCTCCTGCGCGATGTCATCAACAAGGTCTCCGGCATCCACTTCACCGCTAGTGAGGAGATGCACACCCTCAGCCGCCTTTACGAAAACATGCTGCGCGAGATGCGCGATGCCGCCGGAGACAGCGGCGAGTTCTACACCCCGCGCCCCGTGGTGAAGTTCATGGTGGATGTCACCGACCCACAGCTCGGCGAGACCGTGCTTGACCCGGCCTGCGGCACCGGCGGCTTCCTTGTGGAGGCTTACGACCACCTTGCCGCCGGGTGCAAATCCGTCGCCGACCGCACCAAGCTCCAGCAGGAGACGCTCTTCGGGCAGGAGGCCAAGCCGCTGCCCTACATGCTCGTGCAGATGAACCTCCTCCTGCACGGGCTGGAATACCCGAATATCAAATACGGCAACACCCTCGCTGTGAAGGTCACCGAGATTGGCGACAACGACCGCGTGGACGTCATCCTCACCAACCCGCCCTTCGGCGGCGAGGAGGAGAAGGGCATCCTCAACAACTTCCCCGCCGACAAGCAGACCGCCGAGACCGCGCTCCTCTTCCTCCAGCTCATCATGCGCAAGCTCAAGCGCCCCGCTCGCGGGACGCCGGGCCGCGCCGCCGTCGTGGTGCCGAATGGCACGCTCTTCGGCGATGGCATCTGCGCCCGCATCAAGGAAGAGCTGCTCAAGGAATACAACCTCCACACCATCGTCCGTCTGCCCGAGGGCACCTTCGCGCCCTACACCGACATCCCGGCCAATCTCCTCTTCTTCGACCGCTCCGGCCCCACGCAGACCATCTGGTATTACCAAGTGCCACTGCCCGAAGGCCGGAAAAAATACTCTAAAACCATGCCCATGCAGGTGGAAGACATGGCCGCGTGCAAGGCATGGTTCACCGCCAAAAAGCGCGTGGAGAACGAGCAGGCGTGGAAGATTGAGTTCAAGACCCTGCTCGACAAAGCCGTCGACGAGGCCACCCCGCATTGGGACGCCGCCAAGGAAGCCAACAGCCGCGCCCACAAGCTGGAACGGCAGGCCAAGGAGACGAAGGACGAACTCCGCAACAACGCCAAGGACGCGGCGCAGAAAGCCAAGCTCCAGACCCAACTCGACGAACTCGAAACCGCCGCCGCCAGCGAGCGGAAGATTCAGGCCACTGAGCAAGCTGCCGGTGACGCCATCTACTGGCCGCTCTTCAACCTCGACCGCAAAAACCCCACCACTGCCGACGCCCTCGAACACCGCCCGCCCGGCGAACTCGTCGCCAGCATCATCGAGAAAGAGCGCGAAATTCTCCGCCTCATGGACGAAATCCAAACCGAGGTGGAGGCACTCGCATGAAGAAGGGCTGGAGCGAGGTTGAGCTTGGAGAGCTGTTGAGTCCTCGAACTGAGGTCTGCTCAATCATGCCCGAACGGCAGTATCAAGAGGTCACAGTCAGCCTTTGGGGCAAAGGCACAAGATTGCGCCGGAATGTAGCTGGTTCAGAAATTGCATCACAGGAGCGCAACGTAGCTCGGACGGGCGATTTCATCGTCTCCAGAATAGATGCGCGTAACGGCGCTTACGGCTTCATACCCCCAGAACTCGATGGTGCGGTCGTGACCAACGATTTTCCCCTTTTTGCTGTCGTCGAAGCACATATTCACCCGCGCTGGATGTATTGGGTGTGCCGGTCAAAGTTCTTTGTGGATCTTTGTCGGGCGGCGAGTGAGGGCACGACGAACCGAGTTCGGCTCAAGGAATCAAAGTTTGCCCAAATGCGAATCCCCCTGCCACCGCTGGCGGAGCAGCAGCGAATCGTCGCCCACTTGGACGCCATCGAATCCCGCCTCACCCGCGCCCAAAAGCTCCGGGAGGAACAAGAGAATGAACTCAAAGCTGCTCTCAGCGCGGCCTTTCACAAGCTCGAAGCCGATGTCACATGGAAACCGCTGGCGGAAGTGGCCCCTCTGGCGTGGCGGCAAATCGCCATCGACCCGGATGAAAGCTACACGGAGTTTGGAGTGCGGAGCTTTTACAAAGGCATCTTCCTTCGGCGAAAGGTCGCCGGTTCCACCTTCAGTTGGCAGGAACTTTATCGGTTGAAGGCCGGGGACATCGTCTTCAGCAACATCATGGCGTGGGAGAAGGCAATCGCCGTTGCTGGCCCCGAGCATGATGGCTGGGTAGGCAATCACCGAATGCTCGTCTGCGAGCCTAGGCCCGATGTGGTTCTTCCCAGCTACTTGCTGCAATATTTCATGACTTCCGAAGGCTTCGCCAAGATCCTCCAAGCATCGCCCGGAACAGCGGCAAGAAACAAAACGCTAAAGGCCGACAACCTGATGGCCATTGAAGTGCCTGTCCCTTCACTAGCCCGCCAACGAACGTTTGAGTCGTTGTGTGACCAAGTCGCCCGTATTCGGGCTGCACAAAATCCACAAGTGACCGAGGCCGCCAAAGTCCTCCCCTCACTTCTCGACCGCATCTTCAACGCGTAGCCGACCATGAACGCGCCAGCCCTAGCTTTGGACACGATTGAAGTGGAAGTCAGCTTCTACGATGACGCCGAGGAAGCGAAGCTGCTGGCCTATCCCACCGCTGCCGCCATGCAGGCGCTGGTCGCGAAGCCGCTGGAAATTCCCAAAGCCGAGTTCCTGACTTACTATCTGTTCCATCGCATCAAACTCGGGACAGAGGGATACCGTGACTACAACAGCGTCGCTCAAAAGGTCCACCTTTGGCTTGGTGCCATCGGCGAGTGCATCGAATACGAGGACGGAAGCGTCCGCACGCCCCACGGAGCCTCGCAGCAGCTCACCGAAGTTTCCGAGCATGTCGGCGAGGCCATCGGGCTGTCCGTGATGAGCCGCATCCACGGCCTGACCGGAGCCGATTGGGCACCCATCCCGGAAGAGCGAGGCCGCAGGGCGAGGCCGTCATTCGACTTCCAGATTGCCAGCGACGGGAGGCAGTTCGTGCAGGTCGAGACCAAGGGCAGCTCCGTGAAGGATAACCGCGTCCTGTCCGACGCCGTGAAAGCACAGAAGCGAAAAATCGACGAGAAAAAGGCCAGGCTCGCTGAGTTGGCAAAGAATGGCGGAGACCCGAATCCTGCCGGCCTGCGCTATGGCACCATCACCGTCGTCGATGCGCGGAAAGACGGAAACGTGCGCTGCCTCCTCACCGACCCGCCGCCCGAACAAGTGGACGAAGACCCGGCGGGTGGATGGGGTCAGGCCTCGCCGATTCACATTCCAGGAGATCGAGGATTGGAAAGGAGACCGACGACTGGAGCTCGACCCGGTTGCTGAGGTGACTCCAGCGCGGCCCGATCGCAGGCGGGCTAGAGTCCGCTATCGCGAGGCAATCGGGAAGTATGCGGCGGGGCCACCGGGGAGGACGGATGCGTCGATGCTGTGGTCGAAGGTCGCGAACCGTGCCCCGTGTTTCACGGCGAGGCCGAGAAGGTAGAGGTCGGTGAGGTGTTTGGATGCGGGAAGCGCGGGAAATGCGACGGGATCGGCGAGGGAAAGATCGTCCGGCCAGAACTGGTGTCCCGGGGAGGCCATCACCCCGTCGAGGAGCAGTCGTCCCGGGGGTCAGTAGGTATGAAAGGGCTCCGCGTCGGTTCCGCCCCATGGTAAGGTGGCGGGTGCAAACAAAACCAACCGACACGGAAGCCCATGAAGACGTCCATACACTACTACATCGGCATCGACGCGCACAAGCGTTTCAGCCAGGTCCACGTCCTCGCGAATGACGGCTCGACCGCTTGGAAAGGGCGGATCGAGGACAACGATCCCGCTGCGTTTGAAGGCCTCGTCCACATGCTCGGAGGAAGCTGCAAGGCGGTCTTCGAGGCATCAATGAACTGGCATGTTCTCCACGACACGCTGAGTTCCATGGAAGGCATCGAGGAAGTCGTGATGGCCCACCCGCTCAAGGTGCGGATCATCTGTGACGCCCAGCTCAAGAACGACAAGGTCGACGCCATGCGACTCGCCCAACTGCTGCGGCTCGACATGGTGCCGCGTGCCCATGCTGCCAGCGCGGAGGCACGCCACACCAAGGAGCTCGTCCGGCAGCGCGCCTGCTGGGTGGGCATGCGCACCCGGATCCGCAACCGCACCCACCGCCTGTTGGGCGGAATTCCCGCCGGCGTGGATTTGCCCCAATGCTCCGACCTGTTCGGCCGCAAGGGCACGTGTGCGATGCGCGGCCTGAGCCTGCCCGAGCCCCACCGGATGCAGCTCGATCAGAACCTCGAAACCCTGGTCGAACTCCAAGCCAAGATCGGCCCGCTCGAGAAGCAACTGGAGACCCGTTGCCGCGACAACCCGGACATGAAGTTGCTGCGCACCATCCCTGGCCTCGGCAAGCTGCTGGCGAGCGTCATTGGCAGCGAGATCGACGGTATCGGCCGTTTCGCCACCAAGGCCCACTTCATCGGCTACTGCGGGCTCGCCCCGACCACCCACGGGTCCGCCGGCAAGTTCAACCAGGGCCGGATGATCGCGCAATGCAACCGCATGCTCAAATGGGCCTTCATCGAAGCGGCCTGGGTGGCCATCGGCTGCGACGGCTACTTCGGAAGCCTCTTCAAGTCCCAGCGTGACCGCGGCAAGAAAGCCAACACCGCGATCACCATCGTCGCCCGGCGCATCGCGCAGATCGCCTGGGAGATCCTCAGCCAACGCCGGGCCTACCGGAACGACATCACCACCAAACCCATCACCGGCACGAAAACTTTCCCCGCCCGCTCCTCGCAAGGACTGGTTGGCGAACCTGCCTGAAGAGGCAGGTTCGCGCACCTTGGGTCAGTATGGAGGGGCGGGGATCTGATTGCCTTTGTGACACCAGGCGGCCCCGTGAGGAGTGCCGCGCGCCTTAGAGAAGTGTGATTCCGCATCTGCAAACGACCCGGAGAGGGCATGAACCCGAACTTCAAACCACCGCGACAAGCCCCGCAGGTCCGGCGGCGATGTCTCCGACGAGCTCGTCCCAGCCCATTCTCGACATCGCCGTCGGACCTGCTCACGGAACATCGCAAACCGCATCCAAGAACCATCAACTAACAGTTAGCAAACCGCCGTTGACACCTTTCAGAGAAGTCCTTGAATCTTGAATCTCGACGACGTCGCGACGGTTACCCCACTCTCACACTTTTGAAGCTGTGTCGGTAGCAAGCCCCAAACCTCGGGCCGCGGGGTGGCGAGATCTTTGTTTGAGCACTAGGGCATGACCTCACCCACCACCAGCAACTGCCCGGCGTAGTAGGAAGTGCCCTCGGGCAAGCTCTTGATCCTGATGACGGCGGTGTGTTCGCCCGGCTCTTGTTCGGGGAGGTAGAAGAAGCGGGAGTAGGGCTGCCTTTTGTCGGTTTGCGGCCGTTGGATCGTGACGGGCGGCTGTTGGTCGATGGTGACTTCCAGCTCCATGCCATCGCCCTGGGGGATGTCGCTGAGGCCGAGGGTGGTGCCGTTCCATTTCACGGTGATGGTTTCGCCCGCCCGGTCGCACTTCACGGCGCCGCGCAGCATCTGGTGGGTGCGGCCGGAGGTGCCGCGGTAGATCGGATCCTTCGCGGGATCGACCGCTTTCCATCCGGCGCTGAGGGTGGCCTTCTGGATGGGGACGGTGGTGGCGTTTTCCCAGCACCGCGGCTCCAGCGGCTGCGGCAGGGCGTGGGCCTTGGCCTGATCGAGCGGCATCATCCGGAACATCGAGCGCACGACGGTATCGCGGTAGATGGCGTGGCCGGCCTCGAGCGGATGGGTGCCGTCCTCGGAGAAGACGAGGTTGCCGTTCTGCCAGCCCTTCGCCTTGAAGATCAGGGTCTTCGCTTTCTCACGCCGGGCGATCTCCACGCCGAGGTCGATGGAGGGGATGCCGTAGGCGTTGGCGACGGTCTCCATGATGCTGCCGAAGCGCGGCGGCTTGCCGGCCTGCAGGTCCTTGAGCATGCCTTCGCTGATCGTGTAAACGAGGCAGATGTCGGTGTGCGGATCGGCCTTCCGGATCCGGCGCACGATGCCTTCCACCGACTTCGCCTCGAAGCCGCCGCCGCCGTTGACGCGGTGCTCCATGAACACCAGGTCGGGCTTCTTCTCCAGCACGTCGCCGGCGATGCGGCAGGCGCCGTAGTCGGAGCCCGTGCCCGAGATGGCGGCGTTGATCTCGAGGATCTCGGCCTTCGGATACTGCGCCTTGAACCAGGCGGTGGTCTTCACCCGCCAGCCTTCCGCCGCGGTGATGCTGCCGCCGAGGTAGGCGATGCGCACGGGACCGCCGGCCTTGAGTTTGGCGAAGAGATTCGGCAAGCCGTCGCGCACCCGGAGTTCCTCGGCGACGAGCGGGTCGTTGGTGGAGGGCTTGCTTTCCTCCGCGACCGGCGGCGGAGCGCCCTCCAGGTCGTAGACGCGGACGTAGTCGATGAGGCAGTGATCCGGCAGCTTCGCTTCCTTGATATCGCCCGCCCAGCTCCCCACTTCGTTGGAAAGGATGATGTACTGCGGCACCCGCGAGATCATGCCTTCGTTGGTGCGCCAGACCTCCTTGCCGTCGTAGTAGAAGACGTATTCCTTCTCGTTCCAGTGCACGGCATAGGTGTGGAAGCCTTCGGTGAAGGCCTTGTCGAAATGCCGCGTGCCGCGCACCTGGTGGTCCTTGCCGTAGCCGTCCCAGTGCACCGCCATGTTCAGCTCGCCGGTGCGCTTGGGATACTCGATGACGTCGATCTCGGTGCCGTCCATGCCCTCGTCGCCGACTTTCCCGACCGTGTTCCCCATCAACCAGAACGCGGACCAGAAGCCCGGCTGCTTCGGCATCTGCATGCGCGCCACCCACAGCCCGTGCTTGTGCTCGAACTTGCCCTTGGTGTTCACCGCGCCGGTGCCGTAGGTGCCATCGGCTTCCTGGGTCGCGAGCAATTGCAGGTTTCCCCGGCCATCGAGCAGCGAGCACTTCTTCAGCCACATGCCGCCCTTGCGGACGTGGTCGCCCTGGACGTTCCACTTCGCCGGATCGAGTTCCTTCCCGTCGAACTCGTCGTTCCACACCATGCGCCACTGCTGCCCGGCGGGGAGCGGGGGGAGGTTGGGCGATTTGCTTTCATCGGCCGCGGCCGGGAGATGGCCGGCGATGGCGAAGGCGCAGGAAAGGAGGATCGGGTGTTTCATGGGGCGGAACGATGAACATGCTAGCTCCGGGGGCGCGTCCATCAACACGGGATCCAAGCGGAAACTGCCGGAGGCCGCGGCGTCGCCGGAATCTGGAGATCGCGGCCGAACTGGAGAAGGGGTCGCCTCGCAGGATGTGGCCGCGACGTGAGGACCGGGAACGACCGGAGAATCAGGCTCCGCGGGCCGCGGGCACGGTCGCGCGCCGGGCCCGCATGAAGGATCCGGGGAAATTGAGCTTTGCCGCGCCGCCGGAATCAGGCTACACCCGCGGCACGCCGGCAGCGATCGCCGCCGGCTGTCTTCCCGGTGCCGCCGGCTTAGCTCAGTTGGTAGAGCAACTGATTTGTAATCAGTAGGTCAACGGTTCGAATCCGTTAGCCGGCTCCAGGAAAAACCCGTCGGGATCCTTTTCCCCGGCAAGCCCGGCGCGGACTGCCGCGATTCAGGCGTGACGCCCCGCTTCGCCTGTGGCGGTCTGCCGGGATGCTGGCCGACCATCCCCTGCTTGCGGTGACCACCGCCGTGATCCTGCTCCTGGCGATGATCCTGTGGCTGCGCTGGCAGGCCTTCGTGGCGCTGCTCCTTTCCAGCCTGATCTTCGCGGTGCTGGTCGGCATGCCGCTCGACGCCATCCCCGCCACGGTGGTGAACGGCATGGGCAAGACCCTCGGCGCGGTCGCCACGTTGGTCGGGCTGGGCGCGATCTTCGGTGCGATGCTCGAGCGCTCCGGCGGCGCCCGCGCGCTGGCGAAGTGGATGATCGGCATCACCGGACCGAAAGCCGCGCCCTGGGCCCTGATGGTTGCCGGTTTCCTGATCTCGATTCCGGTCTTCCTCGACGTCGCGCTGGTCATCCTCTGCCCGCTGCTGATCGCGCTGGGCCGGAGCCAGAAGAAACCCGCCTACTGGTTCGGCCTGCCCTTGCTGGCCGGGCTCGCGGTGTCGCATTCCTTCGTGCCGCCGACGCCCGGGCCGGTGGCAGTGGCGGAGCTCTTCGGCGTCTCGCTGGGCCCGGTGATCCTGATGGGCACCGTCTGCGGCTTGCCCGGCGCCATCCTCGCCGGTCCGATCTTCGGCCGCTGGATCGTTCCCAAGCTCAACCTGCCGGTGCCCGATGCCGTGGCCGAGGACGAGAGCATGGCCTTCGATCGCGGGATGGCATGGATCACCCTCGCGCTGATCCTTGCGCCCATCCTGCTCATCCTCGCGGGCTCGGCGGCGGACCTCCAGTGGGGGAAGGAAAACCGCGGCGGCCTGCACGCGGCGCTCGCCTTCGCCGGGCATCCGGTGATCGCCCTGCTGCTCACCACCCTGGCCGCGATGGCCGTGCTGGCCTTCCGCGAAAAGGCGGGCAAGGACGAGTTGCAGGAGCTGGCCACCGCCGCGCTCGGCCCGGCCGGCATCATCATCCTGGTCACCGGCGCGGGCGGCGTGTTCAAGGAAGTGCTGGTCGAAAGCGGGGCCGGCAAAGCCATGGCCGCCGGACTCATGGAGCGCTTCTCGCTCGGTCCGGTGGTGCTCGCCTGGTTCCTTTCCACCGTCATCCGCGTCAGCCAGGGATCGGCCACGGTCGCCATGGTCGCCGCGGCCGGGCTGATGGCCCCCATCGTCGAATCCGCGGACCTCAGCCCGATGAAGCTCGGCCTGCTGGTCGCCGCCATCGCCGCCGGGGCCTCGACCGCCTCGCACGTCAACGACAGCGGCTTCTGGATGATCAGCCGCTACCTCCAGGTGCCGGAGAAGCAGATGCTGAAATCGTGGACCGTCGCCGAGACCATCATCTCGCTGGTCGGCCTCGGCATGGCCCTGCTGCTCTGGCCGCTGGTGAAGTGAAGCCGCCCTGCCAGTGCCGCTTCTCCCCCCTTCTCAAATTGGAACTTGGCACTTCCTCCTTGGAACTTCCTCCTCTCCCCGTGGCCTCCTTCGTCATCTCCATCGCCGCGCTCCGCCGCAACACCGCCCTGCTCCGCGAAACCGCCGATGCCGCGGGCTGCAAGATCGTCCTCGCGCTGAAAGGCTTCTCCTGCTGGAAGGCCTTCCCCCATTTCCGCGAGCACCTCGACGGCTGCTGCGCCTCCGGCCTGTGGGAGGCCATGCTGGCCCGCGATTACTTCGGCAAGCACGTGGTCACCTACTCGCCCGCCTATCAGGAGGAGGAAATCCGCCAACTCTGCGAGTTCACCCACCACCTCGACTTCAACTCGCTGTCCCAGTGGTTCCGCTTTCGCGAGATCGTGCTGGCTCACCCGCGTTTCCAAAGCGGCCAGCTCCACTGCGGCCTGCGGATCAATCCCGAGTGCTCCACCGGCAGCACCCCGCTGTACGATCCCTGCGTTGCCGGCTCGCGCCTCGGCATCACCGCCGACCAGCTTGAAGGCGCCGATCTCACCGGCCTGTCCGGCCTGCATTTCCACACGCTGTGCGAGCAGGACTCCGACGACCTCGAAAAGACCCTCGCCGCGGTCGATGAGAAGTTCGGCCACCTCCTCCGCTCGCCGCAGTTCACCTATCTCAACATGGGCGGCGGCCACTGGATCACCAAGCCCTTCTACGACCGCGACCGCCTGATCCGTCTGGTCCGCGAGACCCGGACGAAATACGGCGTCGAAGTCTGGCTCGAACCCGGCGAGGCGAATGCCATCCACACCGGCGTGCTCCGCGCAACCGTGCTCGATGTCTTCGAAAGCATGGGCCACCGCCACGCCATCCTCGACATCTCCGCCACCGCCCACATGCCGGACGTGTTGGAAATGCCATACCGCCCCGAAGTTCACCTCGCGTGCACCGGGAGCGCCGGCTTTAGCCGGCCCGAGTCCACGACGAATCCCTGCGTCACCCTCGAAGGCGAAACCTACCTCCCCGCCTCGGATCCATCTTCCAGCAATCAACCATCAACCATCCACCATCCACCATCAGCGGTCCCCTACCGCCTCGGCGGTCCCACCTGCCTCGCCGGCGACGTCACCGGCGACTTCGCCTTCCCCCGCCCGCTGGAAGTCGGCGACATCCTCGTCTTCGACGACATGGCGCACTACACGATGGTCAAGACGACGACTTTCAACGGCGTGCCGCATCCGTCCATCGTCCTCCAGCACGAGGACGGCCGCCTCGAAACGATCCGCGAGTTCGGTTATGCGGACTTCCGGGACCGGCTGAGTTGAATCCACCCCCCGCCCCATGAGCAGCAACTACCTCGAACTCTTCCGGCTCTTCTGGATCGGCTTTCAAATTGTCCAAGGAGTCCTCTTCCTGTGGATCGCCCTCCTCGTATTCCGGTCCCGGACCACCGCAGCCTGGATCACGCTCATCGCGGCGATCTTGTCTCCCTTGTTCTCACTTGCAGGCCAACTGTGGCAGCATCTCGCGATGCGGAACCTGTCCGGCGGCATGGACCGGTATATCGAAATCTCCCAGGCCCTTTATCTGGGCTATGGCGTGGCGGGCCTCGCCTTTACGGTCGGCCTCCTCCTCCACCTCCAGCGCCGCAAGCTCGAGTCCGACCGCATCGCTGAACTCGAAGCCATCCTTCACGACCTCCAGCAGCGGCAGGCGGACTCGACTCCTCAACCGCCGAGGTAGCTCATCTCCGCCTTCGGCCGCACGACTTCGCCGCGCTCTTCCGAATAGCGGTCCCTCCGCCCCGTCCAGATCCCCGCCACCGCGGCACGGACCACATCATCCCCCACCCCGCCACGCAGCAGGCCGCGGACATCGTGACCGTCCGCCGCGAACAGGCAGGTGAAAAGCTTGCCGTCCGCCGACAGCCGCAGCCGCTGGCAGTCCCGGCAAAAGGGCCGCGTGACCGAGGCGATCACCCCGATTTCGCAAGTCCCGTCGCGATGGCTCCAATGCGCCGCCACTTCGCCGCGATACGCCGGCTCGCGCGGCACGAGATCGAACTCCGTCCCGAGGATTTCTAACAGCTCCGCCGCCGGCACGACCTCGCCCAGCTTCCAGCCGTTGGTCTCGCCGACGTCCATGTATTCGATGTAGCGCAGGTCAATCCCCTCCGCCTTCGCCCAGCGCGCCAGCGGCAGGATCTCGCCTTCGTTCACCCCGCGCTGGATCACCGCGTTGACCTTGGTTTTCAGCCCGAAGGCCATCGCCGTGCGGATCCCCGCCAGCACGCGGTCCACCTTTGCGCCGACGCCGTTCATCCGGGCGAAGATTTCCGGATCGAGCGCATCGAGGCTCACCGTCACCCGGCTCAGCCCCGCCAGCGCCAGCGCCTCGGCATGATGGGCGAGCAGCACGCCGTTGGTGGTGAGCGCGATGTCCTGCACGCCGTCGATCGCCGCGAGCATCGCCACCAGATCCTCCACCCCGCGCCGCAGCAGCGGCTCGCCGCCGGTCAGCCGCACCTTTCCGATGCCCAGCGGCACCAGCAGCCCGGTCAGCCGCACGATCTCCTCGAAGCTCAGCAGGTCTTCCCGCGGCAGGAAGCGGTAGCCGGGACCGAAGACCTCCACCGGCATGCAGTAGCGGCAGCGGAAATTGCAACGGTCGGTCAGCGAGATCCGCAAATCCCGCATCCCCCGCCCGAGCTGGTCCACCGGTCCGTTCACGGCGTGAAGATGCGTGCGGATCCCGATCCGTGGAAATGAATTCCTTTCGCGACTCCCATGAGCCCGGGGAGGATTCGCTTGCCGCGGGATCGCCGGACTCCTTACCACTGGTCTCCATGAAACCGCGGATCTTCCCCACCAAGCCCGAACTCGGCAAAGCCGCCGCCGCGGAAGGCGCGGTTCTGATCCGCGAGGCGCTGGCGGCCCGCGGCGAGGCGAACATCATCGTGGCCACCGGGGCCTCGCAGTTCGAAATGCTGGAAGCCCTGACCGCCGAGCCCGGCATCGACTGGAGCCGCGTGACCGGCTTCCACCTCGACGAATACGTCGGCCTCCCGATCACCCATCCGGCTTCCTTCCGCGCCTACCTGTGGCAGCGCTTCGTCAGCAAGCTGCCGCTGCCCCTCCGCGCCTTCCATTTCCTGGATGCGGAAATTTCACCGGAAGCCGAGTGCGCACGTGTCGGGGCCATCCTGCTCGGGCACCCGGTCGATGTCGCCTTCATCGGCATCGGCGAGAACGGCCACATCGCTTTCAACGATCCGCCCGCCGACTTCGAAACGGAAGAGCCCTACCTGGTGGTCGGACTCGACGAAGCCTGCCGCCGCCAGCAGCTCGGCGAAGGCTGGTTCCCGACGCTCGATAGCGTGCCACGGCGCGCGGTCTCGATGTCCGTCCGCCAGATCCTCAAGAGCGCGGCGATCGTCTGCACCGTGCCCGACCTTCGGAAGGCCGAAGCGGTGCGCAAGTCCCTGCAAGGCCCGGTGACGCCCGCGGTGCCGGCGTCCGTGCTGCAGCTTCATCCGGACTGCCGGCTGTTCCTCGACTCCGCCGCCGCGTCGCTGCTGTCATGAGCCCGCTCGACCTCCAGGTGAACGGCTTCGGCGGCGTGGATTTCAATCGCGACGGCCTGACCTCGGATGCCCTGCGCTGCGCCTGCGAAAGGCTGCGTGACTCCGGCGGCGGGCAATTCCTCGCGACGGTCATCACCGCGGAGCCCGACGCGATGTGCCGGCGCTTGGCGGCGATCGTGAAGTGCCGGGAGGAAGATCCACTCGTCGCGGAGATGATCGCCGGCATCCACATCGAGGGCCCCTTTCTGAACGAAACGCCCGGCTTCATCGGCGCGCATCCGGCGGCCCATGCGAGGCCGGCCGCTCCCGAGTTCGCCCGCCGCCTGCTCGATGCCGCGGGCGGCTTGACCCGCATCGTCACCCTGGCCCCCGAACGCGATCCCGGTGGCCGGGTGACGGAGTTTCTTGCCGGCCAGGGCATCGTTGTTTCGGCCGGCCACTGCGACCCCTCCCTCGACCAACTCCGCGAATCCATCGACCGCGGGCTGACGATGTTCACCCACCTCGGCAACGGCTGCCCGATGCAGCTCCACCGTCACGACAACATCATCCAGAGGGTGCTTTCGCTCGATGATCTGAAATGGATCTGCTTCATCGCGGACGGCGTGCACGTGCCCTTTCCGGCTCTCGGCAACTACCTGCGGCTCTCCGGCCCCGATCGATCGATCGTGGTCACCGACGCCATCGCCGCGGCAGGCCTCGGCCCCGGGACCTACACGCTCGGCGAGCAGTCGATCGTCGTGGGAAACGACCTCGTCGCGCGCTCTGCGGATGCCACGCACTTCGTCGGCTCCACCGTGACGATGCGGCAGACCCGCGAGAACCTGCGACGCGAGCTCGGTCTGGACGACCCCGCCATCGCCCGCCTGCTCGACCGCAATCCGCGCCGGGCGCTCGGCCTGCCGGACTCCCCGCAAGCTTGACCGGCAGGCGGCGACCGCGCATCGGATGGGCGTGCCTTTCTGGAAATCACCGGCCCTCATCATCATCGGCGCGCAACTGCTGTTCTCGATCTCCGACGTGATCGGCGCGAGGGCGATGAAAGCACAAGGCTTCACTGCGGCCGCCTTCTTCACCTGGTGGTTCCTTGTTTACACCGTGATCCGCCAGATCGCGGTCTTCGGCCAGCTCTACATCTACGCCAACATGGAGCTCGGCCGCACCGTGGCGCTGTTCGGCGCGGGCTCCATCATCATCGGCAACGTGATGGGCTTCCTGCTCTTCAAGGAGACCCTGACCCTGCCGGTTTACGTCGGCGTCTCGCTGGCCATCTGCGCCTTCCTCGCCCTCGCCCTGCTGCCGGCCGGAGTGAAACCCGTCCCATGATCCTCCTCATCCTCAGCGGTGGAAAGAGCCGGCGCATGGGCTGCGACAAGCTCCTGCTCACGCGGCCCGACGGGACCCGCCAGATCGACTGGCTGACGGATCTCGCGAAAGCGACGGGCTGCGAGGTGATGCTTTCCCGTCGCGACGATTCGCCACCGCCCGTCGATCTCCCGGTCATCGCCGACCTGCACCCCGGCGGCGGACCGCTCGCGGCACTCGCGTCCGCCCATGCCGCGCGGCCGGACCAGCCCGTGCTGATGCTCGGCGGCGATCTCTTCCTGCTCGATGCCGCCACGCTCCAGCACCTGATCGACCACCGCGACCCGTCGCGCCGCGCCACCGCCTTTGCCAACCGCCTCGACGGCCGGCCGGAGCCGCACTGCGCGATCTACGAGATCTCTGGTAGTTCGCTCGCCGCCGGCTGGCTGGCCCGCGGCGATTTCCATGCGAGGCATTTCCTCGAATCGCTGGAGCCCCGGGTGCTGGACCTTCCCCACCCGGCCGCCCTCGACGGCGCGAACACCCCGCACGAGCTGGCCGAGTGTTTCACGAAGCTCACCCGGGGCGTGCAGCCGAAATCCGTTCACGTCCGTTTCTCCGATGTCCTCCGCGAGGCATGCGGACTGGAGCAAGAGCGGGTCGAATCCCTCGCCTGCACCGCCGCCGGCCTTTACGAGGAACTGCGCTTTCGCCACCGCCTGCCGCTGGACATCGATCAACTCGAAGCCACCCGCAACGGCAGCCCGTGCGCTTGGGATCGACTCCTTGCCGACGGCGACGTGATCGTTTTCCTGCCACGGCTCCCGGATGTCGCGCCCATCCCCGGGATTGCCTCCCGCCGGTCCGCCCCGTAGATTCACCGCGAGATGGAGAACCCGCACGACAACCCGGCCGCCCTGAAGGAGCTTCAGGATGCGATCTACCGTGAGAAGGTGCTGCGGGCCCGCGAAATGACGGTCGCGGAGCGGCTCGATGAAGTCTTTGACCTGTCCAACCGCCAGATGGGCATGATGCTTGCCGGTGCCATGCACCGCCTCGGAACCACCGATCAGGAGAAAGGATGGGACGAAGTCAGCCGCTGGCTTGGCCGTCTGGACCGGGTTCGTGATCACGGGCTCTATGTCACGGAAAGGCGGCAGTCGGCATGAACTTGGAACAACTCGCCACTGCGGTTCTTGAAGTCACGGAAGCGACCGGGGTTCCTTTCATGGCGGTCGGAGCCATCGCCGCGGGTGCCTACGGGATCCCGCGGTCGACCCGCGATGTCGACCTGTTGGTGGCGGTTCATGTCGGAGGAGGAGTTGCAGCGGTGATGAAAGCCCTGGAGCCCCTGCTCGATTTCGATCCACAGTGCCAGTTCGACACGTTGACCTGGGTCCGGCGCCATGTGGGTGTCACCCGCTCGAAGCCGAACCTGAAGGTGGAACTTTTCGAACTCTTCGATGATCCTTTCGTGCTGGAGGAATTCGGCCGGCGCCGCGAGGTCTTCGTGCCCCTGTTGAATCGTTCCACCTGGCTACCGAGCCCGGAAGATGTCGTCGTCCAAAAACTTCGCTGGGGCCGCAGCAAGGACCTCGACGACGCGCGCGACGTCCTCGCCGTGCAGGGCACCGATTTCCTCGACATGGCCTACATTCGCAATTGGTGCGCCATTCACGGCACCACCGAGCGACTGGAGAAGGCGCTGTCGGAGATTCCCCCGATGTGAATGACTGCGGGCAAAGACGGGGCGAAGCCGCGCCCGGTCGTTCCGAAATGTGACTTGGCTCAACGTTTGACCGGGGGTAGCTTCACGCAATGAAGGCAAAGGTCACCTACTGGATGGAATCCGACGGACGCTACCTCGGATTCTTGAACGACTACCCCGACCACTGGACCCAGGGAGACGACCTGGAAGACCTCAAGGCCCACCTGCGGGACTTGTACGAAATGTTTTCCCAAGACCCCATCCCCGGCATTCGCAAAGAGCTCGAACTGGAGATCGCGTGAAACGGCGGGATCTGCTGGCGGAACTTGAAAAGCACGGGTGTGTGCTGCTTCGACACGGAGCCCGGCACGACATTTACCATAACCCCGCAACCGGGCGCTCCCAGCCGGTGCCTCGCCATCGCGAGATCAACGAACTCCTCGCGAAGAAGATCCTCAAGGACCTTACCTCCGGGGATTAGACGGACCATTGAATTCCCCGGGTTGACAGGACCCGGCAACGCGCCATTCCTTCGGCCGCCGTGAGTCCCGAATTCATCAAGGAAGCCCTTCGCAACGTCCGCTACCCCGGCTTTTCCCGGGACATCGTCTCCTTCGGCCTGGTCAAGGACGTGCGCCACGAGGGCGGCGTCCTGACCGTCCGCCTCGAAGTCGCCACCAAGGACCCGAAGGTCCCCGAGCAGATCTTCAAGGACTGCCACGCCATCCTCGATCCCCTGCCCGACATCGGCACCGTGAAGGTGGAGATCGAGGTCAAGGAACCCCAGGGCGGCGCGACTTCCGGCGAGGTGGCGGGCAAGTCTTCCATCCCCGGCGTGAAGCGCATCATCGCCGTGGCCTCCGGCAAGGGCGGCGTGGGCAAGTCCACCGTCGCGGCCAACCTCGCCGTCGCGCTCTCCAAGACCGGTGCGAAGGTCGGCCTCTGCGACTGCGATCTCTACGGGCCCTCCGTCGCCCAGATGTTCGGCAGCCACGAGCGGCCGATGGCCAACGAGCACGACGAGATCATCCCGATCGAGGCCCACGGGCTGAAGCTGATGTCGATGGGCTTTTTGTTAGAAGACCGCTCGCCGGTCATCGTCCGCGGCCCGATGGCCACGCGCTACACCCAGCAATTCCTCCGCCAGGTCGCGTGGGAGAACCTCGACTACCTCATCCTCGACCTCCCGCCCGGCACCGGCGACATCCAGCTCACCATCGTCCAGACCGTCGCCGTCGACGGTGCGGTGATCGTCACCACCCCGCAGGAGATGGCCCTCATCGACGCCCGCAAGGCGGTCTCGATGTTCGCCAAGGTGAACGTCCCCATCCTCGGCCTGATCGAAAACATGGCCTGGTTCGACTGCGACCACGGCCAGCGTTACTTCCTCTTCGGCGAGGGCGGCGGCGTCCGCGAGGCCGCGGCGATGAACGTCCCGCTGCTCGCCCAGATCCCGATCGACCCGCAGACCCGCGAACGCGGCGACGCCGGCACCCCGGTCGCCCTCATCCCGCCCGCCGAGCACCCCGTCTCCGCCGCCTTCCGCGACGTGGCGGTCGCGCTTCGCGCTAAAGTTCCAAGTTAAAGAAGTTCGAAGTTCCAAGAAAGGCATGAAGAAACCTCGCGGCTCGCATCCATGGCTGTTCCTTGCCACTTGGCACTTTCCCACTTGGAACTTCTTCCCCTTGGAACTTGGAACTTTCTAACTTGGAACTTCCCTCGGGCTCATGCTTCGCACTCCGCCGCAGTTGTTCGATGACTTCGAGGCCGGCCTGCTGACCCGGGAGCAGCTTCATGCCGCGATGGCGTTTCATGCGCGGACCGTCATCGAGGAGGTGATCGAGGCCCACGAGAACCCGCTGGCCGCCTGGTGGGAGAGCGTGTTGGCCCGCAAGACCGCATCGCGCCTCGCCGCCCGCCACGGCGAAAAGCGGATCCGCCAGATCTTCGCCGCCCTCGCCGACGTGCCGGATTTCCTGCCCGCCCAGTGGCTGTGGAATGCGCTCCACCCCGACGTCCCGCTCTTCTGCTTCCTCCGCCTCCGGCGCGAGCCGGTGTTCCGACTGACCCGCGTCGAGAACGAGGCCGGCATCGTGACCGTGACGGTCGAATACGGGGCCGCCGACAAGCGCGACATCACCCGCGAGGTCTTCACCCTGGCCCACAAGCGCCTCGGCGGGCTCGAGGTGACGGAGCGGCGGGCGATCTGAGCCGGCGGCCGGGTTTTCACATTCCGCGGGTCCCGTCAGGACTTCCTGCACCCGTTCGGGGGATCAGAAAGTCATGATTTCCCGAAACATCGGGGTTGGGAGCGGGTTAGAGTGAATTCATGAATCCGAAGAACTCGCAAATGATTTGGAGTGCCGGCGGTCTCGTTCTCGCGCTCGGTGCCGGCGTGATGATCGGCCGGATTTCAGCCCCCGGTGGCAGCGCATCCGGGACGCCCGGCGCGGCGGATGCCCGCGGTGCCTCCGCCAAATCCGGTGACCGAGGGTCGGAGGCGGGCCTCAGCCTCGCGGAGCGGATGCAGCGCAAGCGCGAGGCCGGTGCCCGCGACGGGAGCAAGCCGGTCGACAAGGACCTGCGCTCGATCATGGAGTCGCCCAGCCGGCTGGATCGCACCCAGCGGCTGCTCGCTTTCCTCGACCGGCTGCCGGCCGAGCAATTCGCCGGGGTTTACGAAGAGTTCCGTAACAGCCCCGGGGCCGAGCTCCGCGGCTCCGAGCGCTCGCTGATCCTCCAGGCCTGGGCCGAGCGCGACCCGCTGAGCGCCCTTTCCTTCATCCAGCAGAAAGGCGGCGAGGACTGGGAACGCGAAACCGCCGTGGCCACCTGGGCCGCCAACGATCCGCAGGCGGCCTTCGCCTGGGCTTCTTCCGCCGAGGACGAGGGCGAGGTGAACAACTGGCTGCTCGGGGCGACCCGCGGCATGGCCGCCACCAATCCGGAACTCGCCCGCGACTACATTTCCCAGCTTGAAGGCCGGACCCGCGACCAGGCGCTGGACGCGGTGCGGCCCTACGTCATGCAGTACGGCTTCGAATACGCGACCTCGTGGATCGCCGGTGTCGGCGACGAAGGCCTCCGCAACCGGGCCTCCCGCGAGATGGCGCGCGATCTGGCCAACCTCGACCCCGCCCAGGCCGGGCAATGGAATGCGGCGATGACCGACGTCGAAACCCGCCGCGATGTCTCCGAAACCGTGGCCGACCGTTGGGCGAGGCGGGACCTCGACGGCGCCAAGGCCTGGGTCGAGTCGCTGCCCGAGGACACCAAGACCGAGGCCGCCGAAGGCATCGCCCGGCGCTTCGCACGCGTCGATGCGGCCGCCGCCGCGCAGTGGCTGACCGGCCTCGGCGACAATCCCGACCTCGATGGCGCGCGCCGCATCCTGATCGAGGAAAGCTTCCGCAACTCGCCGCAGACCTCGCTCGAATTCGTGTCGAGCATCCGCGACGTGCGGGCGCAGGAAGGCTACTACCACCGCTACCTCGGCGGCTGGATGCGCCAGGACGAAGCGGCGGCCCGCCAGTGGCTGAATTCCAACGCCCAGATCCTGCCGGAGCGGGTCGTGGCGCGCTTCAACCGCCAGCAGCAATGAAAAAAGGCGGGACGCAAGCCGTCCCGCCCCCTTTCGAAATCCGGGTCCTCCGCAGACCTCCTTACGAGCAGCAGCCGCCGCCACCGTGGCCGCCGCAGCAACCGCCTTCGGCCTCGGCAAGTTCGCCCTCGGTCGGAACGCGGCCGAGTTCGAGGGTCATCGTGACATACTTCGCGATGGTCCGCTGCAAGGATTCCAGTTCGCCCTGGGCCTGGAGGAAGGCGCTGGCCACCTCGTTGCGCATCAGTTCGTCGCGCGCCGCCTCGAACTCGCGGATCTCGGTCGGGGCGAGCTTCATGCCGGCGTGCTGCTTCTGGTGAAGCTCCTCGCCGCGCTCGTGAACCGCCTGGTACATCAACCGCGCGCAGTCGTCGTCGAGGAAGCGCTCGACGTCTTTCTGCAACCGCGAGAAATTCTCGTCGCCCGCGATGGCGGCGCACAGTTCGCGGGTCTTGGTCATCACGGCGGAAGTGTCGGCAATCAAGGTCATGGCGATCCCCTATGCTCCCGGGGCGGGACTGGCAAACGCGATCTTGCGAAATCGTCCGCACCGGCGATGGATGGGGCCGTCACGCGATGCGCCGGTTCCGCCGATTCCTCTGCCGCACTTGCATGGTCCTCGCCCTCGCGGTGCTGGCCGCCCTGGTGGTGATCGGCTGGAAGGGCTCCGAGCGGCTCGTCTCGCCGGCACGCCGCGGCTTGCAGGACTATCACCAGGCAATCCTAGCCAAGCCGGACGACCACGGCCTGTCCGTCGTGCCGTTCACCGCCGCGGGCTCGACGCCCTGCCTGCTGGTCACGGCTTCACCGCGCCCGGGCATCGCCACCAAATCCAACATCCTGCGGGACGAACTCGCCCGGCGCGGGGTCCGGCTGCCGCCCTGGGGCTCCGGGATCGGCACCGTGGTCCTGCTCTACGGCCACGGCGGACGGAAGGAGGACCACCTGCCGATCTGCGAGCGCTTCTGCGCCGCCGGCTTCCGCTGCCTGCTGCTGGACATCCCCGGCCAGGGCGACCACCCGGCCACCGCGGGGAGCTTCGGCCTGCACGAGGCGGCGCTGGTCGAGTCGGTGCTGGCCGATGCCTCGCGGCAGTTCGGCTTCCCGCCGGAGCCGGCCTGCCTGTTCGGCGTCTCCCAAGGCGGGGCCATCGCCCTCCAGACCGCCGCTCGCACGCCCTCGAAATGGAAGGCCGTCGCCAGCGTGGCCACCTTTGCGTCGCTCGACCGCCCGGTCGGGCAAGCGGCGAAGAACCTGCTGCCGGAGCCGCTCCGCTTCTGCGCCCCGCTGGCCGCGTTCAGCGTCGGCTGCGGCACCCGCCTCCGCGCCGGTTTCTGGCCGGCCGACGTCCGGCCGGTCGATGCCGCCGGCAAGCTGAACCAGCCGGTCTTCATCGGCCACGGCGACCTCGACACCTACATCGGCATCGACCAGGCCCGCGACATCTTCGCCGCGATTCCCGCGAGCCGGAAGCGCTTCCGCGTGGTGACCGGCGCCGACCACAACCACGTGCTTTCGAAAGGCTCCCACGCCCTCTATGCCGACCTCTGCCAGTTCTTCCTCGCGGCGGTCGAGCCTTCCGGCATGCCCTTCGAGCGGACCGAGTGAAGGCCGCTCAGTCCCCGCCCCCGCCGCAACCTCCGCCCCCGCAACCCGAGGAACCACAGCCGGACGAACCGCCGCTGTCCGAGCCGCAACCGAACGAGATCCCTCCGCCGCCCGAGCCGCAGCCGGAACCGCCACCGCCCTTTCCTCCCTTGCCGGCGATCTTCACCATCACCACCAGGAACACGAGGAAGCCCGCGAAGCAGAGGAAGCCGCTGAAGTCGGCCATCGCCAGCAGGCCCGTGCAGCCGGCCAGCAGCGGGACCAGCGAAAGACCGGCCGCGAGGGTGGCCGCACGGCGCAAGCGGCGCTTCGGAACGATCCAGTGCTCCGCGGGATCGACCGCCCGGCGGGTCATCGGGGCGAAGCGCTTCGCGGCTGGCGGCCAGATGTCGGCCGGCGGCTCTTCGCCGAAATGGCGGCGGTAGCTTTCAAGCGTCCTGCCATACCAGTCCGCGAACTTTTCATCCTCGGCCGGGCCGCCTTCGGTCGGGCCGTGGTGGAGCGGCTTACCGAGGACCTTGCCGCAGAGATCGTCCCAGTATGAGCGGGTGTAGCAGAGGTGCAGGTGCCAGGCCTCGTCGACTTCCCGGGAAGGCGTCACCGGATGGCCGGCGCGCGCCGCCAGCCAGAGGAAGCGCTTGTATTCGCCGGTCACCCGGCGGGCGAATCCGGAGTCCCAGCCCTGGTCGCGCGCCAAGCGGGCGCTGAAAGGGAGACGGGCTCCGGGTTGATCGATTTCGAAGGACTCCAATCGCACGAGCAATTCGTCTTTCATGCGGTGGCATGCGAGCAGGTCGCGGGGCATCCGTCGCGTTGAAATTCCCGCCGCCTGTGTAGCGGACCGATGGCATCGGACCGGCTTTCATGGCACGACCGGGAGCCGGCGCGTGAGGGAAGTGTAAAAGTCCGGCCTCCGCTGTGAAGGAAAGGTAAAGATGCTGGCGTTTCCGGCCGCGGCGGACTTTTCCTGACCTCGTGAAAAAGCTCATCCTTCTCGCCAGCCTCGCCCACCCCGCCATGGCGGAGGTCCCCGTCCAGGTCGCCGCGGAGACCGCGGTGCTCCAAGCCTCGCCCACCGCCACCGGCCTGATGCTCCAGATCCAGGATCCCGGCAACCACGCCTGGATGCTCCAGAGCAGCACCACCGGCACGTCGTGGACCAACCACACCACCTACCGCGTGTTCAACGGCCGCCTCGACATCCCGGTGACGCGGAACGGCCCCGTCCGGATGTTCCGCCTCAACAGCGACGTCGCCGGCACGGTCTCCTCCAGCGCCGCCGCCGCCCTGACCCTGCCGGCCAGCCCCTACAACTACGCCAACCCCTCCCTGCCCCTCCACCTGACCACCCCGCAGATCCTCGGCCAGATCAACACCCCCGCCGCCAACCCGATCACCAACGCCGGCGCCACCCTCGGCCGGGCCCTTTTCTACGACAAGCGCCTCTCCGCCAACCAGACCGTCTCCTGCGCCTCCTGCCACCAGGCCGAACACGGATTCTCCGACCCGCGGCAGTTCAGCATCGGCTTCGACGGCCGCGCGACCGACCGCAACTCGATGGGCCTGACCAACGCCCGCTACTACCTGCGGGAAAACTTCTTCTGGGACGAGCGCGCCGCCACCCTGGAAGAGCAGGTGCTGCTGCCGATCCAGAACGAGCTGGAAATGGGCATGTCGCTCAGCCTCCTGATCACCCGGCTTTCGGCGGAGCCGTTCTACACCGAACTCTTCACCGCCGCCTTCGGCAGCCCGGCCATCGACAGCAACCGCATCTCGCGCGCCCTCGCCCAGTTCGTCCGTTCGATCATTTCCGGCAACTCGAAGTATGACCAGGGCGTCCCGGTGAACTTCGCGAACTTCACCGCCTCCGAGAACCGCGGCCGCCAGATCTTCCAAGGCCAGGCCGGCGGCTGCGCGGCCTGCCACGGCAGCGACAACTTCGTCCCCGGGCCCGCGATCTTCAACAACGGCCTCGAAAACCCCTACATCGACAAGGGCGTCGGCCGGGTGACCGGACTCGCGCAGGACGAGGGGTTCTTCAAGGTGAACTCGCTCCGCAACATCGCGCTCACCGCGCCCTACATGCACGACGGCCGCTTCGCGACGCTCGAGCAGGTCGTGGAGTTCTACAACTCCGGCGTGGTCAACCACCCGAACCTCTCGCCCCAGCTCCGCCTGCCCCCCGGCCCTCCGGGCTCCCCGCCGCCGCCGCCGCGCCGCCTGAACCTGAGCGCCGCGCAGAAAGCCGACCTCGTCGCCTTCCTCAAGACCCTCACCGACACCTCGCTGACCACCGATCCGAAGTTCTCCGATCCCTTCCGCTACGGGGCGCAGTAGGAGGGAGATGGTGGATGGTGGATGGAAGATCGTGGATGGGAGATCCCGGATCCGGGGAGGAACCACCCATCGATCATCCGCCATCTGCCATCTGCTAGCCTGCAAGCCCGACCGTCCAAGCCGGCTGAAGCCGGCGCTCCCTGGCGAGGGGCGGACACGATCTGACCACGAAAAAGGCGCGGAAGGATTCCCCTCCGCGCCTTTTTGAATTCCGGGGATCAACCGCCGTAGGACGACTCCACCCGCTGGGCGACGTCGCGGTAGCCGTAGTCCACTTCGTAGATCTGCTTGAAGGCTTCCAAGGCGCCGGCTTGATCGCCCATCGCCTCGTGGATCAGGCCCTTTTCGTAGAGGACTTCCTTCTTGGTGTTGTCCATCCCGACCAGGTCGCCGAGGGCGTCGGAGAGCTGCTTCACGGCCATGTCGAGCATGCCCTTGGCCTTGAAGGTCAGACCGAGAAGCAGCAGCACCTTCGATTGGATGTGCGGGTTGCGCTTCGCCTGCTGGAGGTGCGGGATGGCGTTGCTGTAGTCGCCGGCGTTGAAATAGGCCTGGCCGAGCTCGTAGCGGGAAACCGGGTCGGTCGGGTTCTGGTCGACGCGGCGCTTGGCTTCCTCGACCGCTTCCGCGATGCGCGCGGCCTTGCGCTCGGCGAGCATCGCCTGGACTTCCGGGTCGTCGGGATTGGAGGCCGCGCGGGCTTCCAGCTCCTTCATGTGCTGCTCCTGCACCTTGTCGTGCATCTGCCCGGCCTTGGCCTGCAGGGCGACGTCGCCGTTGCTGAGGGTGAAGCCCCAGCTGTAGAAGGTGTGGGCGTTGGCCCAGTCCTCGAGCTGCTCGAAGATGTTGGCGAGGTCCTTGACCACGGAAAGCTGGTTGGCGTCCTCGTTGTATTTCGCGATCAGGCGGTCGCGGCGGTCTTCCAGCTGGTCCTTGGTCAGGCCCGACTTGCTCTGGGCTTCCAGTTCGGCGGACTGCCCCTGGTGGCGCATGAGGCTCTTCATGTCGGCCTGCTCGCTCCAGCCGCCCTTCTGCATCGAGGCGCGGGCGGTGCAGTCCTTCTCCCCCTTGATCGCGGTGCCGTCGGCCGGGTGGTGCTTGATGATGTCGCGATAGACTTCCGCGGCCTTCTGGAACTGCTCGTGGCCGAGGTAGAACTCGGCGAGCTTGTGCAGCAGTTTGGCCTCTTCCGGATGCCCCTTGCGGATGGTTTCCAGGGCGAAGGCGGCGCTATCGAGCAAGCCGAGCGCATTGAAGGCTTCGAAGAGATGGTCGTTGAGTTCCGGGTTGAAGGGATCCTTTTCCAGCTCCTCCTCGATCATCGGCAGCGCGGCAACGGCGTCCTTCTTGACCTGCGAGGCGATCTTGCCGAAGCCGCCGCCGGTTTTCATCCCGAGGAAACCCGATTTCTTCTTCGGTCCGCCGCAGACGACGATCTCGCATTTGCGCAGGACCTGGCGGCCTTCGAGGAAGGTCGGCGCGTCCTTGAGGACCGTCTGGATCAGCTTCACGGCGTAACCGTGGTTGTTGGTTTGCACCGCGCTGAGCGCCTTGAGCCACAAGGCTTTCACATTCGGTGCGAGTTCCGATTCGGAGGTTTCAGGCATGGAGCGGAAATGAGTGGGATTTTGTGGTCGGCGGGCCTTTCCCGTTGCCGGGCCGAAAAGGTGGTCAGCGCGGTGGCGCTTGGCAAGTCCCGGTGTCGGAATGCCGCAAGAGTTCCGGGGAAGACCTGCCGGTGAAGCAAAACGGGCGACCCGAAGGCCGCCCGTCCGGAACGGATGCCGCGGTTCTCAGCGGCGGTTGACGAAGCCGGTCTTCGGCCGGCTGCTGACGCGGCGGGGACCGCCGCTTGCCTCCGCCGGGGCCGCTTCCTCGACGCGGTCGCCCCCCTTGCCCTCCGGCAGGGATTCGCCCACCGCTCCCTTGGCCGGGAGCACTGCGGGACCGTCGATGAACTGGCGGTTCTCGTCTTCCAGGTTGTAGCGGTTCTCGATGTCGACCTGGCCGTCGTAGAGCGAGGAGGTGTCGTTGATGATCCTCGGCTGGATGAAGATCAGCAGTTCCTCGCGCTCCTTGCCGTTGGTCGTCTGGCCGAACGCGCCGCCGATGAAAGGCAGCGAGCTGAGGATCGGGATGCCGGAGCGCACCTTGCGGTCGCGCGAGGTGATCAGGCCGCCGAGCACGATGGTCTCGTTGTTCGGCACCGTGACCGTGGTGATCAGCGTGCGGGTCGCGATGGTCGGAACATTACCGACCCCTTCGATCGTCTGCTCCCCGATCACCTCGTCGTTCAGCAGGTAGATCTGCAAGGTCACCTCGTCCTCGGAGTTGACCAGCGGGATGACCTCGAGCGTCAGCGTGACGTCGCGGTATTCGATGTTGGTGCTCTGGCCGGTGGTGCCGCTGTTGAAGCTGTTGGTGGGGACGGCGATCCGCTGGCCGCTGGCGATCGTGCCCTTCTGGTTGTTGGACATGAACACCGTCGGGCGGGAGATCACGTTGAAGCGGTCGGTCGACTGGAGGGCCCGGAGATAGACATTCAGGTAGGGCCCGATCTTTCCGTAGATGCCGAGGCCGGCGCTGGCGGCGAAGTCGCCGGGATCGAAGGCCGCGCCGTCGAGGGGCAGGTTGACCCCGGAGCCGCCGCTGCCGCCGCGGCCGCCGATCGCGTTGTCGCCGCGGTTCTCGACCTGGCGGAGGTAATCGATGCCGTAGCTCAGGTCGTCGCCGAGCGCGAGCTGGCCGAAGACGCAGGAAATCATGACCTGCTCCGCCTTGACGTCGATCTCGTCGAGCAGGCGGGTGATGATCTCGAGACCCGCGGGCGGGCCTTGGATGACGATCGAGTTGGTGATGTTGTCGGCCACCAGCAGGGTGCGTCCGACGAGCAGGGATTCCGGGGCGCTGCTGACGTTCGGTTCGCCGAGCGAGCCGCCGCCGATGCCACCGCCGCCCGAGCCGCCGCCACCGATTCCACTGCCTCCGCCGCCGAAGGCGCTGCCGGACGAGTTGGTGCTGGAGGACGACATGCCGCGCGATGATCCGGAAGTACGCGAACCGCCGCCCGTGCCGCCGCCGAAGTTCGCGCCGGTCGAGCGGCCGCCGCCGCCGGCCGATGCGCCGCCGCCGGCCGAGCCGCCTTCGGCATTGCCGCTGAAGGCGCGCTGCAGGGCCTGTTCGGCCACCGGAAGGAAATCGGCCACGGCCAGGAACTTCAGTTTCCGGCGCAGGTAGTTGCGGGTGTCGCTCGGCGCGTCGAAGCCGGCGATCAGGCTTTCCACGAAGACGATGTCGACCGGCCGGCCCATCGCGAAGATCTCGTTGGTCCGGGTGTTCGGCACGATCTGGATCGGCACGTCTTCCCCGGCGGAACCGCCGTCCGCACCGCCACCCGCCGCCGCGGCGGCTGCCGCCGCGGGACTGCCCTGCGGCAGGTTGAGGGTGGGTACAGGGGCGGAGTTCTGGACGCGCTGGATGCCGGCGGAGCTCGACTGCTGCTGCTGGCTGTTGAGAATCTCGTTGAGCGTTTCGGAAAGCTCCTGGACGTCGGCGTATTGGACCTTGATGAAGCGGGTGGCGACGTCGCCGCGGGGCACGTCGATCGCTTCCTGGAGCTGGATCAGGCGGCGGATCAGCGAGGTGTTTTCAGTGATGATGACGCAGGCGGCGTTCGGCACCGCGGTGATCGACCCGAAGTTGCCGAACTGCTTCACGATGGAAGTGAAGGCGCGGACCACCTCGTCCGGCTTGATGTGCTTCAGCGGCATCACGTAGGTGACCACCATCTCGGCTTCCGGCAGGTCGGCGGCGTCGTTGATCAGCGGGATCGGCTCATCGTTCGGACCTGCCACGCTCTGGGCGTAGAGCAGCTTGTCGTGGTTGTTGCCCGAGGGAACGAACACGAAGCCTTCCAGAAGGGCGGCCTGCATCAGCAGGTCGGCGGCTTCCCCGTAGGTGATCGGCCCCTTTTGCACGAAACGGAACTCGGCGGCGATGGCGGCGTTGCTGACCGTCACGCGGCGGCCGGTGAGCTCGGTGTAAAGCTCGGCCAGGCGCTCGCCGGTGATCTTGGGCTCGAGGAAACCGTCCTGCTTCACCTTCTGGGCGAGCGGCAGGCCGGCATTCGGCAACACGCCGGGCTGGACCGCGCCCGGCTGGATGACTCCGGGCAGGACCGGGGCGGCCGGCTGAACCGGCAAGCCTGGAGCCCCGGCGGGGGGCTGGGCGGCCGGCGGCTGGGCGGCGGGTTCCTGGGCGAACGCGGCACCGGAGAGGATCAAGCCGGCGAGTAGGAGACGCGGGATGGGCAACATGGGAAATGACGGACGAAATTAGCGACCGGGGGTCGAAGGAGGAGGAAGGACGACGCGCTGGCGGGGCGGGCGGTTGCCGGGGGAACCCGGATTGATCACCCCGGGCTGGACGTTTTGCGGGATCGGCTGTGGCGGTTGTCCGGGCAGGACCGGCTGGCCGGGCGGGCGGCCCTGGGCCGGCGGGGCGGCCGAGGCGGCGGGGGCCAGCAGCTTTTCATCGAAGGCGACCTTGTCGGAGCGGCCGCCGGAGTTGAGATAGACCACGGTGTCCTTCCAGGAGTCCTTGCCATACTCGACGCGCTCGACCTTGTAGCTGCCGGCGGCGCCGGGGTTGATCCATTCCATCTCGTCCTTGGCCTTCTTCAAGGTGCCGCTGGGGCGGATGATCTGCATCTCGCCGGCGTTCTTCTTGTGGAAGATGGTGACCATGTAGCCGCCTTCCACCTCGGACACGCCGCCGAGCGCCCAGTCTTCAAGCGGCGGGGCCTCGTCCTGCTTGACGGGCGGCGGGGGCTTCGAGGTGAAGGGCGAATTGCTCGAAAGGTGGAGGTAAGCCGTGTCCGGCTTCTTCTCGGGTTTCCCCGCGAAGGCGGCGGGCACGAGCAGGAGCGCCAGGGTTGCGGAAACAATGAGCGTTTTCATGGATTCGCAGGTGCAGGGTTGTCGGACGGGGTTCCGGGATTCTCGACGGGAGCCGGGGCGGGCGTTGGAACGGGGCTCGGAGCGGGCGTTGGAGCGGGTGTCGGCGCCGGGGCCGGAGCGGGTGTCGGCGCCGGGGTGGAGGATTCCACCGGGGTCTCCTCCTCACCGTCGCCGGACTGCGGGACATACCACTGCTCCACGATGACGGTGCAGTCGATCAGGGTGTCGTCCTTGGCATCCGGGGAAAGGCGCAGGAAGGTGATGCCCCGGAACTGGTCGGGCATCTGGAGCCGGCCCAGCCAGCGGTAAAGCGCGTTTTCCATTCCGGTCACGTTGAACTCGGCCCGGGCGCGGTGGAAACGGGTGCCGCTTTCCTCGTTGGCCAGGATGGCGCGGCGCTTGACGGTCAACTGGTGGGTGGTCGCCTGGTTCGAAGCATACTGCTCCAGCTCCGAGGCCACGAGCTGGCCGGCGCGGGGCTCGGGCGCGTGCTCGTCCATCCAGTCCATCTCCTCGATCACCGTGTCGAACTTCCGGGCGAAGGCCTCGGCGTTCTGGACCTCGCCCTCGGCGGCGATCAATTGCGACGCCAGGGTGGTCTTCTGCTGGCGGTAGACGCGGATCCCGAAAGCATTCAGCAGCACGAAGGCGGCCAAGCCGAAGAGGAGGACCAGTTTCTTTTCGCGATCGCTCATGAATCGTGGAGTCGGGAAGGGAAAGCCGCGGGAAGCGGGAATTGTCGGTGGTTCACGGCGATTCGGCGTCTTCGGTGGCGCCGGTGATGACGAAGCTCCAGCCCTTGTTGCTGTTGGTGGGCGAAGCGTTGTCCCATTGGTATTGGGAGAGACCGAAGGAATCGCGGCCCAGATTCACGCTCAACTGGCTGATCGGGGCCGCCTGCGGGGCCTCGCCGACGAGCTTGATCTGGCCGGCATTGATCTCGGCGGTCTTGAGGCGCAGCCCGGTATTCGGCGGGATCGCCTTGGCGACCCGGGACATCAGTTCGACCGGCGCCTTTTCGATGTCCACCATCAGGTCGAGCTCCGCCCACTTCGCCTTGTGCTCCTCGTAGGCGACCCGGTCGGCGGCGGGCAGGATGCCGTCGGCCTCGGCCTTGAGCTTCGCGATGCCGTTCTTGTCCTTCCAAAGCCCGTAGCCGAACCAGCCGGCCATGCCGAGGTAGGCGATGGCCATCACGGCGGCGATGGCGATTTTCTGCTGGCGCTCGCGCTGGGCGCGGCGGGCGGCGCGGACGTCGGCGGGAAGGAGCTTGCTGCGCGGCTCCGGCAGCACCGGATCCGGCCGCGGGGAAAGCCGGGCGGGCACGCCGAGGCCGCTTGCCAGGCTGCCCGCATCGCCATCGGCCGACCACACGTGGACGACCTCCGGCCGGAGCGCGAGGCCCTGGATGGCCAATTGGCTCAGGGCGAGCTGGATTTCCCGCAGGCAGGAAGCGTCGGGCGAGGGCCCGCTGCTCGACGTGGCCTGGGAATAGAGAAGCTTGCCGTTGCGGTAGAAGGCGAAGACCCAGCGCTCGAATTCCTTCCAGGCGGCCACCGCCTCGCCCTGCACCTGGTAGGCGCGCGGCGAAATGTCGAATTCCTTGGGGCTGCGGGGCGGCAGGTCGCCGTCGCCCGGCGATTTGAGGACGACGCAAAGCAGGGTGGCGCTTTCCTCTTCCTTGCCGACCACGAAGGTGTCGGTGAGCTGGCCGGCCATCGGGTCGGCCCGCACGCCGAGCCGCTCGGCATGCATCGCGGCCAGGTCCTCGAACAGCGAATCGTCGGTGCTGGCGGCCTTGAAGGGCAGCGCGTGCATCCCGCGGACCGGGAACAGCATGGTGAGGTTCCCGCCCGGCAGGCCGCCCAGGTCTGAGGCGCGGGCCGGCCCGTCCGCCGACTGCTGGACGAATCCCCCGGTCGCGGCTTGTTTCCAGATTTCCCAGCCCCGGGGACCCGGGACCAGCAGCGCGGTTTCTTGTTGTTTGCTCAAGGCATCACCTCCTCGGTTCGGTCCAAAACCGCCGGTCGTCCCGTGCGGTTGCGCACGATGACCGTGATTTTCCGCTTCGCACCGGCAACGCTGCCGATGCTTTCCAAGCGGGTCGTGGTATCGTTCACGGTCATTCTTGCGGAAACTTCGGGGCGCAGCGTGCCGTCCACGCCGAGGAGTGCAAGCGCTTGCTCGACGGATTGGAAAGGCGCGTCGTCCTCGGTATCGCGGATGCCGTCAGGCCCGCGGACGGTCTCGGGGATCACCGCCGCCTCTTCCACCGGGATCTCGGCGGCGGCGGCGATGAGGTCGGCAGGGGCCTCGTTCAGGTCGAGCGCGCCGGAACTCCAGATCGTGAACCACTCGCGCCAGTCGGGCCGCAGCGCTTCGATGTAATCCATGCCGCGCACCAGCCGGACCTCGTCGAGGTGGTAGAAAGGCCGGTTGAAGGGCTGGTTGAGCCGCCCCTGCTCGAGATACCACTCGGACTCCGCGCCGTTCAGGCCGACCTCGTCGTTGGCGTCGACCCAGTCGATCAGCGCGTCCACCACCGCCTGCGCCTCGTCGAGGTCCAGACCCCAGTCGATGAACATCGACTTGAGGAGCTGCTCGTCCTGGCGGAGCACGATCGCGTTGATATTGAATTTCTCTCCCTCGGAAATGATCCGCGCCTCGAAGCCCTCGCCGCTTTCCTCGGAAAACTGGCGCAGCAGCGGATCGGTGCGCTTCACCGCGGGATTCGACGCCACCGCGATGCCCATTTCCGCCAGTTGGCGGGCCCGGAAGCCGTGGACCTGGGCGGTCGCGAGATCGACATCGAAGGACACCACGCGGATCGCGGTCACTGCGGCCAGCGCCAGGATGGCGATGAGGAAGAGCACCGCCACGAGCGCGGAGCCGTTCCGGCGTTTTCTTGCGCCTGAGGGATTCATCGGCCACCTCCCGGTCCACCTCTGCCGCCGCCTTGTCCGCGGCCGCCTCCGCCATCGCCGCGCCCGCCTCCGGGACCGCGGCCACCGCCCGGACCATCGCCCCGGCCCGGACCACCGGGCCCGATGCCACCGCCGGGGCCGCCCTGCCCGGGGCCGCCCTGACCGGGCAAATTCACATCGATCCCTCCGCCGGGAATCTCGCCGCCCGGGACCTGGCCCCCTTGGCCCTGCCCCTGGCCCTGCTGCTGGAGCTGGCGCATCATCGTTTCCGGGTCCTGCTTCGGGGTGATCCAGAACACCTGGCGGATCCACTGGCCGCGGGCGCCGAAGGCCAGCCTCAGCTCGAGCTGGAGCGGCAGGCGGCCGACCAGATCCCAGTTCTCCGACCACTCCATCGTCCGGCCGTCGAGCACCCGCCACTCGAAGCCGCGGATGTCTTCCAGCAGCACGACTTCGGCGAAGGGCTCCGCGTCCTCGTCCACGTTCAGGTTGTCGCTGTCCTCCAGGATCTCGTTCTCGTAGTAGCGGAGCACGATGTCCAGGTAGCTGTCGCGGCGCTGCACGGTGGCGATCTGCACCGCCTTGGCGACCTTCTCGGTGCCGCCCCAGGTGAAGGCCAGCGGCACGTTCTGAAGGGTCAGCTCGGAAAGGTAGGCGTTCCCGCCGTCCTCCCAGGTCAGCTCCATCCGGGTGTTGCCCGGGAGCGTGCCGAAGCGGGCGGCAAGCAGGGTGAAGAAGGCGTTCTTCGCGCTCTCCTCGTTCTGCTTCTTGATGACCGTGCTGCTGAGCTGGATGCTGTGGTTGGACGTGCTGAAAATCATTCCGCCGAGCAACGCCAGCAGGGTCATGGCCAGCACCAGCTCCAGCAAGGTGAAGCCGTTGCGGCGGACCGGACGATGGGACGGCTTCCTCATGGCTGGTAAAGGCGCGAGTAGCGCCAGGTTTCGGCCATCTGCTCGCGCTGCTCGGCGTTCTCAAACCAGGTGGCCAGCACCTCGATCCGGTACATCTCCTGCAGCAGCTGGCCGTCCTCGTTTTCGATCTCCGGCAGCAGCTCGATGGTCGTCGCGATTTCAAGCCCCTCCTCGGCCATCTCCTCGACGGCCACCGAGGTGGTGCCTTCCTCCAGCACCGGATAGGACATCGCCTCCGCCAGCGCGCTTTCGAGCAGGCGGGTCATCTTCAGCTTGCGCTGGGCGGTCGCCGCGAGGTCGGCGGTGCGGTCCAGCGCGATCGCAAATCCGGTCGCCGCCACCCCGAACACCAGGAAAGCCAGCAGCACCTCCATCAGAAGGAAACCCTTCCGCAAGCGCCGTGCCGGACGATGGGATGAAAGCTGCATCGTGGATCAGTAAACTTCCTTGAAGGTGTAGCGGACGCTGGCGGTGAGCGGGTGGAACTCGACTTCCATCCAGCTCTTGCCGGTCTCGAGGCGGACCCCGACCGGCTCGCAGAAGCCTTCGGGATCGAAGCGCCAGACCTGGCGGTTTTTCGAATCGATCGGGTTCCAGGTGTCGCTGGCCCAGCGGCGGACCAGCATCCTCATGTCGCCGTCGGCCGACCAGCTCGCGTGGATCGTGCCATTCTCACCCCCGGCGGCTTCCAGCAGGGCGGCGGCTTTCTCGCGCTCGGCGGGATCGATGATCGCCTCGGCCAGCGGCATCAGGCTGACGCGGTTCTCGAAGAATTCCAGGGCATAGGGCCGTTGTTGAAGCGCCGCGATGGTCCGGGCCCGCTTGGCGAGCGCCTCGATCTCGCCGGACGAGTTCTTCAGGGCGCGCTCGTCGCTGGAACTGATCATCACGGTGATCGCCCCGCCGGTCACCACGGCGATGAGCAGCAGCACGACGATGACTTCCAGCAACGTGAAGCCCGCCCGTGCGGACTCAGTCGCCCGTGCTCTGGCTGCTCCGGTCATCTTCGTTTCCTTCGATTCCGTCGGGTCCCTTGCTGATCAGTTCGAATTCGGCCGGGTTCTTGCTGCCCGGGAACTTGTAGCCGTATTCGTTCTTCCACGGGTCGGTCGGGACCTTGTCGGCGATCTTGACCCAGTCGTCCGGCTTCGGCGCGCTGGTCGGCTTTTCCACCAGCGCCTTGAGGCCCTGCTGGGTGGTCGGGTAGTTCCCGGCGTTGATCTTGTAGGTCTTCAGCGCGGAGCCGATCGACTGGAAGTCGGCCTTGACCCGCTGGATCTTGGCGCCCTCGCCCACCCCGCCGATCAGGGCGATCGAGCCGCCGAGCAGGACGGCGATGATTCCGAGGACGATGACCATTTCAAGCAGGGTGAAGCCTGCGGCGACACGGCGGCGGATGGAGCGGTGGAGTTTCATGAGTGAATCGGTAGGGTTACGAAAGAAGCCTTACGCCGGAGAAAAACCCGTGCGACTCAAAAGTTGTCGGGAAATTCTGCCCCCCGTCCGCCCGCCTTATTCCTTGCACCCCGGCCCGCTTTCCCCCACCCCTTCGCCCGTCATCCCCATGAACAAGGTCCTTCTCATCGGAGCCGGCGGTGTCGGCAGCGTCGTCGCCCACAAGTGCGCCATGGTCCCCGAGGTCTTCGGCGAGATCACCCTGGCCTCCCGCACCCTCTCGAAGTGCGACGACATCGCCGCCTCGGTGAAAGCCCGTACCGGCCGCGAAATCGCCACCGCCCAGGTCGACGCCGACGATCCGGCCCAGACCGCCGCCCTGATCCGCAAGACCGGCGCCTCCCTGGTCATCAACGTCGCCCTGCCCTACCAGGACCTCACCATCATGCAGGCCTGCCTCGATGCCGGCGTGGATTACCTCGACACCGCGAACTACGAGCCGAAGGACGTCGCGAAGTTCGAATACTCCTGGCAGTGGAACCTCCACGAGACCTGGCTGAAGGCCGGCCGCTCCGCCCTGCTCGGCTCCGGTTTCGACCCCGGCGTGACCAACGTCTTCACCGCCTGGGCGCTCAAGCACCACTTCGACGAGATCCACACGCTCGACATCATCGACGTCAACGGCGGCAACCACGGCCACGCCTTCGCCACCAATTTCAACCCGGAGATCAACATCCGCGAGGTCACCGCCGAGTGCCGCCACTGGGAGGACGGCGCCTTCGTCGAGACCCCGCCGATGTCCAAGCACCAGCCCTTCACCTGCCCGGACGGCGTCGGCACCTACGAGATCTACCGGATGTACCACGAGGAACTCGAGTCGCTGGTGAAGCACATCCCGACCATCAGGCGCGCCCAATTCTGGATGAGCTTCTCGCCGAACTACCTCAAGCACCTCGAGGTCCTGCAGAACGTCGGCATGACCCGCATCGACCCGGTCGTCTACCAGGGCGTGGAAATCATTCCCCTCCAGTTCCTCAAGGCCGTCCTGCCGAACCCCGGCGACCTCGGCGTGACGACCAAGGGCAAGACCTGCATCGGCAACGTCATCACCGGCGTGAAGGACGGCCAGCCGAAGGCGATCTACATCTACAACATCTGCGACCACGAGGCCTGCTTCGCCGAAGTCGGCAGCCAGGCGATCTCCTACACCACCGGAGTCCCGGCGATGATCGGCGCCAAGCAGATGCTCGAAGGCAAGTGGCGCAAGCCCGGGGTCTGGAATATGGAGCAGTACGATCCCGACGGCTTCATGGCGGACCTGAACGTCCACGGCTTGCCGTGGCAGTTCATCGAGCTGACGCCCGAGCAAGCGGCGGGGTTCGTGGTGGCGTGAGGAGTGTCGACGTGCCATCGACACCGTGTTGACCGCAGGTCAACACTCCTTATGCAAGCCCTTCGATCACCCCTTTAACCGCCTCCGCCGCGGCCCGGAACTGCTTCGTCTCCTCCTCATTCAAATCCGGATGCAAGTAACGCTCCACCCCGCGCCGTCCCACCACCACCGGCACGCTGAGGCAGACGCCGCTCACGCCGAGGTAGCCGTCGATCTTCACGCTCAACGGCACGGTGCGCTTCTCATCTAACAAGATGGCCTCGATGATGTAGGCCGCCGCCTGACCGATCGCGTAGCAGGTATTGCCTTTCTTCTGGAACACCTCGATCCCGAATTGCTTCGCCCGCTCGCACAAGGCCCGGCGCTCCGGGGTGTCATCGATCCTTTCCCCGCCCGCCTGCGCCACGCTCATCGCCGGGAACTGGTGCTCGCCGTGCTCGCCGAGGATGTAGGCCCGCAGGTCGTCCGGGTGGATGTGCAGCATTGCCGACAGCAGCTCGCGGAACCTCACCGAATCGACCAGCGTCCCGGTCCCCATCACCCGCTCGCGCGGAAAGCCGGTCAGCTCCAGCGCCTGCCAGGTCAGCACGTCGACCGGATTGGTCACCATCACCAGCTTCGCCATCGGCGCGACCTCCGCCACCCGGGGCAGCAGCCTCTTCATCAGGTCGGCATTGCCCTGCGCCAGCGCGTTGCGGGACAGCAGGCCGGAGGGCATCGGCACCGAGGCGCAGACCGCCACCACCTCGCTGCCCGCCGCGTCCTCGATCTCCCCCGCCCGCACCTTCACCGGGATCTGCTGGAAGGCCTGCGCATGGGTCAGATCCAAGGCCTCGCCCTCCGCCTTCACCCGGTCGGACCCCACCAGCACGATCTCCCGCGCCACGCCGCGCAGCATCAAGGTGTAGGCCAGCACCATCCCGACTTTGCCGGGACCGATGATCGTCACTTTCATGGCCGGTATGTCCGCCATGCCGCTGGCCCCATCAAGCCCGGCCCGTCGGCGATCACGGCTTTTGTCCGCATCGCACGGCCACGGGTCCGATCCCGGACAAGACCTGCCGGCAATCCGGGCCTAGATTCGCCCCCATGAACATCGGCATCCCGAAGGAAATCAAAGCGCAGGAGCATCGCGTCGCCATGATCCCCTCCTCCGCCGGGGAACTGGTGAAACGCGGCCACCGCGTGTTCGTCGAAGCGGGTGCCGGCAGCGGTTCCAGCTACAGCGACGAGGCCTACCGGTCGATGGGCGCGGAGATCCTGCCCGACGCCGATGCCGTCTTCGCCGCCGCCGAACTGATCGTGAAGGTCAAGGAACCGCAGCCGGAGGAAATCGCCCGCCTGCAACCCCACCACATCCTCTTCACCTACCTTCACCTCGCCGCCGGGAAAGCCCTCACCGAATCCCTGGTCGCCAGCGGCTGCACCGCCCTCGCCTACGAGACGCTGGAAGTGAACCACCGGCTGCCGCTGTTGGAACCGATGAGCGAGATCGCCGGCCGCATGGCGTCGATCGTCGGCTCCTACCACCTCGCCAAGCACCACGGCGGCCGCGGCACGCTGCTCGGCGGCGTTCCCGGCGTGGCTCCAGGCCGCGTGGTCGTCATCGGCGGCGGCACCGCGGGGGTGAACGCCGCGCGCGTCGCCACCGGCATCGGTGCCGATGTGACCATTCTGGAAGTCGACTTCGAGCGGATGCGCTTCCTCGACATCACGATGAGCGGCACCCACACCGTCTATTCGAGCGAGGCCAACCTGGCCGAGATGCTTCCGCGGGTCGATCTGGTGATCGGAGCCGTCCTCGTCCCCGGCGCCCGCGCACCGAAGCTGATCACCCGCGAGATGCTCAAGCTGATGCAGCCCGGCAGCGTGTTCGTCGACATCGCCGTCGATCAGGGCGGCTGCGCCGAGACCACCCGCCCGACCACCCACCAGGCACCGACCTATGTCGAGGAAGACGTCATCCACTACTGCGTCGCGAACATGCCCGGTGCCTACGCCCGCACCGCCACCCAGGCGCTGAACAACGTGACCCAGCGGTGGATCACCCTGCTCGCCGACCAGGGCGTGGCCGGCGCCTGCCGGGTGCGGAAGGAAATGCTCGGCGCGGTGAATTGCACCGGAGGCAAGCTGACCTGCTCGCCGGTTGGCGAGGCACACGGCTTGGCCGTCGAATCCGCTGCCGAGCTGCTCGGGGTCTGACCGGAGTGCGATGGCATGACATCGCTTTGGCTTGGGGTGAAGGTCGACTCACCCCAAGGGCTGCGGAGCGATCGACAGAGCGATCCGTGACCAGCAGAACTGGCGGTCCGTTCCCGGAACCCAAGCTGCGTCGTGCCGCAGCCCTCCAAATCAGCGGCCTTCAATCCGCCACGTCCCGCAGAACCAGACCGTTGTCAGCGCCAGCAGGATCCCCGACAAGCCGAGGTGCAGCACCTGCACCACAGGATGGATCTCCACCCGCGCCATGATCAGCCCCAGGACCATCTGCGCGAGGATCACCCCGAGCACGCCGTTCGCCACCCTCCCCGCGGCACCGTTCCGGCGGACCAGATACCAGGCCCAGAGCGAGGAAGCGAGGATCACCCAGGAAAAGCTCCGGTGCACCAGATAGCTGCCGGTCTGTTCCAATATGCCGATCCATTCGGCCCGGCCTTCCCCCGGATGCGTCTTCGCGAGTTCCGTGTTCAGCTCACGGATCCGGGTTCCCAGCATGCCCTCCACGAAGATCAGGAGCAGCAGCACGCCGATGATCTTCCGCAAGCGCCGCCGCCCGGCATCATCGCCGGGGATGAACCACGGCCGCTCGCAGCCGCGCCAAACGGCGAAGCTCTGGGGGACGATCAACAGCATCGCCAGCGCCATGTGAATCGTCAGCACGCCCGGCTCCAAATCACTCGACACCACTTCCTTGCCCATCCACGCGTTCACCCCGACCAGCAGCACCGAAATCGTCGCCGCGCTCCTCACCCACGGCCTGCCCCTTTGCGTCAACAGGGCCAGCACCAAGGTGGCCACCGAGAAAAAGCCCACCGGCAGCGAGGTCAGCCGGTTGATGTATTCCGTCCAGGTGTGCACCGGATTGAAGCTCTCGAGCACGTGCTCCGGCGTCACCGTCGATGGATCCCGGCCGTAGCGCTTCGCGGCCCGCTCGAACTTGTCGAAGGGCAGCTTCGTGACATCCACCTGCTCCACCTTGGTCGGCGGAATCCAGCGGCCCCAGCATTTCGGCCAATCCGGGCAGCCCATGCCGGCACCGCTGACCCGCACGATCGCCCCGACGAAGATCAGGACGATCACCGCGACGAGCGCGGCCGTGGCGAATTTCTGGAACCGGGTCATCGTCAATTTCCCCCGGGCATTTTCGCCGCGTCCACCGCCGCTCCGCCCTTGTCGCCCGCCGCCGGTTCGAAGCCATCGACCGGGTCATCATGCGGACGGGAATCCTGGCCGATCGCCACCGCGACCCAGCGGAACTCGTCGCTGTTCTCCAGCACCACCTTCAGGATCATCGTCAGCGGAACCGCGAGGATGATCCCGATCAATCCCCACAGCCAGCCCCAGAACAGCACGCAAAGCACCACCACGAGGATCGATAGCCCGAAGCGGCGGCCGAGCAAGAGCGGCTGCACGAAGTTGTCGAGGAACATGTTGATCAGCCCGTAGCCGCCCGCCACCACGATGGCATCGGTCGGACCGCCGTCCCGCGCGATCAGCGCCAGCAGGATCGGCGGGATCGAAGCGATCAGCGAGCCCACCACCGGGATGAAATTCATCACGAAGGCGAGGATTCCCCACAGCAGGAAGAAATCGAGGCCGGCAACCCAGCACAGGACGCCGGCGAAAAACCCGGTCGCCAGGCTGAGCAGCGTCTTGATGCCGAGGTAGCGCTGGGTGTCCCGCATCGCGCCGATCATCCGCTCGAAGTTCGGCCCGCGCGCCTCGCGGATCGCGCCGAAGCGGCGGCTGAACACCTGGGCCTCCAGCAGCATGAACACGGTGAGCACGATGACCACGCCGAAGGTGGCGAAGAACGACAGCACCCGCCCGACCGCGCCGATGCCGAGGTCCCAGATTTGGGCGAAGCGGACGTTGCGCAATTCCGCCAGGTTCTCGTTGGTGAACTCGTTGAGCTTTTCCCCCGCGTCCTCGACCTGCCACTCCTGGAGCTTCGCGGTGATCGCCCCGTTGGCCTCGAGGATCTTCAGCCGGGCGAGTTCGTAGTATTCCGCGTCCCACTTTTCCTGCAGGTCGCCCACGATCGTGAAGCCGAGCACCACCACCGCCGCGAGGAAGGCGAAATCGACCAGCACCGTCAGCAGCACGGCCACCGCGGGCGGAATGCGGTGCCGCTGGAGCCAGTCCGTCACCGGATAGCTGACCGTGGCGATGAAGAACGCCAGCAGCATCGGCACGAAGAACGCCTGGGCCGCCCTCAGGCCCGCCACCGCGATGACCAGCGCGGCGAACAGCAGGATCATCTGCGATGCGCGCGTTCTCCTCGAATTGGAAGCATTCTCCATCATGCGGCCCGACCTTCAGGATAGCGAAGCTACCCGGGATTCACAAAGCATTCCTCCGTCAAAAAACAAGGTGCCGGTAGCCGATTCATCCCCCGGGGAAGTTCCCGTCCGGCTAGCGGGCTCCCGCCGCCACCTTCCGGCCGGGGGTCCAGACCCTGACGCCGGTGGACCGGCGCTCGCCCGGTCGGAAGAAACCTTCGAGGCCGGGGCGGGTTTCGAGGTCCGCCAGGGCGGCATCGAGCCGCGGCCAGCGCCAGCGGAAGCCTTCCTCGCGCAGCCGGCGCGGATCCGCCCAGCGGCTCTTCAGCACCAGCTCGGTCTCGGTCTTCATCACCCGTGCCCCCAGCTCCAGCATCCAGCGCGCCGCCGGCAAGCCGAAGGGCGCCCCTTGCAACTCCCGGAAAGCCTTCATCAACTCGCGGTTGGTCGGGGACTCCGGTGCGGTCAGATTGAACACCCCGTCCAGCAACGGATCGCCGGCGAGGAAGTCCACCGCCGCGAGGAAGTCCTCCAGATGGATCCAACTCACCCGCTGGCAGCCCTTGCCCATGGTCCCCCCCAGGCCGCGTCGCGTCAGGTGCCGCAGCACCTCGAACACCGTGCCCTCCTCATTGGCGAGGACCATCCCGACCCGCAGCGCCACCTTGCGCGTCACCCCGGGGACCTGCGCCAAAAAGAACGCCTCCTCCCAAGCCCGCGCCACGTCGCAGGAGAATCCCTCGCCATGCTCGCCGCACCACTCGTCCTGCGGCCGGTCCTCGGCGTGCCGGTACCAGGTCGCGGTGCTCGCGTTGATCCACAGTTTCGGCGGCACCTTGCAGGCCCGGATCGCCTCGCCGATGACCAGGGTCGCTTCCACGCGGGATTCCTTGATCTCCCGCCGGTTCCGCTCGTCGTAGCGGCAGTTGACGCTCCGTCCCGACAGGTTGATCACCCGCTCCGCGCCCTCCAGGGCCAAGGCCCAGGGACCCGCCGTGCGGCCGTCCCACTCCAGGAACATCCCGTCCCCGCTCCAGCCCTCCCGGTGGCGCGCCACGCACACCACTTCCCGCCCCTGCCGCTGGTAATGGCGCGCCAGATAGCGGCCCAAAAAGCCGTTCGCCCCGAAGATCACGATTTGTGGATTCATCGCTCCGCTCCTTTCCTTCGATTCAGTCAAATTTATCGTTCTTTCAGTTATTTCCGAAATTTTAACTCCAAAAAAAAGCTCACCCGAGCAGTTTCGCCGCCATCTGGATGGCGAAACCGTGCTTCATCGAGCCCACCCGGTCGGCCACCTTGGATGCAAAGCCAACGAACTCCTCGAGCTGCCGCATCTGCGAATGGAAGGCCTGCCCTTCCGGGCTCTTCAGCGCCTTCGTGCCTTCGGCGCAGCGGTTCAGCACCGACAGTGCCGGGTCGATCTCCCGCTTCTTCCGCTCGCGGGTGACGATCGTGAAAATCTGCCAGACGTCCTTCTCCGCCTCGAAAAACTCGCGCCGTTCGCCTTTCTTGACCACCACGCGCACCAAGCCCCAGGTCACCAGTTCCTTCAGGTTGGTATGGGCGTTGCCGCGGCTGATCTCGAGCTCCGCCATCACCTCGTCGGTCCCGATCGGCTCGGGCGAAGTCATCAGCAAGGCGTGGATCTGCGCCATGGTGCGGTTGATTCCCCACTGCGAGCCCATCGCGCCCCACTGCGCCACGAATTCGTCGCGCGCCCGCTTCAGTTGTTCCGCCTCGCTCGCCATTTGCTTTCAGAATTCACTGAAACTTCCATACCGACAAGGCTTTTCTTTTCCTTCGTGCGGGAATCCCCAACCGGTTACGGATTGGACACATTTCGTCACGTGCCCGCGACGATCCGGCGCGTAATCTGCTCAGTGAATTTCCTGCCTCCAGCCAATCCCATCCCAAATCCACCGATTCCCATGTCCCGACAACGCTCTTCCACTCCCATCCTGCCGCGACTGACTTCCCGCCGCGCCGCTCTCGTGGCCTTGGCCGCCATCGCCCTGCCGTCCGACGCCTTCGCCGCAAAGCTCGCCGGCTGGGATTTCTCGGGTTACTCCAATTTCGGGGCGTCCCCTCAAGCTGCCACGACGACCGGTGCCGGGGTCACCGTGGGCGGCTTGACCCGCGGCAGTGGTGTCACCACCGCCCCTACCGCGGCAGGAAACGCCTGGGGCGGGAACGGATGGAACGGGCCGATCACCCTGACGGACGCGGTCACCGCCGGGGATTTCGTGACCTTCTCGATCACCGCCGCGGGACAGACCGTTTCGATCGAAAGTATCGACGCTTACAACGTTCGCCGCAGCGGCTCGGGCCCCGCCACCGCCCAATGGCAGTATTCCATCAACGGCGGGTCTTTCGTCGACATCGGCACCCCGGTCACCTGGGGAACTGTCACAACCTCGGCTGGCAACCCGCAGACTTCGATCGATCTGACGGGCATCGCCGCCCTCCAAACGGTCACGAACGGCACCACGGTGACCTTCCGGATCGTCAACTGGAACTCGACCGCTGCGACCGGCACCTGGTATCTCAACAATTTCCAAAGCGGCGATGATTTCATTGTCAACGGTTCCCTCGCCTCCGGCGACGTGACGCCGCCCGCCATCAGCGTCCTTTCCCCGCCCGACGGGGCCACCGGCTTCGACGCGACCGGATACCCGCAGCTTTCCATGACCTTCAACGAGCCGATCACCCTCGGCACCGGCAACATCCTGGTGAAGAAGGTTTCCGACAACAGCGTCGTGCACACCCTCGATGTCACCGATTTCGGCGACGTCGATCTCAACGGGTCCGTGCTCGGGCTGATCCTGCCGACGCCGCTGGCCGACGACACCGCCTACTACGTCGAGGTTCCCGGCACCGCGATCACCGACCAGGCCGCCTCCCCCAACGCCTTCGCCGGTTTCGGCCGCAACGACAACGGCACGCCGGCCGATCCGCTCGACGACACCTTCGTCTGGAACTTCACGACCGCACCCGCCGCCACCGCGCCGACCGTCGCGGTGAACAAGTATCTCAACGGTGCCAGCCCCAGCACCGACGTGATCGAACTGCTCGCCATCGGCAACGGAACCCCGGGCACGACGGTGGACCTGCGCGGCATGATCGTGAAGGATTTCACCACCAACATGACCGCCGACAGCGGCGGGAAGTTCGAATTCAGCACCAACACCCTTTGGGACGACCTGCCGGTCGGGACCCTGGTGGTGCTGACCAACGGCACCACCTCGACGGACACCAACCCCTCCGACTTCTTGGTCCGCATCGGTCTGCAGGACCCGGTCTATTTCAGCAGCCTCGGCGGCACCCTCGATATCTCGAACACCGACATGGTGATGATCAAGGCCGCGGGCAGCGGGGCGTCCGGCACCACCGGCGGCATCCACGCCCTCGGGGGCGGCACCGCCGGAAGCCTGTTCTCGCTCTTCCCCGGCGCGAAGATCCTGGCCACCACCGGCACCAACGGCGTGATCGCCACCAACCCGACTTCCACCGTGGCCGACTTCACGGAAGGCACCGGCGCGACCGGCGGGGTGCCGCTCGTTGCCGCCGATTTCGGCAACTTCAACAATCCCACCAACCGCTCCTACATCCTGACCCTCCGCGGCATCGACCCGACTTCGGGCGACGGCCTGGCGACCATCGCGAATGCCACCGCGGCCAGTCCCTTCCTCGGCTCCACCGTCTTCGGCAAGGGCCTTAGCGGCCAATCGGCGACCGTCACCCTGAATTCCTCCTCTTCCGCCATCACCCTTTCGGAAGTGGTGGTGACCGTTCCGGCCGCCTTCGGTGCCCCGGCCTCCGTGTCCCTTTCAGGAGCGGGCTCGACCGGTGCGAGCTTCGGCATCACCGGCCAGACTGTCACGATCACGGGCGCTGCCGCCACCAACGTGAATCCGCTGGTGATCACCATCGACGGGCTGGCATCCCCGACTCCGGCGCTGGTGACCGACGACGGGATTTACGCCTTCGCCATCAGCACCGCGGCCACCGGCGGCACGCCGTCGGTGATCGCTTCCGCCCCCGTGGCGCGGGTGCCGGTTCCGATCGATGCCCTTCGCGACGTCAACGCCTCCGGCGTCAGCCCGGACCTCGGCGACATTGTCGCGGTCGAGGGGGTCGTGACGGAGAGCGACTTCGGCGACGGCATCGCGAACTTCAGCACCTTCATCCAGGACTCGACGGCCGGGATCCGCGTCTTCTCGCCGGTCAACAACCTCGGATTCGTGGAAGGAAACCGCTACGTGGTGCTTGGCACGGTCAGCCAGTTCAACGGCCAGACCGAGCTCAACACGCCCTCCATCGCCAACCGGGTCTTCGACCTCGGCGCGGCCACTCCGGTGACGGCCCAGGTGGTGACGCTGGCCACGCTGCTGGCGGCCCCGGAAGATTACGAAGGGTCCCTGGTCACGGTGGAAAACCTGGCCTACGTCTCCGGCACCTGGGCTCCGGCGAACACCCTGGTCTTGCGGGATTCCACACCGACCAACATCGACGTCCGCATCCAGGCGGGATCGGCCGTGACCGGCGTCCCCGGCGGCGGCACTCCCTACGCCCGCATCAACGTGACCGGCGTGTTCGGCCAATTCGATTCGAGCAATCCCTTCACCTCCGGCTACCAGATCATGCCGCGCCGCCAGAGCGACCTGACGGAAGGCACCGTGTCGGACTTCGACAACTGGGCCGCCGCCACCGGTGCCACCGGCGGCATGACGGGCGATCCGGACAAGGACGGCCGGGACAACAGCTTCGAATACGCCTTCGGCCTGAGCCCGACCTCCGGCACTTCGAACCATCCCTTTGTCGTTCCCTTCAGCCCCGCCAGCGGCCAGTTCACCTACACCCGCCGCAAGACCTCGCTGACCGGCCTGGGCTACACCTATCAGTATCACACGAGCCTGAGCGGAGACTGGACGAACTTCACCCCCGCGGTGACGCCGGTCTCCAACAATGGCGACCCGGTCGAGGAGATCACGGTCACGGTGCCCGCGTCGCTGCTGACCCAGCCGAAACTGTTCATCCGCGTGGTGACCCCCTGACCGGGCAAGCCGGCTTTCCTGCCGAATCCATGGCGCCAAGGGCGGTCCGGTGACGGGCCGCCCTTTTCATTTCCGGGGAAAACGCCGGCTTGTCATCGGACTCCTTTATTGTAAGGGTTCCTTTGGAAATTCCCCCGGGTTTCTCCTTCCCGATGAATGCGGGGACCGCCGTGCGGTCCCGCCTCGCCCGTGGGTCCCACCTCGCGGGGCTGCGAGGTCAGCCTTCCCCGGGACCGGCCGACCTCACCTCACCCTTGCTTCATGAAATCCGGGAATTCCTTCCGCCACCTGCTGCTCGGAACGGGCGGCACTCTTTTGCTCTGCACTTCTCCCTTCGCCCGCGCCGGTATCATCGCGGCCTGGGAAACCACCGGCCAGTCGTCCTTCGGGACGCAGAATCTCGCCGCCACCTTCGCCGCGCCGGAAGTCAGCGTCGGCGGCCTGACCCGCGGGCCGGGCGTCAGCACCGCCGGCGCGGGAGCGATTGCCGACGGTTGGGGCGGCAAGGGCTTCGAAACCGTGTCGGTCGGGGATGCCGTCGCCGCCGGGGACTTCATCACCTTCACCGTGACCCCGGGCCCGGGGGCGGAAGTCTCGTTCGAAACCTTCGATTTCCACTATCGCCACGACAACAGCGGCCCGGATTCCGCCGCCCTCCAATTCCGGATCGGCAACGGGGATTTCATCGATGTGGAAGAGATTACCCTTTCCGTCAACACGACCGAAGGTGCCGCCATCAACCCCATCGACCTGACCGGATACACCGAACTCCAGTCCGTCACCGGACAAGCGGTCACGTTCCGGCTGGTGGTTTTCGCCGGAGAGGACGAGTTCGACAAGTTCTGGTTCTACGGCCCCATCCCGGGATACGACCTCAAGGTGGAAGGCCAAATCACCGGCGGCTCCGGCGGCGACACCAACCCTCCGCTGATCAGCGGCTTGAGCCCGGCTGACGGCTCCACCGGGCTCCCCGCGGCGGCCACCAACCTGCTGACCCTGACTTTCAACGAGAACATTGCCCGCGGCACCGGGCAGGTCCTCGTCAAGGAAACGCTCAGCGGCAACGCCGCCTACACGCTCGATGTCACCAATCCGGCCGCGGTGACGATCAGCGCCAACCAGGCGGGCCTCGTGCTTCCTTCCGGACTCCTGCCGGGCACCGATTACCATGTCGAGTTTCCCGCCGGTGCCTTCACCGACCTTGCCACACCCGCCAATCCCCACGCCGGCCTGGCGGGCACCGGTGCCTGGAACTTCAGCACCGCGGCGGTCATCACGCCCCCCACGGTGGTCGTGAACAAATACGTCAACGGGACCCCCGACCGGGTGGAACTGATGGTCATCGGAAGCGGCACACCCGGCACGACGGTCGATCTCCGTGGCATGATCCTCAAGGATTTCAGCGGCGACATGGGGACGGACTCGGGCAGCAAATTCCTCTTCACGGAGTCTCCACTGTGGGCGGCCGTCCCGGTGGGGACCTTGATCACCGCGTCGAACGCCCTTTCGAGCCCGGACACCGCCGCCGGCGACTTCAAGCTATCGGTCGGCCTTTCCGATCCCGCGCTCTTCACCGCGACGGAAGGCTCGCCGCCCCTCGACCTCCGGGCCACCGACATGGTCATGATCAAGGCCGCCGGCAGCGACCCCCAGGGGACCGCCGGTGGCATCCACGCCCTGGCGGCAGGACCGGCGGGATCCTTCTTCACGGGCTTCACCGGTGCGAAGGTCCGCTCGACCGGAACCACCGGCACCAACCTCGGGGTGAAGGTCGCGAACTCCACGTCCGGCCAGTCGGATTACATGTCGGGCAACGACGCCACCGGGAACCTGCAGCTTCCCTTGTCCGATTTCGGATCGCCCAACAGCGGCACCAATGCCGCCTACCTCTCCGCCCTCCGCGGCTGGGCGACGGGCGATGGCGACGGGGTGGCCACGGTGGTGAATGCCACCCTCAACAGCCCCTTGATCGATCTCCCGATGTTCGACGATGCCCAGTCCGCGCAATCCGCACGGCTGACACTCGTCGCGCGCATCCAGGGGGTCACGCTTTCGAGGATCCGCATCAGCGTTCCACCCGAGCTCGGCACTCCGGCTTCGGTCACCCTGGCCGGCCCGGGCGCCGCGGGATCGACGCATGCGCTCAACGGCGGGACGATCGACATCTTCGGGGCCGCCGTGACCACCGCGAACCCGCTTGAAGTCACCATCGGCGGTCTCGCAACCCCCGTGCCGGGACCCGCTTCCGACAACGGGAACTACCCCTTGACCGTCTCCACCTCGGCAAGCGGCGGAACCTTGACGCCGATCGCCAGCCAGGGATCGGTCCGGGTCACCGTGCCCATCTCCGCCCTTCGCGAAGTCGACGGCGAAGGAGCTTCGCCGGACCTCGGGGCCGTCGTGGCGGTGGAAGGCGTCGTGACCGAGGCCGACTTCGGCGGCGGTGCCGCCAATTTCAGCGGATTCATGGAAGACGCCAGCGGGGGCATCAACGTGTTCTCGCCCTCGCTCTTCCTCGGTCTGGTTCGCGGGAACCGCTTCGCGGTGATGGGAACGATCTCCCAGAACAACGGTCTCACCGCGATCATACCGGCCTCGTCCGCCCACATCGTGAACCGGACGACAGCTCCCGAAGTAAATCCCGCGGTGGTCGATCTGGCCACCCTGCAGGCCAACCCGGAGGCTTACGAAGGCCGGCTGATCCGGGTCACGCGGCTGAGCCTTGATTCCGGCGTCTGGGGTCCCGGAGCCACCGTGCTGCTGAAAGACACCGCGCAGCTCCCGCTCGAAGTGCGGATCCAGTCGGGCTCGACCGCCACCTCGCCGCCACCGTTTCCGGCGAACATCACCGGGATCTTCAGCCAGTCGGACGCCACCGCACCCTTCAACAGCGCCTATTTCCTGATGCCCCGGGATCCGCAGGACCTCAGCACGTGGGTCGACGACTTCCTGGACTGGACGACCGAGACCGGGGCCACCGGCGGGGAAACCGGAGACCCGGATTCCGACGGCAAGAACAACGCCTTCGAGTATGCCTTCGGACAAAACCCGATCTCCGGCGCATCTCCCGCCCCGGTGGTCGGCCCCTTGAACCGCCTCAACGGAAAGTTCACCTACACCCGCCGCCTGCTTTCGCGCAGCAACCTCAGCTACCGGGTCTTCACCTCCAGCACTCTCGACGCCTGGAACGAGGATACCACCGCCACTTCGACGGTGGTCTCGATCAACGGCAACGTGGAGACAGTGGAAGTCACCTTGAGCGGTCCGAAGCCGCTGGCTGCGCCGCGGCTCTTCGTCCGGGTGGAAGCCGAATGACAGTCCCTTGGCAAGTCCAGGCCGTGAGGTAGCTTCACGCTTCCGATGTCCTTGCTCCGCACCTTGCTTTCCCTGCTCGCCCTGGGGCTACCCGTCGCCGGTGCCCCTCTGCGGGTGCTGGCGATCGGCGACAGCATGACGGAGGAATATGCCTTCGAGCTGCCCTTCTCCGCTCCCGCCTCGAACCCTACCAACGCCAACGCGCGCAACTGGCCGGAGCTGTTCCGGATCTTCCGCCCCACCGAGGTGACCCTCGGACCATATCAGTCCACTCCCGGATCCTACCTCGACCTCCGCACCGCGGGACACCCGTGGAACTTCGGCATTCCCGGCACCACCCTCGTGAACTGGCGGAACCTGCTCTACAACACGCCGTCGGAGGAAGACGACGACGACCTGGCCTGGGGCTACGGCCTCACCCGGAGCGCGCTGCAGGACGAGATCTTCTACGCCCAGGCGGTGGTGATCCTGCTCGGGGCGAACGATCTCAAGAAGGCCTACAACGACCTCTTCAACGACACCGAGAACACCGGCATTCCCCCGGGGAAACCGGCTTACTTCGAGAACCTGATCGCCAAGCTGAACGACATCCATGCGTGGGTCCGGATCCTCCGGCCGAACGTCCCGATCGTCGTGTGTACCGTGCCCGACGTGGGCGCCACGCCCCAGATCTCCGGCATCTACAACGTGCCCGCCCAACAGCTAACCACGCGGGCCAAGATCGCGGCGTTCAACCAATCCATCCTCGCCTGGGCCGCGGGCAAAAGCCGCCCTCCCGCCATCGCCCGGCTCGACCTCCTGACCGACCGGATCTTCGACCAGGTGCCCTTCCACCTGAACGGCACCGTCTTCACGCTCTCCGGCAGCGAGGAAAACCCGCCGCTCCAGGTCTTCTGCCGCGACGGCTTCCACGTTTCGACGGTCGGCCAGGCCCTGATTGCCAATACGATCATGGCCGCCCTGGAAAGCGCCACCGGGCGCGACCTGACGCTCTTTTCCAACCGCGAGATCCTGCAGAATCTCCTCGGCCAGGATCCCGACCAGCCTTACCTCGATTGGATCGCCGCGGCAGGCTTCCCGGGATCCGGGATGAACGACGATCCGGACTCGGACGGCTTCTCCAATCTCACCGAATACCTGCTCGACAGCCCGCCGGGGACCTTCGGACGCCCCCTGTCCGGCAGCTTCGCACCGGGAAAGTCGCTGTCCTTCCGACCCTCGGCCACAGGTCTCCGCTTCGGCAGCGTTTCCGCCGAGGAATCGTCCGACCTCTCGTCCTGGCTCCCGGTGCCCGCGGGGCGCACCACCGTCGCCACCGACGGGACGGTCTCGGTCACACCCGCGGCGGGCGGCAGGGGCTTCGCACGGCTCCGGTCGTCCGCGAACCCCTAGCGGAGGAGTGGTTCCTCAGCGGTCGATCTTCACCTTGAAGTCGCCGATCGCCCACTGGATCCCGGCCAGGTAGTGGCGCAGGACGAGCGGGTGCCAGAACATGTCGTGATTGTGGCCGATGGAGCAGTAGAACACCCGGCCCTGACCCCACGAGCGCGCCCAGGCGACGCCGAAGTCGTTGTCGGTCCGCTTGATCCCGCCGACCCTCATGTCGGTCTTCTCCGTGTCCAGACGCAGCAGCATGTGGTACTTCTTCGAATCATACGGAGCCTTCAACTGGTAGATCTCCTCCTTGAACTCGAGGTTCTTCCCTTCGAACATCGCCACCAGCGGATGCTTCTCCTGTCCCGGTTCGACCTTGATCGAAACGGGCTGGCCGGCGTTCCAAGGGTGGCCGTCGAAGTAGCCGCCGATCATCTCGCCGTATTCCGACCAGTTGTAAAAGGTGTCGGTGGCGGCATGGATGCCGACGAAGCCCTTCCCGCCCTTCACGAAGTCCATCAGGCTTTTCCTGAGCCGCTCCACCCGGTTTTCGGTGTCCTTGCGCTCCACCTCGTCCATGCCTTGCAGCACCTGCTGCGGGGGCATGAAGACATCCATCGTGGTGCTCAGGAAGACGATGGCGTCGAACTGGCCGATCGCCTCGGGTTCGAAGTTCGACAAATCGTCGCTGACCACCGTCTCGAAGGCCCCGGTCTTCTTGCCCAGCTCGGTGAGCGCGATCTTGCCGGTCGGGATCGAGGCGTGGCGGAACCCGGCGGTGCGGGAGAAGACCAGCACCTTGCGCGGCTTGGCCGGCTTGGCATAGGGCTCGGACGGCAGCGCCTTCTCGATCGCTTCGGCGGCACCGGGAGGCGCCTGCTCCTTGTCCGGAGCGGCGGCGACGAGGAAGAACGCCGCGGCAACGCCGGCGAGCGGGAGGATGAGGCTGGGTTTCATGGTTGGATGGGGTTGTAGCGGCGGCCTGGGCCCGCCGGAAGCTGGCGGCATCGGCCGCATCGTGAGTTTCGGTTTTCTTCGATTCCACAGGGATGCGGCCGGTGCCGCTAGAGTGCGACGGTCACAGACCGACGCTACAGGCTCAGTGCCCCGGCTTGGTCCACGCGGCGTTGTTCTTCGAGGAAGCGACCGCCGCCTCGATGAAGGCCATGCCGGCGATGCCGTCATCGACGTCCGGGAAATCGTAGCCTTCCGGCCGCGGGAACTTGCCCTGGACCTCGTCGGAAATCGCTTCCGCGGCGGCGAGGTAGATGTTGGCGAAGGCCTCGATGAAGGCTTCCGGGTGGCCGAAGGGCAGGCGGGTGAAAGCGGAGGCTTCCGGGCCGTTGTAGGAATTCCCGCGGCGCCAGATTTCGCGCGGCTTGTCGGGGAACTTCACGATGAGTTCGTTCGGGTGCTCCTGGTGCCACTCGATCGATCCCTCGGTGCCGTAAACCCGGATGTTCAGGTTGTTCTCGTCGCCGCTGGAAACCTGCGAGGCGTAGATGATGCCCTTCACGCCATTCTGGTAGCGGACCAGGATGTTGCCGTCGTCGTCGAGATGGCGGCCGGGAATGAAGGTGGTGAGCTCCGCAGCCAGCTCTTCGATCTCCAGCCCGGTGATGTAGCGGGCGAGGTTCTCGGCATGGGAGCCGATGTCTCCGATGCAATTCGAGACACCGGAAATGGAGGGATCCATCCGCCAGTTCGCGATCTTGCTCGGCGCGGCTTCCTTGAAGGCGCTCGAGGCGTAACCCTGCGGGTATTCGGCGACGATCTTGAGCAGACGTCCGAGACGGCCGGACTTCACGATCGCGCGGGCTTCCTTGACCATCGGGTAGCCGGTGTAGTTGTGGGTTAGCGCGAAGACCTTGCCGCTCTTCTTCACCAGCTCCGCGAACTCCTTGCCTTCGGCCAGCGAGAACGACATCGGCTTCTCGCAGACGACGTTGATCCCGGCGGCGAGGAAGGTCTTGGCGACGGCGACGTGGAGGTCGTTGCGGACCACGATCGACACGAAGTCGATGCGCTGGTAGGCCGGCAGCGCGGCCTCCTTCGCGGCCATGTCGGCATACGAGGTGTAAACGCGGGACGGGTCGAGGAACAGATCCTCGCCGGAAGCCTTGCTCTTCTCCGGGTCGGAGGAGAAGCAACCGGCGACGAGTTCGATCTTGCCATCGAGATTGGCAGCCATGCGGTGGACGGCGCCGATGAAGGCACCGCGGCCACCACCGACCATGCCCATGCGGAGTTTGCGGTTCATAACGATCTGGATTCGGGGAATTGTTTCGGTTGACCGCCGAGCCTCAAAAGAAGCCGGGCGGGATGATTTCTCAGTGTGGGACCTGCCCGGCCGATTCCTTCACGAAGATGCAGAGAACCACGTTCCCATCTCCATGCATCGCAGGGATCACCGCGGTGGAAAACAAAGTCCACCCGGCCTGCTGCATGTCGTTGAGATACGAATCGAACTTCTCGGTATCGACCTGCCCGCCTTTAATGGGCCATTGCGAGGTCTTGTACTCTTTCATGACGGAAACGGCAGGTTGCGCGATCACACCGCCACCGGCGCGCCGCTGGAAGCCGAGGCGTAGATCGCGTCGATGATCTTCATCAGCTTGAGCGCCTGGTCCGGCGTGTTGAAAGGCTCGGCCTTACCTTCGATGGCGTGGATGAAGTTCGCGGCGGAGGCGCTGCGGCCCATGTCCTCGCAGGCTTCGGTGACGATGCTGCGGTTGACCGAGCAGCCGTTCTCCTGGACGTAGAGTTCGCAGGTGTCGATGGCGGTTTCGTCGAGACCGTCGCGGCCGAACAGGCGCTCGACCTTGCCGCCGGCCTTGGAGCCCTGGAACACGACCGAGACTTCCTCGCGCTTGATCATTTCCGCCCAAGACACCTGGAGCGACAGGACCTGGCCGGTTTTGAAGGTGACGAAGCCGTGGGCCGCGGCCTCGACGTCGTTGGTGCCGTCGGCACGGTCGGGGATGCCCCAGGGACCCTTGAACCCCTTGTCGGTGATGTGGTCGTCGAAGGTCTGCGCCAACACGTGGGCCGGCTCGGGATAGCCCATGAAGTAAAGAGCGAGGTCGATCATGTGCAGCAGGTCGATCACCGGGCCGCCGCCGGACAGCGCCTTGGTGGTGAACCATCCGCCGAAACCCGGGATGCCGGTGCGGCGGATCCACTTGGCCTGCGCGGAGTTGATCTTCCCCACGGTGCCGTCGGCCACGTAGTTCTTCATCGCGATCGACTCGGGCCGGGCGCGGTTGTTGAAATTGAACATCAGCTTCTTGCCCGCGGCGTTGGCGGCGTCGATCATCTGCTGCACTTCCGCGGCGTTGAGCGCCGGCGGCTTCTCGGAGAAGACATGCTTTCCGGCAGCAAGGCACTGGAGGGCCAGCGGCATGTGGAACTTGTTCGGCACGATGATCGACACCGCGTCGATGTCGGCGTCGGCGAGCATCGCTTCCACGCTCTCGAACGCGGCGGGGATCTCCCACTGCTTGGCCGCGCGCGCCGCGGCACCCGGCGCCGGATCGGCGACGGCGGTGACGGTCGCTCCGGCCTTGCGGAAACCTTCCGCGTGATAGCGCAGCATCCCGCCGGCTCCGATGACTCCTACTTTGGTGGACATGATTCTTACTGGTTCGATTTGTCGAAGGCGGCGTCGAAGGCGACCTGGTTGCGCGGGAAGTCGAGGTTTTTGACGAAGGCGCAGCTCTCGGTGGCGCCGTGGAAGCGGTCCATCCGGCCGTCTTCCCACTCGATCGACAGCGGGCCGTTGTAGCCGATGTCGTTGAGCGCGACGATGACCTCCTCGAAATTGATGTCGCCGCGGCCGACGCTGCGGAAGTCCCAGTAGCGGCGGGCGTCGCAGAAGTCGGTGTGGCCGCCGAAAACGCCGACCTCGCCGGTGCCGTGGCCCCACCAGACGTCCTTCATGTGGGCGTGGTGGATCCGCTCGCCGAGCAGGTAGATGAACTTCACGTAGTCGACACCCTGGTAGCCGAGGTGGCTCGGGTCGTAGTTGAAGCCAAAGCGCTTGTGGCCCTTCACGGCTTCCACCGCGCGCTGGGCGGAGGCGATGTCGAAGGCGATCTCGGTCGGGTGGACTTCCAGCGCGAAATAGACGTCTTCCTTCTCGAAGGCGTCAAGGATCGGCTTGAAGCGCGTGCCGAAGTCGTCGAAGCCCTTTTGCAGGTAGGCCTGGCTGGTCGGCGGGAAAGCGTAGAGCGCACCCCAAATCGCGGAGCCGGTGAAGCCGTTGACGACTGCCTTGCCGGAGCCGGCGGGCTTGGTCGCCATGTAGGCCTTGCCGGCATCGAGGAATTTGCGGCAGGCCTTGCCGGTATCGATCATCTCCTGCGCGGCGCGCTGGCGGACGCCTTCGGGATCGCCGTCGCCCCAGACGTGCGGCGGCAGGATGCACTCGTGGCGCTCGTCGATCGGATCGCAGATCGCCTGGCCGACGAGGTGGGCGGAGATCGCGTAGCAGGCGAGGTCGTGCTTCTTCAGCAGTTCCCAGCGGCCTTCGACGTAGCCGGGTTCGTTCAGCGCCTTCTGGACGTCGAAATGGTCGCCCCAGCAGGCGAGCTCGACGCCGTCGAAGCCCATGGCCTTGACCTTGGGGAAAAGTTCTTCCGCGGGGATATCGGCCCACTGGCCGGTGAAGAGGGTAACGGGACGTGACATGATCGGTTGGGTCGGATGGTGCCCCGAGATTGGCGAAGGCCTTTCGCCGGGGAAATGGGAAAATCCCGCCAGATCGTGAAAAATGCGACATGGCCCCTACCCCTTGACCTGAGCCGCTCCAAAGATGACGCTTCTTGCGCGCATGGCCACCCCGCTTTCTTTCAGTCCCATCGACGAAATCATCGCCGAGATCGCCGCCGGGCGGATCGTCATCGTGGCGGACGACCCCGACCGGGAAAACGAGGCCGACCTGGTCGCCGCGGCCTCCCTTTGCACTCCGGAAATCATCTCCTTCATGGCCGTCCGCGGCCGCGGGCTGATCTGCGCCCCGATCACCGCCGAACGCGCCGAGCAGCTCGACCTGCCCCAGATGACCCGCCGCAACCGCGAGGTCCAGCGCACCGCCTTCACCGTTTCAGTCGACGCCGCCAAGGGCATCACCACCGGCATTTCCTCCGCCGACCGGGCGCTCTGCGTGAAACTGCTGGCGGACCCGAAGGCGGGCCCCGATGACTTCGTCCACCCCGGCCACATCTTTCCGATCCAATACCGCGAAGGCGGCGTGCTGCGCCGGGCGGGACACACCGAGGCATCGGTCGACCTCGCCCGCCTCGCCGGCCTCGCACCCGCCGGAGTGATCTGCGAGATCGTCAAGGAGGACGGCACCATGGCCCGAGTGGGCGACCTCGGCGACTATCAAGCTGCCCACGGCCTTAAGGCCTGCACCATTGCCCAGCTCATCGAATGGCGGAGGCGCTCGGAGAAGCTGGTGGTCCGGGAGGAAACGATCGGTCTGCCCACCGACCACGGCGAATTCGATTGCAGCCTCTACCGCGTGCAGACCGACGGTTCCCACCACCTGGCACTGGTCCGCGGCGAGATCGACCCCGCGAAGCCGGTTCTGGTCCGGGTCCACTCCGAGTGCCTGACCGGCGATGTCTTCCTGTCCCAGCGCTGCGACTGCGGCGGCCAGCTCGACGCCGCGATGGAACGCATCGCCAGGGAAGGCGGAGTGCTGCTTTACCTCCGCCAGGAAGGCCGCGGCATCGGCCTCGCGGCGAAGATCCACGCCTACAAGCTCCAGGAGCAGGGCCTCGACACCATCGAGGCCAACGAGAAGCTAGGCTTCGGCTCCGACCTCCGCGACTACGGCATGGGCGCGCAGATCCTCTACGATCTCGGCGTGCGAAAGATCCGGCTGCTCACCAACAACCCGAAGAAAGTCGTGGGCCTCGAAGGCTACGGGCTCGAAATCGTCGAGCAGCTGCCCATCAGCCTGCCGGCCAATCCCCACAACGCCCGCTACCTCGAGACCAAGCGCGACCGGATGGGCCACCACCTGTGAAGCCGATGATCCGCAAGGCCTTCGTGATGTCGGTGAATCCCGGCGCGGAAGCGGAGTATGCCCGCCGCCACCAGCCGATCTGGGACGAGCTTGCCGCCGTGCTGAAGGAGCACGGGGTGTCGAATTACTCGATCTTCCTCCATCCGGAAACCCGCCAGCTTTTCGGCTACGCGGAGATCGAAAGCGAGGAGCGCTGGGAAGCCATCGCCGCGACCGAGGTCTGCCGCCGCTGGTGGAAGTTCATGAGCGACGTGATGCCTTCGAACCCCGATTCCTCACCGGTCTCCGTGCCGATGGTCGAGGTGTTCCGCCTTTCCACGTAGCGGATCGGCTGCGCCGTTCCGCCGGGGGCGGCGCGAAGGAAGATTCGCGACGTCGGACCCCTGACGGACCGCACCCCGCCGGAAGGTCGCCGACCTTCCGCTACCGATCCTTCAACCACTCCGCCGCGCGCTTGGCGTAGTAGGTCAGGATCATGTCGGCTCCGGCCCGCTTGATGCCCGTCAGGCTTTCCAGGGCGATCGCCTTGCCATCCACCCAGCCCGCGGCGGCGGCGCTCTCGATCATCAGGTATTCGCCGCTGACCTGGTAGGCCGCTACGGGAAGCGTCGTACTTTCGCGGACCTTCGCGATGATGTCGAGGTAGGGCCCGGCCGGCTTCACCATCACCATGTCCGCGCCTTCCGCCTCATCGAGCAGGATCTCACGCACCGCCTCGCGGGCGTTGCCGGGGTCCATCTGATAGGTCTTCTTGTCGCCCTCCTTCGGCGCGGAATCGAGCGCGCCGCGGAACGGCCCGTAGAAGGCCGAGGCATACTTCGCCGAATAGCTGAGGATGGAAACCTGGTCGAAACCCGCGGCGTCGAGCGCATCGCGCAAGGCGCCGACGCGACCGTCCATCATGTCGCTCGGCGAAACGATGTCCGCCCCGGCCCTGACGTGGCAGAGCGCTTGCTCGCACAGCACCCCGATGGTCTCGTCGTTGAGAATCTGCAATTCTCCCCGTTCATCCCGCCGGACCAGCCCGTCATGGCCGTCCGAGTTGTAGGGATCGAGCGCCACGTCGGTGATGACGCAGAGCGTCGGATGCGCCGCCTTCAAGGCGCGGATCGCTCGCGGCACGAGGCCTTCGTCGTTCGAGCACTCCGCGGCATCGGGCGTCTTGAGAGGGTCCTCGATCTTCGGGAACAGCACCACCGCAGGAACGCCCAGCGCGTGGGCTTCGCCCGCCTCCTTCACCAGCCCCGCCAGCGACCAGCGGGTCACGCCGGGCATCGAGGCGATCGGCGTGTCCACCTCGTCCTCGTGCAGGAAGAGAGGCAGGATGAAATCCGCGGGCGTCAGGACGGTCTCGCGGACCAGCGAACGGATCGCGGGGGTCCGGCGGTTGCGGCGGGGACGGATGGGAAGGTTCATGGATTTCAGGATAGCGGCGTCAGTTCGTAGCCTTCCTTGCCGTCCTTCATGTTCCAGCCCAGCTCGACGAGCTGCTGGCGCATGTTGTCGGCCTTGGCCCAGTCCTTGGCGCTGCGGGCGGCCCAGCGCTCCTCGGCAAGAGCGCGGATCTCGGCGGGGACTTCCGCTTCAGGCTCCTCCTCGGGCAAGGTGAGACCGAGGGCGCGCAGAATGCGGTTGAAAGCCGCCAGCGCCTTGGCGGCCTCCTCCCCTTCCAGCTTCGCCGCCTCGCGCAGGCCGGTGAACAGGCCGCCGAGGCAGCCGGGCGTGTTGAGGTCGTCGTTGAGCGAATCCCACGCGGCCTGGAAGAATCCGAACTCGACCGTGTCGAAGCGGGCATCAGCCGGCGCTTTCGCGGCAAGGGCCCGCGCGCCTTTCGCCAGCTTCGCCATCGCCTCGCGGGCCGCGGCCAGCGACTCGAGCGTGAAATTCAGCGGCTTGCGGTAATGCGCGCCGATCAGCACGTAGCGGACTTCCATCGCCGTGAAGCCTTTCGCGGCGAGGTCCTCGAGGGTGTAAAGGTTGCCGACCGACTTCGACATCTTCCCGCCGTCCACCAGCAGGTGGGTGACGTGGAACCAATGCGCGGCAAAGTGCCCGCCGCAGGCGCACTGGCTCTGGGCGATCTCGTTCTCGTGGTGCGGGAACACCAGATCGACCCCGCCGGAGTGGAGATCGAAGTCGGCACCGAGGTATTCCCGGATCATGGCCGAGCACTCGAGATGCCAGCCCGGACGCCCCTCGCCCCACGGCGACGGCCAGAAGTTCACGCCGTCCTCCGGCTTGCGCGCCTTCCACAGCACGAAATCGGACAGGCTGTCCTTCTCATACTCGTCGGCATTGGCCCGGGCGTTCTGGGTCTTGCCGAGGTCGAGCTCGCGCTCGTCGAGATGGGAAAGCTTCCCGTAGCCGGGGAACGAAGAGATTTTGAAATAGACCGAGCCGTCGTCCGAGGCGTAGGCGTGGCCTTTCCTGATCAGGGTCTCGATCATCGCGATCTGCTGCGGGATGTGCTCGATCGCCCCCGGCTCGACGTGCGGCGCCAGCAGCCCGAGCGCATCGCAATCGGCGTGGAACCTCTCCGTCCAGAAGGCCGTGAAATCCTCCAGCGACTTCCCCGCCGCCTGCGAATCGCGGATCGTCTTGTCGTCGACGTCGGTGATGTTGCGGACATGGAAAGTCCGCATCCCGCCGGTCTCCAGCGTGCGGCGGAAGACGTCCTGGAGCACGAAGGTCCGGAAGTTCCCGATGTGCGCGGGACCGTAAACGGTGGGTCCGCAGCAGTAGAACCGGTAGGTCGTGCCATCCAGGGGGCGGAGCTCCTTGAGCTCGCGGGCCAGCGTGTCGTAAAGCCGCATCGCGGTGGGGTCTAGCGGGTGCCCGTCACGAATTCAACCGCGATGAACGGCGGACCCTCAACGGGTCACCCGGACTTCGTGCAGCCGGGGCTCGCCGCCGGCCTCGACGATCTCGACCGGAATGGTCCACTCCGCCTTGGCGCCGGAATGGGCGACGGGAGCAGGAGAATGCCCGTCACTCCCTGCCGCCGGACTGCGGTTCGCCCCCAAGGTCTTCCAGGTCGACACCGAGAGCGCGGCGACGATGAGGGCGATTCCCAGGATCCTGATGCGTTCCAGCAACATGCGACCCGGGAATGAATCGTGAATTTTTAAAAAATATCAACTTAAATTAAAAAATTTCTTGGGTCGCCGGACCCGCCCTGCCGTGCTTCCTTGCGGTGATAAATGGCACGGGATGAACGAAGAATCCAAGTCGTCGCGGGAATCTCGGTGATCGCGGGCGTTGCCGCGCTGATCCTCCTGATTGCTTATGCGCGCTATCTCCCGGGTGTCGGCGGCGAGTTTTTCGGCCGGCTCCTCGGCATCATTTCGACACCCTTCCTGATGGAAGCGTCCTTCCTGGTGCTGGGCTTCGTGCTGGTGATGACGATCAACCTCTGGCGGCAACGGCGCGAAGGCGACGAGTTCGTGGAACTCGACGAGGCCGTCGGGATGCCGGAGCCTGCCGCTCCCATGGAAGCGACTGGCGTGCAAAAAACTCCCGGCGAGACCCGGGATTGAATCCCGGACGTCTCCCCCGATGCCGGCTTTCCTCAGCGGCTGCGGCGGGCGGCCTCTTCGAGGAAAATCTCGGCCAGGCGGAAACAGCGGCGGGAGATTTCCCGGGCGTCGTGATCGTCGATCAAGGCCAGACCTTCCTCGCCGACTTCCGACTGGAAGATCTTCCAAGCCTTCTTGGAAACCTCTTCGGGATCCAGCTTGGGGCGGGGCGCGGCATGCATCACGGGGGCCGGGGCGGCAGGCTCGGGCGATGACGTCACCGCGTCGGCCGGCGGGGCCATGGCGTGGGGGTGCTGCTGGCCCTGCGACTGGCCGTGCTTCTTCTTCCGGCGTCGGCGCTTCTTGGAATTGCCCGGCGGCTCGGCCGCGTTGTTCTCGACGAAGAAGGGAATGGCTTCCGGTGCGGAATCGTCACCGGTCGCCCCGCGGGGTTCACGGGCCTCCTGCGAACGGCGCGGCGAGGATTCTTCTGAGGCCGGGACCGCACGTGCAGGCTCCGCCGGGGCGGCTGCCACGCTGGCGGCGGAGTCGGAATCGCCAGCCGGAGCGGCGGACTTCGGCTTGCCGGCCTTGCGGGCTGCCGGGCGCTTGCGGGGAACCTTGGCGGCGGGAGTTTCCGCCGGCTTGTCTTCAAAATCGTCGCTCATCTTCGGGGCTAGGAAGAGGCCCCCGACCGGCGGCGTCGAGCCCAAAGCCGGGAAACCCCGGGCCGAACGAAAAAAGGCGCGTCCCGAAATCCGGAACGCGCCTTGAAATCGATACAGCGAGGGAAGCTCCTCAGAAGTTGCGGATGTCGTCCGCGCAGTCCTTGTGCTTCGGATCCTCGTTGGTCTTGCCATCGGGACCGATCGACCAGAGGTCGAAGTCAGGATTCTGCGCTCCCGGGGAATCGCCGGAACGATAACGCCAGAACTGGCCCCAGGGATCGACGACCCGCGCCTGCGCGCCCGTGCCCTGCATCCAGGCCTGACCGCTCTTCGCGTTGTTCTCGGGATCGAAGTCGGGCATGTAAACCACGCCCCCGCTGTCGCGGGCTTCGAAACCGTCGTAGTAGAGGTATTTGTAGAGCACCTCATCGCCTCTCTCGCCCATCGGATCCGGACTCGGCGGGTAGGAGCGGTTTTCGGAGTTGTAGTTTTCCAAGGCGGTCTCGATCAGCTTCAACTGGACCTTCGCCTTGTCGCGGGCGGTCTTCTGGTTGACCAGCGAGAAGCCGCCCAGGGTCAAGCCCGCGAGGATGACGATGATCGCCACGACGACGATCAGCTCCATCAGGCTGAATCCCCTGGCGATGCCGGGATTGATTCGGTTCTTCATGGTGATTGCCGGTTGGGGGCTTCGCGGAAGCAAGTTCCGGAGGCCCCGGAGCGCTTCACATGTTGCCCATTTCGGAGATGATCTTGATCAGCGGCAGGAAGAGCGCGAACACCACCGCACCGACGACGAGCGCCAGCACCACGATCATGATCGGCTCCAGGATCGAGGTAAGCGCGGTCACCGCGTTGTCAACCTCGTCGTCATAGACGTCCGCCACCTTGAGCAGCATCTCGGGGAGCTGGCCGGTCTCTTCACCGACGTCGACCATCGAGATGACCATCGAAGGGAAGACGCTCGTGGTCTGCATCGGGGAAACGATCGATTCCCCTTCCTTGACCGCCTCGTGGACCTTCTCGATCGCATCGGAGACCACCACGTTGCCGGCGGTGTCGCGGGTGATGTTGAGGGCCTGGAGGATGGGCACGCCGGAGGTGACCAGGGTGCCGAGGGTCCGCGAGAAGCGGGCGATCGCCGACTTGCGCTGGATGTCGCCGAAGATCGGCAGCTTGAGCTTGGCGCTATCGATGAACTGGCGGCCCTTCTTGGTCTTGCCCCAGAGGTTGAGCAGGAAGCCGATGAGGGTGATCAGCAGGAACACCCAGACGATGTTCGGGATGATGCCGATGGTCGGCTTGAGGAAGAACTTGGAGGTGCCGAAGACGATCTGCGAGATCATCGGCAGCTCGGCGTCGTTGCCCATTTCCGCGAACATCGCCTCGAACTTCGGCACGATGAACAGCATCAGGAAGACGAGGATGGCCACCGCGATGAACATCACGATGATCGGGTAGACCATCGCCGACACGATCTTGTTCTTCAGCTTGTGGGCCTTTTCCTGGTACTCCGCAAGGCGGACGAGCACCACTTCCAGCACACCGCCCAGCTCGCCGGCCTTGACCATGTTGACGTAGAGCTTGTTGAAGATGCGCGGATGCTGGGCCAGCGCTTCGGAGAAGGTGGAACCGCCCTGCACGGAGTCGGCGAGGGCGCTGATGGTGCCGCGGAGCACGGGGTTCGGCTCCTGCTTCGCGAGCACGGTCAATCCGCGGAGCAGCGGCAGGCCGGAATCGATGAGCGTGGCGAGCTGGCGGGTGAAGATCATCAGGATCTTCGGCTTGATCCGGCCGCCGGTGGTCGACTTGGCCTTCTTGCCTCCGGCGGGCTTGCCCTTCTTGGCGGCCTTCTTGGCGGCAAGCTTGCCCTTGCCGACCTCGACCACCTGCAAGGGGTAGTATCCCTGGGCGCGAAGCTGCTGGATGGCATCGGCTTCGCTGTTGGATTCGACGGTGCCGGACATCTGCTCGCCCTTGGCATCGGCGGCGGTGAATTGGAACTGAGGCATGGGGTTGTTTTAAGTCGAGTGAGTGGAATGTGAGGACCCGAGAGCCGGCTGGCGACTCAAAATTCAGGATGAAACGTCAAGGATCAGGTGTATTTCAAGACTTCCTCAATGGTTGTATTGCCGAGGTAAATGTTCCGCAGGCCGTCCTCCCGGAGGGTCTGCATTCCGAGTTCCATGGCCTTCTGCTTGACCACCACGGTCGGTGCGCGGTCGGTGATCAGCTCGCGGACCGGGTCGGAGATGTCGAGCAGCTCGTAAAGGCCGCGCCGGCCCTTGTAGCCGCTGTTGCCGCAGACCTCGCAGCCGCGGCCGGTGAAGAAGTCCTTGTCGCCCAGTTCATGGACGGCCACGCCGAGCTGGGTCAGGATGCTTTCGTTCGGCTCGTAGGAGGCTTTGCAGGACTTGCAGATCGTCCGCACCAGGCGCTGGGCGAGCACGCCTTCCAGCGAGGCGGCGACCAGGAAAGGCTCGCAGCCCATGTCCACCAGACGGGTGACCGCGCCGGCCGCGTCGTTGGTGTGAAGGGTGGAAAGCACAAGGTGACCGGTGAGCGCCGCCTGGATGGCGATCTGGGCGGTGTCCATGTCGCGCATTTCCCCGACCATGATGCGGTCCGGGTCCTGGCGGAGGAAGGCCCGCAGGATGCGCGGGAAAGTCAGGCCGATCGCCTCGTTGACCGGGATCTGGATGATGCCGTCGATGTCGTATTCCACCGGGTCCTCGGCGGTGAGCAACTTGGCGTCGATCGTGTTGATCCGGCTCAAGGCGGCGTAGAGCGTCGTGGTCTTGCCCGCCCCGGTGGGGCCGGTGACGATGAAGATGCCGTTCGGCTTCTCGATGGTGTCGCAGACGTATTCGTAGATCGCATCGGGCAGCGCGAGGTTCTCGAGCGTCAGGTTGACCGACGAGCGGTCGAGAACGCGGAGCACCACCGACTCGCCGTGCTGGGTCGGCAGCGTCGAGACACGCATGTCGACCTGGCGGTCGCCGACCTGCTTCACGATCCGCCCGTCCTGCGGGACACGGCGCTCGGCGATGTTCATGTTGGACATCACCTTGACGCGCGAAATGATCGGAATGGAAAGATGCACCGGCGGCGGTGCCATTTCATACAGGGCCCCGTCCACCCGGTAGCGGATCTTGAAATCCTTCTCGAAGGGCTCGAAGTGGATGTCGGACGCGCGCTCCTTGATCGCTTGGAAAAGCACGAGGTCGACGTAGCGGATGATCGGCGCCGAGTTGGCCTCGGCCTCCAGGTCCGCGGCGTTCATGCTCGCCTCCGCGCCGGACTCGAGCTGGCTGAGGATGTCCTCCATCGCCTTGCCTTCGCCGCCGTAGCACTCGTTGATCTTCTGCTCGACGATGTAGTCGGGCGCGATGGCCAAAACGAGCTCGCGTCCCAGGGCGAAGCGCAGGTCCTCGATGGTCTGCGGGTTCATCGGGTCGACCAGCGCGATGTGCAGCCCGTCGGCGTCGTAATTGACCGGCAGGGCGCCGTGGAGCCGGGCGGTGCCAGCGGGAACCAGCGCGAGCAGTTCTTCCGGCGGGGTCCAATTCCGGAGGTCGACGACATGCGCGCCGAGTTCGGAAGCGACCACGGGCCAGACGTCGTCGCGGTGGTTGATGACCTGGAAGTCCGCGAGGATCTCGGCGGCCTCCTTGCCGCTGTTTTCCACTTCTGCCAGGATGTCCTGGCCGAGGGAGCGGTCGATGAGGCCGCGGCTGATGAAAAGTTCTACGATCTGGTTGCTGTCCATGGACCGGGTTTTGAAAGGGCTGTGATGGGAAAATCGGTGGGTGGATCCAGGGGTCAGTCGAAGTCCGACATGGTGACGTGGATAACTTCCTCGGGCGACGTCAGGCCGGCGAGGACCTTGCGGATGCCGTCCTCGCGCAGCGTGCGCATTCCGAGTTCGCGGGCGCGGCGGCGGAGCTGGCTCGAGGTCAGGTTCTCGTTGATCATGTGGCGGACCTCGTCGTCGATCTGGAACAGCTCGAAGATCCCGAGGCGGCCGCGGTAGCCGTTGTTGCGGCACTTGTCGCAACCGACCGGCCCCATGATGGTCGAGCTGTCGTTGCGCGTGCTGTCGAAACGCAGGGCGCGAGCCTCCTTGTCGGTCAGCACGTGCGGGGTCTTGCAGACCGGACACAGCTTGCGGACCAGGCGCTGTGCCAGCACCGCGCGGACCGCGGAGGCGATCAGGAAGCGCTTGATCCCGATGTCCGCCAGACGGGCGACCGCGGACGGCGCGTCGTTGGTGTGCAGGGTGGAAAGGACGAGGTGCCCGGTGAGCGAGGCGTTGATGGCGATGTTGGCCGTCTCCGCGTCACGGATTTCCCCGATCATGATGATGTTCGGCGCCTGGCGCAGCATGGCGCGGAGGGCGGCGGCGAAGGTCATGCCGATGTCGGTCTTGACCATCACCTGGTTGATGCCGGGCATCTCGTATTCGACCGGGTCTTCCACCGTGATGATCTTGCGGTCGGGGCGGTTGATGACGTTGAGGCAGGCGTAGAGCGTGGTGGTCTTGCCCGAACCGGTGGGACCGGTCACCAGGATGATGCCGTCCGGCAGGCCGATCAGCTGCTCGAACGAGGTCTGGTCGTCGGAAAAGAAGCCCAGTTCCGGCAAGCCGAGCACCAGCGCCGACTTGTCGAGGATACGCATGACGATCGATTCGCCGTGGTTCGACGGGACCGACGAGACGCGGAGGTCGATCTCCTTCTCGCCCAGCTTCACCTGGATGCGGCCGTCCTGCGGCAGGCGTTTTTCGGCGATGGACATCGATCCGCTCATGACCTTGAGGCGGGCGACGATGGCGGGCAGGAGCTTCTTCGGATGGTTGTCCACCTCGACGAGCTTGCCGTCCATGCGGTAGCGGATGCGGACGGAGGTCTCGAGCGGCTCGATGTGGATGTCGGAGCAGCGCATCTTCATGGCCTCCGACAGGAGGTTCTGCACCAGGCGGATGATCGGCGCGTCCCCGTCCGACACCTCGACGTCGTGGCCGCCGGAGATGTCCATGCCGCGGGGAGAATCGGTCGCCCCGTAGAACTGCTTGAGGAACAGGTCCACGGCACCGGCCGGCGCGCAGAGGAAGTTCAATTCGCGGCCGAGGACATGGGGCAGGCTGTCCATGGTCTCGAAGTCGAAAGGATCCGCCACTGCCACGGAGAGGAAAACCCCGTCGTCGGCCACCGGGATGACCCGGTAGCGGCGGGCGATCTCGTCGGGAATGGCTCCGGCCACCTGGGGCGGAATGACCATGGCCCCGAGATCGATCGCCTCGATCCCCGCGTTCTGGGCAAGCACGGCACAGACCGTCTCGTCCGAAAGATCGGTTTCGCTGAGCAGTTTCTCGATCACGGATCCGCCGGTCCGGCGGGCTTGCTCGAGCTTTTCGGGTGAAACCGCGCCTGCTTCCACGAGCAGGTCGGCCAGGTAATCTTCGTTGGAGAACACGGGTTTTCGGGCCTTTGGGAAATCAATTGAACGACCTGACTGGCGTTGTGCACAGCCCGGCTGTGGCAGATTGGTCAAGCGCATCCCCCTTTGTCAACCTGCCGACCCTGCATCCGGAAGGAATCCGGCCCGGGTAGGCACGACGTATGGACGATGCAATTCCCGGAGCCCCGGTCACCGCGCGGTTTCATGACATTCGCGTGCTGCTGCGGCGGCAAAACTTGGAGTCATGGAAGTCCCGTGGACGCCACAGGACGTGCAGGCGGGACTTCGCTCGCAAGGAGGAGATGGAAACCCGTCGTGAGGATTTGGCACGACAGAAGCAGCGGCGTTGACCCGCGGAGCTACAGCATGGAGAAACAAGCAGCGCAGGACGCCATGAACCGAGACGAAGCCCCCACCGATCCCCCGAAGCGCCGCCGGCGCGGCCGGAAGCGGATCGCCGCGCTGCTGCTGCTGGTCGCCTTTCTGGTTTGGCTCAACGGACCGGGCTGGCGCTGGATCGGCAGTGTCGCGCTCCGTCACGCCCTCGCCGATTCGGGCATGAGCGCCCAATTCGAATTGAAGGGCACCTTGATCGGAGGCATCCGGGTCGAGAAACTCTTCCTCAGCGGCGGCCCCCTGAAGCGACTGGAAGTCGGGTCCGCCGGCCCGCTTTACCGCCTGACCCGGGCCCTGCGCGGCGAGATCGACGGCGTTGCCGTGGAGCGGGTCCACGCGATCGTCGACCTGGCGGCCCCTCCGCTGCCGAAGGCCCCGGATGCAAGCCCTTCCGAAGCGCCGGATCCCTTGCCCGTCACTTTGAAGAAGATTCGCGGCTTGATCCGGCCGCTGGACCTCCGCGCCGCCGATTTCCGGCTGGAGCTGCTGCGCGGCCCGGAAACGCTGCTGACCTTGCAGAGCAGCGACCTGGTCCACGTGCCGGGAAGCGACGAGTTCCGCCTCCGCCTCGGTGCCATGGCGGCCGGACCCGGCTACGAATTCCCCGCCCAGGAAAGCGTGATCCGGTGGAGCGAAAGCGAGCTGCGGCTCGACCGCTTCGATCTCACCCCCCGCCTCGGCATTCGCGACCTGAAGGTGGAGATGCCCTCGCAAGACGAGCTTTCAGCCAGCGGTGTCGTGTCGGTGGAGAAGTCGCGGCTCGTGATCGATGGCACGCTCTCCTCCGCCAGCCTCCGGCTCGAGGGCGAACCCCTGCCGGTGCACGAGGCGGTCAAGAACCTGGCGATCAAAATTCCGGTCGAGGCCACGCTCGATTCGCTTGAGGCGGAGATCCGCGGATTCGACCGGAGCCCGGACCAGTGGTCCTTCAAGGTCGGCGCGGGAGTGAGCGGCGTGAAATACGAGGACTGGCAGGCGGACGCGCTTCGCCTGGACCTTGCCAAGGACGGCAGTAGCGCGAGCATCGGCTGGGAAATCGAGGCGCTTGGCGGCGATCTAACTGGCGAGGCCGGGCTGCGCTGGAGCGATCTGCCCGCAGGAAACTGGAAGGATTTCCAAGCCGACCTGCGAGCCTCCGTCCCGCGGCTGGATCCGGTCTTCGCGGCGCTGAAGGAAAAGCTCTCGTTCGCGCCGGTCGATGCTCCCGGCCTGCCCGCGTCTTCGCTCGCGCTCGAAGCAAGCGCCCGGTCGACTTCATCCGGAATCGCGGAGGCGGGCGTCCGCTGGCTGGTCTCCGCGGAGCAAGGCGCACCGTCGCTGGCCGGCGAAAACCAATGGAAGCCCGGCGGCACTCTGGGCGGGACTTTCGGCAGCGAAGGCATCCGCGCCACCTACGAGCTCGATCTGGAAAAGAAGCGCTACGAGGCCTCCGCATCCTTCGACTCTTTCCGCCCGGATCGCCTTGCTCCCTGGGCCGCCGCGGGCGGTGTCACGCTGCCAGCGGGCATGAGCGCCAGCGGCTCGTGGCAAGGCGGCGGCGATTTCGGCCCCAAGCCCCATCGCGGGAGTTTCGACATCCGCTCCTTCGAATGGGTCCGCAAGGACATGCCCCCGCTGCTCGTCCGGACCCGCGGCGATTACGAATGGCCGGAAAAAGTCTCGCTCGCCGAACTCACCGCGACCGCCGACGGCCAGACGATCGAGGCCGAAGCGACCCTGGCCGACGGCATCCTGAAACTCCCGCGGATCGAGTGGAAAGAAGGAGCCACGCGGCTGGTCGGCGGCCGCGCGGAGATCCCCGTGCCCGAAGACCCTTCCGACGTGAAGGCATTCCTGAAACAGGACATTCCGCTCAGCCTGTTCCTCGAATCCGAGTGGATCGACTCCTCGCGCCTCGCCGTCTGGCTACCCGAAGGGAAATCCCCGCTCTCCGAAGGCAGCGGGCGCGTGAACCTGGTCATCGCCGGCACCCCCGCGAACCCGAAGATCGATCTGGATGCGGCGCTCAAGGGACTCCGCCTGCCCGACCAGCCGGACGTCCCGGTGATCGATGCCGACCTTTCGCTCGACGGCTCCGCCGGCTCGCTGGTCCTTGGCGGTGAAGTGCGGCCCGCCACTTATCCGCCGGTCAAGCTTTCCGGCAAGATGCCCTTCAAGCCGGGCGAATGGGCGAACGATCCCGGCAGCATCCTCAAGGAAGCGGTCGACGCCCGCGTGGAAATTCCCCGCCTCGACGTGGCGACTTTCAAGAACTTCGTGCCCGCCGCCGACGAGCTCGCGGGAACCCTCGAAGGCGGGTTCTCCGCGGCGGGCTCGCTTGGAAAACCCGACCTCTCCGGCGAGCTCCGGCTTTCCGGCGGCGCCTTTTCCAAACGGGACTCCCCCGCCCCGCCGGTGTCGAACGCCGGGTTCGTGATCCGCCTGCAAGGCCAGGAGGTCCGGCTCGAAAGGCTCTCTTTCGAAAGCTCCGGCGGCACCTTCGACGCGAGCGGCACGGTCGGGATCGCGGACCCGGCTGCACCGACCTTCGATCTCCGCTTCAGGGCGAACGCGCTGCCGCTCAAACGCGACGAATCGATGATCGTGCGGGCCGACGCCGATCTCAGCCTGGGCGGAAATCTCCAACAGGCGCGGATCTCGGGGACGGTCGATCTGGTCGACAGCCTGTTCTACCGGGATTTCGAAATCCTCCCGGTCCGGGTACCCTTCACCGCTCCCGCCCGGCCGCGGCTTCCCGCGATCGACCCCGAGGAAAAGGCGGCGGACCTCCCCGCGCCCTTCGGCAACTGGGCGCTGGATGTCCGGGTCCGCACCCGCGACCCGCTGCTGATCCGCGGCAATCTCGCGCGGGGATCCGCCACCGCCGACATCCGCATCGGCGGCACGGTCGGCAAGATCGAGCCCCAGGGCAGCGCCGTCATCCGCGACGTGACCGCGCGGCTCCCTTTCAGCACGCTGAAGGTGAACAACGGGATCGTCAGCTTCACCCCGGCCGGCGGCCTGAATCCGGAATTGAACATCCGCGGCACCTCGAACATCGGCCGCTACGACGTGAACGTCTTCTTCTACGGCCCGGTCAACGCACCCCGCACCGCCCTCACCTCCGACCCGCCGCTGGCGGAAAGCGAGATCATGACCCTGCTCGCCACCGGGACGACTTCCGACGGCCTGGAGGACGGCCAGGCCGCCACGATGAAGGCGGCACAACTTTTCGTCGAGGAATGGCGCCGCGGACGACTCCCCTTCGCGGAACAGCTCTCGAAAGCCCTCGCCCTCCTCAACAACGTCGACGTCCGCGTGGGCGAGGACGACCCGCTCACCGGCAAGCGCTTGAACTCCGCCACGATCGAAGTCACCGAGCGCATCTTCGTCAGCGGATCGGTGGACAAGGAAAGCAACACCCGCGTCCTAGGCGCCTTCGTTCTCCGCTTCAAATGAACCCGCACCGGCCAGCCCCGATGAAGCCGTGCCGGATCCCGGCCTTCCGCCGGCTGTGCGCCTGGATCGCGACCGGTGCCGCCTGCGGCTTCGCCACTGCGGCCGAAATCAAGGTCGTGGGCTTGAAGACGCTGAAGGAGGCCGAGGTTCTCGAACTCCTGGGCGACCGGCTCGAATACATCCGCAGCAAGCCACCCAGCCCGGCAAGGGCAGGCGATGCCGCCTTCCTGCTGGAGAACCTGATGCGCCGCCAGGGGTTCCAGAACCCGAGCGTGAAACCGGTTCTCGCCGGCAACACGATCCGGCTGATGGTCGACGAAGGCGCGCGGCTGTCGATCGGCTCGGTCGCGGTGCCCGGCCTGCAAAAGGAAGACCAGATCCGGCTCTCCAAACTCTTCCGCCTCCCCGGACAAGAACGGGTGCTGAATCCCGCGCAGGAACCTCCCTTCCGCGAGGAGGACGTCGCCGAGGGACTCTCCCTGCTCGAAGCCGACTTCCGCTCGCGCGGCTATTGGAAGGCCAAGGCGGCGGTGGAGAAGCGGGGCATCACCCCGGGCACCAGCGAGGTGTCCTTCATGATCCGGATCACGCCGGGCCCCTTGCACAAACTCGGGGCCCCACGCTTCGACGGGGCACCCGCCGAACTGCTGCCCGAGCTTCGTGAACGCACGGCCGTCCATGTCGGGAAAGTGGCCGGCACCGATCTGCTGACCACCCTGCGCGGCGAGGTCGAGAGCGTCTTCCGCTCCACCGGCTTCCCGCTCGAAGTCTTCAAGATGAACCGCATCCTCGACGAGGGCACGCTGACGCCTCGCTTCATCATCCAGTTCGGCAAACGCCAGCGGCTCGGCACCGTCCGGGTCGAAGGAGCGGAGAAGACGAAAATCGACCGCATCACCCGGCGCTTCGAAAGCCTGCGGGGCGACTGGTTCGATGCGGAAACCTTCGATGCCCGCCTCAAAAGTATCCTGGCCACCGGCGCCTTCTCTTCGGTGCAGGTCGAAAACCACGCCAACCCCGACGGCACCCTGGATGCAACCCTCCAGATGGTCGAAGGCCGGGCCCGCGGCACCACGGCCTACACGGGCTTCGGCAGCTACGAAGGCGCGATCTTCGGCATGAAGTACCACGACCGGAACTTCAGGGGCAACCTCTGGAATCTCAGCACGGGTCTCGAAGTCAGCTCGCGCGGCCTGCTCGGGGAACTCCGGCTTTCCGATCCCTGGCTCCTGGACACCGACACCCACCTCGGGCTCCGGCTCTTCTCGGTCACCCGCGGGCACGAAGGTTACGACAAGTTCGAAACGGGCGTCTCCGCCGAGTTCTCGCGCGACGGCCTCGCGGAAAACCTCGATGCAAGCCTGATGCTCGGCGCCTCCTGGGTCGACATCAGCGACAACGGCATCCCCCTCAACGAACTCGGCGAGACCACCTACACCCACCAGTTCATTCGCGGTAACCTCACCCTCGACCGCCGCGATGACCGCGTTTCGCCCACCAGCGGCTACCACCTCGGCGCGCAACTCGAAGCCGGACTCATCCTCGGTGACATCAACTCGAACTACATCCGCTTCGACACCCTCGCCGCCGGCTACCTGCCCGTCGGGAAAAAGGGTCAGATCAACCTGGGAGCGCGGGCGGGCATGCTACTCCCGTCCGGCGGCATCAACGAATTCCCCATCGACCTCCGGCTCTTCACCGGCGGGCCCGACAGCGTGCGCTCGTTCCGCTACCGCGAGCTCGGCCCCCGGACCACCAGCAACGACCCCGCTGGCGGTGAAAGCTACTGGGTCACTAACGCCGAGTACGCCCACAGCATCGCGGGCCCCGTCAAATGCGTCGGCTTCTTCGACGCCGGCGATCTCTCGGCACTGGACCAGGGATTCGACTTCTCTTCCCCCGACCTCGCCGTCGGACTCGGAATCCGCCTTGATCTTCCGGTCGGGCCGATCCGTTTCGAATACGGACATAATCTCACCCGGGACGAGGGCGAGCCTTCGGGCACCTGGCACTTCGCGATCGGAACCGCCTTTTGAGCACCGCTTCAAAGACACGGTTCGACATCGCGACCGATCCTGCCATCAATCGTTCCATGTACGTGCTTTCCTGCGAGCCCGCCACCTGCGCCGTACCCGAGTGGCACAAGGACCTCTTTCGGTCCCATGAAGAAACCGTGACCTCCGCCGAAGGCTGGGCCCCGGGTTCGCTGAATCTCGCCCAGGCCTTTGCCACCAAACTGCGGACGCTCCTCGCCCACGGGGACATCACCCGCCTGCTGGTGGACTTCTCGAAGCCACCCGACGACCCCTCCCGCTTCAGCCGCTTCTCACTTCAACTGACCGACGACCAGCGGAGGAGATTGGACGAGAGGCATCACACCCCTTACTACAACCTGCTGTCCCAGAGAATTGTTGAAGAGCAGCGTCGCACTGGATTCGCCCGCCACCTGTCCATTCGCACCGAAGAACGCCCGGATCTTCCACCGGTCGCCCTGTTTCACGATTCGACCCGCTCCCTCGAGGTCCGTTGGGCAAAGGAATGGTCCGACAACTTGCAAAGCATCCAACCCGACTTGCCTATCGAGATCCTCGATCAACCCGACTACCCCCTCTCCGCCGCGCTCCGCAGAGAATTCCCCGAAGGTTTCGCCAGCCTTTCGTTAGTGGTAGCCAGCACCTGCTTCCTCAATGGACAACCCGTTCGCTGGGAGGTGCTGAAAAAGGCGCTTCTGGACTCCTGCCCGAAGATTTGAGCCGGGGCGAAGCCTACCGCGGCGCTCGAGGGCAGTCCACCCATCCCGCCTCGCATTCCCTGTCGGCATCCCCCCGCGTGGTCGTCCCGTCCGCCGACCACCTCCGTCGTCGCGGGCGGAGGCACCCGCCGCCGGCGGCACCCCGCGTGCAAAAAAAGAGCCCGGCACCCACGTTGACGTGGATGCCGGGCAAATACCTGGCGGCGACCTACTCTCACAGGACCTGTCGTCCCAATACCATCGGCGCTGCAGCGTTTCACTTCCGGG
>JAIXWR010000040.1 GCA_027491155.1 Verrucomicrobiaceae bacterium
GGAGGATCTTCGGGGAGCAGATTGCAAAGAACATCCAACTGGTCCTCAGAGAGTTTCAACATCGTTCGACCCAAAGCAGTCACCTTGCCATATGGCCAGTGGTTTTGGGATAGCTTCTAGTGCTATCTTCCGCCCCGCCATTCCGCAAGCAATCGATTGTTAGAGCAAATGCCCCTGCCCGCTAAGCAACGGGCTCCGCCGGGAGCGCCTTTATGGACTGCTGCGGCACGACGCAGCTTTTACTCGGGGTGCAGTCGCTAAGCCCTGCTGGCCACGGACTGCACTGGCGGCCGGTCCGCGGCCGTCGGGGTAGGGCGATCTTCACCCAAAGCCAAAGCGACGTCTTGCCGTCGCCTCCAAAGGAACCCGCGGCCTCACGCCGACAGCACCAGGTCGGTCGCCCGGATCGCCCGCCGCTCCGGCCGGACTTCCTCGGCGAGCCCGGCCATGAACTCGTCGTGGCGGACCAGCTCCAGCCGGCCGTCGTGATGCTCGACGATCGCGGTCAGGCTCTCCACCCAGTCCCCGGAGTTGAGGTAGCGGATCTCCCCGACCTGCTTGTCCTCCGGCGTGTGGATGTGGCCGCAGATGATGCCGTCGCATTCCTTCTTCCGCGCCAGTTCCTGGAGCTGGAGTTCATACTCGCCGACGAAGCTCACCGCCGACTTGACCCGCGCCTTGATGGCCTTGCTGACGGAGTAGTAATCCTTGCCGCGCCAGGCCCGGTAGCGGTTGTAGATCCGGTTCACCTTGAGCAGGGCGTCGTAGCCCACCGCGCCGAGCTTGGCGATCCACTTGTGGTTGGTGGAGACGCTGTCGAAACCGTCGCCGTGCACCACGAGGTAGCGCTTGCCGTCCACGCCGCGGTGGACGTGTTCCTTGACGAACTGGAGCTTGCCGAAGGCCAGCGGCAGGAAGCGCTCGAGGATGTCGTCGTGGTTGCCGCGGAGATAGACCACCGAGGTGTCGTCCTTCTCCATCTTCTTCAGCACCGTGCGGATGAAGCGGCTGTGGCGCTTCCGCCACTGCGCCCCGCGCCGCAACGCCCAGCCGTCGATGATGTCGCCGTTCAGCACCAGCTTCTCGCAGCGCGTGTGCTTCAGGAACTCGATCACCTCATGCACCTTCGCGTCGGGCGTTCCGAGGTGGATGTCGGAAAGGAAGATCGTGCGGAAGTTCCGCTTCGGCCGCTTGCTCTTTTCCTTGAGCGTCAGCGTGACCGGACCGCGCGCCTCGGAGGCTTCGCGCAGGTGGCTTTCGAACGAATCGACCACCTGCTCCCAGCCGAGCGCCTCGGCAGAGGAGCGGGCATTCGAGCGGAAGGACTCGTCGCGCCAGCGCTGCAGCGCGGCGAAGCACTCGCCGAGATAGGCCTCGCGGTCGCCCTTCGGCGCCTTAAAGCCGTTGCGGTCGTGCTCGACGTGCCGCGCGGCCGCGGCGTAGTCGTGGCTCACCGTGACCAGGCCGCTCGCCATGCCTTCCAGCAGCACGTTGCCAAAGGTCTCCGTCTCGCTCGGAAAGAGCAGGATGTCGGCCGAGGCGTAGTGCCGCGCCAGGTCGTCCCCGGTCCGGACCCCGGCGAAATGAGCCGCCGCGTGCTCGGCTTGCAGTTTCTCCCGCAGCGGCCCGTCGCCCACGACCACACAGCGCAGGTCCGGCAGGCGGTCCCGCATCTTGCGGAAGCACTCCATCGCGAAGGGCAGGTTTTTCTCCGGGGCAACCCGCCCGACGATCACCACCACCGGCGACTCCGCCCGCACGCCCCAGGAAGCCCGCAGGGCGTGGTCGCGCTTGGCCGGATGAAAGAGCGCGGTGTCCACCCCGCGACCGAGCAGCCTGACGTTCTGGAATCCCTCGCGGCGGAGCATGTCGACCACGTCGGTGGTCGGAGCCATCGTCAGGTCGGCGCGGCTGTGGACCTTCTTCAGATAAGCCATCGCCGCCGGCTGGAGCCCGCCGAGGCGGTATTGCTCCATATATTGGTGGAAATTCGTGTGAAAGCCCGCCGCGACCGGGATCTCCAGCGCGTTGGCCGTCTTGATCGCCGAGCTGCCGAGAGGACTCTCGGTCGCCACATAGACCGCGTCCGGCCGCCGCTTCAGCCAGCGCTTGCGCAGCTTGAAGGGCCCCGGCAGGCCGACCCGGACCTCCTTGTATCCCGGCAAGGGCAGCGAGGCGGCGACGGTCTCGCCCCGTCCCCCGCCCTCCCCGGTGCGGATCACATGGACCAGATGCCCCTTGCGCCGCAGCCCGTCGCAGAGCCGCCCCAGCGTCATGGCCACGCCGTTGATGTCCGGGGCGAAGGTGTCGGTGACGATGTCAATTCTCATGGATATTCAGGAGTTTCAAACAATCCGCACCCTGCGTGTATCACGCCCCCGCCCGCCGCCTGTGCGCTTTTGCGTGGCGAATTCGACACGCCGAGACGCGGCACGCGGTTGTCCCAACGGGACTTCGGAACGGAGCCGGCGTTTGCGGCGCACGACGGCTGCGGAGGCGTGGTACGCGATCACTGTCCCAACGGGACTTCGGAACAAAGCCCTGGGTTGCGAGGCACGAGCTACCCAGGGTGACCGCCCCGGAACCCTCCTACGCCAACGGCGTTGCGGCCGATTGGTCCCTGGATCTATCCGGCGGACGACCGCCCCAACCGCCCCAACCGCCCCAACCGCCGCGACGACTCACTCGTCCTTCGGATCCGCCACCGGCAGGGGCTTGCGGCCGGTGAGATAAGGAGCGACCGCCTCGCTCAGGGCGGAAACAAGGATCTTTCCTTCTTTGGCCTCCTTGCGGAGCGCTTCAATCTCCGGAAAGTGGATCGCCATCGTCTCCATCAGGTCGCAATCGGCGCGGATCAACCTTTCATCCGCCTCCTCTTGACCCGACCAGCTATCAAGCATCGAGCATAGCGCGAGCAGATCCTCCAAATCCGTCCGGTTGATCTTCTGGCGGGGATTCTCGACGTCCACCTTTTCGAAGTAATCGAGGAGATCCGCCTCCTCGACCGGCCCCTCGATTTCGGGTGCGGTCATACGCAGCGAAGGTGCTTCTCTTCCGACCGGTTTCAGTTCCCTAGGAGAGTTGCTGTAAGAATGGGACCATCCGGTGACCTTGCCGTTTCGCAGATGAACACGGAACCCATCCTCGACGGCCCGGCCATCCGGCGACTCCGTCCTTCGTTCAGGCGCGATTTTGTAGCTCAGCCCCAATACTTCCGGACCAATATCCGGCGACGGCAGGTAGGGACGTCCAAAGACTTTCACCACCTCATCGACGCTCATACCCTTCTGCAGCGACGCAGAAAGCTCTTCATCCGACGGCACCTTGTCCAAGTGGAAGATACCGATCTTCTCCCGCCTCGCCTTGATCTGCTGATACTCCTCATCGGTGTAGGGCTCCCACTTCTGCTCGGGGCGCTTTACCTTGGGCTGATTCGCACCGGGGTCTCCAGGCGGTCTCCCCGCGATCTTGCGGGCAAGCTCCTTCAACTGTTCATCCGTCAGATCGTCGAAGCCCTCGATCCAGATTCCTACTCCCAGCTTCGCCTGAACCACCGGGGCGAACACCGGCTTGCCGTCGACGACGACCGCCAGACGCTCGGCACCAAGCCTCATTTCGCCCGTGACCGCCTCCATCTTCTTCGCCCCGTCCGGCTTGAGTCGGATCGAAATGCCCCGCATCGACGGAAGAATCTCGGCTTGTGCTTGCTCCACATCCGCAGCCCCCACCACCACCGCCTTCTCCACGAACAGCACCTCCTCGTGATCCCCGGCCTTGAAAGTCATCCGCTCGGCCCCTTCGCCCGCGGCTTCCACGACCCGCGACACCCGGAAGACCTCGTCCGCGAAAGCCGGGGTCCATGCGATCAGGAGGATGCAAATCAGTGCCTTCATCTGGGCCGGAACACTTATCCCATTCGCGCAGGATGGCGAATCCCTAATCCACGACCCCCTCACATCCGGAACAAGCCGCCGCGCTTCCCGCCCAGGGCTGCGGCGCCGGCGATGGCGATCGCCAGGAAAAGCATCGCCCACACGCCCAGCGCCGCCGCCAGTTCGTGGCCGTTGCCGAGCGAGGAAAGCAGCATGTAGATCGCCTTGGTGATCGGGTAATGCTCCGTCTGCTGCGCCAGGATCAGGCTGTCGCTGACCTCCAGCATCGCGAAGGCGAAGGCCAGGATGCCGCCGGCCGCGAGGTTGGCGCCGATCAGCGGCAGCGAAACCCGCCGCAAGGTGCGGAACCAGCCGGCTCCCAGCGAGCGCGCTGCTTCCTCCAGCGCCGGATTGCTCTGCTGCAAGCCCGCCACCGCGGAGCGGACGACGTACGGCAAACGTCGTACCGCGTAGGCCACGATCAGCAGCATCGCCGGATTGCCGTTCTCGCCGATCAGGAAGCGCAGCGGCTTGCCCTCCTGCGAAAGCGCCAGGTAGCCGAAGGCCAGCACCAGCCCGGGCACCGCCAGCGGCAGCATCACCAGCGCGTCGATGAGGGCGCGGCCCTTGATCGTGCTGCGGACGATCACCCAGGCGATGGCCACGCCCAGCACCAGGTCGACCAGGGTCGCGCAGGAGGCGTAGAACAGGCTGTTCTGGATCGACGGCACGACCAGCGGGTCGCCCAGCGCCTCGATGTAGTGATCGAACTTCAGCGCCACCGGCAGCACGGTCTGATACCAGTCTTCCGACAGCGAAAGCAGGATCACCCCGATATGCGGCACCGAGGCGATGAGGAAGACCGCGGCGAAGATCATCGCGCAGCCGAGGGACCGCAGGCCGGTGAGCTTCACCTCGCCGCCCCGACCTTTCGGCCTCGGCTGGGCGCTCGAAGTCTGGCGACCGAAGAAATACTTGGTGATGCCGAACACCACGGCCGAGATCACGAGGATCACCGCCACCAGCGCGTAGGGCGCCGGATTGCCGGTCAGGTCCTTGATCCCGTCGAACACCTGCACCGGGGCGACCCGCGTGTAGTCGAAGACCAGCGGCACGCCGAGTTCCGTGAAGGCCCACACGAATACGATCGCCGAGCCCGCGAAGATGCCGGGCATCGCCAGCGGCAGGGTGATCCGCCACAGGCGCCGCGCCGGGGTGCAGCCCAGGTTCTCGGCGGCCTGTTCCATCGCGGGGTCGAGGTTCGACAGCGCCGCGGTGACATTCATGTAGAGGATCGGGTAAAGGTGCAGCGCGTTCATCGCGACGATCCCCCAGAAGCGGCCGTTCGCCAGCCAGTCGTAGGGCGTCGCCGGGTTCATCAGGCCGAGGTCGATCAGCAGCGCGTTGAGCGAGCCGTCGACATCGAGCATGTGCTTGATCCCGATCGCCCCGACGAAGGGCGGCAGCACCAGCGGGATGAGGATCAGCACGCCGAGAATCCCGCGGCCGGCGAAGTCGTAGCGGTGGGAAAGCAGCGCCAGCGGGAACGCGATCAGGAAGGTCGCCAGCGTGCTCGCCAGCCCCAGCGCCAGGGCGTTCCACAAACCCTCGCGGTAAACGGGGTTGCGGAACACATCGCCGATGAAGGCCAGCGTGAAGCTGCCGTCCGGAGCCTGGAAGGCTTCCCCGATGACCGAGAAGGCGGGATAGAGGAAAAACAACGCGAACAGTCCGGTGACGACCGCGGTGATGCCGATGGCGGCGTTGCGGTTCATGGCCGCCCCCCTTTCTCCGCGATCCGCGCGGCCTTTTCGTAGTTCGCCCGGAAGGCCGCCGAAATCTTCGTCATCTCGCGCATGGTGGCGAGCGGGTCCTTCTTCCCGACCAGCGGAACGATCTCGTTCATCAGGCGGTCGTAGCTCAGATGCGAGACGTCAAAGAACACCTTCCCCGCCGCGCTGTCTTCCAAGGCACGCCCGGGCCCGGTGCCGTCCCTCATCGCCTGCCAGCCCTCTTTCATCTCGTGGTGCGGATCGATGCACATCGCGCGGAAAATCTGGGCCAGCGCGCTGAAGGCGCTGCCGGTCAACTCGCGCTTGTATTCGAAGCCCGCGCCGCGCTCGTAGGGCAGCGCGTCGGCATCGGCGAAGCGGACGAGGTTCGCCGTGGTGTAGAGATCCTTCCGGACCGGCAGCCGCCGTGGCGAGGTCTGACTCGGTCCGCCGGGCAGGCCGGCCTTGACGTTCCATAGCAACTGCCCCTCCTCGCTGAGGCAGAAGGTGACGAACTCCTGCGCGATGTCGCCCCGCGGTGCCCCGCGGAACACGGCGATCGGATCGACGCTGATCGAGGTGCCGCCCGCCGGGGCGGTCCAGCGGATGCGGCTGCTACCATCGGCCCCCTTGCGCTTCTCCTCGTAGGTCCGCCCGTAGAAGTCGATGCAGGTGCCCGCGGCGGCGCTGCCTTGCGCGACGTCATGCGGCACCTTGCTGGCCGAGTCGGTGAAATACCGGGCGTTCGCCGCCAGGCGCTGGAGGAGGTTCAGTCCGTTGCGCCATCCTTCCTCGCGGCTCTCCGGCGTGTCGCCTTTCTCGGCGATGACCGCCTGCATCTGCTCCTGGATCATCATCTCGAAGGCCCGTCCGACCGAGGAGCTCTTGGTGGGATCGGCCAAGGCGATGTAGCCGGCATAACCGGGGTCCCCCAGGTCGCTCCATCGCCGCGGCGAGGGCACGCCGAGCCGTTTCACCGAGTTCACATTGTAGCAGATGCCCATCTGGGAAAGGCAGACCCCGACCCAGCGCCGACCGGGATCGTAATAGGTCTCGCCCGTGAAGCGCGCCGGAATCACCTCTTCGCTGAACCACTCGGGCCGGCGGGTGAAGACCTCGAGCTCCACGAAGCGCCCCTTCTCCGCCTGGAGCTTGAAGTCCGGCTCGCCGCCGCCGAAAAAGAGGTCGATGCCCACGCCCGGGCTGCCGAGGTCGTCGGCCGCCTTGAACGAGCTGTCGAGCACGCGCCGGATGTCCGAGGTGCCGCCCGGGATCCGCCAGTCGATGTTCAAGCTGCGGCCGGTCTTCTCTTTCCAGTGGCGCGCGAAGGCCTCGCCGAACTCGGAGCGGATGGTTTCGTTGTGCGGCGTGATGATGACCAGGCGGTCCTGCCCGTGCCCGGCGGCCGCGAGTTCGGAACTCCGGCGCATCAGGATCGGCGCGGCGATCACCGCGGCCAGCAGCAGGAGGATGGGAAGGAAGCGGCGCATCGCGGTTCAGGCTTCGAGCACGGCGACATCGGCATGGCGGGCGGACAACTTCACCACCTGCTCGCCCGGGTCGCGGACCAGCAGCGGGTTCAGCTCCACCACCTGCTGCGGGCCGGCGGCGGTTTCGACGAGGTATTGGATCCGCTGGCCGAGGTAGGTGCGCTCGAGAATCCGGCCGGTCACCCCGTTCTCACCGCCGCCCGACTCGAGCCGCCAGGCTTCCGGACGGATGGAAAGCACCACTTCCTCGCCCGGCCCGGGCGTCCAGTCGGGCTGTGTAACCCGGCCGACCAGCGGTCCGCAGGGGCTGTCGACCATCACGAAGCCGCCCCGCACCTCGATCGTGCGGCCTTTGATCAGATTGGTCTCGCCGATGAACCCGGAGACGAAAGCGGTGCGCGGGGTCCGGTAGATCTCCTCGGCGGTGCCGAGCTGCTCGATCCGGCCGCGGTTCAGCACCGCCATCCGGTCGGCCATCGAAAGCGCCTCCTCCTGGTCGTGGGTGACGTAAACTCCTGTTAGACCGCCCTCCTTCACGATCCGGCGGATCTCGCGGCGCATCTCGATGCGGAGCTTGGCGTCGAGGTTCGACAGCGGTTCGTCGAGCAGCAGGCACTTCGGCCGGACCACCAGCGCGCGGGCGAGGGCCACCCGTTGCTGTTGCCCGCCGGAAAGCTGGTCGATCCCGCGATCCCCCATGCCGGCCAGGTGCACCAGTTCCAGCGCCTCGCCGACCCGCTTGCGGATCTCCGCCTTGTCCACCTTCCGCTCCTCCAGGCCGAAAGCGACGTTGCGTTCGACGTTGAGGTGCGGCCACAGCGCGTAGCTTTGGAACACCATCGCCGCCTCCCGCTTGTGGGGCGGCAGCTTGGTCACGTCCCGCTCGCCGAAGTGGATGGTTCCGGAGGTTGGCGTTTCCAGGCCGGCGATGCAGCGCAGCAGCGTCGTCTTCCCGCATCCGGAGGCCCCCAGGAGGAAAAAGAGTTCACCGGCAGCGACCTCGAGGCTGACCCCGTCGAGGGCCTGCACCGTGCCGAATTGTTTGACGATGGAGTCGGCGCGAATGGCATCCATGAAGCTTGCGGCCATGCTTTCCGCGGCCTGCCGGGATGCAAGCGGGAAGCATGCCGGGAAAGAAATCGTCAATCGGCAAAGATTCTCTTGCCAACCCGCCCCCTCCCCCATAAATCCGCGGCCCACCAATCACCATGTGCTCGGGTGGCGGAATTGGTAGACGCGCTAGACTAAGGATCTAGTGGAGCAATCCGTGGGGGTTCGAGTCCCCCCTCGAGCACCACTTTTTATTGGAAACACACCCCGCCGGTTCCATCCAGCGGGGTGTTTCGTTTTCACCCCAGCAACCAGAGGTGGGGGTGAGAACCCCTGCGCGCCGCGCTGCCTTTCGGGGTTCGAATGCAGGAAGGAGCTTCGCGACCTGCCTACTCCGGCGAAGCCGCACTCTGGCATGGACGGAGTCAATCCCCCCTCGATCACCACTTTTTATTGGAAACACACCCCGCCGGTTCCATCGAGCGGGGTGTTTCGTTTTCACCCCAGCGACCCGAGGGGGGACGAGAACCCCTGCGCGCCGCGCTGCCTTTCGGGGTTCGAATGCAGGAAGGAGCTTCGCGACCTGCCTACTCCGGCGAAGCCGCACTCTGGCATGGCCGAAGGCAACGCAGGAAGGAGCTTCGCGACCTGCTTTCCTCCGGCTCAGCCGGAGTTCGCGAGGAAGGCTACCGGGAGCGGGGCTGATGGGGCTTCGCGGCGAGTTCGAGGGTCGTGGCATTGAAGAACTCGATGCACTTGGCGAGCTTGGGCATGGATTCGAACCAATCGTGCGAATACTCGAGGCCGATCATCGCGGGCTTAATGCCGTGGCGGTGGAGTTCTTCGAAGAACTCGCGGGATTTCCCGCTGCCGCTGCCCCAAGGAACGTCGTGGCCTTGCGGGGTGAGCTCGTGGAGGTCGTGCATCTGGACGGTGAGGATGCGGTCTTTCAGGATGCGGACGGACTCGATGGGATCGATGCCGAGGCGCAGCCAGTAGCCGAGGTCGGGCGCGGCGCCGATGCGTTTGCTGCGGCCTTCGCAAAGGGCGAGGACCATTTCGGGACGCCAGAGGTGCGGGGAGATGTCGGGGCCGTGGTTGTGGAGGCCGATGTTGATGCCGTATTCGTTGGCGAGCTTGTCGAGGAGGTCGAGCTGCTCGGCCTTGGGTTCGCAGATGAAAGTTTCGACGCCCATCTTGTTGCCGAACTCGAAGAGCCTGCGGCAGGCGGCTTCGTCGGTGGGGATGGTCTGGGCGTAGTAAACGGGCATGCGCACTGCGGCGGATTCCATCTTCATGCGAATCTGGAGCAGTTCGTCGTCGGAGAGGTTCTGGTCAAAGTTCTTCGGGATCTCCTTGCTGACCTGCTGCATGAAACTGAGTCCGCCGATGCAGTGGAGCCCAAGCTCAGCGGTCTTCTTGATGGCCTCGAAAAAGGTGAACTTGTGGAAGGTGTAAGCCTCGATGCCGATGCGCCAACCGAGCTTTTCCTGGGCGCGGACGGCGGGGGTTAGGAAAGCGCTGGGCGTGGTGGGCGCTGACAGATCTCCGAGGACGAACTGGGCACCATCGAGGTAGAAGCGCAGCATCCCCGGGTCCTCGAAGACGTGCGGGCTGTGGGCGAGAGCGGAGTAGAAGACGCGGCCTTTGCCGTAGTTGCGGACCCAGGCGAGGGCGTAGTCGCTGTCAGCGCGGAGGCATTGGTCCTTGTCATCCGGCAGGTAGGTGGAGAGATCGGTCTTTTCGGTATCGATCCTCAACAGGACGCGGACGTTCTTCCGCGAGTAGGGATCGTGGAAGCGGAAGATCTCGTCGGTCCACGGATAGGACTTCCCTTCGAAGGCGCTGAGGAGCGGATGGACGGCATCGTCGAGAGCCATGACGACGGGCTCCTGGAGGTATCCGCCGCGATGCCTCGCGCCGCGGGCACCGAGCATGTGGCCGAACTCCGGCCAGTCTTCCAAGGGCGGCCACTGCCACTTGGTGAAGGCGACGGAAGTGCCGTGCACGCCCATCAGTCCGCCGCCGGCGGTGACGAATTCGAGGAGGTTCTTGCGCCGCTCGGGCTCGGCTATGGTGTTGCCGATGTTATTGTTGAGGAAGACGGCGTCGAACTGGCGCAACGATTCGCGATCGAATACGGCGGGGTCTTCGGTGATGGTGGCTTCGAAGGCTCCGGTCTTCTTCCCAAACTGTTTGAAGGCTTCGCTGCCGGCGAGGATGGAGGCGCGGTGGCCGTTGTATTCGACGTTGCGGTTGAAGATCAGCAGGCGGCGGGGCTTTTCCGGCTTGGCGGTCGCTTGGGCGGGCATCGCCTTCTCGATGCGCTGCCATAGCGCGGCGTCGGGGACGAGGGTTTCCTCCGCGCGAATGGAGGAGTGAAACACGACGATGGCCGCTGCGAGTCGCATGAAGTGCATAAAGGATGAGATATTAGGATTCAGGTCGAAGGACTCTCCGGTTGTGCTCGCTGATATCCCGGATGATTTCCGCATCGGCGAAGCGGGGTTCACCGAGGCCCTGCGGATCCCAGGAGCCGAAACTCCAGAGGAAGGCGCGCTGGACGGGATGGCGCTGGCGGGTGTCGGCGAGGTAGTGGCAGAGGGATCGATGGTAGCCGGCGCGGAGGGATTTGAGGGAGGGATCGGACCACGGGTCGGCTTCGGTCGCACTGGGGCTGCCGAGATAGGGAGCGCGGGCGGCGTCGGCGGCGGTGGTGGCAGGGATGCGGGGTTTCCAGTCGCTTTCCGAAAGCCCGCCGCCGCCGAGTCCGACTTCGACGAAGTGGAGCGGCTTGGCCGACGGGAGCGGGCAACCGAGGCCGTGGAACTCGCCGGCGAAGAGGCCGACGGCGAGGTCGAAGTCTTCCGTCCGAGGCGGCATGCTGACACGTTGATACATCGAGACGCCGATGAAGTCGCAGGCGTCCCACAGTTTCTTCAACGCCGCGGGATCGGTCTCGGCGGGGTTGGCGCGGCCGGCGACGCCCTGGTAGTTGAAGCTGAGCCCGAAGCGGGCCTGGGTAAGTTTGCCGCGCGAGCGCAGGCGCTCGATCAGGGTGCGCCACGAGTCGGGGTGCTTGAAGACCGTGGTGCCCATCTCGCCTTGCAGTGAGAGTTCGACCGGCCAGTCGGCGGGAACCGTGGCCTCGAGGCTCTCGACGATGGGCAGCAGCACGCTTTCCTCATAGGTCGAGCCGGAGAGCGATTGCAGGGGATCGAAGTCGAAATAGTTGCGCCATTCCTGGATCTCGCCGTGGGCGTTGAGATGCAGCAGGACCGAGATGGCGAGCTTCTTTTCCACGGCTCTGGCGAAGCAGGCGGAGTAGTAGGATTTCAGCTCGCGGGTGATGGCGGGATCGGAGGGGTAGAAGGCGTTGGCGCCCGCGGCGGGATCGCGGTTCTCCCGGTAGAGGCCGATCGCCTGGACCCGGTGGTCGGGATCAAGCCGGGCCTGGAGGGCGATGCAGAACTGCACGTGGCGATGTCCCTGCTTGGCGGCCTTGTCGACGACGGCGGCGGCGTCCTTCATCTGCCATTTGTGGAAGAGGGCGACCATCGGATCGAGCGTGGTTGCTGCGGACAAAGGGGCAAGGGTGACCGACAGCGCGGCGAGAAAGCGGGTGAACATGGAATGAAAGCAAGGGCTTGGACACAAAGGGGGCGGCTCCGGGACACGGAGCCGCCCTGGATCATGGCGGATCGCCGCTCAGGGGCGGACGATGCGGTAGAAGGCCTTGCCGCCGGGAGGCGGGTTGGTATCGGTGAAGCTGACCACGCCGGCGACGATGCTGAAGGAACCGGTGCCGGTGATGTTGGTCCAGCCGCTCAAGGTGGTGGAGCGCTCGACCGTGTCGGTCAGCAGCAGCGGATCGGTCACGCCCGCCGGGGCCGGCCAAGAGAACGACACGTTGCCATTCGGTGCCACGCTGACGCTGCTGATCACGAAGGGGATCGCGGGATTCACCGTCACGCTGGCATTGCCGGCGGTGGTCGGCGTGGTGGCGGACGGGGCGGTGTAAACGAGCGTGTAGGTCGTGGTGGCCGCGGGGCTGACCACGACGGAGCCCGCGCCACTGCCATCGATCGTCACCGGAATGCCGCCCGGGTTGACCGTCACCGCGGTGGAACCGGCGGGGACCAGGACGTTCAGCGTGGACGTGCCGCCGGCGGTGATCACGGCCGGGGTGGCGGTGAACTGGTTCACCGTCACGGTGAAGGGAGCGAGGCTGACCGGCGGCGTGCCGGCACCAGGCGGGTCGTAGGTCAGGGTGTAGCTGGTGGTCGCGGACGGGCTGACGGCGAGGGTGCCGACACCGGTGCCGGCGTTCGTGAGCGAGGTCACGTCGCCGATGCCCTGGTCGATGCTGACGGTCGAGCCGACCGGGACGGTCCACTGGAGCGTCGAGCTCGCGCCGGAAAGGATGGTGGCCGGGTTGGCGACGAAGGCAACCGGCGTGACCTGCGGGGAGACCCCGGCGATGCCATACATGTTGCGTCCGCCGGGACCGCCGGTGGAGGTGTCGTTCTGCTGGAAGAAGGTGAAGGTTTCACCCGATGCGACCTGGCGGAAGTAAACGCTGTAGCTCTGGTCGATGGTGGTGGTGGCACCCGCCGGATTCTCGTCGAGGCCGATGTCGAGGCCGGAGTCGACGAAGCCGGAAGCAAGGACCCAGGCCATCGAGTTCGCGGCGTTCGGAAGCAGCGGCGGGCTGTCGGTGCCGGCGGCGGGGTTGGTGCCGCCGACGTTGTCGCCGACCCGGTTGTCGAGCAGGAGGAAGAAGGTGGCATTGGTGGCCGCGGTGAAGGTCACTTCGAGATTCGTGGTGAACTTCTCATCCTGCCCAAGTTTCACGAACTGCGCGCCCTGGAGGATCGACGGCACGGCGGCCCACACGTGGCCGCGATCGCTGTAGGCGAGCACGCCGTTGTTCATGGGAGCGGCATTGACCTGCACCGGCTTGGTGTTGTTGAGGGCGGAGACGCTGGTGAAGATCTTCGGGAAGAGGGTCACCGTGTCGCTCAGCACCTGCGGGCCTCCGGGGAGGTTGTAGAGGATGCGGAACTCCGCTTCACCGACGGTGGGCGTGTAGAGGAAGCTGCCGGCACCGGTGCTGCTGTTGGTATTGCCGGTCATGTCCAGGCTGTTGTAGGGGCCGCCGACCGGTCCGAACTCGAGGGTGACGAAGGGACTCGGATCGCTGCTGAAGGCGGGATCGATGCGCCAGGTCAAATTGACCGGGGTCACATCCTCGATCACCTGCTCGGGGCTGGCCGAGAGGAAGGAGGGGTTCAGGGTGAAGGACCGGTTCAGGGTGAACGGATTCCCCGCGTAGGTGTAGTCGATGGTGTAGTTGGTCGAGGCGGCGGGCGCGGGGATCGTGGTGGTGCCGGCACCGGTGGTTCCGCTGGTGAAGCCGCTGAGATCGACCGCGCCGGGGTTCAGCGTGATGCCCGTGGACCCGACGGGAACCAGCCAGTTCAGGGTGAGGGTGTCACCGAGGAAGCCGGAGGCGGGCATGGTGAAGGACGGCGGCAGAGCCGTGAAGGCCTTGTTCACCGAAGTCGGCACGCCGCCGACGGTGTAGGTAAGCGTGTAGGTGGTGTTGGTGCCCGGCGCGGGCAGCGTGGTGGAGCCGGCGCCGCCGGTGGTCAGCGGCAGGACATCGATGTCACCGGGATCGAGTTCGATGGCGGTGGCGGTGGCGGGGACGCTCGACCAGTTGAAGGTGAGCGTCTGGTTCTCGACGGCAGACGCAGGGGTGATCGAGAAATCGGCGCTGATCGATGGAAACACCTCGGCAAACGTGTCGCCGACGCGGAACTCGTCGTAGTCGAGCACGTTCCCGGCGGTGGAGAATGCCCGTCCGGTCATCGCGGTGCGGAAGGAGGCGGTTCCCCCCGCGGCAATGTTGTGGGAGATGCCTCCGGTCGTGGGTTCCACGGCGGGCGGTGCCGTGGGATTCTGGTAGATCCACAGCGTGTTGGTCGAGGTCGCGGCGGAGTTGAAGACCGCCTTGCCGACAATCAGATAGGTCTGGCCGTAGCCGTTGGCGAAGGTCTGTGTGGCACCGCCGCTATTGTCGCCCCAGGCTTGGAAGCGGATGTCGGTGGCAAGTCCGCCGACATCGCTGCCACGGTCCATGCGCATGCCGAAGCCGTTCTGGGGATCCGAGGGTTTGCCGAACGCGCAGAGGGTCCCGCCGCGGCTGCCGGCCGTGGGGGTGTAGAGGAAGGAATACCAGTAGGTTCCGTTCGCCACGGTGTCGGGAGTGGCATAGCTTCCCGACCAGGGGCGGTAGAGCGTCTGGCTGGAACCGAAGCGCATCGACTTGCTCGAAGGGGCGGAGATGAAGCCGGTGTAAGCGAGTCCGCCCTGCAGGTTGACGGAGGTCGTGGGATTCGCGAGCGACGCCCCGTAGGCCCCGTCCCATCCGGTGCCTCCCGGTGTCGTCAACGCGGAAAGCGCGGTTCCGTTGGCTTCGGAGTATTCGAAGCCTTCATAGGCGAGGCGGGCGCCGAAGGCCGGAGCGGCGAGGAATGCGGTGAGGAGCAGCGCGGACGGCGCTCCAGGGAGGGTTTTCTTGCGGGTTCTCGAGGTCATCGGGTTGTTGGGTTGGGTTCGTGGAAGAGCCGACCCGTCGCAGCGGATCAGTCGATCCGGCCGGACCCGCTCCCGACGAAGGCCGGGGCCGGGTAACAACCGGAGTTCCAAGGTCGCCAATCTGCCGGGACCTCCGGCGAGGTCACTCCGGCATTCAGACTAGCCGCCAACCACCGGAAAGGGCGTGTTCAAAGAATCACCCGTCCGGCACCCAACGCGCCGGAGTTTCGCTCACGCCCCTGCCGCACGACTCTCCACCAGCCCCTGCTGCAGCGCGATGCTGGCCACGTGGGTGCGGTCCTTGGCGCGCAGCTTTTGCATGATGTGGGTGATGTGCAGCTTCACCGTGTTCTCGCTGATGTCGAGGAGGGTGGCGATCTCCTTGTTGGAATTCCCCTTCACCAATGCCGCGACCACATCGAGTTCCCGCGGCGACAAGCTCGGACGCTGGATCCTCGATGCCAGCTTGGCGGCGATCTCCGCCGAGAAGGCCGCCTTGCCGGCAGCCGCCATGCGGACGGCCCCGATGAGTTCCGGGCGACGCGACGACTTGGCGAGATAACCCACGGCTCCCGCCTGGAGCGCCTGATAGATGATTTCCTCGGACTCGAACGCGGACAGCACCAGCACGCGGGCGGCCGGGAACTCGGCATGCAAGGCCTTGATGACCTCGCCGCCGCAAAGATCGGGCAGCCGCCAGTCCAGGATCACCAGATCGGGCCGGTGCTCGCGGTAGAGGGAAACCGCGGTCTCCCCGTTCTCCGCTTCCGCGACGACCTCAAGGTCGGGTTCGAGGTTGAGCGACGACGCCATCCCCATGCGGACCACATAATGATCGTCGACGAGCAGAATCCGGCAGGGGCTTTTCATGACAAGTTGAGGGAAGCACGGGAAAGCTCGAGCACGACCTCCGTGCCGTTCGCCTTTCCATGCGGGGGCGAATCGATACGGAGCCGGGCGTTCAGTTTGCAAGCCCGCTCCTTGAGTCCGAGCAAACCGAAGTGTCCGCGCGCGCTGGCATTGCCGATCTCTTCGGTGGGAATGCCCTTGCCGTCGTCCTCGATCTTCAACTCGAAACCCTCCGGGCGATCGCTCCACGTCACCGAGACGGTGCTTGCGGATGCGTGCTTGAAAGCATTGGCCACCGCCTCGTGGGCGATCCGCAGGAGGTGGGCGGTGACATCCCGGGGCAGCGGGCCGGCAGCATGGTCGCCGCGGATCTCCAAGCACGGCACTCCTTCCTCCGGCCACCCCGCGCGCAGGCTCTTCTCCAGTTCGTCGAGGAACGAGTCGCTCTCCCCCGCCCCCGGAAGCCGCAGGTCCCAGATCGCATGCCTGGCCTCCGCCCGGCTGTGGTCGGCCATCCGGGCGGCCCGCTCTAACAACTTGCGCGGCGCGGTTCCGGGCGGGATCACGGTGGCGGCGGCGTCGAGCTGCATCGTGATCCCCGCAAAGTGCTGCTCGAAGGTATCGTGCCACTCCCGCGCGATCCTCAGCCGGTCCTCGTGCACCGCCTGGCGGCGGATGATGGCCTCCTGCCGGCGGACCTGCCGCCTCAATGCCACCACCCAGATCCCGGCCGCGGAAAACAGCAGCAGCAGGCCCGCAAGCAGCCAGACCAGGCGCCGGGTGTTCCAGAACGGCGGTAAGGCGAGGACCTTCAGGTCGGCGGCGTCGCGCGACAGGATCTGGAGACTCTCCTGGTTGCCGATCGAATCCACCGCGGGAGACGGCCGGTTGACACAGACACCGGAAACCCGGACGCGGGATCCCCGCTCGATCGTCGAAAAGCCCGCAGGCAGGGAACCGGCAGGAAGCCTCGCCGAGAAGGAGGAATCACCGGTCGACACGATCAGGATTTCCTCCCCGGGACTCTTGAAGCTTTCCACGACCACGCCCTCGAGCTCGGCAATCCTGCCGTGCACCGGATCGGCAAGCATCTCGCCCATGGGAAGACGGACGGCCTCGATCGGGGCCAGCAGCTCCCCGAAAGGCTGCCACATCGCGTCGCGGAGCATTCCCGCACCGTGATAGCCGCCGGGGATGCCGGAGCATTCCACCCGGTCGTCCAACGCGGGAGAATCGGGCTCCGAACACTGGACCCACGCGCTGCTGGTGCCGCGCTGGAGGTAAAAGCCGCGTCCCGGACGCACCAGCGTCACCACGCCCCGGACCTTGGAAAAGCGGCGGATGCTTTCATCGCTCGGGATCCACATCAGGTCGTGAAGCTTGGCTTCGGGCACGTCGAAGCGCTTGCGGCGATCCGCGGCATCGACCTCCACCTGGTGCAAGGAGGGAACCAGCATGACCCTTTGCATCACCGGTGGCTCGGTCGATGACAGCGCTGCCGCGGGCACGCCGGAAATCCTGACCCGAAGTCCCTGGAGATGCCCCGGAAGACCTGCCTGCCGGGTCATGCCGGCGATGTAAACCGGAAGTTCCGGATAACCCTCCAGGCCGAGCCTCACGCGGTCGCCGGCAGCCTCCACCGAGCGGATCCGTCCATCGACTTGCGACCACAGGGAGCTGCACTTGCCGGAGATCACGTCCGCCGCAGTGACGGGGACCGCCTCGGGCCAGCGACCCTTGCCGATCGTCCGGATCAGAGGACTGCGACCGGCTTCGAGCCCGCTCAGGTTCCTCCCGTCGATCCCGGAGTTGACGATACCGGTCACTTCGACTTCATCGCCCGCGGATGCCGGCTGCGAGTCCTGGATCTCGAGATAGATCGAACCCGTAGGGTCCTGCAGGAAAGCCATGCGGTGACCCGGTTCGTGGAAAGTCAGCATTCCCCGGAACACCCGCGGCTTCCGGAGAGCCAGTTCCGCTTCGGGCAACTCCAGCGCCTGCCCGACCGTGAAAGGCTCGGGCTCGCTGCCCCGACTCCCGGGAGAGAGAAGCAGCAGGAACGCAACCATGAATGCCCGGACCATCCGGCAGACCCAATGAGTCCGCCGCCGCCGGCACGCAAGCAGGAAACCGGTGCGCCGGCGGTTCCGTCCGGGAGAGCGCCGGAGCGTGAATCCGCCGGGACCGGCAATTCTTCACGAGGAACCGGTGATCGCCTCGATCATCACCGCCATCCTCTCCTTCGCCCGGTCACGCGCCTTGGCGGCGGCAAGGCGGGCTGCGGGGAGATCGCGGCCGATCGCCACCACTCTCTCGCCAATCTGCTTGCCGGTGGACTCGTCGATCTCGAACACCCAGTGTTCCATCCCGAGGTCGTACCACATCCGGCCCTTGCGGGTGTCGGTCGGCTGGCGGACCAGCACCGAAGGCACGCCGGCGGCGATGCCCATGATCGGCGAATGCTGCTCCATGCTCACGATCGCCGCGGCCCGGGCATAGACGCTGCATGCCTCGGCCGTCAGCAAGTAGCGGTCGAGGTAGCCGACCTTCGGCTTCACGTCGTCCGGCAGCTTGTCGTGGAGCAAGGTCTTCAAAAGCGGCACGGCATAGCTCATCTCAGGCGTCAGCAGCACCCGCATCCCGGTCTCGCGGACCCAGGCGGTGATCGCCTCGCGGAGCTTGGCGTGATCCTTCTCGGCGAACTCCCCGTTGACCCGGATCTTTTCGGGATCGGGCTTGCGGCTCCCCGGGTGGATCTCCCAGTACGGCGTCCATCGTAGCCGCGGCACGGCGCAGAGGAACTTGCCGGCCTCGAGCCCGTGTTGCTTGAGCAAGGCATCCGCCGCCGCCTCGTCGCGGAGGTCGATCGCGAAAGTCGCATCCGGACCGAACTCGATCCCCGAGCCGCGGACTCCGGCCGCCATGAGCGCAAGCATCGAATCGCTGTCGCGAAGGAACACGAACTTCGCCTCCGCCAGCAGGCCGCGATGCTGCTTGATCTCGTCGTCGCTGAGCGTGATCCCGCCGAAGCCGTAAGCCTTGCCCGCCTTGCGAGCCAGTTCGGCCTCCTTGTGGCCCACCATGCCCGGACCGGAGCCGTGGAGGAAGAAGTCGCAACCGGCCAGCGCGTTCTCCTTTTCGTCCCGGGACAGCGCGATCCTCAGCTTGGGAAAGCGGGCGAGCAGGAGCTTGTCCACCCCGCGGTCCACCAGGCTGGGCCACAGCGTGACCTCGGCGTGCGGCAGGTGCTTCTCCAACAATGCCAGCATGCCGGGCGTGTGGGCGATGTCGCCGATGTTGACCGTCTGCCACGAGGAGCGGAGCAGGATCCGCATCGGGCGCTTTTCCTGCGCATGCAGGGGCAGCGTCGAAGCCGCGGCAAGGGCGGTGGCGAGGAAGGAGCGGCGTTTCATGGTTTCGGATCCGTCCCGTGCTTCAAGCCGCGGACCACCCGCACCTTGTGCGTCTCGCTGTCGCCGATGTAAAGGTCGCCTGTCTTCGGATCGACCGCCACGCCGTGCAGGCGGGCCATCCGGCATTTCAGGGGATCGGGCGAGTCCGGGCCGTCGCCGCGGGTGCCGTCGCCGGCCACGAGCACGAGCCTCGGCGGGCTTTCCGCCAGATCGATGGCGCGGACGGTGTGGGTCTCGGTGTCGGCGAGATAGATCTTCTTGCCGTCGGGCGAAACAGCCACGCCCTTCGGCCCCGCGATGGTCGCCTGCTTCGCGGGTCCGCCGTTGCCGGTGAAGCCCGCCTTCCCGGTGCCGGCGACGTGGTGGAGGGTGCCGGCCATCATGTCGATGCGGTAGACCGCGTTGCCCTCCCGCAAAGCCAGCCAGAGGTCGCCGTCGGGCCCCAGGTCGAGTGCGCGCGGCCCCATCAGCGGCGTCTCCTTGCCGACCGCCGCGCCGCCCGGCGTGCGCTGCGGCTTGCCGGTGCCGCACCAGGTGTCGATGCGTCCGTCTGTTAGATCGACCCGCCGGATCCGGTGGTTGCGGATGTCGCAGATGAAAAGTCCCCTGCCCTCGCGGTCGAACTGGATCGAGTGCGGCTCGTTCATCGCCGCCTTCACGGCCGGCCCGCCGTCCCCCGAAAAGCCGGGCTTGCCGGTGCCCGCGACGGTTTCCACGCGTCCGCTGGCGCGGTCCAGCTTGCGGACGAGATGGTTGAGCCGCTCCACCCAGTAAAGGTCGCCGCCGGGATGAAAACGAACCTCGTAGGGCTCGTTGAGAGTTGCCCGGGCGGGCTTGCCGCCATCGCCGGAGTAGCCCTTCTTCCCGCTGCCCACCACCGTTTCGATGCGGCCGTTGGACCGGCCGACCTTGCGGATCACGTGGTTGCCGGTGTCGCAGATATAAAGATCGCCGTCGGGTCCGACGGTCACGCCGAAGGGCTGGTTCAACTCCGCCTTCAGCGCCGGGCGACCGTCCCCGTCATAGCCCGCCTTGCCGCTGCCGGCGACCGTTTCGATCACCGCCGCGTGGCAGAGACATGGCAGGAGGCAGAGGAAAAGGAGCGCGTGCATGGGTTCGGGACCCGACGATACACGCCGCAGCAGCGGGGTCGATCCCGAAGCCCTCACTTCGCCGGATTGCCGGCGACCTTGCGGAAGGCCGCGGCGAGTTCCTTGAGCTTGTCGGGATGCTTCGCGGCGAGGTTGTCGTTCTCGCCGGGATCCTTGCTGAGATCGTAAAGCTGCGGCTCGGGCAGATTGCCGGTGCGCATCGACTTGACCGCGGCCGGTCCGGAGCCCGGCGGGATGAACTTCCAGTTCCCGCGGCGGAAGGCGAGGCCGCCGGTGCCCTGCTGGACCATCTCGCCGCGGCCGACGGGATCCTTTCCTAACAGGGCGGCCGTGGCATCCGCACTGTCGGTGGCGGAACCCGCCGGAACCGGCTGCCCGGCCAGGGCGGCGAAGCTGGCGAGGAAATCGATCTGCGAGACCAGCGCGGCCGACACTCCGGGCGCGATCGTTCCCGGCCACGAGGCGATGAAGGGGACCCGCGTGCCGCCTTCGAGCCTCGAATACTTCCCGCCGCCGAGAGGGCCGGCCGGCTTGTGGTCGCCGTTCTTCGACGCGGACTCGTCGGCGTAGCCGTCGTCGAGCACCGGGCCGTTGTCGCTGGAAAGGATCACCAGCGTGTTCTTCGTGAGCCCGAGCCGCTCCAGCGTCGCGACGATCACGCCGACGTGGTCGTCGAGCTGCGCGATCACGTCGCCGCGGGGGCCCAGGCCGGTCTTGCCGACGAAGCGCGGTGCCGGCACCCGCGGGACGTGCGGTTCGTGGAGGGCGAAGAACAGGAAGAAGGGGCGGTCCTTGTTCGCCTCGACGAAGGACACGGCCCGCGCGGTGAAATGATCGCCGAGTTCGTCGTCTTTCCACAGCGCTGCCTTGCCGCCACTCATGTAGCCGATGCGGCTCACGCCGTTGGTGATCGTGTCGCTGTGCTGGTCGTCGGCCCCCATCAGGAGGGCACCGGGCTGCTCGCGGCCCACCGGTTCATTGCCGACCTTTTCCTTGTAGCTGACCTGGATCGGATCCTTGGGGTCGAGGTTCACCACGCGGCCGTTCTCGACATAAACCGTCGGCACCCGGTCGCCGGTGGCGGCCATGATGTGGTGGTGGTCGAAGCCGACGTCGGCGGGCGACGGGGTGATGAGGCCGTTCCAATCGGCCGGCTTTTCCTCGGTGCCGAGCCCGAGGTGCCACTTGCCGACCACGCCGGTGCGGTAGCCGGCCTTTTGCAGCAGCGATGGCAGCGTGACGCTGCCCGGCGGGATGATCAGCGGCGCGTCGCCCCGCAGGATGCCGGTGCCTTTCTTCCGCCACGGGTAGGTCCCGGTCATCAGGGCGTAGCGCGACGGGGTGCAGGTCGAGGAAGTCGCGTGACCGTCGGTGAAGCGCAGGCCGGAAGCGGCGAGGCGGTCGACATTCGGCGTGGCGATCGCCTTGCCGCCGTAGCAGCCGAGGTCGCCGTAGCCCAGGTCGTCGGCGTAGATCAGGATGATGTTCGGCTTTTCCGCCGAGCGGACGGCGGTGGCGGCGAGCAGGAGGGAAAGTGCGAGCAGTCGGGTCATGGTCGGAAAGCGCGGAATGAAGGGTGCAAGGGAAGGACTTCCGGAGCCACCCGGACCTGCCGCATCCAGCGCCGGGCCGCCCCGGACGGCAAGCCCGCTCTGGACTGCGGCAGATCCCCGCCGTAGAAGCCGGAATGATTCGCTGGTTCGCGATCAACTCCATCGCCTCCAATCTCCTGATGGGGATCCTCATCGCCGTGGGGGCGTGGTGCTATTTCGAGAAAGTCCAGCCCGAGGTCCAGCCGAGCTTCCAGTTCGAGGAGGTGCGGATCACGGTCAACTACCGCGGCGGCAGCCCGGAGGACGTCGAAACCTCGGTGGTCATCCCGATCGAGCGGGCGCTGGAGAACCTGCCCGGCATCGAGTCGATCGAGTCCAGCGCGAGCGTGGGCCGCGCCAGCCTGGAGCTGAACGTGACCAAGGGCACCGACCCGAAGGACCTCGTTGAAGAGGTGAAACCGCTGATCGATGCCATCACCACCTTTCCCCAGGAGATCGAGCCGCCGCGCTACGACATCCCCGACAGCAGCAGGTGGTTCGACGTGATCAAGGTCGCCGTCTTCGGCGAGATGGACGAGAAGGACCTCTTGCAAGCCGCCCGGCGGATCCGCGACGACCTCACCGGACTGCCGGGCATCTCCCAGGCGGAAATCCAGGGGGCCTCCCCCTTCGAGCTGTCGATCGAGGCCGACCTCGCCCGTTTGCGGGACTTCGGCATGACTTTCTCCGATCTCTCAGCGGCGATCCGCCGCTCGTCGCTCGACCTGCCGGCCGGCCAGATCCAGACCGACGAGGGAGCACTGGCGATCCGCTCGAAGAACCAGGCCTACTCGCGGGAGGACTTCGAGAACATCGTCATCCGCAGCAGCGACGGCGCGGAAGTGAAAGTCCGCGACGTGGCCACGGTGCGGGACGACTTCGAGGAGAACCGCAAGCTGCTCCGCTTCAACGGCAAGCCCGCCCTGCTGGTCGAAGTCCTGCGCTTGCCCCACGAGGACGCCCTCGAGATCGCGGACCGGGTAAAGCAGTACGTTCACGGCGCCGAGGCCTCCTTCCCGCGGGGGATCGAACTCGGGGTTTGGGACGACAGCTCGATCGAGCTCCGCGGGCGTCTCGGCAGCCTGTTGGAGAGCCTCCTCCAGGGCAGCCTGCTGGTGCTGATCATCCTCGGCCTGTTCCTGCGTCCCTCGATCGCGATCTGGGTGGTGCTCGGGATTCCGATCTCGTTCGCCGGCGCTTTCATCGTGATGGCAGCGATGGGCATGACGCTCAACCCGATGAGCATCTTCGGCTTCATCATCGCGGTCGGCATCGTGGTGGACGATGCCATCGTGACCTCGGAAAACGTGTTCACCAAACTGCGCGCCGGGGTCAGCGGGCTCGACGCAGCGATCGACGGGGCCAGGGAAGTCACCATCCCGGTGACCTTCGGCGCGATCACGATCAGCGTCGCCTTCCTGCCGCTGATGTTCTTCGACGGCTTCTACGGGGCCTATGCCCGCCAGATCCCGCCGGTGGTCATCGCGACCATCCTGTTTTCCCTGATCGAGACCAAGCTGGCGCTGCCCTGCCATCTCAAGGGCATTTCCCTCCAACCGAAGTACTTCCTGCGCTTCGACCACTTCCAAACCTCCATCTCCAACGGCCTGGAGACCTTCGTCGACCGCTGCTACAAGCCGGTGATCCTGCTCGCCACGCGGAACCGCTACGTGACGCTCGCGATCTTCGCCGCGGTGGCCATGATCAGCGTGGCGGTCCTGCGCAGCGGGCGGCTGGGCTTTGTCTCAATGCCCTCGATCGACCGCAACCGGATCGTCGCCTCGCTGACGATGCCGCGGGACACCCCGATGCAAGTTACCGACGAGCGGGTAAAGCAGATCCTCGCCGCGGCGGAGGAATTGAAGAAGGAATTCATCGACCCCGGCAACGGCAAGCCGATCATCCGCGACGTGCTGACCAGCACCGGCGGCTGGGCGACCTGGGGCGGGGTCGACGCGAGGCAGGGTTACGTGGTGATCCAGGTCCTCGATCCCGGCGAACGCAGCGAGCCCGGCCCGAGGAACAAGGAGATCGCCAAACGCTGGCAGGAACTGGTCGGCGAGCTCAAGGATGCCCAGCAATTCTGGATTTCCGGCGACTCCGGCGGCGGCTTCCGCGGGGGCGGCAACGATGACGAGCTTGAAGCGATCGAGATCGAGCTCCGCGGCCCCGCCACCCCGGAGAAAGAAGTCATCACCGACCAGATCACCGCCCTTCTCGAGTCCTACCCGGGAATCCAGGACGCGTGGAGCAACGATTCGCGGATGCGCGACGAGCTCCACGTGACGATCCGTCCGGAAGGCGAGGCGCTGGGACTGACCCAGCGCGAGCTGGCATCGCAGGTCCGCGCGGCCTTCTTCGGCGAGGAAGCGCAGCGCATGCAGCGCGGCCGCGACGATGTCCGCGTGATGGTCCGGCTGCCGCTTGAGCAACGCCAGTCGCTGCACACGCTCGAGGAAATGCGAGTGCTCACCCCGGACGGCGGGGCCGCGCCGTTCCGCTCGGTGGCCGACGCCCGCTTCGAGAAGGCCCAGTCCGACATCGAGCGCCGCGACGGGGCGCAGGTCGGATCGGTCTCGGCCAAGCCGTCCGACGAGACCGTCGACGTGGTGGCCATCGCCGATTCCATCGAGCCGCGGATCAACGCCCTGCTGCAAGGCCACCCGGAGCTGAGCTGGCGCTTCGAAGGCTACATCAAGGAGCACCGCGAAACCGGCATCCGCTTCTGGGTCATGGGCATCTCGCTACTGGTCGCGCTCTATCTGCTGCTGGCGATCCCCTTCCGCTCGATCCTCCAGCCGGTCTTCGTGATGATCGCCATCCCCTACGCGGTGCTCGGCGCGTTGTTCGGCCATCTGATCATGGACATCACGCCGTCCTACCTCTCCATCTTCGGCCTGCTGGCGCTCGCCGGGGTGGCGATCAACGACTCGCTGGTGATGGTCGATTTCATCAACCAGCGCCGCCGCGAGGGCATGGACCTCTTCGACGCGGTGGTCCAGTCCGGCATCCGGCGCTTCCGGCCGATTTTCCTGACCTCCACGACCACCTTCGTCGGTCTGATCCCCACGATCTTCGACAAATCGCCCGAGGCCCAGTTCCTGAACCCGATGGCGGTATCGATCGGCTTCGGCATGCTGTTCGGCACCTTCATCACCCTGCTGCTGGTCCCCTCCGCCTACCTGGCGGTCGAGGATCTCGTCGCGCGGGTGAAAAGGGGCATCGACTGGTACACGAGGCCCTTCACCAGGCCCGACCCCGCGCAAGCCGGAGGAAGTTCCGATCCGGCGCTTTGACGGGTTGCCCGCTTGCCGGAAGCGGCTACACTTGCGCCGTTCAAGCCATGGTCAGCCACGATTCCGCCCGCAGCGACGCCCCCGCCACCGACTACGATGTCGTGATTTTCGGCGGGGCTTTTTCCGGCTCCGCGCTCGGCCTGCTGCTGAAGCGGGCCCGGCCGCAGACCCGCGTGCTGATCGTCGAGAAGTCGGAAGTCTTCGACCGCAAGGTCGGCGAATCGACCTCGGAGGTCGCCGGCTGTTTCCTGACCAAGGTCCTGGGGCTTTCGCACTACCTGTCCTGCGAGCATTTCCAGAAGCACGGCCTGCGGATGTGGTTCACCACGCCCGACAACGATTGCCCGAACTGCTGCGCCGAGATCGGGCCGAACACCCAGGCCCGGCTGCCCACCTACCAGCTCGACCGCTCGAAGCTCGACCTCCACCTGCTGGAGCTGGCGGAGAAGGCCGGCTGCACGGTGCTGCGCCCGGCGTCCATCAAGTCCTTCGAATTGAACGGGGCCGGCAAGAACGTCGTGGTCCTCAAGCACGAGGGGCAGACGAAAACCTTCACCGCCGGATGGGTCGCGGATTGCTCCGGCAAGGCCAGCCTGGTGGCGCGCCAGCGCGGGACCTGGCGGCGGCTGGAAAGCCATCCGGTCCACTCGATGTGGGTGCGCTTCAGCAACGTGCTCAGCCTGGACAGCCACGAGGCCCGGGTGGAGGCGCCCTGCCTGAAGGAAGGCCCCAGCGTCGCACGCGCCAGCGCCACCAACCACCTGATGGGCCGCGGCTGGTGGTCGTGGATCATCCCGCTTTCCAACGGCGACTTCTCCGCCGGGGTCACCTGGGACGAGCGCCTCTTCGCGCCGCCTTCCGAAGGCCCGGTGGGCGACCGCGTCAAGCGGCACCTCACCGCCCAGCCCGTCGGCAAGCTCATGTTCAAGGATGCCGTGCCGGTCGAGAACGACGCGCGGATCTACAAGTATCTCCCCTACTATTCCACCGAGGTCTGCGGCGACGGCTGGATCCTCGCCGGGGATGCGGCCGGATTCATGGACCCGCTTTACTCGCAGGGTCTCGACTACTGTTCCCACGCGACCTACGCGGCCCACAAGATCCTGCTCAAGGCGCTCGACGGCGAATGCGTGAAGATGGCGCTGGACCATCACAACATGATCTACCCGCAGTCGTACCAGCGTTGGTACCATGCCCTCTACAAAAACAAGTACCAGTATCTGGGCGACGCCGACCTGATGCACGCGGCCTTTCTGATGGACATCGCCACCTACTTCATCGGCCCGGTCCGCGCGGTCTATGCCGATGCCGACCGCGAGTACTCCACCATGCCTTACAACGGCCCCGGCGGCGCGATCTTCGCCCGCTTCATGGCCTTCTACAACCGGCGGCTCGAGGTCATCGCCCGCAAACGCCTCGCTGCCGGGACCTACGGCAAGAACAACCTGAAGCACCGTCACCTGCTGCGCATTCCCTTCGAGGCGAACACCAAGGCGGTGCGCCACCTGTTCCACGGCATGCGCGTCTGGATGAAGCTGGAGGCGGAGAATTTCTTCGTCCGGCCGGTCGAGGCCCTGCCCGATCCCACGGCCGCGCCGGCGGCCCCGGCGGTGATGGCCGAGGCTTGAGCCGGCGGGCAAGGACGGACCGGAAAGGTCTCCGGGCGGACCCGTAGCACTTTCCGGACTCGTCCCGGGTCGTGGCGGTCAGCGTTCGGCCGCGTCGTTGAAACTCAGTTCGCAGAGGCCGTGCTCGCGGGCGAAGGCATCGACCAGCGCCACTTCGAGTTCGCTGGCGCTGCGCTGGATCACCGGAACGGCGGCCGTGAGGGCCGACTCGCCGGCGGGCGAACTGGTCATGGCGGCCAGCAGCGAGGCCAACAGGCCGAACAACGCGAGGGCCAGCGGCGGGCGGTGGCGAGGACGGTTCGAGCGGGCCCGGCGCTCCGAAAGCATCGCCCGGATCTCACGGGTGCTTTTGAAGACGAAGGGAACGAACGGCAATGCCGGCGCATCGGCCGGACAGATGAAACGCCCGGACCGGAAGTTCGTCCGGGTCGAGGCGGCGGCCGCCAGTGGGAGCGGGCGGGTCAGCGGACAAGCGGGGGCCGTGGCGGCAAGCGCCAGGCGTCCCGACCTTGGTTGCGGGGACATGGGGAACAGGGGGTTAGTGTTGTGCGTGGGTCCCTGGGAAGGTGTGTAGGTTTCCTAGGACGGCCTTACTATCCGGGAAGTTCGACATTCAGGCCATTACGCGATCGCGTGGGGTGGCCGCCCTTCAAGCTCCCTCCGCCGGACGCAGGGTCAGCACCGCGAGTTCGGGCGGGCAGGCGAAGCGGACGCGGAGTCCGACGGTGCCAACGCCGCTGGTCACGAAGAGATTCGAGCCGCCGCGGGCAATGCTGCCTTTGATGTACTTCCGCCCGTGGTCGACCTTGACCGGCGCGTAACCGGCAAGCGGCACCCGGCATTGCCCGCCGTGGGTGTGACCGGACACTTGCAGCAGGAGGTCGCGCCGCGCCGCCATGACATCGAAATAATCCGGCTCGTGCACCAGCGCGAGCACCGGCGTCGAGGCGGCGATCCCTTTCAAGGTCGCGGCGGGATCCGGCTTGCCCAGCCAGACGAAATCGGTGCCCGCCACCGCGAGCGTCTCGCCCCGGATGCGGAGCTGGCTGTTGCCGTTGATGAGAAACGAGATGCCAGCCTTCTCGAACACTCGCCGCACCGGATCCCGTCCGGCATGCCAGCCGTCGTGATTGCCCATCACCGCGAACACGCCGTGCCGGGTCCGGATCCGCCCGAGCTGCTCGAGCAAGGGGGGCAACACCTCGCTTCCATGGGTCACGTAGTCCCCGGCCAGGGCAAGCAGGTCGAGGTTCTCCGCATTCACCCGTGACGCGACTTTCTCCAGCAACGCCGCGTCCTCCTCCGGCCGGAAATGGAAGTCGGCGAGCACCCCGACCCGCAGTCCGTCCAGTCCCGGCGGCAGGTTGCGGCAGCGGATGTCCTCCCGGTTCACCCACAAGAGCCGGGGCTCGATCAGGAAGGCATCGGTGAATGCCGCGGCGGTTCCGCCAACCAGCAAGCGCAGCGCGCGGCGGCGGCTGAGCGCTCCAAGAGGTCCGGTGGCAGGCAAGGCGATCTTCATCGGCGGGATGGCAGGCCTTTCCGATGAAAGCCTGATGAAGCGGAAGTGAAATGAAGTTCGTGGCGGCCTCTCCCGCTCACTTCAAATGCTTGTCCGCGAAGTCGAGGTAGCACTTCCAATCGAAGGGCAGAACGTCGTGGATGCCGCTGCGAACATGATAGCCGATGCCGCCTTGGACGCTGGTGTCCGCCGCGGGCCAGCTCTCGGCAGGCAAGCCGTCCGCGCCTAACAGCCGGTAAACGGGCTCCGCCGCCTTGGCCCCGGCGAACTCGCCCTCGGGGTCCGCGTGCTTGTCGTCAATCGCGCTGGCGACATACAGCGGCCGCGGCGCGATCAGCGACATGACGAAGTGCTGGTCGAAGGGCAGCTCCTTGTCCTTGCCGTTGTATTTCCGGAAACTCTTCGCGAACCAGTGCGGGAAGACGGTGTTGAGCCGCGCGATGTCCTCCCCCACCCCGCGGCGGAACAACTTCGCACCGCCCGCGCCGGACTCGTTGCTGATGACCATCGCGAAGCGCTCGTCGCTCGCCCCGGCCCACAGCGCGGCCTTGCCGAGGCGGGAGAAGCCGAACACCGCGACACGCCTGGCATCGATGGCGGGCTCCTTTTCCAAGGCATCCAGGCCGCGGCTCAGAGCCCAGGCCCAGGCGGCAATGCCGCCGAAGTTGTCGTCCCCTTTCTGGAGTTCCGGAAACAGCGGATGCACGCCGCTGGCGAAGTGCGGCTCGTGATCGGCGGCGACGTCCTCGCGGTAGATCGTGGCCAGGGCATAGCCGCGGGACAGGATCTCTTCGACCGGCCACTGCCTGGAATTGCCGCCGCGGGAGGCCTCGGTGGCGCGGTTGTTCCTCACGCCTGTTAGATCGGCGTAATGACCGGCCTTCTCCTCGACCCAGCTTTCGGTCAAGCGGATGCCGGGGTCCTTGTGGATCGAGTGGTTGCCCCAGAAATTCAGGCCGAGGATCGCGGGCACCGGCCCCTTCGTGCCGTTGGGCACGTAGACCAGCAGGTCCATCCTCGGACCGGGCTTGCCGCCGGGATGGATGGCGATCTGGATCCGCGTCGCCTTGCCGCCAAGCGCCGCCGGATCGCGGTCGAAGACCTCGGCGACCAGCTTCTCCGGCCGGCCCGGATTCCGGCCGTAGATCTCGCGAGTGAAAAGCTCGAGCAGTTCCGGCCGCCGCTTCTCACGCCATTCGGCGGCGGTGGTGATCCTGCTCCCATCGATGCAGACCAGAGGATCCGGGAGTTCCACCGCGCTGGTTTGGTGCAGAAGAAAGGCGGACAACGCGGGGAGGAGCGTCTTCATGGGATGGGAGAAAGGCATTCGGAACAACGAAAGGGACGAAACGAACGAAAGTGAAACAGCCAAATGGGAACCCATTGGGCTCCCCTTCTTCTTTCGCTCGTTTCGCTCGTTTCGCTCGTTTCGTTGTCCCGCCCTCTTACTTCGCAACGGCCTTCGGTGCCTCTTTGCCGGTCAGCGCCTTGTAAGCCGCCTTGGCCATCTCGCCGGCGCCTTCGGCATTCGGGTGCACCCGGTCGGGCAGCAGCTTCGGCTTGTCCACGAGGGCCTTGTGCATGTCGATGACGCCGAGGTTCATCTCTTCGGCCAGCGCGTTCACCTTCTTGATGTAAACCTGAAGGTTCTTGTCGTTGATCTTGAAGTTCCCCGGCTCGGGAACCGGGCAGGGCCGGCAGACGTAGATCTTCGGCTCGCTGGCGAGACCCTGGAACGAGTTCACCAGCTCCGCGTAGTCGTCGGAGAACTCCTTCTCGTGCTCGAAGTTCTGCGGCTTGGTGTCGTTCGTGCCGAGCATGATGATCACGACGTCGGGCAGGAACTGCATGGCTTCCTGATACTTCTTCTCCTTCCAGTAGGGGAAGTCGCCCTTCTTGAGCAGCGTGCGGCCGCTGACGCCGAAGTTGCCGACCTTCCACTGGTCGCCCAGCATCTCCTGGAGCTGGGCCGGATAGGACTTCCCGGGACCGGCACCGGAGCCCTGGGTGATGCTGTCGCCGACGCAGGCGACCTTGACGGGGGCTTTGTACTTGGCGGGATCGATCGGCTCCATCGGATCGGCCGAAAGGGCGGACATCGACAGCAGGCCGGCGGCCAGGGAGAGAATTCGGGATTTCATGGTCGTGACACTACGCGCATCCCGACGCTTTCCATCCGCCGCAGGAAGGAATCTCCGTGTCAACGCCCCGGACCGCCGCAGCGACGGAGGGTTGCCGACGTCCCCCCCGGGGCGCCGGCAACCCGTGCTCGCGGGAAAACCCGCGCAAGATCAGGGGGCGATCGTGGCCTTGAGGCGGGCGAACTTCTTCAGTTCGCCGGCTTTCGGAATGGTCACCGTGACCGTGTCGGCGGCGGCGGCGTTCTCCTGGATGTCCACCCCGGGAGTGGAAGTGGCATTGTTGGCGCCGATCACGAAGACCTCGGGCCAGGCCGACAGCGTGGTGCCGGCCTCCACGGTCAGGGTCAGGTCGGGCGTTTCCGAACTGTCGACCCGCGTGAAGGTGAAGACGAGATCGTTCCCCGCCAGCGAGGCGCTCGGAGCCCCGGCACGCGAGGCCACCGAGGGATCCCCGCCGATCACGTATTCCACGGCGTTGGAGAGGCCGTCGAAGTCCGGGTCCGCACCTGCGGCAGGGTCGGCGACGGTGTAAGTGCCGATCCACGCGGCAAAGCCCGGGGTCACGGTCGAGAAGAGCCGGATCCGCTTGTTGGTGAGATCGTATTCCAGCTCGTAGTTGGCCGGAACGCCCGAGACCGAGGCGAAGGCCGCGCCGGTCAGGCTGTCGAAGGTGGCGATGATGTATTCCGCGGCGCCGGGACCGCCCGGCAGCGTGGTGATCTTCAGCGCGGCACCGGTGATGTCCAGATTGCCGCCGACGTTCAGGCGGTCGCCCGCCGTGTTGCCAAGCTCGATCAGGAGCGAACCGGAGAGAGCCACCGGCCCGGTCAGGCCGAGGGTGCCGACACCGGCCCCGGGAGCGATCGCCCCGTCGCTGCCGACGGTGATGTTCCCGCCCACGGTGCCCGTCCCGCCGAGGATCGCGCTGTCCGCGGCACCGATGCCGTTGCCGACGCTGACCCCGCCGGTGGCGGCCGTGGCGTCGCTGTTGACGATCAGGCTGCCGTCTTCAATGGAGGTCGCGCCGGTATGGCTGACCGTGGTTCCGGAAAGCGTGACCGATCCCTCTCCCCGCTTGGTGAGCGTTCCGGTGCCGGAAACCGCGCCGGGCACCGTGAGGTCTTCGGTCCCGTCGAAGATCAGGATCGAGTTGTTCACCACCGGACCGGTTCCGAGGCCGCCGGCGGAGGCCCCTTCGCCGACCTGCACCGTGCCGCCGGAAATCGTGGTTCCCAGGCTGTAGGTGTTCCCGGTGCCGGTGAGGCGGAGAGTGCCCGCGCCATGCTTGGTGAGGCTGAGGCCGGAAACCCCGCCGTTGATGACATTGCCGGAGATCGTGATGTCACCGGCACCGCCGATGGCCCAGTCGCGGTTCGAGCCGATGCCGTTCTGGAGGGTGCCCGAAAGCGTCAGCGTGTCGGCGTCGCTGCGGATGCCGTAGGAGCCGCCGGTGTTGCTGATGCGGATCACCCCGCCCCAGGTGTTGTTGCCGGAGATGTTCGCAAGCGCCGCGCCGTCGCCGGCCACGTCGCCGCGGCCGCCGGTGCGGATGTCGACGCCGCTCACCGTCACTCCGCCGACGAGCTCGATTCGGGAGCGCGCCGTCGAGTTCACCGAGGAGTTCATGTCCACCAGCGTCACGCCGGTCAGCGCGCTGCCGTTCTCGATCCGGATCGCACCCCGGTTCGCGCTGGTGGCGCCGAAGACCATGGTGGGTGTTGTGAAATTGTTCGCGGCGGAAAGCGCGAGCACGCCGCTGCCGGTCTTGTTCAGCAGTCCGTTGGTGAGCGGCACCCCGATCCGGGCATCGACCGCCGCCGTGCCGTTGGCGACATCGATGATCCGCGTGGCGGCCCCGAGATCGAGCGGGTTTTCCCAGGAAAGGGTGCCCGTCGCGTTCGCACCGGCCAGTCCGAGGGCTCCGGGGTTGAAAGGAGCGACGCCCCAGGTCAGGGCGGCCGCGGCGCCGCCGAGGTTCACCGACAGGTCCCCGCCGCGGGCGGAGAAGCCGTTGATCCGGTTGGCGGTGGCATTGAACTGGACTTCACCGGCCGCCGTGCCGATGGCCCGGGTGAAGCTGCCATTCGTTTCGAACCACGAGTTCCCCGATCCGGCCATGGAAAGGTTGGTGCCGGCCGGAAGCGTGCCCGGCTGGAAATAGACCGACCCGTCGGCGAGGATGGTTGTCCCCTCCCACGAGTTCGTGGCGTTGGAAAAGATCACGCCCTGGTTCGCGGCCACACGGATCAGGATGCCAAAGCCCGAACCCGTCGCCGCGGTCATCGGGCCGGCGATGGTCAGCGAGGTCCCGAGGTTGCCGATGCGCGCGGCGTTGTTTTCGATCGAGATGCTTCCTTCCACCGAGTTCACGCCGGCTGTGCCCTTGATGGCGCCCTGCGGGGCCGCGGTGCCGCCACCACCGGCGATCTTCACCGGGACCGTCGAGGGTACTGTTACGCCCGAAAGGTTGATGAAGCTGTTGTTCTGGACATCCACCGACGAGAAGTTCGCGAACGAGGCCGCCCCGTTGAAGGTGATGCCGCCGTTGTTGCCGGTGGTCGCACCGCTGACGGTGAGCGGCCCGCTCAGGCCCGAGTTGGTGCCGCCGAGGGTGAGCGTTCCGTTGCCGGACTTGGTGAGGCCGAAGACGCCGACCAGGTTGGCGTTGATCGTGGCGGCGACCCCGTTGGTGATCACCGGCGCGGGCGGCAGAAGAGGATCCGGCCCGTCGGGGTCGACCGAGTCCACCGTCAGGTTGCCGCCACCGATGATGTAGTTCGCGGTGTTGAAGGTGATGTCGTTGGCCGCAACGCCGAGGGCATCGATGGTCACGGTGCCGGCCAGGCCGCCGAAGACCGCGTCGTCATTGCCCGAAGTGACTCCGGGCCAGGAGAAGGGATTCCCGGCGGTGGCGGCATCGTCCCAGTTGGCGGTCGCGGTGTCCCAGTTGCCCGTGCCGCCGTTGGCATCGGGTCCGGTGTCGCTGCCATCCCAGTGAAGGGTGGCGGCTTGCAGCGAACTGAGCGAGACGAGCGACAGCGCAAGGCTGCCAATATGGTTAGAGCGGAGTTTCATGGGTTGGAGTCGGATCGTGTTGTTGAATTGAAAACCGATTGGCGGGGCTCAGCGGCGGCGGCGCAGCAGGGCCAGCAAGCCCAGGCCTCCGAGCAGGACCGCACCGGGTTCCGGCACCACGGTGAGGGTGACGGCGTTGGCGAATGCACCTCCGTTGAGCGATCCCGCGGAGCTGTCGTTGTAATTGATGAGCCACTCGTTGCCGAAGAGCGTGAAGACGCTGTCATCGGCATAGCCGTTGAAGATGTCCCCCGGCGTCCAGGTGCCGGCATAGCTGATCAGTGCGAACTTCGAGTTGTTGGCGAGCGCCGCACCGGCTCCGAGGTCGAGCAGGCTCAGGGTGACGGTGCCGTTGAGATCGAGGTTGCCATTGACATCGACAAGGTCGCCCTGCGCGGTGGTCGTGTTGAGTTCGTAAAGGAACGTCGATGCGTTGTTGAAGGTCAGCGCGCCGGTCGCGAGGGATTCGATCGAAGCACCCGCGGCGAGGATGCCGGTGGAATTGACGGTGACCGCACCGGTGAGTGCGCCGGTGCCACCAAGGGTGCCGCCGTTCACCGTCACCGCGCCGCTGCCGGTCGCGGAGCCCGACGCATTGTTGGCGAGGAAGGTGCCGGCGCTGATCGTGGTGCCCAGGGAGTAGGTATTGCCGGTGCCGGTGACCGTCATGGTTCCGTTGCCGGACTTGGTGATCGAAAGACCGCCGGTGCTCCCGTTGACGATGTTGCCGGAAACCAGGAAATTGCCCGCCCCGGTCAATTCCCAAAGGCGATCGGAACCGATCCCGTTTTGAAGCGTTCCGGCGATGGTCAGCTGGCCGCTGTCGGAACGGATCCCATAGGAGCCGCCCGTGTTGCTGATCCGGATGGTTCCGCCCCAGGTATTGTCGCCGGAGACGTTGACGATGGCGGCTCCGGTGGTGGTCGGATTCTGGCGACCACCGGCGCGGTACTCGATGCCGGCGATGTTGACGTTGTTGGCGAGTTCGATGCGCGCCTGCGCGCCGCCGGTGCCCGAATTGCCCGCGATGGCGGTGACGCCGCCGAGCGCCGAATTGCTCTCCAACCGGATCGCCCCGAGGTTCGTGCTGGCGGCGCCGAAGGTCAGGGTGCCCGAGGTGAAACTGTTCGTTCCGGCAAGGGTCAAGGTGCCTCCGCCCGTCTTGGTGAGCACGCCGTTGGTGAGATTGCCGGTGATGCGGGCGTCCACGTCGGCACTGCCGTTCTCGACGTTGATCGTGCGGGTCGCGGCACCGAGGTTGATGTTGTTCTGGAGGGTCAGCGTGCCGGTGGCATTGGTCCCGGCGAGGCCCAGGATCCCGGGATTGAAATTCGGAGTGGTGCCCCAGGTCAGGGCCGTGCCGCCGCCGAAGTTGACCGAAAGATCACCACCGCGGGCAGACATGCCATTGATGCGGCCGGCGGTGGCATTGAACTGGACCTGACCGGCAGCGGTGCCGATCGCCCGGTTGAAGGTGCCGTTCGTCTCCAGCCAGGTGTTTCCGGAACCTGCGAGCACCAGATTGGTCGCCGTGGGAAGCGCGCCGGATTGGAAGTACACGGAGCCTTCCCCCAGCGTGGTGGTGCCCTCCCAGTAGTTGCCGGTATTGGTGAAAACCACGCCCTGGTTGTTGCCGATGCGGATCAGCATGCCGCGCCCGGAACCGACGGCGGCGGTGACCGCGCCGTTGAACGTGAGAGAGGTGCCAAGGTTGCCGACGCGCACTCCACCGTCGGCGAGCGTCACGGCGCTGTTGACGACATTGACCCCGGTCAGGCCCTTGATGGCACCTTGGGGGGCGGACGTTCCTCCACCTCCCGCAACCGAGATGGGGACTGCGGAACCGATGGTCACCCCGCTGAGGTTGAGGAAGGAGTTGGCCTGGATATCGACCGAAGTGAAGCCCCCGAAGGCGGCGTTCGACTGGACTTGGACGCCGCCGTTGTTGCCGCTGGTCGCGCCGCCGATCACCAGCGCGCCGGAGATGCCGCTATTGGTCCCGCCGAGCACCAGGGTCCCGTTGCCCGACTTGGTCAGGCCGGCGCTTCCGACCAGGTTGGAGTTGATGGTCGCGGTCACCGCGTTGGTGATGGTCGGGGTGGTGCCATCCAGGGTGAGCGGTCCGCCCGACAGGATGTAGTTGGCGGTATTGAAGGTTAGATCGTTGGCAACCACGCCGCCGGGAGCGATGTTCACGGTGCCGGCCAAGCCGCCGAACACGGCGTCGTCGTCGCCGGTGCTGAGGGCCGGCCAAGAGCTGTCGGTGCCTCCAATCGCCAGGCTGTCCCAGTTGGAAGTCGTGGTGTCCCAAGTGCCGGCTCCGCCATCCGCATCGGCCGTGGTGGAAGTGCCATCCCAATGAAGCGGGACAGCAAGCAAAGGACCGCTGGCAAGGCAGGCGTAGCCCAGAGGAAAAGTCAGACGACGGAGGGTTCTTCGGGTTTTCATGTTCGCGAAGCGGGGAACGACGGAATTCCCGGTCCACTCCACTCAGGGCATCGACCGGGAGCGAACTCCCCACGGCCCGATGCTTTCAGGAAACGTTTCCTTAATGCTTCCCGCATTCACGGGAGGAGAACCTCCGCCCCCGACCTTCAGGTCAATCCAAGCTGGATCGCCTTGGCCACCGCGCCCGACAAGTTGTGCACCTGCAGCTTGCCGTAGATGTTCCGCACGTGGGTGTCCACGGTGTGGTAGGAGACGCCCATCCGCTCGGCGATTTCCTTCTTGATGAGCCCCTTCGCCAGCAGCGAAAGGGTCTCCCGTTCGCGCTCGGTGAGATCGATCTCCGCTTCCACCGGCCGCACCGCGTTGAAGGTGGTGAGGATCATCCGCGCGATGTGGCTGTTGAGCGGGGCACCGCCGTCGAGCACCTCCTCGATGCCGCGCAGGATCGTGTCGAGCCGGTCCGCCTTGAGAAGGTAGCCGCTGGCGCCGGCCGCGAGGGCCTGGAGCACCACCGGCTTGTGATCGTAAACGGTGATCACGAGGATGCGGGCCTTGGGGAAGCGCTTGCGGATCTCGGCGATGCCGTCGAGCCCGTGCATGCCCGGCAGCCCGAGGTCGAGCAGCACGACTTCCAGCGGCATGTCGGGCCGGGTGCCCTCGAGGAAGGTCTCGATCGAGGGAAAGGCCAGCTTGCAGCAGAGGGAGGGGCTCGACTCGATGGCCTGCTGGAGGGCGCGGCGGTAGTCGGGGTGGTCCTCGATGACGCAGGCGTGTCGGAGCGGCGGGTTCATTTCGCGGAAGGAGAGAAGGGGCGGAAACGGAGCACGAGCCGGGTCCCCGCGCCGGGCCGGCTTTCAACCTCGAGATCGCCGCGCAATGATTCGGCGCGCTGCCGGAGCGTGTGCAAGCCGCCTTCCGCCGCCTGCCCGGGATCCATGCCGCGCCCGTCGTCGCGGATCGAAAGCTCGACCGCCCCGTCTTCCGTGCGGAAGCGGATGTCGACCTCGCCGGCCCTGGCGTGGCGGAGGATGTTGTGCAGCGCCTCCTTGAAGAAGAACACGAGGTTGCGCCTTTGCTCGAGGTGAAGCTCGGGCACCTCGCCGCCTTCGAAGCTCCACCGGTGGTCGCGCAGCATGACCGAGGCGATGTCCCGCAGGCGCTCGACCAGCGGCTTGCGGAGCCTGCCGCGGGCCAAGGTCAGCTCCACGATCTCGCTCAGCGATTCCGAGCTTTCGCGGGCCAGCCGGTTGATCTCTCCCAGCGTGCCGGAGGCCGGCGGCAGATCGGAGAGCAGGGCGATGGTCGCCAGCGTCGAACCCACTTCGTCGTGAAGATCCGACGAGATCCTGCGCCGGAGCCGCGCAACCTGGCGGCGGCTCGCAAGGCGGGTCCGCACCTGCCACACGGCCAGGCCGAGCACCGTGGCGAAGAGGCTGCCGAAACAAACGAGGAGGAAGAGCCGGTGGTGGCGTTCGATCAAACGCGCGCGCAACTGGGTCAGCGCCTGCTGTTCGCAAAGCAGGTCGAAGCGCCGCGACAGGCTCGACACCCACTCGCGCTCGGGCATCAGCCGGCCGGTCGACGAATAGCCGTCGGTGAGTCCGGCGCGCGACCAGATGCGCCGGGCATCGTGCGGGATGCTCGCGCTTCGATCGGGCGTCTCCACCTTCCTGCCGAGCGCGAGATTGCGCCCGTCCTGAAGCACCTCGAGTTCCGAAAGAAGGACCCGCGGGGTGGTAAATCGGTCGGGTTGGTGCAGCTTCAGCGCGGTCAGTCGGACGAAGCGGCCGCGGGCAGGAGCGAAGCGGAAGGTCACCGGATTGTAGCCCGGATTGGGGTGATCCCTTTCCCCGGTTTCCCACAAGGCGGTCCACGGTCCCTTCGCCGGGTCGTCCGTCGTCTCCAAGCGGAACCGCACGGGAAAGCCGAAGCCCGGCCCCTTGATCGGCGCGTCGCCGCGGGCGGCGATCACGCGGATCGCATCGAATTCCCGCGCTTCGCCGAGGTCGATCTGCGCCCACGTGGGAATCAGGTCGCTCTGCACGGGATCGCCGTGCCAGCCGAGGCTGAGCCCGGGCTCCGGCATCTCCGCAGGTCCGAGCGGCGACTGGCCGTCGACCAGGTAGCCGATGTTCCAGCCGACCTCGGTGTCGATGCTGAAGTTCGCGCTGAAGCGACCCGTCCCCGCGATGTTCTCCGGACCGTCGAAAACCATCAACTCGGCCAGCGAGAAAAAGCGCACCGTCTTGCCCGGCAAGGTCGGGAGATCGACCGGGATGAAGCGCAGCGCGAGCACCTCGACCGCCTCCAGCCCGACGAAAACCGGATCGCCCCGCCGCAGGTCGAGACGCGTGTCCGCGACCTCCGCCAGCGTCACCCGGCCGGTCGCTCCCGGCAACAGCGCCTCGATCCGCAGGCGCTTCGGCAGCCCGTAGTTCGAGCGCCGTCCGCTTTGGGTCGAGAGCCGCGTCGGGATCATCGCCAGCCCGTCGATCCGGCGCGGCCGGTCCCAGGAAACCTCGAACCAGTTGCTTTCGGAGTCGCCGGTGAAATTCGAGTGGAAACCGTGGGTCCCGAGCGCGTCGAGGTCCGGCATCACCGGCATCCCGTGCATTGCCCCCGCGATCTCGCCGAGCCGCCGTTCGGTGGCCACGAACTCGTCCGACAGGCGGCTGGCCAGCCAGTGGCCGACCTCGTGCTCCGCGCCCCGCGAGGATGCCGCGCTGGAAAGAAGCAGCGCGAGGATCGCCCTGCCGAAAGGCCGGCGGATCGCGATGGAAAAGGCCGGCTCCATCGTTCAGGGGACCCGGACGACGCCCGGCGGCAGCGTGATGTCGCTCTTGATGCTGCCGTCCGGCTGTTTCTCGTGACGCACGCGGACCGGCCCTTTCGGGGTCGGGTAGCTGCCCTCCGCCCACTGGAGGCGGCCGAGCTTCGGTTCGATCCGCACCTTGGCGAATCCCGGTTCGGCAGGACTCACGCCGAGCACGTTCCGGCTCAGCCAGGCGGTCGGCCCGCCGGCCCAGCCGTGGCAAAAGCTGTGCCGGAATCCGACGTAGCAATGCGCGCCGAAGTCGCCGTGCAGGTCCTTCTTGCCGGGCGGCACGGGTTCGTCGATGCGCCCCGCGTTCTCCGTCCACGCGAGATCGAAGTCCTCCCAGAAGGTGGTCGCGCCGAAGTCAAGCATGCCGCCCCAGTAGCGGCTGATGAAATCGAGGCCGGTGTCGATCTCGCCGGCCTTGGCGAGGGCGTTCAGCACGTAGAAGCCGTAGAAGGTGCTGAGATCCTTCGGCCCGTCCTTGGCCAGGACCTTCGCGACTTCGGCCGGCTCGCGCAGCCCGGCCAGCGCGAGCAAGGCGGCGGGCGACTTGCGGCCGGAGGCCTCGGGGACATGGCGCTTGAGCCTCGCCGCGGTGGCGGTGCAGAGCGCGGCGGTCTCCGCATCGCCCAGCAGGGCCATCTGCCGCGCGCCGCTTTCCATCGTGAGATGCATCATCGCCTGCAAGCCCTCGTGGACCGCCGTCTTGTTCTCGAAGGTCGGCCAATCGAGGAAGCGCATGCCGTCCAGCGTCTCGCGGCCGTCCTTGTCGACGAAACCGGCCAACCGCTTGAGCAAGGCCGTCAAGTAAGGCTGCTGCTGCTTGAGATAGGCGAGGTCGCCGTGATGGGTGAACCAGTCCTCGTGGATCAGGATCCACCACATCGAGTAGGAGCTGATCCCGTTCATCCACTCCGTGACCGGCGTGATGTCGCGGGTCATGTCGAGGCTACGGGGCACGACCTCGTTGGCCCCGAAGACCGCGTTGATCACCGAGACCTCCGGGTGCATGTCGCCCAGCCACACCAGCCGGTCGCGCTTCACGCCGTCCCACAGGTAATCCTGCATGTTGAGGTGCACGGTCCACGCCCCGGTCTGCCAGATGCGGTCGAGCCGCTCGTCGGAGCAGCGGAAGGAACCGACGTACGGCACATCCCGTAGTTTGAGGACCGCGCGGATCTGGGAGATGCGGACTTCGGACTTCTCGTCGATGCCGTCGATCCGCACAAATCGGTAGCCGCTGGGGCCGACGGTGGTCTTGCCGAGCCAGGGCAGCTTCACGTTGAAGTCGCGCAGGGCATGATCGTTCTGCGCGCCGCGCTCGCCGATCTCGGCGGAGGTTTCCGCCACCGACTCGCCGAAGCGGATGCGGACCGACGGCATGTCCTTCGACTCGGTGATCGGCGTGATGAGTTCGAGATCGCCGGAGATCTCCACCCCGAAGTCGAGGATCACGCCGGACTTGCCCTTCAGCACCAGCGGCGGCGCGGGGTCCTTCAGGACAGCCTGGCCGGGCTTGGGCTCCAGCAGCTTGTCGGCGTTGGCCACCCCTTCCCCGCTGCTCCAGACGACGCGGACCGGCGGCAGGAAAAACGATGACAAGGCGCTCTTCTCCGAGCCGGCCACGAGGTTCGGCAGACGGGCGCTCGCGGTGGCGGTGAAAACGAGGACTCCGGCGAGGATGGCGGGCAGCAGGTTCATGGGAAAAGGAATCAGGGGACAAGGGTCACGACCACGCGATAAAAACGCCGCGGCCCGCCATTCTCCATCAGGGGAATGACGATCCATCCGGTGCCGGCCGGAGCCACGGCGTGCAGATCCCATGCGCCTCCGAGCGAAGTGGACGTCCGAACTTCGTAAACGCGGTTCGCAAGCCGTTCGAAGCCGATCCCGCCCGGCACGAGTTCCGCCGTGAAACGGGAACCGGGATTCGTCGGGTCGGTGCCGTTCACCCGCTCGTCCTCGTTGCTCCAGCCGTCGCCGTCGGGGTCCGCGGCCGGCAACGGATCGGAAATCGAGGGATAGCCGGCGATCCAGGCGGCGTAGGGATCGTGGGTGTAGACCAGCTCGAGCACCTGCCCCGACTGCCGGACCGACCAGGTGCCGGCCAGCGGGCTCATCGCCGTGGTATCGAGCGCGATCGCCGCCGGATTGAACCCGCTGATGCCGCCGCTGGCCGTGGCGATCGGAAACGCTTGCGAGACCGCCGCATTGAAGTCCAGGCCGAGCGGCCGGACGACCAATTGCAGCGGTGCCGCGGGGGTGGCTGTTAGAACGAGGTTCGCCACGTTGAGGGCATCGCTTTCCGCCGCCCCCCAGCCGCTGATCTCGCAGACGAAGGATGAATGCGCGCCGAGCGTCACGGTGCCGGTCGAAGCAAGCGCATCCACGCCCTCGTCGCCGGGCGAAAGGGTCGCGCGGGCCGCCGCGGAGCTTCCGGTGAAGGTCGCGCTGCCGATCGTCCCGTATCCGCCGAGCAGGGCCCCGCCGGCGACCGTGGCGCTGCTGGCCAGCGATCCGTTCACCAGCATGGACCCGGCGCCGACGCTGGTCGGACCGAGATAGCTGTTGTTGCCCTGCAGGCGCAGCGTTCCGCCTCCCTGCTTGGAAAACGCGATCCGCGTGGTGGCTCCGTCCGAAATGTTTCCAGTGACCACGGTGTCGCCCGCGCCTTTCACGATCACGCTTCGGTCGGTGGAAGTGGCAAGGGTGACCGTCAGGTTGCCGGCCAGGGTGAGCCTGCCGGACAGCGACTCGATTTCGTAACCGCCGCCGCCGGAGGTGATCGTCACCGGCCCGAGCCACTGGTTGTCGCCGCTGACGTTCCGCAGCATCACGGCACCGGCCGGCGTGTTGCGGCCGACGGTATCGATCGCGAGATTGAAGGCATGGCCGCCGCTGAGCTCGACGCCCGAGACGCCGCTGGTGTTGGAGGCCAGGATGATCTTGGTGTGGTTGCCCATCGCCTTCGGATGGGCGAGGTGGAGGTAGCCTGCATTCGACGATCCGCTTCCCAGGGTGAAGTTGCCGCTGCCGAACGAATTGTCGCCGGCGAGGGTCAAGGTGCCCGCACCCAACTTGGCCAGGGTGCCGCCGCTGATGTTGCCCGCGAGGGAGATCGCGTTCGAGCGGTTCACCCGCAGCACCCCGCTGCTGGCCACCGGTCCGCTGCCGAGACCGCCGGTGATGCCGCCGTTGCCCAGTTCGAGCGTGCCGCCGGCGATGGTCGTGGTCCCGGCGTGGGAATGGTTGCCGGTCAGCGTCAGGGTGTTGCTTCCCAGCTTCGTCAGGGCCATGCCGCCGGAAAGCGAACCGGCCCAGGAGATGGCGTCGGTGCGCGAGAACACCAGCGATCCGCTGCCGGCGATCGCGACGTTGCCGAGGGCACCGACCGTTCCTCCGTTGCCAACCTGCAGGATCCCGGCGGCGATCGTGCTTGCCCCGCTGAAGGTGTTCGCTCCGGTGAGCAGCAGCGTGCCCGGGCCCTGCTTGATCAGCGAGGCGGAGCCACCGATGACCCCGGCGAAAGTGCCCTCGGCGACCCGCAAGCCCCCGCCGTTGATCTGCCCGCCGCCTTGCAGCACCACCACCCGGTCTTCGGTCGAGCTGGCGGCAAGAGGAGTGAAGGTTCCGTCCACCGTCAGGGTGGTCGTGCCGCTCCGGAAGATCTGGTCCCCGCTCGCGGCAAGCGTCGATCCCGCCGCCACCGACACCGCGGAGGCGTTCACCGCCCCGCTTCCGGCAAAGGTCACCTGCCCGGCCAGCACCGAAAGGCGTCCGGGCGCGACCGGGCTGCCGAGCGTCACGGTGTAGGCCGACGGCCGGTCGAAGCGCGCATCGTCGCCGGGAACCCACGCCCCTTGGGTTCCGCTGCCCAGCACGCCGGTGTTCCAATCCGCGGCCGCAAGCTGCCAGGTCCCGTCGAGCGGCGAGGCGTTCCAGTAGCGCACCGTTTCTAACAGATCGGGGGCCCCATCGCCGTCCAGGTCGGCGGGCGGGTTCGGGGAATCGGGGATGCCGTCGTTGTTGGAATCCAGGTCGTCGAGGTTCGGCAAGCCGTCCCCGTCCGTGTCGCCGCCGCCTTCTAACAGATCGCCCAAGCCGTCGCCGTCGAGATCGCCGTCGGAAAGCGCGATCCAGTCGATGTCGAACGACGAGCCCGCCCCGCCGGTAGGATCGAAGCGGAAGTCGATGATCTGCCGCCCCGCCCAGTCGGCGTGGGCGGAGGGATTGTGAACCAGCGCCGACCAACTACCAGAGGTGCCGTAGTTCGCATTGACGACCCGCGAGCCGGAGATGTTCCCCGCCCCCACCCGGCCCCAGAAGACCTGCGCGGTGCCGGTGGCGGTGCTGCGGTAGCGGACGATCACGTGCTTCGCGAGGTCGCCGGAGACGTAGCAGGCGGCGAGCTTCTGCACCTGCGGGTCGCCCGCGGTGACCGGTGCCGAAAGCAGCCCGCCGGCCACCGTCACGGTGCCGGTGCCGCCGCCGCGCGACCACCCTTCCGCGTTGCCGTCGGCATTGAAGTTCCAGCGCGCGTCGAGGGACAGGGTGAAGCTCCTTTCGACGAAAGTCTCCACGCCGCCGGCCTCGGCGCTGGCCCGCACGACGTAGGTCCCGGGCTGCGTGAACGCCACCTGAGGGTTGGCCGCATTCTGGGTGCGGAAGGTCAAGCTGCCGGGACCCGAGACCTGCTGCCACGACCAGGTGACCGGGCGGTCGCTCGTGGCGATCAGGCGGAAATCGTTCGCCACCGAAGGGTTCTGGCCGGCGGCAAGACCGAGCACGGCGGCTTCCGCCGCGACGCCGCTCCCGACCAGCGAGACCTGGTCGAAGTTCGCCACCGAATTGCCGTTGTTGTTCAGCGAGGCGACCAGCAGGCCCGCGTGCATCGTGTCCGGGGCCCCGGCGATGGTTTCCACCGGCCCGAGCTGGAACCAGTTCACGCCGTCGGTCGAACGATGGCAGGTGAAATTGTCCCCGCTGCGGGTCAGCCGCAGCCAGTAGGGCGCGCCGAAGGAGGAGCTGCCGGCATTGTTGGAGGCCGTCGATCCGCCCGCGGTGTCGCGGCTCTGGAACGGCGTCCCGTTGCGCGGGGTCACCGCCATGAACGCGTTCACGGCGTCGGCGGCGGTCGAGGCGCGGACCATCACGCCGGCCTTCGCCCAGACGTCGGTCATGTCCTGCGAAACCACCCGCGCCGTCATTTGGGCGTCCCCGCTGTAAGTTTGGGAAAGATAGTAGAACTGGTCGCTCGTTCCGAAGATGTCCGCGCCGCTGCCGTTGACGTTGAAGCTGCTCCCGCTGCCGCTGTGCGATCCGGCGACACCCACACCGCCGATGTCGCCGCCGGTCCAGGTGGTTCCCGGCGCCGCCTGGCCGGCCAAGGGCTCCAACAGGACGTTCGTGAACGACACCTGCGACACCGAAGTGTTGGTGTGCCCGGTGACCGCCAGCCCCCAGCGCGCGCCGGCCGGCATCGCCGCCAGGGTGACCGGCACGCCCTGCTGCACCCAGTTCACGCCGTCCTCGCTGCGGTAGCCGGTGAACTCGTTGCCGATCCGTTTCACCCGGACCCAGTACGGGGCCCGCAGCGTGTGGCTGGTCGGCTCGGTGTAGGCCGCCGCTTCCAGCCGCCGCGAGAACTGAAGCCCGCCGCCGCTGCGCACGGTCGCGGCCACATGGGCGCTCTCCCTTAGCAGGGACGACCGCAGCATGATGCCGCCGAAGGCATTGCCGCCGTTGGTCGCGCTGAACCCGGTCACCCGCGCCGTGATCGAACCGTCCCCGCGCAAGGGCTTCCAGGCGAAGCGCAGCGAATCGCTGACTTCCTGAAAGCCCGCTCCCGATCCGGTCAGCGAAGCCGTGGTCGCACCGAAAGTCTGGCTGCCCGAAGTCGTCGCGCCGCCGAGGTTCTGCGTGGTCCAGCTGCCTCCAACCGCCACCTCCGGCGCCGCCGTGCCCGTGCCGCCCGGTGCCAGCACTTCGACCCTTACCGTCTCCGCCCGCACCGTGGAACCGTCGCTGGCGGTCACCGTGAACTGATAGATCCCCGCCGCGGGAAAGGTCAGCCGCGACGGCAGGGCGTTGGCCGGACTGATCGAGGCGGACGCCGGACCGGAACTTTGCACGATCGATACCGTCGTCGACGCACCGCCCACCGTGCCCTTCAAGGTCAGCCCCTGCCCCGCCGGCAACAAGGCCCGGCCGTTCGGCGGCGAAGTGAGGGCGAAATCGAACTGGGGTGCGACATGCTCGTCCTTCAACTCGCGGATCAGGGCGGACACCGCCGTGTCGTCGAGCGCCCCGCGGTAGAGGCGGACTTCGGCCACGCGTCCGTCGAAAAAGCGCGACGCCAGACGACTGCCGCCCAGGGTGAGCGAAACGCCATTGCGTCCGACATTCAGGAACTCCGCCGCCTGGACCCTTGTGACATTCGAAACGCCGTCGAGATACACCGAGAGGTTCCGGTCGCTGCCCGCCGCGTCGCCGCTCACTTCCGACCCGTCCCAAGTCGCGACCACCACGTGCCATTGGCCGTCGGCGATCGATGCCCCCGGCGCGTAGGCCGTCGTGTCCGCATTGCCGATTCCCAGCCCCGGCTTGCCGGTCGAGGAAAGCGCCAGCCCCCAGTCGTTGGTGGTGCCCGACTCCTCGGCGTCGAGCAATCCGGTGTTGTTGAACCACTGCCCCTCGGCACCGGCCCCCGCGGCATCGGCCCGCAGGACCATCGCCACGGTGAAGGCGGTCTCGCCGTTCACCGGGTTCCCCGCCGCCGGCAGGCCCAGCCTCGCCGTGCCGGGGAAATCCACCGCCGCATTCCCCGTCGGCGTGGCCGCATGGGCCAGGGTGACCGTGCCGGTGCCACCGTTCGCCGGGGCATTGTCCCAAGCCTCGCTTCCTCCCTGCCGCGGCCAACTGGCCACCGCGGCACCGTCCGCCAGTCCCGCGGCGAGATCCTGGGCCAGCCACCTCATTTCCAGCGCGGGCGCCGTCGGCCGCGCCCAGCGGTGGCCGGTCAGGCTTTCGATCTGCCCCATGTCGGTCCTCACCCGCCCGTCTCGATAGTATCCGGAGTCCGGACCGCTGGTGACCCCGATCACATACCAGCGGCCGTTCTCGAACATGTAAAGCGGTCCGCCCGAGTCGCCGGGCGCAGTACCGCCTTCATAGTAGGTCGTGGGCCGCGTCGAACTCTGCGGACGGGTCGGTGGTCCGTCGAAGTCGTAGAAGATCCAGTCGGAAGTGACCGCAGGCGGCGGCGAGGACACGTTGTTCACCTCGATCCGCGTGGTCATCGCCCGGAATGTGCCGTCGTAGAAAGGCCCGGTCCCGCCGTAGCCGATCACCCCGTGGCCGCCTTGCCCGACCTTCCACGCCAGCCGGCCGTTCTCGCTGCTTCCCGAATACGGCGCGGTCATCCTGCCCGCGGTGCCGGTGAAGGGCGTGTCGGTGACGATCACGATGTGGTCCGCACCGATCGAGGTGAAGACGGCACCGGTCCTCGTCTGGCCGTTCCAGTTGACCGTCGTCGTGCCGCTCCCGGCGTAGTTCGTGCAGTGGGACGCGCAGAGCGCCGCATTCGGCGCGATCAGGACCGCCGAACATCCCCCGGCGGCCGTCGCCCGGCTGGCGAAAGGTGGCAAACCCGCCAGCTCGACCGATTTCGCACTCCCGGTGTCGCGATTGTACATCACGCCCTGCAGCGGCATCGCCGACAGGAAAAGGGCCGCCGCGGCCCTTCGGACCAAGGCGCGGATGGTCGAGGTTTGGGTTTTCATGAAGCCGAACCGGGCGTCGGGAAGTTGGCGGACCGGGAAACGATTCGTATCGCCTGTATTTCTCGACGCGACCTTCCTCCGGGTCAAGGGTGCATGCCGGACCCGCTCTCCCGTGTTTTCGGGATGAAGGGGGACTTCCCCGCCGGACGCCGCCATTCCATGACTCGACAAAGAAAGGATTCTTGGCGCAATTCTCCGCCAGCTCCTCCCGTAACCCATCCCATCCGCCCATGAAGCCCGGCCTCCTCTTGATCGCCCTCCTGATTCCCCTCCATGCCCGGGATCTGATCCCCAAGGAGCTCCGTGCCGAGTATCATCGGGCGCCGCTGGCCCTCGGGACCACCACGCCCCGCCTCTCCTGGAAGGTCCAGCCCGCCAGCCCCGAAGCCCGCGGACTGGTCCAGACGGCTTACGAGATCCAGGCCGCGAAGTCCGCCGATGCCTTCGACACCGCCCCGCTTTGGTCCACCGGCAAGGTCGCCTCCTCCGCCACCGACCAGATCGAGTGGAAGGGCAGCCCCCTCGCCTCCCGCGACCGCGTCGCCTGGCGCGTCCGCGTCTGGGACGGCAAGGACCAGCCCTCCGATTGGAGCGAACCCGCCTCTTTCGGGATCGGGCTGCTGGACCCCGTCGATTGGACCGCGCTGTGGATCAGCGCCAAGGACGACGGCACTTTCGAGACCAAGGAGAACATCCAGAACTTCGTCAACGACCCTGTCCGCGGCAAACTCCACGTCACCCCGGCCAAGTACTTCCGCAAGAACTTCGAGGCCCCCAAGGTGACCCGGGCCACCCTCCACGCCACGGCGCTCGGGGTTTACAATGTCGAGATCAACGGCCTCCGCGTGTCCGATGAAGTTCTCGCCCCGGGCTGGTCCGCTTACCAGCGCCGCATCCATTCCCAGACCTACGACGTCACCGCGCTGGTGAAAGCCGGCGACAACACGATCGGTGCCACCCTCGCCGACGGCTGGTATTCCGGCTACGTCGCCTACGGCCTGCTGACCGCCCAGGAGGGCCTCGTCCCGGGCATCGACGGCCGCTATTACTACGGCGTCTCCCCCGCGGTGCGCCTCCAGCTCGAACTCGAGCTCAGCGACGGCTCCCGCCGGACCGTCGCCACCGACACCACCTGGAAATGCTCCACCGGGCCGATCACCGAGAGCGACATCCTGATGGGCGAATCCTACGACGCCCGCAAGGAGATGCCCGGTTGGTCCTCGCCCGGCTTCGACGATTCGAAATGGAAGCCCGCCGTTTGCAAGACCGGCAGCAACGCGAAGATCGAGCCCCACCCCGGCAACCCCGTCCGGCCGATCGAACAGATCGTGCCGAAGTCCGTCCGCGAGCACGCCCCGGGCGTCTACATCTTCGACCTCGGCCAGAACATCTCCGGCGTGATCCGGCTGAAAGTCCGCGGCAAGGCCGGCGACAAGGTCACCATCCGCTACGCCGAGGTCCTCCACAACGACGGCCGCCTCAGCACCGAAAACCTCCGCTGCGCCCGCTCCGTCGATACCTACATCCTGAAAGGCGATCCCAACGGCGAAGCCTGGACGCCCGAGTTCACCTACCACGGTTTCCAGTATGTCGAGCTGACCGGCTTCCCCGGCAAGCCGGACACCAACGCCGTCACCGGCATCGTGCTCCACTCCGACACGCCCCTCCACGGGAAGTTCGAGTGCTCCGACCCGATGCTGAACCAGCTCTACTCCAACATGGTCTGGACCCAGCGCGCGAACTTCTTCGAGATGCCCACTGACTGCCCGCAGCGCGACGAGCGGATGGGCTGGACCGGCGACGCCCAGATCTACGTCCGCGCCGCCACCTTCAACGCCGACATCGCCGCCTTTTACACCAAGTGGCTGCGAGACCTGAACGACGACCAGTGGGACTACGGCGCCTACCCTGCCTACGCCCCCCGCCCCCTCGCCCGCCCGAACGAACACCACGCCGCCGGCTGGATGGACGCCGGCGTGATCTGCCCGTGGACCATCTGGCAGGTTTACGGCGACGCCCGCGTGATCCGCGAGCACTGGCGCAAGATGAACGACTTCATGGCCTGGCGCGCCGCCCGCGACCCGGAGCTGAAGGGCGCGCTCGACGATTGCAACTTCGGCGACTGGCTCTCGCTCGGCGACGTGAAAACACCGATCCCCTTCATCGACCTCGCCTATCACGCCTACGACGCGAAATTGATGGCCGAGATGGCCGCCGCGATCGGCGACAACGCCGCCTCTAACAAATACAAGGCCCAGGCCGCGAAAGTCACCGCCGCTTTCCAGAAAGCCTACCTCCAGCCCGACGCGAAGCTCGCCGTCCACAACCAGTCGGCCTATGCCATCGCGCTGTTCTTCGACCTCATCCCCGCCGCGCAAAAGGACGCCGCCGCCGGCCACCTCGCCGCGCTGGTCAGGGCGAACGGCAACAAGATGACCACCGGCTTCCTCGGCACCCGCCCGCTGCTGCCCGCCCTCTCCGCCACCGGACATCACGACCTCGCCGGCATCCTGATGCAGCAGCGCGAGTTCCCGAGCTGGGGCTACGAGGTGGACAACGGCGCCACCACCATTTGGGAGCGCTGGAATTCCTACATCAAGGGCCAGGGCGTCCACGACCCTGCGATGAACTCCTTCTCCCACTACGCCTTCGGCGCGGTCTGCGAGTGGATGTTCGCCGAACTCGCCGGCATCGACCGCGCCGCGCCGGGCTTCGACAAGGTGAAGATCGCCCCGCGACCCACCGGCACCATCACCCGTGCCAGCGCCGCCATGGAGACCCGCCACGGCGCGCTTTCGTGCTCTTGGAAGATCGAGAACGGCACCTTCACCGCCGACGTCGTGGTCCCGCCGAACACCACCGCCGAGATCACCCTGCCGGTCAAAGGCGAGGTCAGCGAAGGCGGCAAGCCCGCGAAGGACGCTGCCGGCATCCGCGAGGCCAACGGGAACCGTCTGACCGCGGGATCGGGGGTTTATCGGTTCTCGGGTAGCTACTGACCACACCGTGCGACATGCTCCTTTCCCTGATTCATAGGTCGTATAGGACCTATAAGATCTATTTGCTGGCGGCCGTCCTCACCCTCCCGTCCGCCTCCGCCGAGACCCCGCTCACCCTCACCCGCCACGACGGCCCGGCGCCCACTTTCAAGGAGCCTGCCCCCGGCACCGTGGAGATCCACGGGCCCATGTCGGTCCTCGCGACGCCGGCCGCCCCGCCCGGGCCGGCCGACCAAGTACTAGAACTGGAGTATTTCTGCGCCGGCGGCGTCCCGACCTTCGCCGTCCTCCCCGGCCCGCCCTTCGAGGCGAAGACCGCCCGCTACCTTCCCGCCCTCGGCCACAGCGAAACGTGGAGCCGCTACGCAGCACGCATCGCCCCGCCGGGCAAGCCGCTGCCCGCCGGCTGGACCCAGCTCCGCCTCGACCTCCCGCTGCCGGCCGACCGCGTGCTCCAGGTCCGCAATCTCAAGCTCCGCCCCGAACGCCCCGGCGAGTTCGAAGCCGCCACCGCCGCCCCGCGGGCATCCGCGTCCAAGGAAGCCCTGGAAGCCTACTTCTCCCGCAAGTTTCCCGCGGCGATCACCAAGGTCTCGATCGGCAAGGACCTCGTCCACCTCGAAGGCCGCGCGCCCGGGGATCCCGCCGGGCTGTTCCTCGCCGACATCCCGATGGACCTGCTCCTCGACGATCCCGCCGGCTGGCAAACTCTGGTCGAAGTGAAGCCCGCCGCCGACGGCAGCTTCTCGCTCGACGTCCCCCGCCACCGCCCGCGTGGCAACCTTGACCACGACCGCCTGCTCTCCCGCTGGCAACTCGTCCGCAAAACCGCCCAAGGCATCGAGCCGCTGTCCCGTGCCCGCTACGCCGGTGCCGTCGATTGCCGCTCACCCGATCTCCCGCCCGCTCGCCCGGCCAACAAGAAAGGCCTCGGCGGCTGGCACAGCGGCAAGCTCCCCGGCGAACTCGCCGACCTCGGCATCTCCGCGGTTACGGTCAACGTGATGATCCATACCCTGGTCGCGCTCAAGCCCGGTCCGGGCACCACGCCCTTCCAGTGGCAAGGCCGCACCTACCATGCCCGCGAAAGCGCCCTCGCCGGCTACGACCGCACCTTCCTCGAGGCGCAGAAGCACGGCGCGATGGTCTCCGCCATCCTGCTCGTCGCGAACCCCGCCAAGAGCGCCGAGCAAGTGGTCAAACTCCTGGGCCACCCCGACGCCCGTCCCGAAGGCACCTTCGCGATGCCGAACGTCACCTCGCCGGAAGGCATTTCCCTCTACGGCGCCATCCTCAACCTGATGGCCGAGCGCTGGTCGCGGCCCGACGGGAAATACGGCCGCGTCCACCACTGGATCATGCACAACGAGGTCGACGCCGGCTGGGTCTGGACCAACGCAGGCGACAAGCCGGACGTCGTTTACATGGACCTCTACCACCGCTCGATGCGGCTGATGGACCTGATCGCCCGCCAATACGACCGCTCCAGCCGCCCCTTCATCACGCTGACCCACCACTGGGCGGAAGGCGGGAACCCGAAGTGGTACGGATCGAAGCGGATGATCGAACTGCTGGTCCGCCAGGCCCGCACCGAGGGCGACTTCCCCTGGGCCCTCGCCTACCACCCTTACCCCCAGAACCTTTTCAATCCCCGCACCTGGGAAGACGGGCAGGCCACCTTCTCCTTCGACACGAAAAAGATCACCCCGAAGAACCTCGAGGTGCTCGACGCCTACATGAAGCAGCCCGCCCTGCTCTTCCGCGGCCAGGTGCGCCCCGTCCACCTCTCCGAAAACGGCTTCAACTCGAAGGACTACTCGGCCAGGGAACTCGCCGACCAGGCCGCCGGCATGGCGCTGGCGTGGAAGAAGATGGCGAAGCTCTCGTCGATCGAGTCCTGGCAGTATCACAACTGGATCGACAACCGCCACGAAGGCGGCCTGAAGATCGGCCTGCGGAAATTCCCGGACGACCCCGGGGACCCGCTCGGCAAGAAACCGATCTGGCACCTCTACCGGGCGCTCGGCACGCCCGAGGAAGACAGTGCCGCCGCCCCCTACCTGCAAGTGATCGGCATCACCTCGTGGGACCAGGTGATCCACACCGCCCCCATCCGCTGAAACGCCGGTCCGGCTCAAATTTCGCCGATTTCGTCCCTTTCGTTGTTCCCATCCGGCGATTCGGGGTAAGCTCCCGCCGCCGATGAAACGCGCCCTGCTTCTCGCCCTCCTGCTGCCTCTCCGTGCGGAAGAGGCCGCACCCGACGTCGTCCCGCCCCCGCCCGACGACGGCGTCCGCGTGTCGGTGCTGGGCTACCACGATTTCTCCGAAACCGCTCCCGAGACCGAGATGCTGATCCGCACCTCCAAGTTCCGGAAGCAGATGGAAGCGATCAAGAACCTCGGCCTGCCCGTCATCCCGATGGCCGATTTCCAGGCGTGGAAGCGCGGCGAGAAGGAGATCGCGGACAAGAGCATCGTCATCACCATCGATGACGGCTGGAAGGCCGTTTACACCGAGGCCTACCCCGTGCTGAAGGAGTTCGGCTACCCCTTCACCCTCTTCCTCTACAAGAACTACGTCGATGGCGGCGGCAAGGCGCTCACCACCGCGATGATCGAGGAGATGCAGAAGAACGGCGCCACCATCGGCAGCCACTCGGTCAGCCATCCCTACCCCGGCACCGTGAAATCCCACCGCCGCAAGGGGACGGAGGAATTCGACAAGTTCCTCCGCAACGAGCTCGGCGAGTCGAAGCGCTTCCTCGAGGCGAAGTTCGGCTCGCGCATCACCAGCTACGCCTACCCCGGCGGCTTCCACACCGAGGAAATGTTCCCGCTGGCCGACGAGTTCGGCTACGAGCACCTCTTCACCGTGCTGCCCGGCAAGATCCGGCGCTCGCACGACAACAAGACGCTGCCCCGCTACGTCATCCTCGGAACCCACGACCGGATCTTCGACCTCGCCACCGGCTTCAACGAGGTGGCCGGCGCGGCTGTCATCGACAGCGCGGCGGTCGCCCCGCAGAGCACGCCCTTCCCGGTCCGCCCGGAGCCCGGCTCGCTCATCGACTCGCGGCTCCCCCTCCTTTCCGCCGACCTCTCCGCCGTGGCCGATCTCGATCCCAAGACCCTCGTCATGAAAGTCGGCGGCTTCGGTGAAGTGCCGGCCGTCTTCGACGAAGCCACCAGATCCTACTCCTGGCAGGTCAACCGCCGCCTCCGCTCGCCCGTCTGCCAGGTCGCCGTGTCGTGGCTCGACAGCAAGGGCAAGCCGCCCGAGGTTCCCCTCCGCTGGACCTTCCGCATCGACCCCGAAGCCGCCTATCTCCCGGCGGAGGGAAGTTCCAAGTAAGGAAGTTCCAAGTGCCAATACCCTGATACCCCAATTTCCTAATCTCCTAATCTCCTAATCTCCTTTCCCATGTTTTCGAGTCTCTCCGATTCCCTCGACAAGACCTTCCGCAACCTCCGCGGCGTCGGCAAGATCACCGAGTCCAACATCACCGACGCCCTCCGCGACGTCCGCCTCGCGCTGCTGGAGGCCGATGTCGAATTCGGCGTGGCCAAGGAGTTCATCGCCCACGTGAAGGAGAAGGCGATGGGCGTCGACGTCTTCAAGTCGATCAAGCCCGGCGAACAGATCGTGAAGATCTTCCACGACGAGCTGGCCGAACTGCTCGGCGGCGACCAGGTCGGGATCGATTTCACCGAACCCTGCCGGATCCTTCTCTGCGGCCTCAACGGCGCCGGCAAAACGACCACCGCCGGCAAGCTCGCCCTGCGGCTGAAAAAGGAAGGCCGCAAGCCGCTGCTCGTCGCCATCGACCTCTACCGCCCCGCCGCCATCGACCAGCTCGCCACGCTCGCGAAACAGGTCGACGTCCCGGTTTACACGCCGGACGCCGCGGAAAGCGACGTGGTCAAGGTCGCCCGCGAGGCCCTCGCCTGGGCGGAGACGCAGAAGCACAACGTGATCATCTTCGACACCGCCGGCCGCCAGGAAATCGACGAGCGGCTGGTCGAGGAGCTCAAGCGGCTCCACGCCTTCGTCAATCCGCGCGAGACCCTCCTCGTCGCCGATGCCGCCACCGGCCAGCAGGCGGTCTCGGTCGCCAAGCACTTCGACGATGCCGTCGGCATCACCGGTATCATCCTCACCAAGCTCGACGGCGACGCCCGCGGCGGTGCCGCCCTTTCGATGCGCGCCGTCACCGGCAAGCCGATCAAGTACGCCGGCGAGGGCGAGAAGCTCGACCAGCTCTTCGAATTCCACCCGAACCGGATGGCCGACCGCATCCTCGGCATGGGCGACATCGTCGGCATGGTCGAACAGGTCGCCGGCAAGATCGACGAGAAGGACGCGATGAAGTCGATGCAGCGCCTGGCCGAGGGCAAGTTCGACTTCTACGACTTCCTCGACCAGATGAAGATGATCCAGAAGCTCGGCGACATGAAGGGCCTGATGAGCCTGATGCCCGGCTTCAACAAGATCAAGAAGCAGCTCCCCGACGCCGCCTTCGATCCCAAGCGCCTGAAGCGCACCGAGGCCATCGTCCTTTCGATGACTCCCGACGAGCGCCGCCGCCCGGAAATCATCAAGGCCTCGCGCCGCGAGCGCATCGCCAAGGGCTCCGGCACCAAGCTGGTCGAGGTGAATCAGCTGCTCAAGCAGTTCGGCGAGATGCGCAAGATGATGCGTTCGCCGAACAAGATGAAGAACATGATGAAGCAGATGGGCGGCATGCCCGGCATGGGGGGAATGCCCGGCATGGGCGGCCCCGGCGGCGGCATGGGCGGCCTCGGCGACATCATGAAAGGCTTCAAGGGCAAGTTCCCGTTCTGAGCCTCACGGCAGCCGGGTCATCGTGAAGTCGGTGCCGTCGTTGAGCGGGACCCAGCGGAAGAGGCTCCAGAAGGATCCGCTCTGGCGGCCTCGCAGCGCGGTGCCGTCGAAGGAATCGAAACCCATCCGGAAGCGCAGCGGGAACAGGCCGGAGGTCTGGATGACCAGGCTCGCCCCGTAGCCGTCGGGCACGTAGTCGACGCTCGAAATGGTGCCGTTCTGCGGCGTGGTGGTTCCTTCCTCGGTGTAAACGTAGGTGCCGCCGCCGGTTGCCGGGAAATTGAAGACGAAGCTGCCGGCCTCGTTCGCCAGCGAGAGCTGCCAGCCGTTGAGCCGCGTCGGGGCCAGGGCGTCGGCGCTGTAGCTGACGACCGACGGTCGCAGCCAGCTCCCCGGCGCCGGCAGCGGCAAGGTCCGCCCTCCGAGCGGGACATCCCCGCCCTTGTAGGTCGGCTCGCCGGAAGCGAGATAACGCTCGAACACCAGCTTCCAGCCCGGATTGGACGGGGTCTCGGTCCAGATCCGGCTCGTCGAGCGGGCCTTCTGCGTGAACAGCAGCCGGTGGTTGCCATCGGTCAAGGCCACGGTCTTGAACTTCGCCGCGGCGACCTTCGGCAGCGGCTGCTTGGCCGGCTTGAACTTCAGGGCGTCCTTTCCCTCGCGCCGGATGAGCACCGATTGGATCACCACCGGGGTGAGCGGCTTGTCGCTCGCATCGACCTCCACGCCGAGGATCGCGTCCACGATCGCCGTCCCGGCGGTGACGCGGCCGAACACGGTGTGCAAGCCTTCGAGGTGCGGGATCGCGGTGCCGGTGAGGAAGAACTGGCTGCCGTTCGTGTTCGGCCCCGAGTTCGCCATCGCCAGCAGGTAGGGCTGGTCGAACTCGTAGCTCGCGGGCACCGCCTCGTCCATTTCGTCGGGAAAGGTGTAGCCCGGGCCGTCGGTGCCGTCGGCCTTGCGGGATCCCGACTGCGCGATCGCGAAGCCCGGCGCGTCGTTCACCACCCGGTGGAAGGTCAGGCCGTTGTAGAAGGGCTGCGGCGGCTTGACGGTCGAAACCAGGCCCGTGCGCTCGTCCAGCCACGAGCGGGAACCCTCGGCCAGCGTGACGAAATTCGCCACGGTGCGCGGGGCGGCGGTGTGGAACAGCTCGCACGTGAAAGTGCCGAGCGAGGTCTGGAAGTCCGCGTAAACCTGGGCCAGCGCGGACCCGCAGCATCCGGCCGCAGCCACCAGGGCGAAGAGGGTTTTCTTCATGCCCGAGCGATCCCTATCCGGGCTTGCTTTGGCAAGCGCAGACTGTCCGGCCGCCGCGGTTGATGGCAAATGCCGATGATGCTAGGAAGCAAACGAGCGCTTGGCGGGAGGCAGGCTCCAGCAGGGTCCGCCCCGTCGGCCGGCTCCCGCAAACGGCACTTCCCGGAACTATCCTGAAAATGAGTGCGACCACCGGCTACCACCTGATCACTCCGGACGACCTCCATTGGCGTCCGTCGAACCTGATGAAGATTCCGAATGCCGATTTCCTCGAGAGGACCGGCAGCGAAAACATGGGAGCGAGGCTGTGGCGGATGCCCCGATGAGCGCGAACACCCTGCACAAGCACATCCGCTCCGAGGAGTTCTACTTCGTCCTCGAAGGCACGGGCCGGATCCGGGTGGACGGGGAGACCCTCACCGTCCCGAAGCATGGCGGCGTCCATGTCCGCCCCGAGTCCCTGCGCCAGGTCTTCAACGACACCGCGGAAGAAGTCCTGTGGCTCATCGTCGGCGCGCCGGAGGAGATGGAGTTCCTCAAGGGTTCGCTTTCGGACATGGACCTCTCCCTCATCTACCCTCAGGATCCGACGCAATTGCCGCCGGAACTCGCGGAAAGCGTCTGGCCGCCGGCCACGACCGCTTGATCCAGCTCCGCCCGCGGCCCCGGCCGGCTTCACCAACTCCTACCGCCATGTCCTTCCCCATCCGCAGCCCCCACGACACCGTATCCGGCATCGTTCTCGTCGCCCGCCTGATCGACAAGGTGCGGCTCGACGACGCCGGCCAGCTTCCCGCCGGCTATCACGTCGGCTTCGTGCCCGGCAACCGCACCTTCGACGACCGCTTCTGCGCCTTCCTCGGAATTCCCTGGGAAACCTTCACCGCCAGCGTCCGCGCGGGCGGGTCCGACGAGGAAATCCTTGAGCGCTGCCTCGCCGCCGGCCGCCGCCCCGATGCCGAACAGATCGAGGTCTGGAACACCTTCATGCAAAAGCGCGGCTGGCGCGACTCCGGCACCCCGAGCTTCCTCCGCAGCAAGGAGGAAGCCGGCCTCTCGCACCGCGACGACCTGCTGACCTTCTTCGACCTGATGGACGTGGAGGAAGGCCGCAAGCCTTGACCCACCCGGTGCTTGAGGGGCCTGTCGGGGCCCGGTCTGGCTTTCCACCGGTCAAGGGATGCTCCCCGCCGGACCCGCCCTTGCATCCCGGCCGCGCGAATGCCAGAACTCCCGCCGACCGACCATGAAGCCCCGACCCGCCACCGCCGCGCTCCTTCTCGGACTCCTCCCCTTTTCCTCGCCCGCCGCCGACGCGCCCTTCGAGGCCCTCCGCGCCAAGGCCCGCGACCTCGCGTCGAAGCCCCACGCCCCGCGCCCCGGCAAGCTCGACGACTTCTGGGCAAAGCTCACCTACGACCAGCACCGCGACATCCGCTTCAAGATGGAGTCCGGCCTGTGGTGGAACCAGGGCCCCTTCTCGATCGACTTCTTCCACCCCGGCTGGACCGCGAAGAAGACCGTCTCGCTCTTCGAAGTGGCCGGTGACAGCGACGAACCGCTCGCCTTCGACACCTCCCTCTTCGACTACGGCAAGCAGAAGATCCCCGCCGGCACCCCGCCGCCTCCGGGCTACGCCGGCTGGCGGGCGCGGACGCATCTCAATTCCACCGACTACATGGACGAGTTCCTCGTCTTCCTCGGCGCAAGCTACTTCCGCTCCATCCCCAAGGGCGCGCCCTACGGCCTGTCCGCCCGCGGCCTGTCCATCAACAGCGGCCTGCCCGGCGTGGCGGAGGAGTTCCCGGACTTCACCGAGTTCCACCTGGAAAAGCCCGCCAAGGATGCCAAGTCGCTGGTCGCCCATGCACTGTTAGAGGGAGAAAGCGTGGCCGGAGCCTACCGCTTCACCGTGACGCCCGGCGAGGAGACCGTGATGGACGTCGAAGCCGAAATCACCCTGCGCCGCCCCGTGAAGCAGCTCGGGCTCGCGCCTTTCTCCAGCATGTTCTGGTTCGGCGAGAACACCCACCCGCGGCCCTACGATTTCCGGCCGGAGGTGCACGATAGCGACGGCGTGCTGATGGAACTCGGCAGCGGCAATCTCCACTTCCGCCCGCTCGAGCACACCAAGGACCGCTTCCGCCACTGCGTCTTCACCATGGAAAGCCCGCGCTCCTGGTCGCTGCTCCAGCGCGACCGCTCCTTCGCCTCCTATCAGGACCCCGAAGCCCGCTACCACGAGCGCCCCAGCGTGAAGGTCGAACCCGTCTCCGGCTTCACCAACGGCAAGCTCCACCTGATCGAAATGCCGACCAAGGACGAGACCGAGGACAACGTGATCCTGGTCTGGGAGCCCGTGCCCGCCCCGGAGACCGGCAAGCCGTTCCGCTTCCACTACCGGCTCAAGTGGCAGCGCGACCCCGCACCGTCCGGCCTCTTCACGGTGAAGGCGACCCGCGCCGGCAATCCGGTCCAGAAGCCCGACGAGGTGCTGATGACCATCGACTTCGCCAAGCCGCTGAACCCGGAGAGAAAGGTCGGAGATCCGAAGTGGGACGACGCGTCGAAGCTCAAGCCCGTCGTCACCGTGAACCAGCCCGGCGTGAAGCTGATCCACGTCGGCCTGACCGACCTCAGCATGCCCAACGTCGACGACCTCCCCGCCGGCATGGGCCGGAGCAAGGAACTCCACATGCCGCAGGTGCTGCGCGCCTTCTTCGTCCTCGATCCCGGCAAGGACATCCACGACATCGACATGACCTGCGAACTCCAGGACGAGAACGGCAAGGCGGTCTCCGAGCGCTGGGTATACCTTTGGAAGCGGACTCATTGACCCCTCAAGGAGAGGCGGACTCCGATCCGCCAGTGCCATCAAAGGCAGGCGGATCGGAGTCCGCCACTCCTTGGGGGAAGCAACGCAGGAAGTCCTCGTCGTCCGGTGCCTTGATCACCAGATCGGCACCCGAGTGCGGGTGCTTCATCCGCAGCTCCTTCGCCTGCAAAAGCATCCGCGTGCCGGTGCCGAGGATCTCCCCCAGCTCGTGGCTTCGCTCGCGGCCGGCATAGCGGAAATCCCCGACGATCGGCAAATCCACGCCTAAAAGGTGGCGGCGGATCTGGTGGAAGCGCCCGGTTTCCGGCACCGCCTTGAGCAGCGAAAGGCTCAAGCCGGGGTCCCGGGGAAACGACCCGGCCGGCGCGTGGCGCAGGCGCTCGAAGCGGGTGACCGCATGAAGCTCGGGCTCTTCGGGATTCTTCCGCATCGGCGTGTCGCAGCACCAGCCCGGCGGCGCCTCGCCGCACACCACCGCCAGGTAGCTCTTCTCCACCTGCCGCAGCTCGAAGGCCTGCTGGGCGAGCGTGGACGTCTCCTTGTCCAAAGCGAACAGCAGCACGCCGGAGGTCGGGCGGTCCAGCCGGTGGATCGGATAGACCGGCCGGCCTAACAGGTCGCGCAGCCGCTTCATCGCGATCCACTCCGGTCCTTCCGGCTCGCGGCCGGGATGCACGATCATCCCCGCCGGCTTGTCGATCGCCACCAGGCGCTCGTCTTGATAGAGGATGGAAAGCGGGATCATCGGCCGCCCCATTGACCGCTCAGGGCAGCTCGACGGCAAGGCGAATGAAGCGTCGGGCCGATCCGCCGCCGATCGGCACGGTGTCGCGCAGCACCCGGGTGCGGAGGCCGCCGGCCACGCTCTCGCTCACCACCGCGGTGGCGGTCGAAGACCAACCGGCAAGCCCCGGCGCGGACTGCACCCGATAGACCACTCCCGCCGGGGCCGGATCGGGATGGGTGAAGGTGAGCGAAAGATAGCGCTGGCCGCCCGCCGCGTGGATCCCCGTCGAAACCCGCCCGCCGTAACCGCGGGCATCGGCCGCCAGCCCCAGCGCGAACTTCATCGCGTTGCTCACGCCGTCGCCGCGCGGAGCGGCATCCGGATCGCCGTTGCCGCTGCCGTCGGGCGGCAGGCCGTTCGCCACCAGCCAGTCCGCATAGGTCGTGCTCGCGGGAACCTGGAGTTCGTGCGCGCCGAGATCGAAAGGCTCCGACCGCGGCGCTCCGGTGATGTCGACCGGCGGTGCCTGCACGCCGCTGCCGACATCCCTGGCGGGCGAGCCGGGCTTGAGCGAGAAATCGAAACCGGCGGGGTGCGTGAAGTAGGCCGAGTAGGCGGTGGTCGTCTGGTGAAAGTCGACCGTCGCGCTGCCGGCCACCGTTTCCACCGGCTTCGCGCTGATGTTGTTGCGCACGAGGTTGGCGGAGGAAGGCGTGGTCCGCGTCTTGTGGGCCTCGATCTTGATCCACGGCCGCGTCGAGGAGCCGGGAGTGTCGAAGGGATTCTCGACCACCGTGTTGTTGACCACCTTGCAATCGATCGCCCCGTAAAGCGCGATCCCGTGGCTGGTGCGGCTGGCGATGATGTTGTTCTCGATCACCCAGCCTTCGTAGTAGCCGTCGAAGCAACCGATGCCCTGCGGGTTCGCGGCGTGGGCTTGGGTCGGACTGGTGCGGCTGATGAAGGTGTTGCCGCGCAGCGTCACGCGATAGACCGTTCCCGCTCCCACGGTGGATCCGTCCGCGCCCACCGACCAGCTTTGGAAAAAGTCGTCGTGGTTGTGGGTGCTGTCCGAGACATAGGCGTCGGTAATCGTGTTCCCTTCGAAGAGGCAGTCGTCGGCGAGCGCCTGGATCCCGTCGTGGGAAAACCCGGTGATCCGGTTTCCGGCGACCACCGTGAAGGGCGCCGTCCGGCGCACGGTGATGCCGAAGCTCGCGGTCTCGATGCGGTTGCCCGACAGCGTGGTGTAGGGCGCTGCCGTCCGGATGCAGCGCTTCGGGATCGTCTTCCACTGGTCCAGCGTCCAGCCCGCGCTGGAAAGCGCGGTGCGCACCGTGCAATCGCGGAGCTGGATCCGGCTCGCCGAGGATTCGATCTCGACCACCGTCCCGCTGAACGGCGTCGCAGGCACCTCGTTCCCCGGGCAGATGTCGAGACCCTCGATCACCCATCGCGATCCCGAGCGCACGACGAGGTTCCTCAGCCGGGGCGTCTCGCCGGGTGCCGGGCGGATCACCACGTCGGCGGCATTGTTCCCCTTCACCGCCGGCGACCCGTGATAGCCGTCGTGGCCCACGATCTCGTCGCCCGGGGCGAAAACCTTGTTCGCGGTGAACACCGCCTCCAGGGTGCTCCACGGCTGCGCGGCCGTGCCCGGGTTCGACATGCTGCCCGTCGCCGGATCCACGTGATACACCGCGGCCGGGGCGCAAGACGTCGCCCATGCCGTCAACAGAAGACGGAAGGCCGCCGCGGGGGCTGCAGGGTGCTTGATCAAACCGGGTGAAGGTGAAGCGGCGGGAATCTACCCGCATTCCGTCATCCGTCCAAGTCCGTTAGATCCGGGAACCCGGGCTGCCGCGACGGAGCCTTGATAAGTTTCCCCCGCCGCCCACGTTCGGCATCCCCTGCCCTCCGCCCCGCGATGAAACCCATGTCCCGCCGCCGCTGCCTCCGGCAACTCGCGCTCGCGCTGCCCGCCGCGGGGCTTGCCCGGCAGGCGATGGCCGCCGAAACACCGGGACCCACGGCCGCGGAAGCCGGGGCCATCGACCGGATCGCCCGCACCTTCCTCCAGGACCACGGCGCGCCCGGGCTTTCCGTCGCCTTCGCCCGTGGCGGCAAGCCGGTCTTCCAGGCCGCGTTCGGCCTCGCGGACGAGGCGGCGGGCGAGCCACTCACCCCCGATCACCGCTTCCGCATCGCGAGCATCTCCAAGCCGCTGACCGCGGTCGGGATCTTCCTCCTCGTGGAGTCGGGCAAGCTCAAGCTCGACGACAAGGTCTTCGGCCCCGGCGGCCTGCTGCCTTTCGGCCGTGAAAAGAAGGACGGGCCGGAGCTCGGCGGCATCACGGTCCACCACCTCCTCACCCACACCGCCGGCGGCTGGCAGAACGACCGCACCGACCCGATGTTCCGCCACCCGGAGCTCGGGCATGCGGAGCTCATCGAGCGGACCCTTCGCGAACAACCGCCGGAGAAGCCTCCGGGAGAGCGCTACGCCTATTCGAACTTCGGCTACTGCCTGCTCGGCCGGGTGATCGAGAAGGTCACCGGCAAGCCTTACGCCGATTTCATCCGGGACTCGGTGCTCGCGCCCTGCGGCATCGCGCGGATGGAAATCGCCGGCAACACCCTGGCCGACCGAGTGCCCGGCGAGGTCGTTTACCACGGCCGCAACGGCGAGGATCCCTACCGCATGAATGTCCGCCGCATGGATGCCCACGGCGGCTGGTTGGCCAGCCCGGCGGAGGTGGTGAAGTTCCTCGTCCGCTGCGACGGCGAAGGGGATGCCGGCGACCTGATCCGCAAGGACGGCTTCAAGCGCATGATGACCGCCACCCGGGCCAACCCCGGCTACGCCTGCGGCTGGTCGGTCAATGCCGTGCCCAACCGATGGCACGGCGGCAGCCTGCCCGGCACCTCCACCATCGCCGTCCAAACCGCCCGCGGCCTCTGCTGGGCCGGCTTCGCCAACTCCCGCAGCAAGGACCTCGGCAACGCCCTCGACCGCCTCATGTGGGACCTCGCCAAAGCCGTCCCCGCCTGGAACGCCTGACCATTTCCCCAATCGGAAATCATCAATCAAAAATCATCAATCATCAATCTCCCCATGCTCCTCCGCCCTCTCCTCCTCGCCCTTCTAACCGCTTCCGCCCTCGCCGCCCCGAAAGCCGACCCCGCGCCGAAGCGCCACGACCTCAAGGCCCGCGCCAGCAAGATCGACCGCAAGGCCAAGGAACACCCGGAGATCGGCTTCGTCTTCGGCAGCGATGCCAAGCCGGCGGACCTCCAGCACGCCTGCGTCGACACCCGCGTCCCCTCCACCGGCAAGCTGGTCATCTGGCTGATGCCCCACAACCAGGGCCTCTTCGAGCGCGTCTCCGGCTACGGCCACCACGCGATCCAGGTCCACTACGCCAACGGCTGGTTCGGCAAGCTCTACGGCGGCCCGCCGCCCGAGGACGATCTCTTCCTGTCGAAAGTCCGCCTCGAAGCCGCGACCGGCGAGGACTTCAGCAAGGCGGTCAGCATCCCGAAGCCCGACAGCATCATGGGCCGCTCCCTCGAGTTCGTGAAGTGGCTCGACCGCGAGCACCCGCAGGGCAACTGGAAGCAATTCATCGCCCCCGGCGGCCGCGACCTGATCTGGGACAAGATCATCCTCACCGGCATCTCCCACGGCTCCACCACCGCCGCCCGCATGGCGAAGCACGTGAAAGTCGACCGCGTCGTCATGTTCTCCGGCCCGCGCGACCAGTTCGATGTCTGGCAGGCCCTCCCCTCCGCCACCCCCGGCAACCGCTACTTCGGCTTCACCCACATCCTCGACGAGGGCTGGAAGGGCGACCACTACCCGCGCTCCTGGCAGCTCCTCAAGCTCCAGGAATACGGCCCGCTGGTCGACGTCGACGAAGCCTCCCCGCCCTACGGCAACAGCCGCCGCCTGATCACCGATGCCGACGTGAAAAAGGACCCCAACCGCGCCCACAACTGCGTCGTCCCCGGCGGCGGGTCGCCGAAGGACAAGTCCGGCAAGTATCTCTACGAGGACGTCTGGCGCTACCTCTTCACCCACCCCGTCGACCAAACCGGCAAGCCCGTCCCGGCCGATCCGAAGGTCCGGATGGACCAGCGGACGAAATGAGGACATCCCCGGGAACAAGGCCGGGAACTGCAGGTCCCCGCATCCATTCGAAGCTTGGCGTGGGCCCCCTGCTCCGCTACACGCGGACCATGAACCCCAGTTTCAAGCAACGGTCCGACCAGGCTGCCTTCCAAAGGCAAGCCTCCGTCGAGGTCGGCGCCCAGCCGGCGGCTTCAGGCTCGTCCAAGCTGTACTATTACGGTTACCGCTTCTACGATCCGGTGACGGGGAGGTGGCCAAGCAGGGATCCGATTGAGGAAGAAGGGGGATTTAACTTGTATGGGTTTGTTGGGAACTCATCTGCAAGCAATTATGACCGCTTTGGGCTATTTTGGATGTTTGGTGGAGTGGGCGAGAAGATAACTCCGCTGCCCGGTGCTACGCCAGCAAGTTCTAGGGCGGCTCTTAGAGCGTACACGCCAGTTGCCAACGTGGAGAATATGTGGTTTAACTCGTTGTATAAGGGCGCGGATACACCTAGGGCGAGAGATCTTGTAGATCATTATTTTAAGGGCGGCAGTCGTCCATACGATATTTCTGCCGATGTCGACCTTTTAAATTTTGGGAGGAGAGCCGTATGGAAGGCTATCGAGGACAAATATTTCCAGGAGCTAAGAAATAAGGTCTCAGCTTTCAAATGTCCCAAAACAGGTGAAAGCTCTAAGTGGGGATTGCTTGGTCCACAAGGTGATGGCGATCGAGCGATCAATTTCTTCCCGACGAACAAAGCTATTGGCATGGCGAACCTCAATATGGAGTATTTTTATTACGCTGAGATCAATTGTTGGTGTTCCAAGAAAGACGGTGGAGTAGTATACGAAGCAAGCGCACTTCTGAAAGCTGAATACCGATACGATTTCTACGATCAGTTCAGGGACGCGGCGGACCCTTGGAATCTCCGGAAAGGAGGAGATCGCGAATATACGGGCGGAGCCCGCTTCGACATCGTCGGCGCGTGGCTCGTCGAGCAATCGCAAGATGCTCGTGCTATGCAATATTGATTCGTTCTTTAAAAAATGAAAAATATTCGGAAAGGTGTAATTTTGATTGCTTTGATCATGCTTGTTTCACTGGCGGTATTACGCTTGTTAAATAGCGACCATGTAATACTGGAGGGCAATCGCCAAGGGACTTCAGATGCTTATGTTCAATGGCTTGTCAAAAGGAGCGATGTGATGACCTGCTTTATAAGCAAAGGTCCGACCAAAGTGGTATCCGGGCAGTCCAGTGCCGACGCCCCTGCGAGCTTCTCGTATTATAATTTTAGGTTTGAGATGGCGGGAAACAATATGATTGTGCGTGATGCTCTCAGTGGCAATACCGAGCTGTTCCCGGTGACAAGGTTTATATTTTATCTCGGGAAAGGGGGGTATATGAAAATTCCCCAAAATGAGATAATTCGCGAAAAAATGAAACGTGATTATGAATGCCATGGGGATGAGATCTATCAATATTTAATATCTCAATCGCTCATAGAGTGACATTTCCCCTCAAAAAATGGGACATCAGAGGATTTAGTAGCGGCCCGCCGGGCCTACAATGGGGTCGGTCCTGAATGGCACGGGATTAAGGCGGATTTCGTGGCTGGATTCCTGCCGAAATCGAGCTCTCCAGCCGAGCCACCCGCTTCGGGATCCTTCCTGGCCCAAGGGTTGTTCGTCAAAGTTGGCTCCTCTCGGTGCCTTCCGTAATTTCCTCACTTTGAGCGAAAACCCGCTTAATCCCGTGCCATTCAGGACTGCCCCCCGAGGCCACGATGGACAGACATTCTACTCAACAATCTTGCCTGTGCAGTGACGGTATTCACCTGACAGTTGGAAGCCGCCGAAGCAGACGGCGGCCATGCCGTTCTGGTAAGGGTTTTGTACCACCAAAATCCACACCTGATCACCGACATGACCGCCGA
>JAIXWR010000044.1 GCA_027491155.1 Verrucomicrobiaceae bacterium
ATGTATGTGTGGAGCACGAACACCTACACGGTGAACGGCCAGGTGACGGGCGGCGGCAACCTGCGGAAGGAAGACGGCGGCGTGCTGCTGCTGACCAACACGACCAACAACTACACCGGCCTGACCCGCATCGCCCAGGGGACCATCCGCCTCGGCGCGGCGGGCGTCATCCCGGACGCTTCCGGCGTGGAAATCGCGGCCGGCAACCTGGACCTCAATGCCAACAACGAATCGGTGGCCTCCTTGTTCGGGACCGGCGGCGCGGTCAACGGCGGCGGCACGCTCACGGTGCTGACCTCGGGCAGCGCGGACTATTCCGGCTCGATCCAGAACGGCACCACGCTGCGGATGTCCGGCACCGGCACGCAGACGCTTTCCGGCACCGGCGACAACGCGAACGGCTGGGCCCGGGTCGATTCCGGCACGCTGGTGCTGGCCAAGGCATCGAGCCTCACGGTCCACGCCGTCGGCCGGACCAACGACGTGGGCCTGACCATCGCCGGCGGCACGGCGCGGCTGGCGGGCACGGGCAACGACCAGATCTACACCGAAGTCCACGTCAACCAGGCCGGCGGCGTGTTCGACTTCAACGGCACCAACGAAGGCTTCCGCGCGCTGACCGGGACCGGCGGCACCGTCCGCAACGACCTGGCGGCGACCTCCAGCACGATGACGCTCGGCGAAACTTCACTGGTCACCGACAGCTACACCTACTCCGGCGTCATCGCCAACGGCGCGGGCACGATGTCGCTGACCAAGGTCGGCGCGGGCACGCAGATCCTCAACGGAGCCAACACCTACACCGGCACCACCACCATCAGCGGCGGCACGCTGGCGCTCGGCAGTTCGGGTTCGATCGCTTCCTCCAGCATCATCGTCGGTGCCTCGACGACTTTGGACGTTTCAGCGGTCGGAACCTGGACCCTCGCATCCGGCCAGACGCTCGAAGGCAACGGCACGGTGGTCGGCAACGTCATGATCGACGGCGACCTCCGCCCCGGTACTTCTCCCGGCACCATCTCGATCACCGGCGACCTCGGCCTGGGTGCCGGCTCCGAAACCTTCATCGAACTCGGCGGCCTCACCGCCGGCAGCTTCGACCAGCTGCTGGTCAGCGGCCAGTTGAACGCGAACGGGCTGATCCGCGTGTCCTTCGTCAACGCCTTCACCGCCGCCGCCAACGACAGCTTCCAGATCGCCACCTTCGGTTCCTTCGCCGGCAGCGGCTACACCTTCGACTTCAGCGGCGCGGCGCTCGATCCCGGGCTGGTTTGGGACACCAGCACCTTCTCGACGAACGGCACGATCAGCGTCGCGATCCCGGAGCCCTCGGTCCCGCTGCTGGCGGGTGTGGCCACCCTGCTGCTCGCCTTCCGCCGCCGCCGGCAGGGCTGAGGCCCGTTCCTTAGAGAAGCTCCGGCGGCAGTTTGTCGGAGAGCTTCTTGATCGCATCCGCCTGATGGCGGTTGGCGATCAACAGCGCGTCCTCGGTCTGCACGATGATCAGGTCGTCCACGCCGAGCAGGGCGACGTGGCAGCCCTTGCGGGCGTTGAAGACGATGTTGTTCTCCGAATCGATCTCCGAGACCGGGACATTGACGCGGTTGCCGCCGCCGGTCTTTTCCAGGTAGTTGGCGACCGAAAGCCAGGAGCCGACGTCGTCCCAATCGAAGGTGGCCTCGATGTTGAGGACGCGGCCGGCTTTCTCCATCAGGCCGTAGTCGATCGAGATCGGCGTGAGCTTCGGGAACTGCGCCGCGACGGTGGCGGCCAGGTCGGGCGAGCGGCGCAGCTCGGAGATGAAGGAAGCGAGCTCCGGCTGATGCTTGCTCAGCTCGCGGATGACGTTCGGCAGCGACCAGACGAACATCCCGGCATTCCAGCAGAATCCGCCCTGGGCGAGGAATTGCTCGGCCAGCTCGGTGCTCGGCTTCTCACGGAAGCGTTTCACTTCGGCGGGCATCTGCTCGCAGTGGAGCCCGGGGATCGTGGCCCGGGAACCGCGCTCGATGTAGCCGTAGGAGGGGCAGGGCCAGGTCGGCTTGATGCCGATGGTCACCAGGCCGTCGGACTTTTCCGCGGTGGCCAGGGCGTCGCGCATCACCGACTGGAACGCGGCGGTGTCGGCGATCAACTGGTCGGCCGGCAGCACCATCATGATCGCGTCCGGGTTGCGGGCGGCGACCAGGCCGATGCCGAGCGCCACGGCCGGGGCGGTGTCGCGCTTGGCGGGTTCGGCGAAAATGTTGCCCGGCGGCAGCATCCGGGCGACCTCGCGCACCGCGGCTTCCTGCTGGGCGTTGGTCAGGATCAGGATGTTCTCCGGCGGGACGAGCCCGTCGAGGCGGGCGATCGTCTGCTCCAGCAGCGTGGAGTCGCCGAACAGGTTGAGAAGTTGCTTGGGCCGGGAGTTCCGGCTGAGTGGCCAGAAGCGGGTGCCGGAACCTCCGGCGAGGATCAGGGCGTAGGTGGAGGACGGGGCGGACATTGCTGGGCGGGACTCTAACGAATGTGATTCCGGGGGGAAGGGGGAATCGAGGATGCGGGCGGGCAGTTTCCGGGATTGTCTGCCGCTGGAAGGGTGTTAGTCTCCGCCCCATGAACCTCGACGATGACGGCGAACGGGACTGGACGGAATCGACGGCACTGGCGGCTCCCGCCTTGCTCGGTGCCGCGGCCGGCTTGATCCTCGGTGAAATGATGCACGCCAGCGCGCGCCGCGGAGTGGCCCTCGGCCTCGCCGCGCTGGGCGTGGCCTCGCTGCTTCCGCTGGCCGTCGGCGGCGTGGTGAATCTCGTCAACGGCCCGGAAAGCAAGTTCGGAGCCCGCCGCCGGCTGCGCAAGATCCGCGACGCCGGGGCCGGACACGGCTACGTCGACGACAGCCTCGACGAGGCCGGTGTGATCTGATCCGGCCGATGCGGATCGCGGTCACCGGCACGACGGGCAGGGTGGGGCGGGCGCTGGCCTGCTCGCTGGCGGGACGACACGAGGTGATCGAACTTCCCCGCGGGTGCTTCGACCTCGCTTCTGCGGACATCCGGGAAGCGCTCGGCGAACTGGATTTCGACATCCTGCTCAATCCGGCGGGCCTCACCGGCCTCGAGCAGTGTGAGGACGACCCGTGGCTCGCCCGGCAGGTCAATGCCGGTGCTCCGGCGGAGATGGCGCGGTTCTGCCGGGATCGCGGCAGGAAGCTGCTTCATTTCAGCACCGACTACGTGTTCGACGGGATCCGGCCCGGGCTGCGGACGGAGGATGAGGAAGCGGCACCGCTTTCGGTCTACGGCCGGACCAAGCTTGAAGGCGAGCAAGCGGTGATGGCCGCCGGTGGCACGGTGATGCGGGTCTCGTGGGTCTTCGGTCCGGAGAAGGCCGCCTTTCCGGACCAGATGCTCGACCGCGCCCTCGCCGGCCAGGAGCTGTCGGCGGTGGCGGACAAGTACTCGCGTCCCACCTTCACCGCCGATCTCTCCCGCTGGGTCGCGGGCTGGCTGGAGGCCGGTGCGCCCGCCGGCTGCTTCCATGCCTGCAACGGCGGACCGCTCACGAGTTGGCATGGCATGGCCGTCGAGGTTCTCGGTTTCCTCGGGGACAAGGGCATCGCCACCCCGCCCTTGAAAGCGCTGCGCCTCGATGAAATGACCGCCTTCCGGGCCCCGCGCCCGCGGCACACCGGGATGGACACCCGGCGGCTTGCCCGCCTGTTAGGCGAGGAACCGAGGGACTGGCGGGAGGCCTTGCGCGAGCATCTCGAATCGCGCCTGATATCCCGTTGACCCTCACCGGGCCGCGTGGCAGCTTTCGCCCATGATCACGAAGGGTTCCTCCGCCGTCCTCGCCTCGCTCGCCCTTGCCTTGGTTTCGTGTGAAACCGGGGAGCTCAACAGCGGCGGGGACTTTGATCCCTTGTCCGCCCCGGGATCCGGCCGGAGCATCCCCACCGCCCAGACCGGACTCCGCCCCGGCTCCTTCGCCCGGACGATCACCGACAACGCGGCCTTCTTCAACAAGCGGCCCAAGGGCGACGCCGAGGCGGATCGCCAGCTCCCGGCCAACACCGAGGTGAAGGTCATTTCCGACGACGGCAGCTTCGTCAAGGTGGAGCTCAACAGCGGCGAAGTGGGCTTCATCCCTTCGGTGTTGGTGTCCGACCAAAGCGCCGCGGCCCCCGTCACTTCGCCCGATGCGATCCAGGTCTATCCGCCGGTGCCGGGCACCCTGCCGACCGGGGTTCCCGACCCCTCCGTCCCGACCATCCCGCCGGTGATCGATCCGGATGCGCCGGCGATCCCGGACGTGCCGCCGGTACCGGTCGAAGAAGCGCCTCCCGTCCCGCCGCCGTCCACCCCGCTGCCGCCGGGCGTGGGGGAAGAGGAACTGCCGCCCGTGGAAAGCGGGAACTTCTGAGCCCATCTCACGAAAAAGGCCGCGGGTGATCCCCGCGGCCTTTTTCTTTGAATCGTTTGCTGAGGGTCAGCCGAGCGCCTTCAGCGCGGCCTTCACGGCTTCGAAGTCCGGCAGGTCCTTCGGGTGCTCCTGGACTTCGGCGTAGCGGACGATGCCGCCCTTATCGATCACGAACGCGGAGCGCTTCGGCACGCCGCCCATGATCAGGTTCGCCTCGGGCAGGAACTGCTCGTAAGCCACGCCATAGGCCTTGGCAGCCGTGTGCTCGTAGTCGCTGAGCAGCGGCAGGGTGATGCCGGACTGCTTGGCCCAGGCTTCCTGCGCGAAGGGATTGTCGCCGGAGATGCCGAAGACCTTGGCGTCGAGCGCCTCGTATTCCGCGATGCCGCCGGAAATGTCGCACAGCTCGGTGGTGCAGACGCCGGTGAAGGCCATCGGCACGAAGAGCAGCACGATGTTCGACTTGCCGATTTGCTCCGACAGCTTCACGAGCTGCGGGCCATCGGCGGTTTTGGAAACGAGGGTGAAATCGGGAGCGGTATCGCCAACTTGGAGTGCCATGGGATTGAGAGGTTGTTCGGAGACGAGCGCCCACTATAGGGTGGAGGCCCCGCCGGTCAACGGCACCCGTGTCATGAACCACGAATTCTCCATCTTCGGCCGGCAGCTCGCCGGCGGCAGCGGCATCGAGGAACTGATGGAAGACCTCGGCAACGCCCTGGCCAGCGGCGGTCCCGACATCTGCATGCTCGGCGGCGGCCAGCCCGCCCACATCCCGGAAGTCAACGCGCTGTGGCGCCGCCGGATGGAGGAAATCCTCGCCGAACCCGGCGCGATGGAGCGCGTGCTCGCCAACTACGACCCGCCGCGCGGCAACCCGAAGTTCATCGCCGCCCTCGCCGCCCTGTTCCGCCGAGAGTTCGGCTGGCCGCTCGGCCCGGAAAACGTCGCCATCACTTCGGGTGGCCAGACCGCGTTCTTCTTCCTCTTCAACCTGCTCGCCGGGCCGATGCCCGATGGCCGCCGCAAGAAGATCCTGCTGCCTTTGGTCCCCGAATACATCGGCTACGCCAACCAGGGTGCCGGCGGCGACCTGTTCCGCGCGGTACCGCCGAAGATCGAGAAGACCGGCCCGCACGAGTTCAAATACCGCGTCGACTTCGACGCGCTGGAAGTCACGGATGACATCGCGGCGATCTGCGTCTCCCGCCCGACCAATCCCACCGGCAACGTCCTCACCGACGAAGAGATCGCCCGCCTTTCCGATCTCGCGAAGTCCCACGGCATCCCGCTGATCATCGACAACGCGTACGGCGCGCCCTTCCCCAACATCATCTTCACGGATGCGAAGCCGGTCTGGGACGAGCACGTCATCCTGACCCTCAGCCTTTCCAAGATCGGCCTGCCCGGCACCCGCACCGGCATCGTGGTCGCGCATCCGAAGATCGCCGCCGCGATGGCCTCGATGAGCGCGGTGATCGGCCTCGCCAACCCGAACATCGGCCAGGCGATCGCCCTGCCGCTGGTCGAAAGCGGCGAGATCCTGAAGCTCGCCAACGAAACGGTGCGGCCTTTCTACATCGGAAAGTCGCGCCAGGCCCGCGAGTGGGTGGCGGAGAGCTTCGGCGACGGCTTCGACTACTACGTTCATCGGAGCGAAGGCGCGCTGTTCCTCTGGCTCTGGTTCCCCGGCCTGCCGATCACCTCGCGCGAGCTCTACGAGCGGCTGAAGAAGCGCGGCGTGCTGATCATCTCCGGCCACTACTTCTTCTTCGGCCACGACGACGAGACCTGGCGCCACCGCCACGAGTGCCTGCGGATGACCTTCACCATGGACGAGCGCACCGTCCGCCGCGGCATCCAGGCCATCGGCGAGGAAGTGCGGAAGGCGCATGAGGAAGCATGCCTTCCAGCGGCGCGCTGACTTCAGTCCAATGCCTTTAAGGATTGGAATTTCTGCGTCCCAACGGGACGATTGATCATAGCCCGGCACGGAGTGCCGGGTGGTCTCGCCCGCCATTCGGCGTCCCATCGGGACGCTTCATTGGGGGGCGGCCAGGATGACCCATCGGGGCCGCACTGATGACGACGGCGTATCCCCGCATGATCCGTCCCTGTAGGACGGCGAAATGGCGTTGGATCGACCCGGCACTCCGTGCCGGGCTCTTATGAATGGTCCCGTTGGGACCAAAGCCACTTGAACGGAGACGGAAGGGTCGCGCCCAATCCTTAAAGGCATTGGGCTTGAGTCGGCCCCTCGGGAGCGCCGGTCTGTGACCGGCCGCGTGATTCCCGGCAGCCCGTCCCACCCCGAATTGCAGCACCATCCCTCACCGCCGGTCGAGAGACCCGCAGACCCGGATGCAGGTCGGAAGACCGGCGCTCCCGGGGCACGCGCCCGAATTCAGCGCTCCGCACGAAAGCCCCTCGACCTCAGAACCGCACTTCCTGCACCAGCCGCACGAAGCCGTCCCACGATTTCGCGGCATTGGCGACCCACTGGTTGCCGAATTCCTCGAAGCCCAGCGGCTGGGCCGTGGCGCAGAGCAGCACCGCCAGCACGACCTGGTTCGCCAGGTAGATGATTACCAGCGAGAGGAAGCGGCCGTTCTCTTTCAAGTCCGGCTGGTCGCGCGGGATCATCCACAGTGTCCACAGCAGGTGGAAGGCCCAGAAGAAGCCGACCCAGCCGAAGAGGATCTTGTCCGACACCGGCGGGAGATCGAAGGCGAGGCCTGCCAGCGCGTGGACGACAACCCCGACCGTCGCCCACAGCGGGAGGAAGTAAGGCGAGAGCGCGATGACGATGTTCGACTTGTCGGTGGTCACGTAGCCGCCCTCCAGGGTCGCGTCCCAATCGCTGACCCGGCCGCGGAAGGCCCAGATGGTGAGGATGTGCGTCAGCTCGTGGCCGAGCACGTAGAGGTAGAGGAACACCGGGCGCAGCAGCCCGGTGAAGAACCAGCCGGTCATCAGCAGCACGCCGGTCGCGAAATACCAGAACGCCGGCATTTTCCAGAAACCGTGGTCGATGGTCGCGTTGCTGAACTGGGCGAAGAAGGTCCACGAGGTGACCCAGCACAGCGGCAGCAGAATCAGCCCCAGCAGCCAGCGGCCCATCCGGATCATCAGTCCGGCCGGCGCATCTTCATAGCCGTAGGCCGTGCCGGCGATCGAGGCGCGGACGTGCTTCAAATCCCGCTGGCCGAGCCGGCGGTTGGTCCGCTCGTGGGCCCGCGCGCTCGCCCGGCGCAAGGCCTCCGACAGCGTCTGGCGCCGCCGACGGCGGTTGCCGCCGATCATCGTCGTCGAGCCGAGCTTGATCTGCTTCCTGCGGGTCCTCGCCATGCGCGGGGACCTGATACTTCGGGCTTCTTAAGGAATCAAGACCGAAGAGGTGTTCAAACGATCTTCAGCCGGGCGAGATCCTGGGTGTCGACCAGGCCGACCGCGCGGCCTTCGGCATCCAGCACCACGACGTCGTCGACGCGATGCGAGCCGATCGTTTGGACCGCCTCGACCGCCAGCGAACCGGCCTCCACGCTGATCGGCTTGCGGGTCATGAAATCCGCCACCGCCCGGTCGCCGACCAGCGGGTCCTGCTGGTAGCAGCGGGCGAAGTCCCCGTGGGTGAAGATCCCGGCCAGTTTTCCGTCCTGCGCAACCACCACACAGGCCCCGGAGCGGGCCTTGCTCATCGCCACCAGCGCGTCGCGGACGGTCGAGCCTTCGGGGATCGACGCCAGCTGGTCGCCGGAGCGCATGATGTCGGACACCCGGGTCAGCAGCGCCCGGCCGAGCGCGCCGCCGGGGTGGAAGCGCGCGAATTCCTTCTCGGTGAAACCGCGGGCTTCCAGCAGCACCATCGCCAGCGCGTCTCCCATCACCAGCATCGCGGTCGAGGAAGAGGTCGGCGCGAGGTTCATCGGGCAGGCCTCGCGGTCGACCGAGGTGTCCAGCGTCACGTCGCTGTGCTCGGCCAGGGTGGAGTTCGCCTTGCCGGTCAGCGCGATCAGGCTGACTTCGAAGCGCTTGATGTGCGGGAGCAGGTCGAGCAGCTCGGGCGTCTCGCCGGAGTAGGAAAGAAGCAGCACGGCATCGCCATCGGACAGGATCCCGAGGTCGCCGTGCAGGGCGTTCTGGGAATTGAGCACCACGGCAGTGGCACCGGTCGAGTTGAGCGTCGCGGCGATCTTGTGGCCGATGTTCCCCGACTTGCCGATCCCGACGACCACGATCTTGCCGCGGCGGTCGAGCGTTTCATGAAGCATCGTCACCGCCCGCGCGAAGCCCTCGTCGAGCCGCGCCGCCATCCGTTGCAGCGCCCCGGTTTCGATCTCGATCACGTGCCGTGCCTTCGCCAGGAAATCCATGCGCGGAGCATGGCGGGCCGGGTCCGCCGCGGAAATGCGAAATTCTTCCCAAGTGGCGGAGCCGTCCCGCCGCCCACCCATCGGTCGCCGGGCACCTTCTCCCGGAGCGTGGGGTGGGTTGGGCTGCGGTCGTCAGTTTTCACGGACCCTGGCGCGGAAGAAGGCGGCGGGTCCGGGTTTGGGGCCGGTGAGGGTTTGCGTTCCGCCTTGGACGGGGAGGCCCTGGTTGCCGGGGATGTCCCAGGGCTGCCATTGCTGGAGGTTCTGCGAGTGTTCGATGATGACGGAGCGGTTGCGCGGGACCTCGAAGGTGAAGGATGCCTGGGGGCCGTTGACGCTGACGGATGTGCGGGGGAATGAAGCCCCGGACAAGGGATCGGTGCCGGCGAGGAATTCGTCCTGGTTGTTGGAGCCATCGCCATCGGGGTCGGCGGTCGGCGCGCCTTGCGGGCTGCTGCCGGAGAGGAACTCGGCGGCGCGCCATTGGGCGTAGGTCTGGCGGTCGGGGAGCTCGTTCTGGATCCATTCTGTTAGAAGCGCGACGCCTGCGGGATCGACCACGTTGCTGCCGAGCGGCGGCATGCGGGTGAAGCCGTTGGAGGCGGCGGTGCGGTTGAGGAGGATGGAGTGAACGGTGGAACCGGGGACGACGAGTTTGTTGAGCGGGTTGCCGCCGTTGTTGCTGGCGTTGCCGAGGATGAGGCCGGTTTGGTCGAGCGTGAGTTCGTGGCGACCGTCCCACATCGAGGGCGCGGCGGTGCCGCCGTCCATGTGGCAGTAGGCGCAGTTCACGGCGATGTAGGATCGGACGCGGGCCTCGACGGGATATCCGGTTTCGTCCGGATGAAGGTGGCGTGGGAGCAGGTTGACGGATTCCGGATTGTTGGAGAAGTAACCGCCATTTCTCAGGACATCGATCTGATTGCCTGCGAAGCCCGGGATGAGGCTGGTGAGGTTGTACTGGCGGGTGTTGGTGGAAAGCGCGAAGCCGGCCTGCGGGGTGTGGCAGGTCATGCATTCGGAGCGGCTGGGAATGCGCCAACGCTGGATCTGCGGGACGCCGCCGACGGTGATGGAAAGGTCGAAGTCCTCGCCCGGTTCGCCGACGAGATTGGCCTCGGTGCCGGCTTCGTTCCATCGGTAGCTGACGCCGTAGGCACCGCTGGCGTTTTTCACGAGCAGGCGGGTTTCGAGGCGCTTGCGGGTGGCGGGATTGCCGCGGGTGGTTTCGATGTCGAAGTGTTTCACCCAGATCTGGCCGGTGGGGAAGGTCCACTCGTCGTCGCGCGACCAGGTCATTCTCGAGTTGGCGTCCGGGATGGTGAACCAGCGGCGCTTGATGGCGTGGTCGCTCCAGAAGGGCAGGTTGATCTGATAAGGCAGCAGGCCGGGCGCGGGTGAGAGATCGGTTAGATCGGAGAAAAGCCCGGTGGCGGTCAGAGTGGCGGGGTAGGTGCTGGTGTCGGTGACGGTGGTGATGCGGCGGACGAGGTTGTCGTTGAGGTCGGCCATCAGGACATCGCCATTCGAGGGATCGCGGCCGAAGGCGACGATGCCGCCCTCGCCGAGGAGGCGGTTGACGGTGGGCGCGCTGCTGCCGTTGCGGACGAGCGACCAGACGTTCCCGGAGTTATAATCGGCAAAGATATAAGCACCGGTGAGCGAGGCCATGCGGGTGCCGCGATACACGATGCCGCCGGTGACGCTGGTGCCCTGGAGGGTGCCGTTGCCGCGCTGGTAGTCGTAGAGCGGATTGATGTGGGTGAAGCCGCCGGGTGCGCCGCCGACGGGTCCGGCGATCATGCCTTCGCGCCAGACCCAGCCGTAGTTGCCGCCGCGGGTGATGAGGCTGATTTCCTCGCGCGCGCCGCCGCCGACGTCACCGCACCAGAGTTCGCCGGTGACGGGATCGAAGGAGAAGCGCCAGGGGTTGCGCAGTCCGGCGGCCCAGAACTCGGTTCGAACCGTCGAGGCGGTCACGGCGATGCCATTGAAGGAAGTGGCACCGACCCAGGGGTTGTCGGCCGGGATTTCATAGGCGGGCAGGCCGGAGTGGAGGAAGACGGCGGGGTGGCTGTTTGGCGGAATGTTGGCGTCGTCGGTGGCGGCGGGATTTCCCGCGATCTCGGTGCCTTCGAGGTCCACGTCGATGCGCAGCATGCCGGCGAAGAAGTCCTGGTTGATGCGCTGGCTGTTGGCGAACTGGTCGTTCTGACCGCCTTCGTCGCCGAGGGAGATGTAGAGATAGCCGTCGGGCCCGAAGTGGAGGTCGCCGCCGTTGTGGTTGTCGGCTTGGTCGGCCTGCTGTATGAGGACGCGTTCGGAAGCGAGGTTGGCGGTGGGCGTGGCGGAGTTCGGGTTGTTGAAGGTGATGCGGGAGACGCGTTGGTGGAGCGCGCCGCCGATGTTGACGGAGTAGAAGAGGAAGACGTGGCCGTTGCTGGCGTAGTTCGGGTGGAAGGCCATGCCAAGCAGGCCGCATTCGCTGTTGCTGTTGAGCGCTTCGGCGGGATTCCGGCCGTTGAAGAGCCCGCCGGTGTTGGCGTTCAGGGTGAGGACGGTCGAAGCGGTGGGCGTGGTGGCATTGACGTTCGGGATCACGCGCAGCAAGCCGCCTTTTTGACAGATGAAGAGGCGCTGGGTATCGCCGGGGGGCGAGGCGATGCAGACGGGTTGATCGAAGGAGAGACCGGGAAAGGCGTTGACTGCCGCGATCGAGACCGGTGGCGGATTGGCGGGGACCTGGAAGGAATTGTTCGGGATGCGGAGTTGATTCGAGAAGGTCAACGTGACGGTGGCCGGTTGGGACAGTCCGCCCGCGCCGTTGACGCGGTAGGTGAAGCTGTCGGTGGCCGGGCTGCCGGTGGTGTGGGTGTAGAGGATGCTGCCGTTCGGGCTGACGGCGGTGGTGCCGAACTGGGGGGCTTGTACGATGCTTACCGTGGTGGGATCGAGGGTGCCGCTGTCGTTTGCGAGGACGGCGATGCGGACCTTCTGCAGGCGGTGAAGTGTGGCGGCATCGGCGACAGTGGTGGGCGGCGGGAAGCTCGGGTTGGGGCCGATGCTGATGCTGTTGAGGATTTCGTTCTGGCTGAGGGCGCGGCGGTGGATGCGGACTTCGTCGTAGATGATGTTGCCGTTGGAGTCGCCGCTGTATTGCGAGCGGCCGAGCCAGTTGTTGACGTCCTCGATGGCGGAGAGCTTGAAGGGCAGGTCGCGGGTGGCGGCGAGGGTTCCGTTGAGATACCAGGCGAGCTGGCCGCCGGTGCTGCCGGAGGAACCGGCGCCATCGGTGTAGGTGATGGCGAAGTGATGGCGGGTGCCGGTGGCGAGGGTGAGGTTGGAGTCGGTGGCGAGTTCGCCGGCATCGTTGAGGCGTCCGACGAGCCGCTGCTGGTTGGCGGCGGTGCCGCGGTTGATGGCGAGCATCAGGTTGTCGCTGGAGGCGGTCCCTCCGGGGGCGGCGGTGGCGGTGTGGAGGATTTCCCCGGGAGCGGCGCCCGCGCCCTGTGCGGCGGTGTTTCCTGTTAGATTGGTGCGGCCGATATCGACGAGGCGCTGCCAGTTCCGCGCGGCGACCTGGGTGGCCCAGAGTTCGAAGGTGATGTTGGTTTTCGAGGAGATGATGCCGTTGGGGAGATCGACATAGGCGGAGATGTTGGCCGGGGTTTGGTTGCCATCCGTGGTGCCGGGAAGGGTGAGGGCGGTGCCGCTGAAGGTGGCCCCGTTTCCGCGGACGGTGGCGGTGGCGGTGCCGATGAGGTCGGGCACGGTGGTGCCGGAGGTGGCGTTGCCGGCCGCATTTCCGAAGGACCAGCGGTGGGCGATGTCGGAGAGCGGGAACGAGGGGTTGGCTCCGGAGTTGAAGCTGGCGGTGATTTCCGCCGGGGTCATGGCGTGGTCGTAGACGCGGACCTCGTTGTAGGCGGCGTGGGTGTTGCGGTCGCCGCTCCAGTGCGAGCGGCCGAGCCAGTTGTTCACGTCCTGGATCTGGTTGAGGCGGAAGCTGGTGTCGAGCGAGGCGACCAGCGTGCCGTTGCGATACCACGAGGCGCGGCCGCCGGTTGAGGCGAAGGCGCCGATGCCGCTCTGGAAGGTGAGGACGTAGTGGTATTCGGTGCCGGCGGTGGTGGCGAGGTTGGTGTCGGAGATGCCGTATTGGCCGGTGGTGTCCCCGGCCCCGATGCCGTTGATGCGGGTCTCGAAGCGCTGCTGGCCGAGGTTCCCGGCGGCATCGCGCGACAGGGTGAGCGTCAGACCGGCGGATGAACTGGTGGTGCCCGGCGCGGTGGTGGCGAGGCCGGTGATTTCTCCGGGTGCCCCGAGACCATCGCCAGCCTGGGTGATGCGGCCGAAATCGAGCAGGCGCTGGAAGTTTTGCTGGCTCAAAGGAGTGGCCCAGATTTCGACGGTGAGGTTCGTCTTGGATGAAATCAGGCCGTTCGGGAGATCGAGGTAGGCGGAGATGGACGAGGGAGGCTGGTTTCCGTTGGTGGTCCCGGGCAGGACGATGGAGGAGCCGTTGAAGGTCGCGCCGGTGCCGCGGACGATGACCGGCGCGTTTCCGATGCTGTCGGCAAGGGAAGTTCCCGAGGCCGCACTTCCGGCAGACTGATTGAAGGACCAGCGGTGGACGAGGTCGGCGTACAGCGCCGGGCTCGCGAGGAGCCCGAGAACTGCAATCGAGGCGGCGTGGATTCTGGATGCAGGCATGAATGACGGCGTGACCGTAGGCCGAAAAGCACCGGTTTTCAAACGACCCTTTTGCGGCGGATCAGGACGAGCATGCCGAGCCCGCCCAATAGCGCCGGGCCGGGCTCCGGAATCACCACCACTCGAAGGCTGCCCTCCTCGAAGTAGGCGGACCTGCCATCGCCGAGATCGAGGGCATTGGCCGCGCCGAAGTTCGAGACGTTGGTGAAATCGAAGTTCGATCCCTCGATCATCGTGTAAGTTCCGAGGCTGGCGGAATTCACGTCGAAGCCGATGAGGTTGCCGAATCCGAAGTTGTCGAAGGATACCAGGCCTGCGACGGACAGGGTGCCGCCCGAGACGTCGAGCATGGCACCGGCATCGAAGTTCAGGGTTCCCGCGAGGGTTCCGTTGCCGCCGATGGTTGCTCCCGATCCCACGGTGACCGGGCTGCTTCCCAGCGAACCCGTGACAAACAGCGTGCCGGCGGAAACAAGGGTCGCACCGTCGTAGGTGCTGGCTCCGGACAGCGTGAGCGTGCCGGTTCCCTGCTTGGTCAGGCCGCCGGTGCCGCCATCGAGCAATGGCTGGGCGATCGTGATGTTGTAGCCGTTGCTATCGATGGTCGCGCCGCCGTTCTGGACGTTGGCCGCGCTCAGGCCTTGCATGAAGGTGGTCGAGCTTGTGGTGGCCTTCAGCGTGCCGCCGTTGAAATTGAAGGATCCACTGGCTCCCGCGCTTGCCTTGGAAACGGAGGGAGCGGTCAGCGTGCCGCCGTTCAGGTTGTAAGCGTAGGTGCCGGTGCTTCCGCCGTTCCCGAGGTTCAGGCTCCCGGTGCCGCCGGCCGTGGTCCCGCCATCGCTGAAGAATGTAACCGTTCCGCCGTTCTGGATGAAGGTGGAGGTTCCGGTGTGATTGCCTCCCTGGCCAAAACCGATGCCGGCGTTGTTCTGAAGGTTCAAGCTGCCGGAATTGATCGTGAACACGTTGGTCGTTGCATCGAAGACCCCCATTTCCATCGTGCCCCCGCCCGACGTGTTGACGTTGATGGTGCCCCCGTTGTTGGTGACCGTCGCGACGTTGGCGGCGCTTCCGGCAAAGCCCAGCGTGAACCACTGGCGGGAGTTCAGGGTGCCGCCGCTGATCACCCCCGTGCCGGAGACGGCAGCCGCGTTGTTGCCACCTCGGGCGAAGGACACGATGTTGGCGGTCATGGTTCCGCCGCTCATGTTGAGTTGGCCGGTGCCGCCATTGTTGAAGAAGCTCCCGCCGATCTGCATTTCACCGGAAACATCCACCGTGCCGGCATCCATGTTGATGATGCCTGTCGATGCCCCGTTGGATCCGGCGAAGATGCCGCCCGCCTGGGCCGTGCCGGTAGTGTTGACGTTCCAGGTGGAGACGGTTCCGTTGTCGAGGCCGATCAGCATGTTGCCGTTGGGATTGGCCAATCCCCCGACCCTGAGGCTGCCGCTTCCCGTCTGGTCGTAGGTTGCCTGAGCACCTTGCCAGCCGAGAAAGAGCCAGTTCCCGTCGCCGGTTGCGACCGTTCCGGCGGACTGGGAGAGCCGGCCGTTGGCGCCACCGCCGATGATCAGGTCCCAGTCGCTCTGGTAGGTTCCGGCCGAGGTGATCGAGGGAAAGTTACCCGTCGCGGTATTGATGAAGGTGGTTCCTTGGGAGCCGTTCTCAACGGGCACGCCGTTGCTCCAGTTCGCCGCGTTGTTCCAATCCTGACTCGCGGATCCGTTCCATACGGTGTCGGCATGGGTGGATTCGCAGAAGCATGCGATAGGGATCCCCAGACTCAGGGCGAACGAGCTTTTCAAGTGGCGCGAGGCGAGCAGCGCCTGGTAGCGCGATTCCGGTTTTGCTTTCATGGGTTTTTTCGCCGTTACCGGCGGATTCGAGGCTTGGTAGTGGATGGATCTCCTGAAAAGGGTGATCGGCGGGGTTCGTGCTTAGGGCGCGAGGGTCACCCGGTAGAAGGCCTTGCCTGCGGGCACCGGGGCCGGATCGGTGAAGGTCCGCGGCCCGTCCGCAAGCGGGGTGACCGTGTGGATGACCGACCATGAACCGGTCGCGAGCGTCGCGGAGCGTTCGACCCTGAAAGTGAGCCCCGCCTTGCCTTGCCAACCGACGGTGTAGCCGTCCGCAAGGTTGCTGTCGCTGGAAGCGATGAAGAAGCGGCTGTTCGGGTTGGTCGGAACGAGGCCGAGCCGGAACTCCGTGAGGTTGTCCGTGCCGTCGCCGTCGAAGTCGTCGACCGGAAGCACGTCGTTGATGGTGTTGATGCCGTCGCTTGGATTGGCGGCGATGATTCCCTGCTCGAAGGAGTCGCTCATGCCGTCGCCGTCGAGGTCGCCGCTGACGACCTGGAGAATCCCGGTGGCCTCCGTGAAGCGGTAAGGAGCAGCGGGTGAGACCCAGACACCGGGTGAGGATTCGGTCCAACCGGACACCGTGAAGGTGCTGCCGTAGGTTTCGGCAAGGCTTCCGACATCCACCAGGGTCCAGGAATGCCCGGGAGTCGTGCTCGCGCCGGCGAGGTCGATGAAGAAGTCGCCGTCGAGTTGGACGGATCCGCTGCCGGTGATGCGGTTGTTCACGCCGGACGGGCCGGGGACGAAGCGGAGGCTGGCATTGTCCGCAAGGGTGAGCTGGCCCCCCGGGCTGACGGTGGTGTTGCCGTCGTAGGTATTGGCTCCCGCCAGCGTGAGCGTGCCCGTGCCCTGCTTGGCAAGGCCGCCGGTGCCGGCGTCGAGCAATGGCTGCGCGATGGTGATGTCGTGGCCGTTGGTGTTGATGGTCGCGCCGCCGTTCTGGATGTTGGCGGCGGTCAGGCCTTGCATGAAGGTTGTGGAGCTTCCGGCCGCGATGAGAGTGCCGCCGTTGAAGTTGAAGGAGCCGTTCGCTCCCGCGCCTGCTTTCAAAACGGCCGGAGTCGTCAGGGTGCCGCCGTTCAGGTTGTAGGCGTAGGTGCCGGTGCTGCCGCCGTTGCCCAGGTTCAGGCTGCCGGTGCCGCCGACGGTGGATCCGCCATCGCTGAAGAAGGTGACCGAGCCGCCGTTCTGCACGAAGGTGGAGGTGCCGGTGTGGTTGCCACCCTGGCCGAAGCCGATGCCGGCGTTGTTCTGAAGGTTCAGGCTGCCGGAGTTGAGCGTGAAAAGGTTGGTCGTCGCATCGAAGACCCCCATCTCCATCACGCCGCCCCCGGCGGTGTTGACGTTGATGGTGCCACCGTTGTTGGTGACCGAGGCGTTGTTGGTGGAGCTTCCGGCGAAGCCCAGCGTGAACCACTGGCGGGAACTGAGCGTGCCTCCGGAGATCACCCCTGTGCCGGAAACGGCCGCCACGTTGTTGGCGCCCCTTGCGAAGCTGACAATATTGGCCGTCATCGTGCCGCCGGTCATGTTGAGCTGGCCGGTTCCGCCGTTGTTGAAGAAGCTGCCTCCGACTTGCATCTCACCGGAGACATCGACGGTGCCGGCGGTCATGTTGATGATCCCCGTCGCCGCTCCGTTGCAACCGGCGAAGATGCCTCCGGCCTGGGCCGTGCCGGTGGTGTTGACGTTCCAGGTGGAGACGGTTCCGTTGTCCAGGCCGATGAGCATGTTCCCGGTCGGATTGGTCAGGCCTCCGACCCTGAGGCTGCCATTGCCCGTCTGGTTGTAGGTGCCCTGGGCGCCCTGCCATCCCAGGAAGAACCAGTTGCCGTTCCCGGTGGCGACCGTGCCGGCGGACTGGTCCAGACGGCCGTTGGTGCCGCCGCCGACGATGATGTCCCAGTCCGCCTGATAGGTGCCGGCCGAGGTGATCGATGGGAAATTCCCGGTGGCGGTGTTGATGAAGGCGGCCAACTGCGGGGCGTTCTCCTGGGGAACCCCGTTGCTCCAGTTGAAGGGGTTCTTCCAGTCCTGGCTCACCGCCCCGGTCCACACGGTGTCGGCGACCGTGGCGTTGAGGGGGACCTGCACCGTGCCGGCGAATTTCAGCGTGCCGTTGCCGGTGAGGTTCACGTTGGTGGAGCCCGCGAGGAAGGTGTCGACGATGGTCACCGGGAGAGTGACCACCGTGTTGTAGATCCGGAAGTTTCCGGAATCGCCCGGGGAGGTCAGGGTCACCGTGCCGGTGCCGGTGCCAGCGCCGCTCGCCGGGTTCGCCGGGGAAAAGGATTCGTTGATGGTGTTGTTGCCGATCAGGCCGTTGGTCGAACCGTTGATGTTGCCTTGATCGATGTCGAAGGCGTGCTGGTTCCCGGCGAACTCGCCGTTGGCCGGGTTCACGATACCGGGCGGAAGGATCGTGTAGAGCGTGCTGGAGAGGTTGCTGACGGTGATGTTGTAGCCACCGAGCAAGAAGACGGACCGCGAGAAGGTCATGTTGGTCCCGTTCGCCCGCCCGTTGGAAAAGGAGAGCTCGGATGCCGTGCCGGTCAGAGGATCGATGTTGAAGAGCGCGTCGACGGTTCCGGTCAGGGTCGTGACCTCGGTATCGGAGAGCCCGCTTCCCGGATCCACCGTGACGGTCACCTGGTTGAAGCCGGGTTCGCTGACCAGGGAGAGCTGGCTGCTTGCGGGAGCGGCCATGACCGGCGTGATCATGGCGAGCCATAGGAGTGATTGGGTTCTCATGGATTCTTTCCTGGGTATGGGTTTCTGGGTTTCCTCAATCGAGGGGAAGATAGCATCCGGCGGTTACCGGCTTGGGCGACGGGAGATTCTTGCCGGCCAACAGGGCCTCCAAGGCGTCGGACAGGTTCCGTTCCGCGGGAACCGGTTTGATGCGGCCGATTTTCACGGCCCGGTCGTCGATCCTGCCACGGTAAAGGGGAGTGCCGTCCGGACTGAAGATCGCGGCTTCGGGAACCCTGCGCGCTCCCGAGAGCTTCGCAAGCTGGCAGGCATCGTCCACCAGGCAGGGGAAGGCGATGCGGTAGTCCCCGATGTGGCGGAGGATGGACTGCGGATCCTGATCCGCAAACACCCCGTAGAAACGGATGCCGAGAGGTCCGTAGCGCTTCGCCATTTCGTTGAGGTCCGGGAGCATGGCGTTGGCGACGGGGCAGTCCGTCATGAGGAAGATGGCGACCGTGGCTTTGGTCCCGGAATCCGGAACGAAAAGCTGGTGCTCGCCACCGCCCGGGTCGGACAAGACGACCGGTGGCACTCCGTCGGCAGGGACCGGTTTCTGCGGTCGGCACGACAGGCAGAAGAGCGGCAGGGCCACCGAGAAGAGAAAGCCGGGTGATAGGTAGTGCCAACGCATCGGAAGCAGGTTCTTCAGTCGATCCCGATGGCTCCGACCCCGTTCATGTGGGGCGCGAGGATGGCGGCCCCGATGCCGGTCTCGAGCTCGCTCAGCTTGCCGTCGCGATCATGGTCCAGGCTCTTGGCGATCTCCTGCAGCTTCGCCGCGGTGCTGTCCGGAATACGGATCCCGCCCGCCCGCGCGTGCTGCAAGGTGGTCACGTCCCCGTTGAACGCCCGGGCAAGCGCCTGGGTGGCCATGAAGCGCTTCACCGATTCATGAAGCTCGTCTTTCTGCTCCTGGGTATCGACCATGACCGAGAGGGTGATGGTTCCCATTTCGTCGTGCGATTGCGGGCCCCAGCGCACCGGCTTGGGCGGGTGATTGGCCTGGTGGGGATTGGTGGCGGAATTGTCCCACGAGATGAGGACGTCGATCTTGGTGCCGGCGGGCAGGCGGACGGGCTTCTTGAACTGGTAGTCTTCCTGCCAGGCGAAGTTCCAGTCGCTCATCTTGAGGAGCCACTCCTTGCGGCCGTCGGGGAAGGTCGCGGTCATTTCCATGCGCTTGCCGAGGTAGTGCGCGTGGGCGTTGACGCGGAAGGCGTCGAGGTCGGTGGGGACGGTGAAGGTGTTGCGCTTGATGTATTCCTTTTCACCGGCGGGAATGTCGATGCCGTCGAGGATGCCGAACATCGGCGGAACCGGCAGGATCGTCCACGGGCGGGCGGTGGGCTTGTCCGAGAAGTGGATGGCCAGCCTGGAGAGATCCTTGTATTCGCGGCCTTTGGGGCTGTAGTGGACCTGGATGATCAGGTCGGCGCCCTTCGGCGCCTTCATCGCGAGATCGTACGGAAGCTTGGAGGACTGGGTGCCGAGATCCCATCCGCCGAGGTAGCGGAACTGGTTGACCACCGATCCGAAGCCGCTGAAGCCGGGCGCGGGGTCTTCGCTGTCTTTCTTGCGGGCCGTGCCTGAGGTGTCCAGGAAGTAGAGCACGTGGTGGACGACTTGCGGGGCACCCGGCTTGTATTCGATCGCGTTGATCCACTTGTCTTCTGTTAGATCGAGCGGGATGACGAAGTTGCGGTAGATGTCGTGGCCCTGTGCCGGGACCGTGAAGGGTTCCGACATGGCGACCTCGAGGTCGGGCTTGCCGAGTTCCCAGCCTTCGGGGAAGACCGGGGCGGGCTTTTCATGGGCGCGGTCGCCTTCGGGAGTTCCGGCCTCGAACCATTGGCGGAGGAGTTCGATCTGGGCGTCCGGAAGGGACCGGTCGTTGGCGTATTCGACGACCCCGCGGTCGGCGTGCCAGGGAGGCATGATCCTTTCGCCGGTGACTTCCACGATCTGCCTAGCCCGCTTTTTCACCTGGGCGTAGCTGATCAGTGAGAACGGGGCGGCTTGCCCGGGCCGGTGGCAGGACGAGCAGTTCTCGTGGATGATCGGGGCGATGTCGCGATGGTACTCCGGAGCGGCGGCCGAGATCGTCGGAAGCAGGGCGAGAAGGAGCGCGGATCGTGGGCTGGGCATGGCCCTTAAGCTCCTTCCGCGCCGCCTGACAGGCAAACAGACATTGGTCATGGAAAGGTCATGACCGGGCATGACCCTAGGTGATGCCGAGTTCGCGGGCCTTCAGGGCCGCCTGGGTGCGGTCCTGGACCATCAGGCGGGAGAAGATGGAGGTCAGATGGTTTTTCACCGTGCCCTCGCTGATGTGGAGGGCGGTGGCGATTTCCTTGTTGGTGCGGCCGCGCGAGACCTGGCGGAGGACGTCGAGCTCGCGAACCGAAAACTGGTGGGTGTCGAGAATCGAGCGTTGGTCCGGCATCCCGGACAGCCGCGAGAACTCCTCGACCAAGCGGGAGGCCACGCCGGGTTCCAGGTAGCTTCCGCCTTGATCCACCGTGCGGATCGCATCGGCGAGCTGGTCGGCGGGGATGTCCTTGAGGAGGTAGCCGCAAGCGCCGGCCCGCAGGGCTTCGAAGATTTCCTCATCCTCGCGGAAGGTCGTCAGGACGATGACCTTGGTCTGAGGGCTGGTGCTGCGGACGCGGCGCGTCGCTTCGATTCCGCTCATTCCGGGCATCCGGAGGTCCATGAGGAGGACGTCGGGCCTGAGCCGGGAGGCGGCCTGCACGGCGGCGTCGCCGTTTTCCGCTTCGCCGACGATTTCCAGGTCGGGTTGCATGGAAAGGAGCATCCGCAGGCCGTCGCGGAAAAGGGCCTGATCGTCACAAAGCAAGACGCGGATGGTTTTCATGAGGGAATGGTGAGGGTGAAGGAGAATCCCGTGCCGGCTTCCTGCCCGACCACCAGCGAACCGCCGATGAGAGCCGCACGTTCGCGGAGGCCGGTCAAACCGAAACCGGGGCTGGAGCCGGCGAGGGGGCCGGGGCCGTCGTCGGAGGCCTTGAGGGTCACTTCGCCGCGGGCGTCGAAGTGGAGTTCGAGGGTGACCCGGGCGTCCGGTGCGTGCTTCCGGGCATTGGTCAGGGCTTCCTGGGAGGCACGGTAGAGCGTGAGGGCGGCCGCGCGGCCGACGGGTCTTTCTTGTCCCGTGACGACGAGGTGCACGTTTTGTCCCGTGCGTTCGCTTTCGCTGACGAGGGCGAGCAGGGCTTCGCAGAGGGAGCGGTTCTCGAGCGGACCGGCGCGCAGGCTTTCCACCGAATTCCGGATCTCCCGGAGGCCTTCGCCGGCGCATTCGCGAGCGTTGCGGACCGCGTCGATCGCCTTCTCGGGCTGGCTTTGGTGCAGGCTCAAGGCGGCTTCGAGCTGCACCCGGACCACGGTGAGATAGTGTCCGATCAGGTCGTGGACTTCCCGCGCCATCCGGCTTCGTTCCCGGGCGGCGGCCAGTTCCTCCGCCTGCAAGGCATGGGCGGCCAGCTCCGAGTTGGCCTCCGCGAGCCGCAGGGCGATCCGGTGCGCCTTGGCGTGGCTCCGTTCCGTGGCGACGACCATTTGAACGCAGACGATCGTGAAGACGGCCTCCAGGAAGAAGTCCATGCCGGGACGGTTGAAGAGAGCGAAATGGAGGGTGAAGCACGCGACGACGGTTGTGGCGAGCCAAGGTCCGCGGAGCAAAAGCACGGCATGGGCGATCACGGGGAGCAGGAGCGCCTTGAGGATGCCGCCGGGATTGGCGGGCAGGACGAGTTGGATCACGAAGACGACGAGGATGAGTTCCACCACGATGAATGGCATGCCGCGCCGCCACCAAGGGGCGCCGTTCGCGGGCGGTTCGATCCCGCTCGGATCGCGGATCATGCGATCGAGCACCGGAACCACCCCCCACAGCATCCAGCCGAAGCAGAGGAAGAGCCCGAGTATCAAGAGCGGGATTTCCTCGCTTCTACCGGAGTTCAAGAGCGCCTTTCCGGTTGTGAGGCCGATCCAGCCGATCAGGGTGAAGAAGATGCCGTTGAAACCCCAGATGGCGACTTTCCGCCGTCGGAGTGGACCCTCCTCTTCGTTCTTCAGGGTCGGGAAGATCAAGCTCCAGAATCCTGCCGTCGAAGGCGTTTCGTTGCCGAAGGGTGAAGTGGATCGGCTGCCGGGCTCCATGGCCGGAGACTTAATCGTCGACCGTTCGGTTGGCAATTTGCATCTGGCTGCCGCATCGCCGCGGGTCACCCTCCCATCCGGTGCGCCTTTTTCAAGCACTCCAGGAGCACCCGGCAATCGGCCAGCGCGCGGTGGGCCCCGCCGCCATTTACCCGCAGCGCCGCCGCCAGCACCGGCAGGCCGTAGCCTTTCCGGCCGGGGATCAGGCGCTTGAAGACGGGGATTGAGCACTCCAGCGGAAAGCGGAAGGGCACGGCGGTGCGCTCGGCATGGGCATCGAGGAAGCCGCGGTCGAAGCGAGCGTTGTGGGCGAAGGACGGGGTGCCCTCGACGAATTGATACGTCTCTTCGAGCGCCCGCCGCAGCTCGATGCCTTTCGCGCGGAGCAGCGCGTCGGAGATCCCGGTCAACTGCGTGATGTGCCACGGCACCGGTTGGGTGGTGCGGACCAGCCGGGACATTTCGCTGACGATCCCGAAGCGCTCGTCGACCCGGATCGCCGCGATTTCGGTGATCTCGTGGCCCTGCGGCGAGAGGCCGGTGGTCTCGATGTCGACCAGGCAAAAGCTACCGCTGCCGAAGGCGAAGGCACTTCCGGGAGCGGACTTCATGAGTGGTGGATGGTGGCTTGGGTCACGCGGGGAAGTTGGCGGGACTGGGGAAGATCGGGAATGAGAAAATGGGAAGGACGCATTTGTCCGCACTGAAGTTCCTTAACCGCGAAAGAACGCGAAAGGGGCGCTAAATCTGAAAACCAGAAAATCGGAAATGCCTTTTGGCTGTTCCAAATTTAGCGCCTTTTCGCGCGATTTCGCGGTTGAAGATTCCCTTCTTCAATTCGTTAGGGTTCCGGTCTTCGAATCATGATTCTGACAGCGATTGCCCGACCTCACCGTTATCCGTGACTGGCCATGAAAACCCCATTGTTGCTCGTCCTAGCCCTGATCAATGCGACCACCTCCGCGGAACCGTGGAAAGACCTCGCGCAATTCACCGGCAAGGACGACGCGGGCGAGCTGGTCTTCAAATCCCCGCCGGTCGAAGAGCGCTTCCGCAACCCGTGGCCGGCGTCTTGGGAACGCGAATTCCAGCAGCGGGCCCGCGGGATCATCGCGGCGCAGATGGAGGTGAAGGCGAATGCCGGCAACACCTACTTCGAGAACGAGAAGCGTTCCTACGGCTACCTGATGGCGCACGCGATCGGCGGTCGGGGGATGGCGGCGGTGAAGGACTTGCAGGTCGAAGACGCGCAGAAGGACGAGTGGCATCGCGAGACCCGCGGGATCGACTACTACGCCTGCTTCACGCTGAAGCACCAGATGCGGAAGTATTTCCTCTTCGGCGGGCTGTTAGAACCCGACTACCGCCAGCGGATGTTCGATGGCGCGAAGGCGTGGACGGCGCGGGATCCGCTCAGACGGCCTCACTACACCTTCACGAAGCCGAAGGAAGGCTGGGGACCGGACGCGAAGAACTCGTGGGTCGATGTCCGCTCGACCGAGAACCTCTACCTGATGCGCGTTACCAGCGTTTACCTGATGGCCGAGGAGACCGGCAACCGGGACACCGCCGCGATCTACAAGAAGCAACTGCTCGACTACACCCGGACGCTTTACCGGGTCGGCATGGGCGAGTGGGATTCCGAAAACTACCACGGCCATTCGCTGGCCCCGCTGGTGAACCTTTACGACTTCGCCAAGGACCCCGAAGTGAAATCCGCGGCCAAGGCCTGCCTCGATTTCATGGCGACGATCGGCGCGGTGAAATACTGGCGCGGCGGCTTCAACGGGCCGACCAAGCGCGACTACAACCACCCGCAGCCCTTCGGCGGCAGCGCGGCGGGGATGCTGTGGGTGTGGTTCGGCGATTGCCCGCGGGCGAACACGCACTGGGAGTCCGACGAGGTCCACTTGATCACCAGCGCCTACCGCCCGCCGGCCGCGGTGGTGAAGCTGGCGCGCAAGGAATTCGCCAAGCCGCTGGAACTCTTCGCCGCGAAGCCTTCCTACGGCGCGACCACCGGCTATCAGGCGGAGACCAAGGCGGAATACCTGGAGACCCAGTATTTCGGACACAGCTTCCAGATGGGCTCTCTCACAAGCGGGACCTCCGTCGACGGCGGCGATGTGAACGGCTTCAAGATCCTGGTCCATGACTCGAAGGAGGGCGCGCGGGCCTTGCAAGCGGTGCCCGGCCCGGATCCGGCCTTTCCGGGCTCGCCGCTCTATCAGAAGGGCAACGTTTCCGCCGAGAACCGGGTCGCCCAGCACGGCAACCTCGCCGTCTGGCTGGTGCGCGACGGGGCTTCGCCGTGGAGCTGGGTGGTCCCGGAGTCGGTGAAGGTTTCGGAGAGGAGCGGCGTGACCTTCCTCGAATGCGAGCGGACCTGGGTCGCGCTCCGGCCGCTCGGGGCTTCCGTGTTCGAGCGCGATGCGGACCTGAGCGCGAAGATCGCGGCGGGTGAGAAGCCGTCCTTTCCCGGTCACCAGGTGCTGGTCGCCCGCGGCAGCGGCGGGGCCTTCTGCGGCGTGGCGGTCGAGGTCGGCGAAAAAGAATCGCACGGCAGCTTCGAAGCCTTCGAGGCCGCGGTGCTGAAGGCGGAAGTCGACCTTTCCAAACTGGCCGAGGGCGTGGCCCAGTACAAAGCCGCCGACGGCAAGTGGCTGGGCATCCATTGGAACGACGACCCGCTCCAGCTCGGCGTCTGGCGCAACGGCAAGCGCCGCGACCTCGCCCGCGATGCCGGATTTCTCTACCGGGCGGGGGAGGGCGAGGGTGGACCGGCACCGGTCCATGCGAAATGGGGCAGCGGGTCGATCTACGTGGAGGCCGGGGGTGAAGCCTATGGCGCCAAGGTCGATGACACGGGCCGCGTGGATTTCGCCAACGGCCGGCCGGCCGAGGTCCGCCCGCGCTTCGCCCCCTGAAATGAGCCGGATTTTCCCGCTCCCCGGGCTTCCCGTCCGGCCGGGCACCCGCTAGAAGTCCGCCGATCCCATCGTATCGCCCGCCTTGTCATGATCCGCAAACCCGCTCCGGGCCTGGCCCGCCTCCTCCTCGCCTGCACGCTCCTGCTGTCGCAGGCCGGTGCCGCCACCAAAATCGTCTTCCTCGCCGGCGGCCGCAGCCACGGCCCGGGCGAACACGAATTCCGCGCCGGCTGCATGCTGCTGGCCAAGGCCCTCAATGAATGCGGGCTCGACATCCAGGCGGAGGTCCACAACGGCTGGCCCTCGGACGAGTCGGTGCTCGATGGCACCAAGGCGCTGGTCATTTACGCCGACGGCACCAGCGTCGTGGGCAAGGGCTGGGACAAGGTCGACCAGATGGCGAAAAGCGGCGTCGGCCTGATGTTCATGCACTACGCCGTCCATCCCTCGAAGGAGCAGGGCGACAAGTACTACCGCCCTTGGATCGGCGGGGCTTTCGAAGACGGCTTTTCGGTGAACCCGCACTGGGTCGCCGATTTGGAAGTGCTGCCGAACCACCCCGTGTCGCGCGGCGTCGGCTCGCTGGTCGAGGCCTACGACGAGTTCTACTACAACATGCGCTTCATGGCCGAGCGCGCCAAGGTCGCCGATCTGGTGACCGCGGTGCCGGACCGCGAGCGGATGAAGAAATACATCAACCTCTGGAACCAGCACGGCGTCGAAGGCCTCGGCAAGAAGCAGACGCTGATGTGGGGCATCGAGCGGCCCGACGGCGGCCGCGGCGTCGGCTTCACCGGCGGGCACTATCACCGGAACTGGTCGGTCGACGGCTTCCGCACCATCGTGCTCAACGCGATCGCCTGGACCGCGGGCGTCGAAGTCCCCGCCACCGGCGTGAAATCCAAGCCGCTCACCGAGGACGAGCTGAACGCCAACCTCGACGACAAGGGCAAGCCGGTCCGCCTCAAGCTGGTCGAGCCCGGCGAGTTCAAGAAGATCCCCGCGGCCCCCATCCAGACCGAGCGCGAGGCGGGCTTCGTGAAAACCGGGCCGCAGAAATTCGAGAACGGCGGACGCAAGCCGGCCGCCGCCAAGGGTGGTCCGGTCAAGCCGGCCGCCGAGACCGGATCGATGAATCCGAAGTCCCCGCGACTGCAGGAAATCAAGGCGCGGATCGAAGGCGCCAAGGAGCTTTATCTGGTCGTCTCCGACAACGGGGACATGTCCTTCGACTGGGCGAACTGGATCGAGCCGACGCTGCATTTCAAGGACGGTTCCACCAAGGACCTCACCGAGCTGGCCTGGGCCTCCGCCACCGCCGGTTGGGGCGAGCCCAAGGTGGGCAAGAACGCCGGCGGCCAGGCGCTGACCATCGACAAGAAGACCTACCAGAAGGGGATCGGCACCCACGCCGCCTCGACCATCGTTTACAAGCTGCCGGACAACGTCCGCGGATTCACGGCCAAGGTCGGGATCGACGACGGCGGGATGTTCCAGCAGGGCAAGACCCAGGCCTCCGACGCCAAATTCCTCGTCTACACCGCGAAACCGCCGGAACCCGGTGAGGAAGGCGACACGCTGGTGCCGGAGGATCTTTTCACCATCGCCGACCAGGACCTCGAGATCACGGTCTGGGCCACCACGCCGATGCTGAAGAACCCGACGAACATCGACTTCGACGCCGAAGGCCGTTTGTGGGTCGCGGAAGGCGTGAACTACCGCCATGCCAAGAACACCCAGCCGGAAGGCGACCGCGTGGTCATCCTTTCCGACAGCGACGGCAACGGCCAGGCCGACACTTCCGAGGTCTTCACCCAGGACAAGAACCTCGAATCGCCGCTCGGCATCGCGGTCATCGGCAACCAGATCGTCGTCTCGCAGCCGCCGGACCTAATCGTTTACACCGACGTCAACGGCGACCGGAAGTTCGACCCCGCCACCGACAAGCGCGAGGTGCTGCTCACCGGCTTCAACGCCCGCCAGCACGACCACTCGCTGCACAGCGTGACCGTCGGGCCCGACGGCCAGTGGAACTTCAACAACGGCAACTGCGGCGCCGTCTTCACCGACAAATCCGGCAAGACCTTCCGCATCGGCAGCGGCTACTACCAGAGCGGCGGCGGCACCTGGTACCAGGACACCCGCGCGATCGCCGGCCAGCCCAGCGACGACGGCAACGTGTGGGTCGGCGGTTTTTCGGTCCGCATGAATCCGGACGGCACGAACGCCCGGATCGTCGGCCACAACTACCGCAACTCGTACGAGCAGGCGCTGACCTCCTTCGGCGACATGTTCCAGAGCGACAACGACGACCCGCCGGCCTGCCGCGTGGCCGAGGTGATCGAGGGCGGCAATGCCGGCTTCTCCTCCGCCGACGGCCAGCGCTCGTGGGGCGCCGACAAGCGCCCGGGCCAGGACACGCCGACCGCCGAGTGGCGGCAGGAAGACCCGGGCACCATGCCCTCCGGCGACGTCTACGGCGGCGGCTCGCCGACCGGTGTGGCCTTCTATGAAAACGGCGCGCTCGGCGACAAGTGGCAGGGCCTCCTGCTCGCCTGCGAGGCCGGCAAGAACGTGGTCTTCGGCTACCTGCCGGTGCCCGACGGCGCGGGCTTCAAGCTCGAACGCATCGACTTCCTCACATCCAACAAGGAGAAGGAATTCGCCGGCTCCGACTTCATCGGCGGGACGGGCCGGGATCTGAAAACCCGCTTCCGCCCGGCCGACGTGACCGTCGGTCCCGATGGCGCGCTTTACGTCGCGGACTGGTTCGACCCCCGCGTCGGCGGCCACGGCACCCAGGACAAGGGCGGCTCCGGAACGATCTACCGGATCGCGCCGAAGGGCTTCAAACCCGTCGTGCCGAAGATCGACCTCAACACCACCGAGGGCCAGATCCTCGCGCTGAAGAGCCCGTCGGTGAACGTCCGCGACAGCGGCTTCACCCGCCTCAAGGCCCAGGGCGAAAAGGCGGTGCCCGCGGTGGCGGAGCTGCTGAAGGACAAGAACCCCTACCTCGCCGCCCGCGCGGTTTGGCTGCTGGCCCAGATGGGCGATGCCGGCCAGTCGATCGTCCTCGGCCTGCTCGATGCACCGGAGCCCCGCACCCGCCTCGTCGCCACCCGCGCGATCCGCGCCGCGGGAGGCGACGTGATCAAGCTCGCGACCAAGATGGCCGGCGACGCGTCCCCGATGGTCCGCCGCGAGATCGCCCTCAGCCTGCGCGACGTCCCGGTGGAAAAGTCGCTGCCCTTCCTCGTGACCATCGCGGAGAAGTTCGACGGCAAGGACCGCGCCTACCTCGATGCCTTCGGCCTCGGCTGCACCGGCAAGGAAGCGAAGGTCTACGATGCCCTTCGTAGCAAGGTCAACGCCGCGCCGGACGCCTGGACGGACTCCTTCGCCTGGCTCGCCTGGCGCCTTCACGCGCCGCAGGCCGTCGCCGACCAGAAGGCCCGCGCGCTTTCGTCCAAGGTGAGCCCCGAGCAGTCGAAGCTCTCGCTGACCGCGCTCGGCTTCACCCGGAGCGCCGCCGCCGCGACCGCGGTGATCCAGCTCGCGAACACCGAGGGCTTCGTCCACAAGGATCTCGCCAAGTGGTGGGTGAACAACCGCAAGGGGAACCTTTGGAAGTCCTTCAACGTCGACGGCATCCTCAAGGCGATGGGCCAGGATCCCGCCGCCGCCAAGCTGGTCGCGGTCGAAATGCCGCCCGAACCCGCGAATGCCCCGAAGCTTCCTTCCGCCGCCGAGATCCTCAAGCTCCAGGGCGACGCGAACCGCGGCAAGGCGGCGATCGCCACCTGCTACATGTGCCACAAGATCGGCGACACCGGCGTGGACTACGGTCCGGACCTGACCAGCTTCGGCAAGCAGCAGCCGGCCGAGGTGATCGTGGAGGCGATCCTCAATCCCTCCGCCGACGTTTCGCACGGTTACGAGGGCACCGAGATCAAGACCACGGACGGCATCACGATCGTCGGCATGGTCCTGAGCGAGGGCGACCCGGTCATCGTGAAGTGCCTCGGCGGCCAGACCCAGACCATCGCGAAGTCGCGCGTCGCCAGCATGAAGCGGATGGACAAGTCGCTGATGTACACGCCCGCCCAGCTCGGCCTGAATGCCCAGGGCATCGCCGACATGGCGGCGTATCTGAAGGGGCTGTGAGGGATTGGATCGGGTCATGCTCCGGGACCGCCGGTCTTCGGACCGGCCCGGATCATGCCCGGTGGGCCGGTCGGAAGACCGGCGCTCCCGGACGGCTGCAAGCGCGCGGGGCGGGTTAGCCCCGTCGTGCGACCACCGTGATGATCTGGGCTTCCTCGTCGACCGGGATCTCCGGATCGAAATCGGCGACGGCGTGGAGCGGCTCGAAGCCTGCCTTCTGGAGCAGTCCGCGGAGCTGGCGGGCGGTGAACCAGCGGAGGGTCTGCGTGCTTTCGTGCGACGCCTCCTCGCTGCCGTCGGCGCGGGTGAGGCGGTAGCGGTGCTCGCGGGTGAGGATCCGCGCCTTGCGGTCGAGGCTGTGGCGGGTCTCGACGGCGGCCGTACGTCCGTCGGGCAGGGTGGTACGATGGTCGTCGTACCATTCGCCCTCCGGCAGCTCGCGGTGGAGCTCGGCGAAGGGGATGAAGACGCTGAGGTAGAGCAGGCCGCCGGGCGCGAGCAGCGAGTGGAAATGCCCGAGCGCCGCGGCGGGATCCGGCGCGAGCTGGAGGGTGAAGGCGGGCAGCAGCAGGGAGGCGTAGGTTTTCCCGGGCTGGAAGAGGGTCATGTCGGCCTCGTGCAGGACGGGGTCGAGCGAAAGATCGGCGGCGGCGCGTCGGCACAGGGCGAGCATGTCCGGCGAGAGGTCGAGGCCTTCCACCTCGTGGCCCTTTTGCAGCAGGGGAAGGAGCAGCCGGCCGGAGCCGCAGCCGATTTCAAGCGAGGGGCCCGGATGCTCCCGCAGCAGCTCGTCGAGCAGGGCGAGTTCCGCGGGCTCGCCTTCCTCGGCCCAGAAGGCGTCGTGCAGCAGGGCTTCGAGCGAGCTGTAAGGGGTCACGGGGGGAGGAAATCACCAATCATCCATCTGCCAATCATCAATCGGGGTGGCTGCGCGGGTTGGGGCGGAGGGAAAAGAAAAACCCGCATCGCCCGTGGGGACGATGCGGGTGGGAAACGGCGGGTGCGGGAACTCAGGGAGCCGGATCGATGACGGCGCGGATGAACTCCTTCGGATCGGCGCTGACCGGGCCCGGGGTGCGGAAGGTCCGGTAGGTCCAGCCGGTGGAAAGGGCCGGCAGGCCGGTTTGGATGGCGGTCGCGTCGCCGCCGGTGACCTCGCTCACGGCCAGTGCCCAGCTTCCCAGGTTGTTGCCGCCCTGGATGCGGTAGACGACGCCGTCCACGGTGGACGACTGTTCGGTCGCACCGGCGAAAACGGCCCCGCTGCGGACGGGCAGCGTCAGGGTCAGGGCCTGATCGGCACCAACGGTGGCGATCTTGCCGACCACCTTGCCGGAGGCGGCCCCGGACAGCGGTTCGCCGTCGAGGGCGAACTCGGTGAGGTTCGACTGGCCGTCGCCATCGGGATCCTGCGCGGGACCGTTGTTGGTTCCGTTGAGTCCTTTGCCCGCCGCCCAAGTGCTGAAGGGGCTGCCGGCAGCCGGGGTGTAGACGGCTTCCAACGTGTTGCCGGTTTGCTGCACCGCCCAGGTGCCGCCGCCGGAGAAGCCGGTCGCGTCGATCTGGATGGCCGAGGCGTCGAAGCCGGTGATCGGGTTCACGGAGGTGGCGATGATCAGGGTTTTGGCGGTCTCGGTGAAGCCGGCGGGTGTGCCGGTGACGCGCAGGGTCAGCTTGTTGGACGGCGTGGCGGTGAGCGCCAGGGTGTTCACCGCGAGGAGGTCCCAGTCCGTGCCCGGGGTGGTTCCGGCCCAGTTGCCGACGTCGAGCACGAAGCTGGAGTCGGGGCCGAGGGTGACCGTCGAGCTGGAGGTCAACTGGCCGACCGTCTGGCCCGGGTCGATGGCACCGTTGACGGTCGTGGCTCCGGACAAGCTGCCGCTGCCGGTGAGGGTGCCGGCCGCGTTCACCTGGACGGTGCCGGAGAGCGGTCCGTTCACCTGCAATCTGCCGGCATCGACAGTGGTTCCACCGGTGTGGTTGGCGGCGCAGAGCGTGCCGAGGACCAGCGTGCCGGTGCCGCTCTTCACGAGGGTGCCGGGCACCACCGCGAGTTCGGGGGTGATGAAGTCGGCGAGATCGGGCGCGACCGTGGTGGTGGTGGCGGCTCCGATGTTGAAGGTGCGGCTGCCGTTGAGGCGGATTTGGTTCGCGTTCGGGCCGTTGTAGCCGGCGTTGGTGATGTCGAGGTTGCCGGTGGTGGTCAGGTTGCCGGACAGGTTGAGGATGGCGTCCTGGTCGTTGGTGTTGAATTTCACTTCGATCCTGCCGCCGCTCGCGGTGATGCCTCCGCTGCCGACGTTCAGCGTGGAAGCCGCGCTGTTGCCGGCGATGCGAACCCACGCGGTCGGCGTGTTCAGCACGATGCCGCCCACCGTGCCGGTCTGGCCGCTGCCGACGCCGATAATGCCGTGGGTGACATTCGCGGTACCGGTGATGGTCTGGCCGGCGCGGAGGATGAGCTGGGTGGAGGGAGTGACCAGTTCCACGCCGAAGCCCGAGCCGCTCAGATTGGCATTGGCGAAGGTCTCCATCGCGTTGCTGCCGAACATCGAGTCCGTCGAGCTGCCGAGGACGTTGATGGTGGCGGTGTCGGGGATCTGCTCGCCGCCGATGACGGCGAGGTTGCCGGTGCCGGTGATGGTGATGTCGCCGGCCACCGCGTTGACGCCGAGGGGCTTGTTGAGCTGGAGTGTGCCGGCGCTGACGGTGGTGAGTCCGGTCTGGGTATTGGGGTCGGTGCCCTGCAGCACCACCGTGCCGCCCGCGGCCTCCAGTTCGGCGCTGCCGCTGACCACGCCGTTGAGAGTCGCGCCCGCGGTGAAGCGGAGGCGGCCGCCGCTGAGGACCACCGGGCCGTTGATCGCCGGACCGGCCGTCATGCTGACCACGGAGGCCTGGGCTTTCTCCAGGGTGCCGGTGCCGCTGACCGGGTTGGAGAAGACATGGTCGTCCGGCCGATTGAGGACCAGGGTGCCGCTGTTGGCGATGGTGCCGCCGACGAGCCCGGCGCCGGGAGTGGTGCCATCGCCGAGTTTCAAGGTGCCCGCGGTGATGATCGTGCCGCCGCTGTAATCGTGGGCGGTGGTGTTGGCGAGGGTCAGCGTGCCGGTGCCGAGTTTCTCGAGGCCGGTGAAGCCGGAGATCTTGCCGCTTCCGCCGAAGAGGTAGTCCTTGGTGGAATTGTTCACGGTCAGCGCCAGGGGCGAGAGCGTGGTGGTCAGGTTCACCGTGCCGCTGCCGCTCGCGGAGTCGTCGAACAGCACGACATCGGTGCCGGCGCTGCCCTGGAGGTAGCGGGTGGAAGCCGCGGTGACGGTGGTGAGCCAGTTCGGGGTTCCGGTGACACCGAGGCCGTCGGGATCGGCGTCCCAGTCGTTCGAGACGTTGCCATTCCACTTCACCTGCTCGGTCGAGGAGATCGTGACGTTGATGCCGGTCCCGGTGTTGGTGAGGGAGCCGTTGGTGCGGGTGGGCAGCGCCAGATCGAGTCCCGCGAAGCCGCTGCTGCCGGAAATCGGGTTGGTATATTGCAGGACGGGGAAGGTGCCGGTGGTCAGGTTCTTCCCGATCAGCCGGATCACCGAGTCGCCGTTCACGACGAGGTCGGTGACGGCGACCGGCGGAATGGTCGGATTGGCAAGGGTGCCGAAGTCCACCTGGAGCGTGCCGCCGGTGGTGCCGCCGAGGGTCAGGGTGCTGGCGGTGAAGCTGGTATCGACCGTGTTGAGGCCGACGCCGAAGGTGGCTCCGTCGGCGACCGAAACGCTACCGGCTCCCGTTTGCTGCGGGCCGGTGATCAGGATGCCCTGATCGACGACGGTGGCGCCGGTGTAGGTGTTGGCACCGGAGAGCACCAGATTCCCGGGGCCGACCTTGGTCAGGCCGGTGGGTTGGGAGGCGCCGTTGGTGATCAGCCCGGGAAACTGTCCGGCCCCGACGCTGACGGTGGCGGCGGCGGCGGTGCTGGAGTTGGTGATGGTGCCGGTGCCGGCGATGGTGCCGAGCTGGACCGCGACGCCATCGACCTGGAGGGTGTTGCCCGCCCCGATGTTCCAGGTGGCCGCGGCGCTGCCGGCGGTGGCGCTGGAAAGGCGCAGGATCCGGTTGTTGCTGGCACCGGCGAGGCTCAGGGTGCCGGTGTAGCCGCTGTTGTCACCGGAGAGGCGGATGAAGCCGTTGGTGTTGGTGGCGGTGTTGAGGTAGTTGATGTTGCCGGACCCGCTGAGGTTGCCGCTGATGGTGCTGAAATTGGCCACGAGTCCGGCGCCGGAGGCCAGGATGGTGGTGTTGCCCACGACATTGACGGGACCTGAAACGGTGCTGTTGGCCGCACCGGTGTAGGTAAAGTTCAGGGTGCTGCCGGCATTCAGGGTGATCCCCCCGCTCTGGGTCACGGCCTGGGTGGGATTGTTGACCAGAAGGAGCAGGGTCGCGGCACCCACCGTGGTCGGTGCGGCGGAGCTGACCGGACCGCTGTTGCTTTGCAGTCGAAGCGTGCCGGCATTGACGTTGATGCTGGCCGTGCTGGCGATCGAGGTGGCCGTGCTGCCGCCGCCCTGGATGACAAGCAGGTTGTTGCCGACATTCAGGGTCCCGTTGCTGATCTGGTAGCCGGAAGTGATGGTGATCTGGCCGGTGCCGGAGGTGGTCACCGTGTTGCCGCCGAGGTTGAAGGCGGCGTTGAGCGCCCGCGCCTGGAAGCCCAGGTCCTCACCGTTGTTGAAGCCCTGGGGATTGGCGGCGGTGTTGACGTTGGGAATCGTCCAGTTCTGGTTGCCGGTGAGCGAAACCTTGCCTTCGAGGTGCAGGGCCTGGGTCGCGACCGACAGGTCGATGCCGCCGGTTCCGATGCTCAGCGTGTTGGCGGAGGCGGCGTTCTGATAGCCGACCATCGAGTTCGTGGCGTTGATGGTGCCGCCCACGCTGGTGACCTTGATGCCTTGGAAATTCAGGTCGCCGCCCATGATCGGCTGGTTGGCGGCGGTGTTCGGAAAGGGTCCGGTGCTGTCCCAGAGTGCGACGTCGGACGCGCCTGGAACGACCCCGCCGTTCCAGGCGGTTCCGAGGTTCAAGGCGTTGTTGTTGGGGAGTTTCGCAATCTCGGCGGCTTGGACCTGCTGGAGGCACAAAATCAGGCAGTAGCTGAACCGCGAAATCGGGTTGGCTTGGGTTTTCATGGGTTGTTTGGGTTTTTGACGAAGCGGACGTGTTTAGCCCACGCGTCCCTAGCAAAGTCCAGATTCAGTCCGGAGATGTCTAGGCAAAACTCGGAGGCTGTATGACAGGAAGGCGGCGCCCCTCGCCTGGCGGGCAATTTCCGCGTCGCTTGACAGTTCCATGCCTGCTTCCTTGGTTCGGCCATGGCGATCCGTTTCAAAGTGCTCGGCGGGGCGGGACAGGACAACGCGCTGTGGGTCGAGCTGGACAGCGGGCAGGGGATCCGCCGGCTGTTGTTCGACTGCGGCGAAGGCTGTCTTTCCGGGCTGGCTTTCGCCGACGTGCAGTCGACCGACCACTTGTTCTTCTCGCACTTCCACATGGACCACGTGTCGGGCTTCGACTCGTTCTTCCGCGCGAATTTCAACCGCGAGGACCGGGCGAACCGGATCTGGGGACCGCCGGGGAGCGGGCGGATCCTGCAACACCGTTTCCAGAGCTACTTGTGGAACCTGCACGAAGGCTTGAACGCGGTGTGGCGGGTTTCGGACATCGGCGAGACGGGGATCAAGACCTGGCGCTACGAACTGCCGGACGCTTTCGAGACCGCGCACGAGGAGGCGGCGGTGGTGCGGGACGGTGCGCTGGTGCTCGACGAGGACGACTTCACGGTGGAGGCGATGACGATGGATCACCGCACGCCGAGCATGGCCTACCGGGTAACGGAAAAGACCCGATGGAACATCGATCCCGCGGCCTTGGAGGCGCTGGGCTTGCGGCCGGGACCGTGGCTCAAGGCGCTGAAGGATCCGGTGGAATTGCCGGACGAGGCGATGGTCGAGGGCCGGCGGGCGGGAGAGCTGCGGGAGAAGCTGCTGGTGCCGACGCCGGGGGATTCGATCGCCTACCTCACCGACTTCCTGATGGACGAGGCGGCGGCGGCGAGGCTGGAACCGTGGCTGGCCGGCTGCAAGACGGTGGTTTGCGAATCGCAGTACCGCGCGGCGGATGTCGATCTCGCGTTGAAGAACTACCACATGACTTCCGTGCAAAGCGCCTCACTGGCGAAGCGGGCGGGGGTGGAGGATCTGGTGCTGATCCACGTTTCGTCGCGCTACACCTGGGACGAGTGGGCGGCGCTGCTGGAGGAGGCGCGGACGGTGTTCGCGGGCGCGAGGTTTCCGGAGGGGTGGGGATAAGGAGTCCCGGCTCTTGGCCGCCGCCCGTCACGCCCTCTGCCCCGTGAAGAAGGTCTCCATGCGGTGCTGCATGTCCTCGTAGAAGCGCTTCTTGATCGCTTCCAGCGCGGCGAGTTTTTCCGGCCCGGCGTGGAAGGCTTCCTCCTGCTCGAGGCGCATTTTTTCGGCGAAGGACTTTTCCATCTGGATCAGCGAGTCGAGGAACTCCTGGGCGGCGCGGCTGTGTTCGACGCCGTCGAGCAGGGCGTTCTCGAGCCGCTTGTTGCGGGTGACGCCCATCAGGTTGCCGGAGGCCAGGGTTTCCATGTAGCGGGCGTGGCTGGCGCGGAAGGCGCGGTGCTCGCCGTCGAAGCTGATCTCGTCGCGGTCGAGCAGGGTGTCGTAGGGGCCCGGCTTGGTGAAGAACTTCACGATCAGCGGGATGGTGTCCACCAGCATGAAGAGCAGGGTCAGCACGACGTAGGTGGCGAAAGCGAACTGGCCGCCCTCGTTGCCGGCGCGGAACAGGCCGTGAAGGGCGAGGGTCTGGGTGAGGATGTCCTTGCGGGGCTCCGCGATCATGGCGTCGATGCGCGTGCGCTCCTCGCTGGCGACGGCGGCGAGCTCGTTCTGGGCGCGGTCGAGTTCCTCGAGGCGGGTGTCGATCTGCTGCTTGATGGTGTCGCGCAGGGCGTTCTGCTGGACGACGAAGGTTTCGGCCTGGTTTTCCTCGACCTGGCGCTTGAGGGCGGCGACGCGGTCGGACTCGGCCTTGTTGGCGGCCTCGATCTCGGCGAGGCGGGTTTCGAAGGCGGCGATGGCGCCCTTTTCCGCCTCGCGGGCCTGGGTCTGGAGGGTGGCTTTCTCGGCGGTGAGGTGTTCGAGCAGGGCGCCGAGGCGCTTCGATTCCTCGCGGCGGGGTTCGAGCTGGTCGGAGCGGATCGAGCGGGCGCGCGGGCCTTCGCCGCGGAGGCCGGAGCGCTGGCCGTTGAGCTCGCGTTCGAACTCGGCCTGCCAGAAGCCGAGCTCGGTCTGGAGCTTGGCGTACTGCGGGGAAAGCTCGTCGGACTGCTTGTTGATCACGTCCAGCCGGGCGCGGAACGGCGCGGTGGCCTCGTCGGTGGCGGACTTGAGTTCGGCCTGCTGCTCGGCGGTCAGGCCGGGGATGGCGGCGTCGGCGTCCTCCTTTTCCTGGATGATGAACTTGGCCTGGAAGGTCTCGTTCCACTTCTCGCGCTGGGCGGCGATGGTTTCCTCGAGCTTGGTGATCTCGGTGCGGACCTTTTCCTTGGCGACCGCGAACTTGCCGCGCTCCTGGGCGATCTCGGTGGCGCGCTCTTCCTCGATCACCGTGTTGATGGTGTCGCGGAAAAGCAGCAGGACCAGCGGGTGGGCGATGGTGAGGCCCATCAGGATGGCGACGATGAGGCGCAGCGAGAACTGCGACAATTTCCGCCACCACGACAGGAAGGGGCGGTAGCCGGCGAGCAGGGCGCGGTCGATGGTCAGGATGATGAAGGCCCAGACCGCGGCGACGCCGTAGATGACGCGCGGATTGTCGGTGAGGGTCGAGAGGGCGTAGGCGCAGGCGATGAAGGCGAAGGCGCAGGGGACCAGCACGGTGGCGCCGAAGGCGACGTATTTGCGCTGCTCCCAGTTCGGGCACTGTTCGAGGGTCTCGGTGCCGGCGCCGGACAGCCAGAAGAAGAGGCGCTTGAAGAATGGGGACCGGTTCATGGTTTGCGGGAGGAAAGCGGGGATTTTGGCGGAAGGCGAGAATCTTGCGGGATTCAGGCGGAAACGCTTTTGGAAATGGGGATCTCTCAGGAGCAGGGAGTTCTTTTTGCAGGATCGAACGCCTCCTTCGCCAAAGCTACGGAGGGCAGGCCGCGGAGGCGCGGAGGCCGCAAAGGTGAGAGCGGAGACCGAAGGGGAAAAGGGAGGTGACGATACTGAGGTGATTGACCTTGGTGACCTTTTTGAATGGGACAGAGGCCCGGACTCAGCGGCTGTTTCTTCCTTCGCGTTCACCTTCGCGACCTTAGCGCCTCCGCGGCCTGCCCTCCGTAGCTTTGGCGAAGGAGGCGTTCGTTCCCGCCCCCACCTTGGCGCTCGCCATGCCCGGTCCCGCCCGCTAGGGACAGCCGCGATGCCCAACCGCTTCTACGGCGCCTTCGACACCGAGCGATTTTCCGGGAAATCCGACGCCGGGGATTTCCGCACGCCGTTCCAGATCGACCGCGACCGGGTGCTGCACACGCCGGCCTTCCGGCGCTTGCAGAACAAGACCCAGGTGTTCTGGAGCGGGGAGTATGATTTCTACCGGACGCGGCTGACCCATTCGCTGGAAGTCGCGCAGATCGGGCGCTCGATCTGCCACTGGCTGAAAGCGCCGGGCGGGATGCTGGAGGAGGACTTTTTCATCGATCCCGACCTGGTCGAGGCCGCCTGCCTGTCGCACGACCTCGGACACCCGCCATTCGGTCACGCCGGGGAGCGGACGCTGAATCACCTGATGGCTCCCTACGGCGGCTTCGAGGGGAATGCGCAGACGCTGCGGCTGCTGACCGAGCGGATCTTCTCCGCCAAGCGGACCGGGATGGACCCGTCGCGCGCCTTCCTCGACGCGGTGCTGAAATACAAGTCGCTGTGGAGCGAGCTTAGGGCCGGCGGCAAGCTGCCGGAGCACCATTTCCTCTACGACTTCCAGCACGCGTGGCTCGATTGGGCGATGGGCGGCCACGACTTCCCGGCCGAACTGCCGCCGGGCAAGGAGCGCGATTCCTTCAAATCGATCGAGTGCCAGGTGATGGACTGGGCGGACGACACCGCCTACTCGCTGAACGACTTGGCGGACAGCGTGCGCGCCGGATTCTTGCGCATCGAGCGGATCGAGGCCTGGGCGGAAAAGCACGGCGAGTCCGTGGGCGAGGGGACGCCGCTGGGAGAGCTGATCGCGTCGATCCGCAAGCGCCGGGTCGACCCCTTCGTCGGTTCGCGGATCGGCAAATACATCCGCGCGACCACGCTGGTGCAGGACGTGAATTTCCTCAGCGGCGCCAGCAACCGCTACCGCTTCCGGCTGGCCATCGATCCGGCGTTCAAGGCGGAGTCGAAGGTTTTCAAGAAGCTGGCCTTCGAGGTGGTCTTCCATTCCCCGCAGCTCAAGCAGCTCGAGCACAAGGGCAACCACCTGCTGCACGGCTTGTGGGATGTTTTGGCGAAGCGCTATGTCACCGGCGACAGCATCGACGGACAGACTTTCCAACTGCTGCCCGAGGATGCCGCGGCAGAGATCGCGCAGGCGGACAGCGAGGAGAAGAAGGCGCGGCTGGTCTGCGACTTCCTGGCGGGCATGACCGACGGCTACGCGGCGAGGATGTACAAGCGGCTGTTCACCCCGGACTTCGGGTCGATCGGGGATTTGATCGGGTGAGGGTTTCCCTTCCAACCCCGGCTTGACCGGTGGGCATGGATCCGTTCATCTGAACAAGTTCATGCCGTCCGCCGCGCCGAAACTTCTGACCCAGACCCCGCTCGAAGCGCTGAAGAAGCACTTCGGGCACGGCGGATTTCTCGACGGGCAGGACCGGGTGATCGAGCAGATCACCAGCGGCCGCGACGGGCTGGTGGTGATGCCGACCGGCGGCGGGAAGTCGCTGTGCTACCAGTTGCCGGCCTTGTGTTTCGAAGGCGTGACGCTCGTCGTGTCGCCGTTGATCGCGCTGATGAAGGATCAGGTGGACGCGCTGGTGGCGAAGGGCATCCCGGCGACGCTGATCAACTCGACGGTGGCGTGGGAGGACCAGAAGGAGCGCCTGGATGGCATGCGGACCGGCCGCTACAAGCTGGTCTACGTCGCGCCGGAGCGCTTCCGGGCGGAGTCTTTCCTGAGCGCGCTGAAGGGCGTGGAGGTCTCGCTGTTCGCGGTCGACGAGGCGCACTGCCTGAGCCAGTGGGGCCATGATTTCCGCCCCGACTACATGCGGCTGGGCAAGGCGCTGGACAAGATCGGCCGGCCGCAGTGCGTGGCGCTGACCGCGACGGCCACGCCGGTGGTGCGGGCGGACATTCTCGACGTGCTCAAGCTGCGCGAACCCTTCGAGGTGGTCAGCGGCTTCGCCCGGCCGAACCTTTCGCTGGGGATCACCGCGGTCGAAAAGAAGCAGCAGAAGTACGACCGGATCCGCGAGATCATCGCGGCGAACAAGACCGGCATTGTCTACTGCGCGACCCGCAAGAAGGTGGAGGAAGTCGCGGAGACCCTGGCGGCGTGGCGGATCAAGGCGATCGCCTACCACGGCGGCATGAGCGACGTCGAACGGGAGAGCGCGCAGAACATCTTCCTCCAGCGCAAGGCCGACGTGGCGGTGGCGACCAACGCGTTCGGGATGGGGATCGACCGCTCCGATGTCCGCTTCGTGATCCATTTCGAGGTGCCGGGCAGCGTGGAGGCCTACTACCAGGAAGCGGGCCGCGCGGGCCGCGACGGCGAGGCGGCGACCTGCGAGCTGCTGTTCAACTACGCCGACACCCGGACCCAGGAGTTTTTCATCGAGGGTGCCAACCCCGGCGCGCACACCATCCGCGACGTGTATCAGTACCTCCTCGGCCACGCCGACAAGGAGTACGAGATCCACCGTAGCATCGAGGAAATCACGGACGGCGCGGGGGTGAAGAATTCCATGTCGGTGAGCAGCGCGCTGGCGACCCTGGCGCGCGCCGGCTACATCGAGCGCTTCGACGTTCCGGGCAAGCGGATGCGCGGGACGAGGTTGAAAAAGCCTGACGTCTTCGCCCGGGCGCTGGAGCTGGACGAGGCGGCGCTGGAGGAAAAGGAGCGGCGCGACCGCGACAAGCTGAAGTCGATGGTCGAGCTGTGCTACGCCCGGACCTGCCGCCAGCAGTGGATCCTCGGCTATTTCGGCGAGGAGGATGCGGAGGTCTGCGGCAACTGCGACATCTGCCGCAGCGGGGAGAGCCAGGACCGGCGCGCGCCGAGCGCCGAGGAGGAGCTGGTGGTGCGCAAGGCCTTGAGTGGCGTCGCGCGGATGTCGCGCAAGACGGCGAACGGCTGGGAGGGCAAGTTCGGCCGCGGGAAGATCGTGCAGATGCTGTGCGGCAGCCGTTCGCAGGAGATCCTGGCCGGCGGGCTGGACCAGCTCAGCACCTACGGGATTTTGAAAGAGCAGGGCACCGGCTACCTGAACGCGCTGATGCGGTCGATGGCCGACGCCGGGCTGGTGCGCACGGATGCCGGGGAATACCCGCTGCTCACCTTGACCGAACTCGGCGAGAAGGTGATGCGCGGCGTTGCGAAGTTCCGCCTCGCCTGGCCGGCGGCCGCTTCCGCGGGTCAGGTCGATTCGCTGGCCGACCAGGGCTTCGACGGCGCGCTGTATTCCGCCCTGCGCGATCTGCGCGGGCGGCTGGCCAAGCGCGACGAGGTGCCGCCTTACGTCATCTTCAGCAACAAGACGTTGGAGGCGCTGTGCCGCTACCGGCCGCGGACGCTTCAGGAGGGCTTGGCGGTGCCGGGGATCGGCGAGGCCAAGGCGCAGCGCTACCTGCCGGTGTTCCTGGAGGTGCTGAAGGAGTGGAAGTAGCGGGTGATTTCAGAACAGCTCGCCTTGGGCCGGCGGGGCTTTGAGGAAGTTCGGCGCTTCCAGGAATTCGAGCGGCACGGGCGAGGGTCCGAAGGCGTGGAGCTCGCCGCGGAGGTAGGGGAGCACGGCCTCTTCCGGCAGAACGGCCGGCATCCGGTCGTGGACGGGGGCGATCGCGGCGGTCGGTTCGGTGGTGATCATCGAGTGGCAGCGGCCGTGCTCCGGGTGCTCCTCCCAGATGCCGGCGATCCAGATCATCCGGTCGCCGGGGCGGGTGAAGCGCAGCGGGACGTTGCGGCCGGCGCGGTCGATCCACTCGAAGAAGGCGCTCGCGGGAATCAGGCAGCGGCGGTTTTGGAACGCGTCCCGCCACATCGGTCCGGCCAGCTTGTCCTCGCGGGAGTTGACGATGGTCCGGCGCAGCGGCGGGCGGCCCTTTACCTTGGGCGCGAATTGCCGGCGGAAGCCCCAGCTCATCATTTCGAGGCGGCCGTCGGGCATCATCACCGGGGCGTCGAGGGTCGGCCGCACGAGCCGCTCCGGCAGTTCGGCCAGGGCGGCGATGAAGTCGGCCACCGCGGGGAATTCCGAGCGGCTGGCGTCGGTGCCGATCTTGTAGGCGGTGCACATGGGGCGCTTCGTCGGGGGGCAGTCTGACTTCCGTCGCCATGGACGGCAGCTGGAAATTTCGCCGCTCCCGATGCCCGGCGCGGGCCGGGTGGCGATTTTGTAACGGGCGATCGATCCGGGCGTGGCAGCGGGTGCCTTCCGCCTTGATGCCAAGGATGTTGCAACGCGCTAGGCAAGGCGGGCGAGGCCGCTTCAAGAGGCATGGAAGCTCAGGAATTGCTTTGATTCACGCTGCGGATGTCCTTAGGAGATTTCCCATGATCCCGGTAAAACCCAAGTTCCGGGGATGGTCTCGCGCCCGCGCCTTGCTGCTGTCGTGCCTGGCTCTCTCCTACCACGCCGCCGGCCAGACGGGCGGACTGGATGCTCCCGTCGCGGTGGGAGCTTTCTTCAACGGAGTCTTTCCGGCATCGGCACCCGGACAGGCGACGGGTTGGGAGACTCAGAACGCCTTTCCCAACCTGACCTTCGTCGACCCGCTGTGGCTGACGGAAATCCCCGGCACGACCCAGTTGCTTCTGGTCGGCAAGAACGGCCAGCTCTGGCGCTTCGAGAACAATCCGGCGGTGACGCAGGGTCAGGTGACCAAGGTGCTGGAGTGGGTGGCGAACACCCAGTCGTCGGAGGACCAGGGCTTCTACAGCATCGCCTTCCATCCGCAGTTCGGCCAGCCCGGCTCGCCGAACGCGAACTACGCCTACGTCTGCTACAATCACAGGCCGGCGCTCGTCGGGGCGGACTCGAACCACTCCTTCTGGCGGGTCTCGCGCTTCACCTGGCAGCCGGCGACCGGCACGCTCGATCCCGCCAGCGAGTTCGTGCTGATGAACCAGTACGACCGCTGCCGCTGGCACAACGGCGGCGCGATGTTCTTCGGCAACGACGGCTTCCTTTACATCAACTGCGGCGACGGCGGCGACAGCGCGGAAGGCGGAGGTCTGCAGGGCGCGGACGGGGCGCTCAGCCGCACCCAGCGGCTCAATTGGGGTTTGTTCAGCGGCGTGTTCCGGATCGACGTCGACAACGACCCGGCGAAGTCGCACCCGATCCGCCGCCAGCCGCAAAGCCCGACCAACAAGCCGGCCGGTTGGCCCGCGAGCTTCACCCAGGGCTACGGCATCCCGAACGATAACCCGTGGCAGGACGTCAACGGCGGGATCCTCGAGGAATACTGGTCGCTCGGCCTCCGCAGCCCGCACACGATGCACTACGACGCGGTCACCGGCGACATCTGGATCGGCGACGTGGGGGAAGGGGCGCGGGAGGAAATGACGCTCGCACCGAAGGGCAGCAACGCCCAGTGGGGATTCATGGAAGGCGGCATTGGCGGACCGGGGACCATGCCGGCACCGCTGATCGGGACCAGCCTCGCACCGGTGCTCGATTACAACCGGACCACCGGCACCTGCATCATCGGCGGCATGCGCTACCGGGGCGCGAAATGGGACAGCCTGCTCGGCGGGAAGCTGCTCTACGGCGACCACGTCCGCGGCCGGATCTGGACCGCCACCTTGGACGGCGGCGGCCCGCCGGTGATCCAGGAAATCGTCGCCGGCTTCCCCACCGGCAACAAGGCGGGGCTGGCGAACTTCTGCACCGACTCCAGCGGCGAGATCTTCCTGCTCAACGTCAACGGCACCAACCAGCCGGGCGGCACCATCCGCAAGCTGGTCGCCGCCGGCGTGTCCACCGAGCCGCCGCAGTTCCTTTCGCAGACCGGCGTTTTCACCAACCTGAGCACCCTCGCCACCGCACCCGGGGTGATTCCCTACGACGTGGCGAACCCGCTCTGGTCCGACGCCGCGGCGAAGCAACGCTGGATCATCCTGCCCAACGACGGCACCCACAACACCGCGGCGGAAGACATCGTCTTCGACGAGGAGGGCAACTGGACCTTCCCCGCGGGCACGGTGTTCGTGAAGCACTTCGAGGTCGGGCTCGACGAGAACAACCCGGCGGCGGTGAAGCGGCTTGAAACCCGTTTCCTGGTCTGCACCACCGGCGGCGGGAAGTACGGCTTCACCTATCGCTGGAACCCGGCGGGGACCGATGCCGAGTTGCTCGCCACCGGGCTGGCCGAAAGCTACACCGTAAGCCTCGCCGGCGGCGGCACGGAGACCCGCAACTGGGATTACCCCTCGCGCGCCGATTGCCTGCTCTGCCACAACAACGCGTCCGGCCAGGCGCTCGGCTTCCGCACGCATTCGCTCAACCTGACCCGCCATTACGCGGAGACGGGCCGCGACGCGAACCAGCTGGCGACCTTCAACGCGCTGGGGATGTTCAACACCACGCTCACGGCGGCGCAGCTCGAGGACTACATCGAAGCGCGGGCGATCGACGACGAAAGCGCGCCGATCGAGCACCGCGTGCGTTCCTACCTGGATTCGAACTGCTCGCACTGCCACCGCCCCGGCGGGACGGTCGATGCCTTCGACGCGCGGCTCGGGACGCCGCTGCATGTCCAGGGGCTGATCAACGGCATGATCCAGGGCCACTTCAGCCTCGGCCCCGACGGCCGCTACCTGAAGCCCGGCGATCCTTCGCTTTCGGCGGTGCACGTCCGGCTCGCCAACGTCGGCAACGGGGCCGCGATGCCTCCGCTGGCGAAGAACGTGGTGGACCAGGAAGCGGTGGACCTGCTGCAGGAGTATCTCGAAAGCCTGACCGAAGCCGAGTTCCAGACCACGCCCTCGCCGACGGCCCGCTACGTGCGGTTGACCGCGCTGTCCGAAGTCAACGGCGCGGCTTGGACCGCGGTCGGGGAGTTCTCGGTGCTCGACGGCAACGGCTCGCCGGTCCCGATCTCGGAGCTTTCGATCCATGACTACGACAGCGAGGAGCTGGTCGACGAGTTCTCGCCGGTGGTCCGCGTGATCGACGGCAATCCCGACACCTTCTGGCACACCGAGTGGGGCGCGGTGAATCCGCCGCCGCCGCACTTTGTCACCATCGACCTCGGATCGCTGCGGCCGGTCGGCGGCTTCGTTTACACGCCGCGGCAGGCGGGGGTGAACGGCCGCATCGCGAACTACCAGGTCCACTACAGCAGCGACGCGGTGAACTGGACGCTGATGACCTCGGGCACCTGGCCGAACGACGCGGTGCCGAAGCGCTTCGACGGGCTGGCGGGCCAGCGCAAGGCCCGCTGCCAGATCGCGGGGCCGGCGTCTCCGGTGGGCGGGAGTTTCGACGTGACGGTGGTCTTCGACATGGACGTCACCGATTTCGATGCGTCGGACGTGCAGGTGAGCGGTGGCAGTGTCAGCGGCTTCCGCGGCAAGGGCTACTACTACGTGGCTCGTATCAACCCGACGGCTTCGAACGTCACCGTGTCGGTCCCCGCCGATGCCGCCAACAGCGGCGGGCTCGGCAGCCGCGCCTCGTCCTCGCTGGCGCTTTCCTTCACCGACAGCCTGCCGCCGGTGCCGGAGTTCACCGGCGTGCCCGCGCAAGTCGCCGGGCCCTTCCAGATCGGGTTGAGCTTCGGCGAGCCGGTCACCGGCCTGACGTCCGGAGATTTCACCGTGACGAATGCCACGCTGGATGCGGTGCTACCTTCCGGGGACGACTACATCCTATCGCTCACGCCGCTGGCGGAAGGCACGGTGGGGATTTCCATCGCGGCCGGCGCGGTGACGGACGGCGCGGGATTGACGATGGGGGCCGGGACTTCGGTGTCCTTGAACCACGTCTTGCAGATCCTGGCCCGCAACGCTTCTGAGGCCTCGTACCTCGGCGGCGGCATGGTGCTGGTGAACGATCCCGCCGCGCCGAACGGCAGCTACCTGTGGCTGCCCGACGCGGCGTATCCCGGCAATTTCAACCTGCCGGTGAAGACCCAGCACCGGGCGGAGTTCACCTTCGTGGTGCCCTACGCCGGCCAGTGGATGCTGAGGGGCCTGTTGCGGGCGCCGGACGCTTCGAGCGATTCCTTCTGGGTGGAAGTCGACGGCAACCAGGCGCTGGGGAGCGTGAATCTTTGGGACACCGGGCCGGTCGGGACGACCTATGTCTGGGACTTCCTGAACAACCGCAACGTCGCCGATCCGGTGATCCTCAATCTTGCGGCCGGAAGCCACACGGTGACGGTCTTCGCCCGCGACGACGGCACGCGGCTCGCCCGTCTGGAACTGCAGGCGCTGAACCAGCCGCCGGCCTTCACGTCGGATCCGGTGGCCGGTGCGCCGGGCGCGGCAGGCGCGGCCTACGCGGGAACCCTCGCCGGCAGCGCGGTCGATCCCGATGCCGGTGACACGGTCACCTACTCGAAGCTCTCCGGACCCTCGTGGCTGGCGATCGCCGCGGGCGGCGGCCTGAGCGGCACGCCGGGTGGCGGCGACGCGGGGATGAACCATTTCCTCATCCGGGCGACCGATGCGGCGGGGCTCCACGACGACGCGGTGCTTTCGATCCAGGTGACCGGAGCCGCCGGGAGTCCGCCGGCCTTCCTGTCCGATCCGATCACCGCGGCGCCGGCGACCGAGGACCAGCCCTACTCTGCTTCGATCGCCGCCACGGCATCCGATCCCGATCCCGGCGATGTCCTCGTCTTCTCCAAGGTCTCGGGCCCGGGCTGGCTGTCGGTGGCACCGGATGGCGGGCTTTCCGGAACTCCCGGCAACGGCAACACGGGCGCCAACCTGTTCGTCGTCCGGGTGACGGACGGGGCCGGGTGGACCGACGACGCGCAGATGTCGGTCGAGGTGGCGAACGTCAACGACGCACCCTTCTTCACTTCGGATCCGGTCGCGGGAAGCCCGGCGACGGAAGACCAGCCCTACTCGGGAACGCTGGCCACCTCGGCCGGGGATCCCGATGGCGGGGATGTGCTCGTGTTCTCCAAGCAGTCCGGCCCCGGCTGGCTCTCTGTGGCTCCCAACGGTGCCCTTTCGGGCATTCCGGGCAATGCCGACGTGGGCCCGAACCTTTTCGTGGTCCGTGTCACCGACGGCGGCGGATTCAGCGACGACGCCCAGCTCTCGGTGACGGTGGTGAATGTCAACGACGCCCCGGTCTTCACCGTGGATCCGATCCTCCGCGCGGCCGGCAGCGAGGGCCAGGCCTATGCGGGAGCCTCGCTGGCCGGCACGGCGACCGATGCCGATGCGGGGGACAGTGTCAGTTATTCGAAGTCGGCTGGACCGTCGTGGCTATTGGTGGCGGCGAACGGGTCGCTTTCCGGGACTCCACCGTCGGGCAGCGGGGGAAGCAACGTGTTCACGGTTCTTGCGACCGACGGCTCCGGTGGCACTGCGGAAGCCACCTTGATCATCGAGGTGGAAAGCACGGCCTTGCCCTTGCCGTGGGATAGCCTGGGCGTTGGCAGCGGGAATCTCGCCGGCTCCGCCTTCCACACGGCGGGGACCTTCACGGTCGCCGGCTCCGGCAGGCTGGAGGGACGCAGCGACGCCTTCCATTTCGCCTGGCAGACGATCAGCGGGGACGGGCAGATCACCGCGCGGATCAACGCCTTGCAGGACACCGGAGACGCGGCGCGGGTGGGCGTGATGATCCGCGACACGCTCGCCTCGAACTCCCGCCACGTGTTCATCGGGCTCGCCGGAAACGGCGGCTACCGCTGGGTCCGCCGGACGGGCACGAACTTCAACACCACCACCAACCGCAGCGGCAGCGCCACGGTCCCGGCGGCGTGGGTCCGGCTGGTCCGCAGCGGCGACACCATCGTCACTTACAAGAGCGCCGACGGGATCGCGTGGACGCAGGTCGGCTCGCTGACGGCATCCTTCCCGGCCAACTGCTACTTCGGGCTCGCGGTGGCAAGCGGCAGCAACACGACCCTCAACACCTCGCAGTTCAGCAACGTTTCCATCACCCCCTGATCGCCGGCGGCGGCACCGCATGCCCGCCTTGACCGGCGGTGCTCCCGCCGGCATGGTTCGCACGATGTCGGCCACCAAAACGGTTCTATTCGTCTGCACGGGAAACACCTGCCGCAGCCCGATGGCCGAGGGCTTGTTCCGCAAGGCGGTGGAGGGCCGCGGCGACTTCGAGGTGGCCTCCGCCGGCGTGGCGGCCTATCCCGGCGACACGGCGAATCCGGAGACCGTGAAGTTCCTCGCCGGCCGCGGGATCGAGCTCGCCGGCTTTTCCAGCCAGCCGGTGTCGCCGGAACTGCTGGAGAACGCGACCCATGTCTTCGCGATGACCTCCGGCCATCTGGAAGCGCTGGAGAGCCTGTTCCCCGAGTATTCGGACAAGTTTTTCCTGGTCTGCGAGTTCGTCGAGATCCCGGGCCGCGGCGTGGCGGCCGACGTGCCGGACCCCATCGGCATGGGCCGCAAGGCCTACGAGGAAACCGGCAAGACGCTGGACCTCGCGATCCCGACCCTGGTCGCCTTCATCGACCAGACCTGGCAGGGGGGAAGTGCCAAGTAGGAAGTTCCAAGTGCCAAGGGAACCGCCGCTGAATCGAGGCGATCCGGGATTTTTCGCGCCTTTTTCGGCACCCGGCACTTCTGACTTGGCACTTCCGGCCTCCGAGCCAATTTCCGTGCGCCCCAAGCCATCACCATGAGCCAGAAGTCCCTGCGAATTGCCCTCGGCGCCGATCACGGCGGAGTTGCCCTCAAAGACGCCCTTGTCGCCCATCTCACGGCTGCCGGGCACGAGGTGACGGACTTCGGCACCCACGGCACGGAATCGGTGGACTACGCCGACTACGCGAATCTGGTCGCACGGGCGGTTTCCGACGGCACCCGGGACTTCGGCATCGTCTGCTGCACTTCCGGCGTCGGCGTCTGCATCGCCGCCAACCGCCACCGCCACGTCCGGGCGGCGAACGTGCGGACCGTTGAAGAAGCGGTGGTCACCCGCCAGCACAACGACGCCAACGTGCTCTGCCTGGGCGGCAAGTCGCTGGATGCCGCGACGGCCGCGGCGATGGCCGATGCCTTCCTTTCCACCGCCTTCGAGGGCGGCCGTCACGAGCTCCGCGTCTGCAAGTCATCCGGCTCCCGGATCGCGGAGACCGATCCCGACCTCTACGCCGCCATCGTCGCCGAAGAACGCCGCCAGCGGAACAACATCGAGCTGATCGCCTCCGAGAACTTCGCCTCGCCGGCGGTGATGGAAGCGCAGGGTTCGGTGCTGACCAACAAATACGCCGAGGGTTACCCCGGCCGCCGCTGGTACGGCGGCTGCGAGAACGTCGACGTGGTCGAGCAGCTCGCCATCGACCGCGCCAAGAAGCTGTTCGGTGCCGAGCACGCCAACGTGCAGCCGCATTCCGGCTCGCAGGCGAACACGGCGGTCTATTTCTCCGTCCTCAAGCCCGGCGACAAGATCCTGACCATGGACCTGGCGCACGGCGGCCACCTGACCCACGGTCACAAGGCGAACTTCTCCGGCAAGTTTTACGACGTGGTCCACTACGGCGTGAGCCCGGATGACGAGCGGATCGACTACGATGCCCTCGCCGAACTCGCCCGCGAGTGCAAGCCGGCCCTGATCACCTGCGGGGCCAGCGCCTACTCCCGCGTGATCGATTTCGAACGGATGTCGAAGATCGCCCGCGAGGTCGGTGCCTACCTCTTCGTCGACATGGCGCACATCGCCGGCCTCGTCGCCGCCGGGGTGCACCCGAACCCGGTTCCGCACGCCGACTTCGTCACCTCCACCACCCACAAGTCGCTGCGCGGCCCGCGCGGCGGGATCATCCTGTGCAAGGAGGAGTTCGCGAAGAAGATCGACGCCCAGGTCTTCCCGGGCATCCAGGGTGGCCCGCTGATGCACGTCATCGCGGCCAAGGCGATCTGCTTCGGGGAGGCGCTCAAGCCGGACTTCCGGGGCTATCAGGAGCAGGTGATCAAGAACTCTCAGGCCCTCGCCGCGCGGCTCACGCAGCACGGCTTCCGCATCGTTTCCGGCGGCTCGGACAACCACGTGATGATGGTCGACCTGCGGCCGAAGGGCCTCAACGGCGCCGATGCCTCCCACGCTTTGGACGAGGCCGGCATCACGGTGAACAAGAACTCGATCCCCTTCGACACCGGCACCCCGATGAAGCCGAGCGGCATCCGCATCGGCACCCCGGCGGTCACGACCCGCGGGATGAAAGAGAAGGACGTCGAGCAGGTGGCCGACTTCATCGCCGAGGCGCTGGGCGCGATCGGCGACGAGCCGAAGCTGCACGCGATCCGCGAGAAGGTCTTCGCCTTCAACCGGGCGTTCCCGATGCCGTGGTGAGCGGCCCGCCGCTCAAGGCGTGTCGAGCGGCGGCAGGACGCCGGAGGAGCCGTCGTCGTAGATGGTCGGTTCCTCCTCGACCTTGAGCGGGCGGAACTGGCCGTCGTAGGTATCGACCTGGAATCTCAGCTCCTGCAAGTCGCGGTTGGTGCCGGCGATCTGGTCGCGGAGTTCCTGGTTCTGCTCCACGGTGCTTTCGAGCAGGGTGAGGAGTTTTTCCATCCGGCTGTCGGCATCGCTTGCCGGAGCGGCCGCATGGGAGGGCTTGGCCGGGCGATCCGGCGCGACGTGTTCGCGGCGGGTTTCGGCGACGAAGTGCTTCGCCTCCTTGACCAGGCTATCGTCGGGCAGGGCCGCCGGCGGTCGCGCGGACGGTGCTGCCGGAGTTTGCAGATTCTCGGGCAGCAAGGCGGCCAGGGCGGTCATGCTGCGGACGGAATGCCAATGGGAACCGGCGGCGCCCGCCATCAGGGCAAGGGCGGTGCCGCAGGCGATCGGAACAAGGCTGGATTTCATCGCTGCTTTTTGACGGGTGAAGGCTCCGGGGCGGGTTTCGCTTTGGGGGGCGCTTCGGGGGCAGCGGGAAGGGAACCGAGAAGTTGGCCGAGGCGGTCGAGGGCTTCGCTCATCCGGCGGGAATCTTCTTCCATGCGCTCGACCGAAGAACTGAGGACCGCGCTCATGGTGCCGGTCTGGGCATAGCGGAGGGCCGGGTCATAGCCGGGCTCGTTCACGGCGACCACGTTCTCGCCGTCGGCATCGGGCACCAGCACGTGGGGGCGGATGGAAAGGGAGATCGAGGTGCCGTTGGCGAGCGGGACCTGCTCGACGAAAGCCGGCACGTCCTCGGGGTGCTCGAGGCGCCAGCCGGCGGGCGCTTCGAACAGCGGCTTGGCGGGGAAGGGGGCGAGCAGTTTCACGGACGTGGCATCGACCTTCGCCGATCCGTCGCGGCCGGGTTCCACGCGGATCGTGACTCCTTCGGGCTCGGGCGGAGCGGGTTCTTCCTCGGGAGGTGCGGCCTCGGCGTCGGGCTCCATCTCTTCTGCGGAAAGAGGCTCTTCTGCGTCCTCTTCGTCCTCGTTCCCGTCCTTTTCTGCAGACGGTTCGGATTCCTCGGATTCCTCGTCCTTCTTGTCCGGGGCATCCGGCTCGTCTTCCGTCAGCGAGGATCCGGTCGCGCTGATGTCGACGGTGACCGAGGGAATCTCCTCGTCCTCCAAGCCTTCGGTGAGCGCGGAAAGCAGGGGATCGCGCTCCGAGTCCTTCGGCGCGATGTCCTGGGCGCCGGCGGCGAGGAGGGTGAGGGCGAAGCAGGTGGAAAGCGGGCGGATCATCACTTCTGGATTTCGATGGCTTGGGTGCTGTCGAGTCCCCCGTTGCCGGCGGCCGGCTGGGAATTGCCCGTGAGCGTGGGGCTGTCGGCCCGCAGGGCGGAGGATGGAATGGACTCGCCGACGAGTGCGTTCCATTCGGCAAGCAAGGTGCCGCCTTGCTCCCGGAGGTAGCGTGAAGCTTCCTGGTAGTCGCTGATGCGCTTCATCAGGTCCCGGGCCCGGGCGATCTCGTCCGGAGTCCAGCGGAGGGCGCGGCTTTGGTAGAGCACCGGCACCTTGAGGTCGATCTTCCCAAGGTCCTGCCCGTCCGGCCCCTGGGCCTTGAGCACGTGCTGGATCTGGAGGTTGGTTTCCTCGAAAGCGGTTTCCGGACCGGCCTGGGCGGAGGCGAGCCGCCGCGGATCGGCCGGCTGGGGCTTGCTCACGTCGCCGGGGAGCGCGCCTGTCCGAGGCAGCAGCGAATCGGATTCCGCCATGACCGGCGCGGCCGCGGCGAAGACGGGAGCCGGTGCGGTGGCGGTGGCGGCCGGACCGGGTCCGCTGCCGGATACGATGACCGGCTTGGTCATGTAGAGTCCGCAGAAAAGGGCGGCGAGGGCCGTGCTGGAGACCAGCAGCCAGGGATAGGCGCGCTGGACGGGACAGGAGGTGGCGCGCCGGTTCGGTGCCGGGGAAGGAGAACTGCTCAGCGGGCCCAGCTCGAGGGTCTGGGGAGCCGGCAGCACCGGGGCCGGCTTGGTCGCCAGCGGGGAAACCTGGTTCGTGGTGGGAAGGGGACGCATGAGTTCAAGGTGCGGGCGATCCATCGGGGGAACCGGCGGCGGGCTGCTCATCGGCGGCGGGCTGCTCATCGGGAGAGGGAGGGGCAAGGACGGCATGGGTGACCAGGGTCTGGTCGGAGACGCCCGGGAATACCGTCAGGGTCAAGGTGTCGCGGGTCAGACGGAGGTGCTTGTGCACGCCGCCATGGTCGCTGGTGGCCTGGACTCCGGGAACGACCTCCAGCGGTCCGCCGGGGACGTTCTGGCGGCCGATGCCATCGGACCGGTAGATCGTGAAAGTCGACCAGCCGTCGGTCTGGCTGGCGGTCGAGATCCGGACGGTCACGCCGTCGGTCGACACCGAGAGTTTGAGCGGCTTGATCGGAACCTGGACGGCCTTTCCCTGGCCGTTGATCTTCGTCTGGCTGCGGATCACGAACTCGCCCACCGGGTCGAAGTCGCCCTCTTCGGCCCGCGCACCGAGGGCGAGGACCAAGGCAAGGATCGCAGCTCTGGACGGGAGGTTCATTCGCCGACGTCCCACAGGGTGTCCGTGGTGGTTTGGGAGGGATCGTAACGGACTCCCGATACGCCCCCGGAAGTGGTGGTCCAGTAGGGTGGGGAGACGTTGACCCGGGCAAAGAGGGTCGAGTTGGTCAGCGAACTGGCGGTTGGAAAGGTCGCCGGATTGTTCGGGAGATAGGGAAGCAGCATCGGCTGGGTCAGCGAGGACACCGCGACCGTCGGGTTGTCGGCCAGATAGGTCCGCTGGGCGACATAGACGTCGCGCAGCGATTCGGACGCATCGCGCGCGAGCTTCCATTCGCCCACGATGTTCGAGACGAAGAAGCCCGTGGTTAGCAGCGCGAGCAGCACGAAAATCACGATCGACATTTCGATCAGCGTGAAGCCCCGGGTGGCGGGCCGGTTGGACGGCGTGGAGTTCATGGGAACGGTTTGGAAGTTAGGATGACAAACGAGAATTGAAAAGACGGAAATCCAAAGCTTTTCGGCAACGGTTTCCCCGGGGCGGGCGGGGGCTTCAGCCTTTGAGGATCTCGATGGCTTCGAGGACGTTCTTGCGCAGCTCGTCGTTGGCCCAGGCGGTCCTGCCCAGGTGGACCAGGGTGAAGACGACGACCAGGGTGATCGCGAGCCAGATGAACCACCAGGTGATCGATTTCCCCTGGGGAGCGATCAGCGGGACGTACCAGGCCTCGCGGTCGACCACCCGGGTGGTGAACATCTGGTTGCCGTCGCGGAGCTGCTCGATCAGCGCGGCGACGGCGCTGTCGCTGCGCAGGATGAAGCGGTGCCTGAATTTCCTGCCCGGGGACTCCGGGAGCTCTTCCGCGATCACTCCCGTGGGGATGCTTTCCGGAAGCCTCAGGGTGTAGATGTGGGTTTCGTAGACGAAACGCTCTCTGAGCCAGCGGTCGAGTCGGGTCAGTTGCATGGCGGTGGCGAGGTTCGGGCTGCGGTTGGATCAGATCCCGCTGTTCATCATCTTCGGACCCATGAGGAAGATGGGCAGGAAGGTTCCGATGAAGACGGCGGCGATGAGGCCGACGGCGATCAGCAGGACGAGGAAATTCACGGTGGCGGTGAAGGCGGCCATGTAGTTTTCCGAGTCCTCCTCATACATCTGGGAGAGCATGGCGAGCTGGTTGTCGAGCGACGCCGATTTCTCCCCGATGGAGAGCATGTGGACCACCTGGGAGTCGACCGAGGTGTACTTGGCGAAGGCGGTCGAGAGCGGCACGCCGGAGTTTTCGTACTTGTCCGCCGCGTCGCGCAGCTCCTGGTAGAAAGGGGTTCCCTTGACGCTGTTGGCGGAGACCCGGATCGACTTCGCGAGGTTGATGCCGTTGGAGTGCAGCATCTTGATGGTCGAGAGGAAGGTCATCTGGCGGAGGCTGAGGATCATCATCCGTAGCAGGCGCCATTTCGACATGGCGAGACCCAGCAGGAGGTTGCGCACCTTGTCGGAGCGCCAGATCGTGATGCCCGCGGCGATGATACTGGCGATCACATACGGGTAGAGGGCCTTGGTCATGGCGCTCACCTTGAAGGCGATGGCGGTCATGCCGTCGGGGCTCTGGTTGACCTGCTTGAGCATGTCCTGGACCTGCGGGACGATGCTGATCTGGGAGAAGATGAAGGCGCCGCCGAGGACGGAGATGATCACGCCCGGCATGACCGTGGCCTTCTTGATCGCCTTGTTGAAATGCAACTCGCTGGTGAAGCGGGAAGCGAGCGAAGTGAAGGCCTCGTGGAGCTGGCCGGCGTCGCTGCCTGCCTGGATGAGGCCGATGACCATGTCGCTGAAGCGTCCGGTCCGCTTGAAGGCCTCGTGGACGCTGACGCCGGCGTTGATGTCCTCGCGGATCTTGTTGAGGGCATCGGCCATCACCTTGTCCTGAAGGCCCTGGCCGTAATACTTCATCGCGTCGGCCGTGTTGATCTGGGCGCGCAGCATCGAGCCGAGGCCCCGGAACAGCGAGATCAGCTGCTTCTTGTTGAACTGCTTGACCTTCGCCTGCTTGAGGAAGCTGAACGAGCCCTGGGCGGCGGCGGGCTGGGCGGCGGCTCCGGAGTTGCCCGGCTTGGCGGTGACGGTGGCGCTACTCATCGGTGTATGTCATGTCGATGACCTTGGAGACGGCGTCGATGTCGGTTTTCCCCTCGCGCAGCAGGCGCAGGCCGCTGCGGCGGAGGTTGGGGAGCTTTCCTTCCTCCTGGATCTTGAGTTCCAGGTCGTAGGGAGAGATCTCGCCCTTGGACAGCATGTCCGAGGTCTTCGGGGTGATGGGGATGATTTCGAGGATGGCGGTGCGGCCGCTGTAGCCGGAGTTCCGGCATTCCGAGCAACCGCCCGGCTTGGCGGAAAAGACGGGAACGTTGGCCCAGCTGTCGTCGAGGTTGTAGGTCCTGCGGTCGTTCTCCGAGATCCCGGAGCAGGCTTCCTTGCAGTAGGGGCAGAGCAGCTTCACGAGCCGCTGGGCGCAGGCGGCCTTGAGGGTCTGGGCGATTTTCCAGCGCTCGACGCCGAGCTGCTCGAAGCGCTCGATGATCTGGGACGCGCGCGGGGTGTGGATGGTCGTGAGCACCTTGTGCCCCGTCACGGCGGCCTCGATGGCGAGCTCGGCCGACTCGATGTCGCGGACCTCGCCCATCAGGATGATGTCCGGGTCCGAACGCATGAAGGAGGAAATCATCGGCTTGAACTCCTTTGGGGATTTCAAGTCGCAGTGGGTGATGCCGGGGACCTCGTCCTCGACCGGGTTCTCGAGCGTCAGGATGTTGACGTCGGGCCGGTTCAGCTCGCGCAGGATCGCGTTGAGGGTGGTCGACTTGCCGGATCCGGTGGGTCCGGACATGACGATGATCCCGGCGGGAACCTTCATCACCTTGTTGAGCTCGAACAGGGTTTCCTCGTCGAAGGCCAGGGTTCCCTTGCCGAGGGTCACGTTGATGTTGCTCTTGTCGAGCAAGCGCATGGTGACGTGGTAGCCGCGGTAGGTGCGGTGGCGCTCGTAGCGGATGTCGATGGGCCGGTGGAAGTAGGAGATGGTGAAGCGGCCGGAGATGCCGGGCGCGGTGGCGCGGATCTCGGTGGGGAGCTTCATCAGGTTGAGCAGGAAGGCGTCGAGCCGGTCCTTGAGCTTCATCGGGATCTCCACCTTGTCGCCGATGTCGCCGTCGACCCGGTAGGCGTAGTAGAAGGATTCCTTCTCGACCTTGAAGTGGATGTCGGAGGCGCGGGTTTTCACCGCGTCGGCCATCACGGTGGCCACCAGCTGGGCCATCGGTTCGGTGTAGTCGGTGGTGACGTCGAAATCGCGGATGCCTTCGTCGTTGTCCTCGACGTCGATGGCCTCGAGTTCGGAGCGGCTGGGGCCGGAGTTGGTGGCGACGGACTCGATCGCGCGGGCGATTTCCGAGGCGAGAGTGACGATCTTGACGATCTCCAGGTCCGGGAAACGGGGTGCCAGGTATTCGTCGGGAAGCGGGCTCCACGGGTTGGCGACAGCGACGAGCAGCTTGTCTCCGGTAATGGAAAGCGGGCTGAACAGGCCGCGGGTGAGCACCGTCGGGTCGCAGTAGGTGTGGAGCGAGCCGTCGCAGAACTCGGCGACCTTGGGGAAGAAGGCGAGGCCGTTGATCTTGGCCACCGCGCCCATGAAGCAAAAGCGGGTGACGCGGTTGGCCACCTGGTCGTGCGACAGTTCGCCGAACTGCGGGTCGTGGTTGGCCAGCGCGCGCATGATCTGCCCGCTGATCAGCTCGTTGAACGACATGGAATCGAAGTCGATCACAATCCGAAGTGTTTGCGTGAAAGGAAGGTCCAGCTCTCGTAGTCCATGCGGACTGCGGTGACGAAGGGCTTGATGCCGAAGCGGCGGTCGACGGTGGCGAGGATCTCCTCGGCCATGATGCGGGCGGCGATCGGGTTCAGGGCCCCGGTGCCGATCGCGTCGGTGTCTTCGGCGTAGATCACCGGGGAGAGCAGCGCGCGGGACGACTTGTGGAGCTGGTCGAAGGATTCGTAGAAGGCCGACGGTGCGATGAGCTTGCCGGCGAAGGGAACCATCGGCGGCGAGGGGTGGATCACCATCGAGACCGCGTGGGTGATCCGCGCGACCTCGTTGCCGACGTGTTCCTCCTCGGCGCCTTGCACGCGCGCGAGGATCTCGAGGAGGTCCATGGGAGCGCCCTGGGAGACCGACCGTTCGAAGACCACCCGCGTACGGGCGATCTCCGTGTCGGTGGCAATCCCGGTGGCCTGCAGGGCCTGGACGGTCTGTTCCATGCAGTCCTTGAGGAGGCGCAGTGTGTCGCCGGGCTTGCGCACCGTGGGTTCGTGGAGTGAATGGACGGGGGATGACATGGCTGAAGGAATCAGGGGGTGATAGGGGCGGGGAGGATGTCTCCCCGCCGGCCGGTCACTTCCGCGCGCGGCTGAAGCGTTCCTTCGGAGCGGACGCAGGTGCCGGGGCGGGCGTGGAGGCCCGGTTGAGTTCGGCCTGGGTCGGGTAATAGGGTGCCTCCTGGACCTGGATTCCGCGGACTCCGCGGCGCAGGTTCGGCTCGTGGGCCGGACCGGGGTTGCAGGTGGGGTCGATCCAGTCGTGGTCCTGGGTAAGCGAGACGTTGCGGTGGATGCGGCTCGACTGGCTGCCGGTGGCGGATCGGCTCGCCGGATCGTAGGAAGTCGGCGTCACGATGAAGACCAGGCTGGCGTTTTCCTTCACCGTGTCCTTGCTCTTGAAGAAGAAGTTGATGAGGGGAAGGTCGCCGAGCAGCGGGACCTTGGTGCGGTCCTTGTTCTCGACCTCGCCGTAGAAGCCTCCGACCACCAGCGAGTGGCCGTCCGGGACGCGGGCGAGCGATTCGATCATCGATTCGGTGACGCGCGGGTAGACGTTGCCGGACTGACCGGTGATCTGCTCGACGATCTGGGAAGAGCGAGGGCGGAGGCGCATGCGGACGGTGCCGTCCGGCAGCAGGGTCGGGGTGACCACCAGCGAGATGCCGATTTCCCGGTGCTTTTCCGGATCTTCCGAGATAGTTTTATCGCCGGAGTCGATCTTGTAGCGGACTTCCTCGGTGATGTTGCTGACGCCCTCGGCCTGGTTGACCGTGGCGGTGATGATCGGCACGCGGTCGATGATCGAGATGGCCCCTTGTTCGTTGTCCTCGGTGATGAGGGTGGGGTTGGAGACCTGGGTGGCGTAGTTGCCTTCGGCAAGGGCGCGGAGGACGCCGCTGAGCTGGATCGGGGAGAGCACCACGTTGCTGGCGGCGGCGGATTCCTTGGCGGCAAGGCCGGGGCCGCCGGAAATGCCCGTGGCTTCATAGACCGAGTCGATCCCGAACATGCTGTTGAGGCTGCGGGCGACGCTGATCGAGGTGCCGGTTTCGCCGAGGGAGGCGGACCAGTTGATGCCGGTGCGTTCGGCCGCGGTGCTGTTGACCCGGAGGATCTTGGTTTCCACGACGATCTGGCCCTTCACCTGGTCGATGCTGTGGAGGAGTCCGCGGGCCTGCTCGATGCGGTGGGCGGTGTCGATGATGATGACCGTGTTGGTCTTCGGCTCGAAGTTCACGATACCGGTGCCCGGCGTGAGAATCGGCTGGATGAGGGCTTTGATGTTCTCGATGTCGCTCGGGCGCAGGTATTTGAGCTGGTAGGTGAACTCGGCGCTGGGGAGCTGGCTGAGCTGTGCGGAGCTCAGGGCGTAGATGGTGTTGCCCTTGGTGTAGAGCGTCAGGCCGTACATGAATGCCAGTTCCTCCATCTGCGCCAGGGGATCCCCGTCGTTGAGGTGACCGGTGACGCGGTATTCCGGCGTCATGATCTTGGCGTTGTGGAAATACTGCCGGCCGGCCTGTTTGGCGAGGAACTGGAAGATGTCGTTGATCGGGGCGTCCTTGATCAGGTAGCCCTCTTCGGATTCCTGGATTTCCTGGTTGGCGGCCGCAGCGGCCGGGTCCGCGGGAGCGGCAGGATCCGCGGGAGCCCCGGGCTGGGTCGCAGGGGCCACCGGTTCGACCGGTGGAGCGGCGGGAAGGTCGGGAGCGGCGGGAACCGTCGGGGCCCCGGGGGCTGCCGGGATCTCGGCGACGGGCGCGGGTGGGATCTCGGCGACGGGCGCGGGTGGGATCTCGGCGACGGGTGCCGGCGGTGGTTCGGGTGCCGGCGGGGGAAGTTCCGCGACGACGGTGCTATCGGCCGTTTCGGCGGGTCCGATGGCGAGTGGTGCGTCTTCCTGGGAGAAGGCGCTCGGTAAGGGCAGGGCCAGCAGCGTGGCGACGGCGATTGCAGGCTTCATGACGGGTGTGTGGGCAGGTGTTGTGGGACAGGTGGGTGAGCGGTGGTTTCAGGGGTTGTCTGAAACGGGAGTGACAGGCTGGATCATCAGCGGGGCGTCGGTGCCGGTGGGTTGGACGCCGGGAGTGGCGAGCGGGCCGATACCCCGGATCATGCCGGCGGGGAGCATTTCAAGTCGCAGGGGTGCGGTTTCGCCGCTTTCGACGTTCTTGAAGTCGATGCGGGTGGCGGAGACCGCCATCACCTGGACTTTCAACATCTTGCCGCTGGGGAGCTGCATCGTGATGAGGTCCTTGGCGCGGTAGGGACGGTCCCGGCCCTCGATGATGAAGTGGTCCTTGTTGGCCATGTTCACCTTGATACCGGCGATGATGTCGGAGAAGGCGGTCGGCGGAGCGGGTTTGTAGGGCACGTTCGGGTTCTTGGCCAGCTGGCGGGGCGGTTCCGGCGCCTTGTAGTCGGGATCCTGGTAACGGCCGAAGGGGTCGGTGGTCCGCTGGCGGATCGAAAAGCGCCCGGAGAGGGCGAGCACGTAGGCCTGGATGTCCTCGCCGGCGTAGCGGGACGGACCGAAGTCGGTTCCCGACGGGGGCGGGGTTGCCGGCACTTCCGGTTTCGGTGCCGGTGCGGGTTCGGCGGGCACGAGTCCGGACGTGTCGAAGCCTTCCGCGGACTGGGCCGGGGAAGGCAGGGAACCGAGCAGGAGCAGGGCGGCGACCGTTGCCTGCAGGATGGGTGTCGAGGGGTGAGGCTTCATTTTTCCCAAGCGGTGTAGGTGACCTGGAAGTTCAGGGTGGAGGTCGAGGAGGAGCTGGGGTCGATCTTGAGCTCCTGGAGCTGGAGCTGGGGCATCCGGGTTTCCAGCTCGATGAAGGCTTTCTGGACGGAGCGGAAGGTGCCGCGGAAGGCGAGCTTGACCTGGGAGGAGTTCTGCGCCGAAGCGGTGGCGAAGCCGGCGCTGCCGGAGGGGCGCTCGAACATCGTCTGGGTGAACTCCTTGGCCGGGAGCATGTCGCCGATTTCCTTCAGGTGGGAAGTGATGGAGTTCGCGGTTTCCTGCGACATCTGGCTGGTCCAGCGCTCGACGTGCGGGCGCTTCTTGCTGACCTGGGCCTCGATGCCGAGGGCGCCGATCCGGTTGTTCTCGGCGCTCTTGTAGAGCGTTTGCTTCTGCTGGAACGAGGCGGCGGCCTTCGATTTGACAGCGATCCCGATGCCGACGATCGCGGCGCATGCCACGAACGGCAGGACGAAACCGAAAAGGACGATGGATTGGCGGTAGAACATGGCGGGAAGGGGGTTTCGACGGAACTCAGGGGGCCTTGGCGGAGGTCACCGCCATCGCGTCGGAGGATTCGAAGCGCTGCTGGATGGTGAGGTCGAAGGAGTAGGGATAGGTCGATTCGTCCAAGCGCGAGCTTTCGTCGATCGGCGCGGGACGATAGTTGCCGTTTTCCAAGGTGCGGACGTTGACCACCAGGCTGCGGCTCGGGAGATCGGTCCGGAAGGAGGCGTTGCCGGTCAGGCTCGCCACGCCGTTGAAGATCGACGAGATGCCATCCCGGCTGTTGAGGATCGCGAGGCGCTCCAGCGCTTCCTCGCGGGCCAGTCCGGTGATTTTCCATTCGCGGACGAAGCCGACCTTTGCCTGCCCGGGAGCGCTGTCGGGGCGCGCCGTGTGGTTGAAGGTCTTGGCGAGGAATCCGCTCTTGTCCGGGAAAAGTCCACCGAGCAGTTCCATCGATGCCCAGGCCTTGGAGCGGTCTTCAAGGAGGTTGTCCCAGTGATCGAGACGCGCCCGTTCGGTGGCCAGGAAGGCGAGGCGCTGCTGCTGCGACTGGGCGGTTTTCGCGTCGAAGGCCCACTCGGGCTTGCGGATCATGTCGACCATCTGCAAGCCGGTCCACGCCAGCGCCAGCACACCCGCGGAAGCGAAAGCGAGCCGGGCATAGCGCGCCGAACGGAGCAGCTTCATTTCGCCGCGGGTCGGATAGACTTCGGCGGCTTCCTTGGCCACGGGCAGGAAGTCCTGGACCGCCCAGCCGTCCCCGCGAAGCACGGTGAAGGTGTGGGAAGAAGCCAGCGGGCTCGACGGTGTCGTGGCGAGGGCCGTCGCGATCATCGGCTCCGGGCAACCTTCGCCGGAGGATGCGGCATGGTAGGGAGTGCCCGACCAATCGATCTCGTGGATCGATGCGGCGGGGAACACCAGCTGGAGATCGGCCGCAAGCTGGGGATCGGCCTGGTCGCCGATGGTCAGAAGGAAGACCTCTGGATCCGAAAGCTCCAGTGCGGCGGCGGTGGTGGATGCCGCGTGGCGGAGATTGGTGGGGCGGCGCTGGCCGCGATGCTGGAGGGTGCGGAGGAGCCGGAGATCGCCGTGCTCGTTGAAGAAGGCCAGCAGGGTGAAGCGGGGATAGGGCAGCACCGCGATCAGCGGGCGGGTGATCTCGTCCTGCTTGAGATCGGGCAGTGCGAGCAGGGTCACCATCGGCGCGCTGATGCCGCGCGTGACGATCGGAAAGTTGCGGGCTTCGCCGTGTTTGCGGAGTTCGTCGATGAAGCCGGCCCAATGGCGGCTGATGCACACGGTGGTCGCGATCGCCTCGCTGCCGGCGGCAGGATATGGGACCAGCCGCCAGCTGGATTCGGTCGCGGAGACCGAGGAGTCGTCGAGGATCGACTTGGGATCGGATTCGATCGTATGGCGGAGTTCGGCCAGGGCGCCCGGGTTGTCGAGTTCGGGCTTGAGTTCGGAAGTGGCGAACTCGTCGGCGATGTGGAGGATGACCCCGATGGCCTGGGTTCCCGATTTCCGGGCGGAGTCAATCACCTGGTCCGCGAAGGCCGGCACCTGCGCCAGGTCGGTGGCGATGGATTCGTGCAGCACCGGACCGGCGGTCCACTGGCTGGAGCGGCGGTCGAAAAGGAAAGAGTCGAGGCGGTTGCCATCGACGCGGAGGTGGAGCTGGAGGTCCAGCTCAAGGGCGCTCTGGTACCAGGCGGGATTCGCGGCACGGCTGGTGCCGCGCAGGATCGAGCCTGCCTGGCGGAAGCGCTGGAGGGGGTTGAGACCCGCGGGATGTTGGTAGGCGACCAAGGGATGAAGGGTGTAAGGGTGCGAACATCGGCGGGGGGAGAAAGGGGTGGGGGAGAGGGAGGTCTCCCGCCCGCCGGAGCGGGCGGGAGACCGAGGCTGGATCCGGAGCTCAACCTTGCGGGACGCTCCGGAAAGAGCGGATTACCAGTCGTCGGTGGTGCCGGCGGTCGGCATGTAGTCGGCGGCGTCGGTGCCGGTGACGGTGAGGTAGAGGGTGCCCACGGCGGGGATCACGGTCGGAGCGGTGATCGTGTAGGCGTAACCGGTGCCGGCGGGGTGGTTGCTGCCGGTGGCGGGCACGATGGTCGGGTCGTTCTCGATGAACTTGCCGGCACCGAAGATGTCGGCCTGGAGCGTGCCAACGGTGTCGCCGGCGTTCTTGCCGTTCATGTTCGCGTACGAGCGCACGGCCTGCTGGACGTTGCGGATCGTCAGGATCGAAGCGGCACGGTCGGAACCCTTCTTCCAGGCGCGGGCGCCGATGAAGAGGATCGAGATCAGGGAGAGCAAGACGAGGATGACGACCGTCAGTTCGAGGAGGGTCATGCCGCTTGCGCGCTTGGTGTTACGTGTCAGTTTCATGTGTGGTGTGTTGTATCTGGGTGTGTTTCTTGTTTGTCTTGTCGGATGGAGAGCGCCCGGATGAATCAGAGAATCTCGGATTCGTCGCGGTTCATTCGTGCGTTCTCGAAAGTGTGTTCGGTGATGAGGCCCTGGCGCATCAGGCGGCGCAGGTTTGCGTCCCACTCGATGTTGCCGGCGCGGCGGATGACGTCCTCCAGCGAGCGGGCGCCGCCGTCGTAGTTGGCGATCGCGGAAGCCACGGCGTCGTCGTTGTTCTGGAGGAACTCGTAGGTGAGGACCCGGCGGTTGATGCCGTTGAGGAGTCCCTGGGAGTGGATGAAGATCAGGATCTCGGAGAGGCGGGAAAGGATCGAAAGATGGTTCTCCTTCGGGTAGAGTTCGAGGATACGGCCGATGGTTTTGACCGCGCCGGTGGTGTGCAGCGTGGAGAGCACGAGGTGACCGGTCTGGGCGGCTTCCATGCAGGTTTCCATCGCCTCGCGGTCGCGGATTTCCCCGAGCAGGATGACGTGGGGCGCCTTGCGGAGCACGTCCTTGAGACCCTGCCGGTAGGAGTGGACGTCGCGGCCGACTTCCTGCTGGGTGACCACGCTCGGGCACGGAATCCGGCGTCCCGGATACTCGGGATCCTCCATGTCGTCCGGATACTGGTATTCGATCGGATCCTCGACGGTGACGATGTGCTTGCCGTGGTTCCGGCGCAGCCAGTCGATGAGGGCGGCGAGGGTGGTGGACTTGCCTGAGCCGGTGGGCCCGGTGACGAGGCATAGTCCCGCCCGCTTCTGGACGGCCATCCGGAGCACCGAATTGGTATCGGGGTCGATGCCGAGGCTTTCGAGCTCCGGGATGTAATCGTTGAGGATACGGCAGGTGACGCCGAGGCCGGACGAGCTGAGGTGGGCCTGGATACGGAGGCGACCGGAGCGTTCACCGTTGGCGCCCATCGGGATGCCGTCGCAGGAGAAGTCCGCCACCTTGCGCTCCGCAAAGTCGCGGATGGCGTTGGCGATCTTGTCCTCGACGCGCTGGGTGAGGTTGCTGTCTTCCCCGAAGCCGTGGCTGGCGCTTTCGCGGTGGGTGATGAGTTCCTTGAGGATCTCATCCATGTGGCGGCTGCTGAGGGTGCCGAGGAAATCGAGCTTCTCCACGCCCTTGTTGGTGTGGATGTAGACCGGACGGCCGGAGCGCATCTGGATGTCCGAAACGCGGACTTCCTTGCAGACGCGGAAGATGATCGCGAGCAGGGTGGCCCCGTCCATGCCCGCTTGGAAGCGCGGTGCGGCTGCCGGTGCATTGCTGACCGGAAGCGGAGGTGGTTCGTGGACGGCGGTGAACATTTCGGAGGAGGGTTCGCGGATTCCGCTTATCGGGAATTGGAGGCCTGGTCGGGAGTGGCGGAGGAAAGCCGGTCGATGGTGGTGACGGCGGCATCCCTGACCTTGGTGACGAAGCTGAGGCGCTCGAGCATTTCAGCCTGGCGGGCGGCGGAGAGGCGCTGGAAGTCGCCGGTTTCGATCCAGCGGGTTGAAAGCTGGCGGTGACGTTCGAGGGCGAAGTCGAGGATCTGCAACTGTTCCTGCATCTCCGCGAGCGAGTGGTTCTCGCGGTGGAGGAACATCAACTCCAGGATGTTGCCGGCAGCCGAGGCGGCGGTGAGCGCGGGACGCGGATCGGATTCTTCCCGAAGCGAGTAGGTGATGGTGAGCCGTGCAAGTTCCATGACCCGGCCGGTGAGCACCCTGCGGGTTCCCACGGCGGGTTCGGTCAGGAAGAGGTGGTAGGAGTTGTAGTTCGCGTAGTTCGACGGATCGAGTTCGAAGGCGAAGCGCAGGCGGTCCTCGACCTGGCGGCGGAGGTAAAACTTGTGGCCTTGGGTGGCGGGCCGAGGATTGGTCCGTTCAGTGACGGCGTTCTCAAGCCGTTCGACGAGGGTGGGGTCTTTTCCCGCGGCGGCTGGTGTCGGGTCGCAGGCTCCGTGTCCTGTTTCCTGGTCGTGGTGGTGGCCGCAGGAGGAGCAGGCTTTGCCTTCGACCGGGGTATCCGCGCCATGCCAGTCGGAATCGATCCCGCCCTGGACGGCCAGGGCGATCACCTGTCCGTATGGGCTCATCTTCAGGCCGAGCGGATTCGGGCGGAAGTTGAAATCCCCGCCCGCCGCGAGGCGGCTCGATCCGAACGACCACAGCGCGACGCCGGCGACGGCGAGCGTGAGGTTGATCGCGATGTTGCGGGGATTCATGAGAAGGGGAGGAAGGATGGTGAGCGGGCGGCTTCAGGCGGCGACGCGGACCCGGAAGAGGAGCCGGGAAATCAGGGCGTGGATCAGCATGATGCCGCCGAAGTAAGCGAGGAGCAGGGGAAACTTGTCCCAGGCGATGGCGCCGAGCTTGTAGCGCAGGCGCTCGGTGGGATCGGCGAAGTGGTAGTGAGGCGAGACCTCCCAGATCCACTTGATGACGGCGTTGCTCTCGAGGCTCGAGAGCAGCTTCAGGTAGCCGACCCCGTAGAGACCGTAGATGGCCAGGGCGCCGGATGCGAGGAATCCGGTGATGCTTCCGAATCGCGAGGCGACGGAGGTCGCCAGGGCGACCAGCGGGGCCATGACCAGCAGGAAAAGCAGCGCGTATTGGAAGTTGGTGGCGATCCACATGGAGCGTTCGTCGGGGAGCGACGGGCTGGCGCAGAGGATGCAGATTCCTGCCGCGATGAAGGGAAGCGGGGCGAGATAGGTCAGCACCGAGAGCCAGATCTGGAACAACTGGCGACCGGCGGTGACGCCCGTGGTCAGGAAGTATTCGCCGAGACCGGTGCGGGCGTTGGATTCGCCTTGTTTTGCGGCGGTGAAGAAACCCCAGAACACGGCGGAGAGCAGCGCCATGGCCCAGGTCGCCTGGGCGATCGCGGGCTTGAGCAATGCGGGATTCTCGGTGCCGCTCGAGATATACTGGAGAAGGAAAGGAAGCACGCCCACGGTGAACACGCAGATCACCCACGACTTGCGTCGGAAGAGCGTGGCGGTGGTGAGGCGATAGAGGCGCATGGCGGAAGATCAGTTGAGCTGCTGCTTCAATTGGCTCCAGGTCTGGTCGTTTCCGACCGTGTGGCGGATGCCTTGCCCTTGGATCACGATCGCGCTCGGCATGCCCATCGAGTCGTAATCGGGGTGGCAACTGACGAGGCGGAGCACCTGGCCGGAACTCTCGCGCCAGATGTTTTCGAAAACTTCCCGCGCATAGGCGTCGAGGCCGCTAAAGGGCTCGTCGAGCAGGAGGATGTTGCCGCCGGCCGGGTCGACCGAATGCTCGGCAACGATCAGGTGGGTCTTGCGGCGGTTGCCGGTCGAGAGCTTGCCGTAGGACTTGCGGAAATCGAGTTCGATCGAGGCCGCGAGATCGAGGGCCGCTTTGACGCGGGATCCCGGGAGCATCGTTTTGAAAATGTCGCCGACGGTGAGTTCGGGGTCGAAGCGGAGGTCCTCCGGCAGGTATTGGGTGCTGCCTTCGGCGATAAAGGAACCTTCGACCTGCTTGAGGGTCCGGGCAAGGGTTCGCAGCAGGGTCGTCTTGCCGCGGCCGTTGCGGGCGATCAGGAAATGGGTGCCGCTTTCGAGCACGATGTCCTCAGGCGCGGATGCCAGCGCCCTGCCGTAGCCGATGGTCAGGCCGGCGTTGAGCTTCAGCTGTGGGGACTGCGGATTCATGCGGTTCGCGCTTCTTTCGCTGCTGTTTCTAGTGATTCCGCCCAAGTATTCAAGATTAATTAAATATCGGGCGCTCCGTTGCTTTCGGTGTTATTGATTTTTTTCGAAATTGGCAATAAATTTTTGAACATTTTCCAAATTGATTGGTCATCAAGGGCTAGAAAAGGTCTGGAATTGCTGCCAAAGCGGCTCGCAGCTGGCTGGAGAATCCGTTTCCTGCCGGTCGGCCTACCGTTTCGCCCCTTGCCAGCCACCTGTTTGAGGCTGCCGGGGGATTTCCCGATTTTCCGCGTGACGCTCCGGGGTCCGCTGTTACAACCCGCCCAACGAGCGACGCATGGGAGGAAAGCTGACTTACCAGCAGGCCGGGGTGGACACGCGCAGAGCGGCCGCACTGGTGGGTGACATCAAGAGCCACGTGGGACGCACGCAGCAGAACCGTAAGCTCCTCGGAGCCTTCGGGTTGTTTGCCGCCTGCTACGACCTGAGTTCCTACCGGGAGCCGGTGATCGTGACCGGCTGCGACGGGGTGGGCACCAAGCTCGAGCTCCTGCTGGAGCACGACCTGCTCGAAACGGCGGGGAAGGATCTGGTGGCGATGAGCGTCAACGACATCCTCACCACCGGCGGGGATCCGCTGCTTTTCCTGGATTACATCGGCATTGCCGCGCTCGACGAGGACAGGATCACCCGCTTGATCGGCGGCATGTGCGATTATCTGGCCGATTGCGACTGCATTCTGGCCGGCGGCGAAACGGCGGAGATGCCGGGCATCGTGCCGCCGGAGGTGATCGAGCTGTCGGGTTTCTGCATCGGCTGCGCCGAAAAGCCGGATCTGGTTGATCCCTCGACCCTCGCGGTCGGCGACGTCCTGGTCGGCTACGCCTCCGACAGCATTCACGCCAACGGCTGGAGCCTGGTGCGGCGGGTTCTTAAGGAGCACCCCGGATGTGTCAGCGAATCCGAACTGCTCGGATTTCTCCAGCCGACCCGCCTTTACCACGACGTCGTGCGCGACATTCGGGCAGCCGGCGTGAAACCGAAGGCCTACGCGCACATCACCGGCGGCGGCCTGCCGGAGAATCTCGAGCGGCTGTTCCGCGGCTTTGGCGCGGACCTTGAAATCCCGAGCTGGGAGCTCCCTGGGATCGACAAGCTGCTCGCCCACGTCGACAGCGAGGACCGCTTCCACACTTTCAACATGGGCATCGGCTGGGTGGCCATCGTTTCTCCCGACGATGCGGACGCGATCCTTTCCGCCGGACCGGGCGGGACCGTCCTGGGCCGTCTGGTGGATGCCGAAGGGGTCCGGGTGAAGGTCCGCGGCGAGTGATTCCAAGCCACCCATGAGCGACTTCCTCACCCACGAATGCGGAATCGCCGCCGTCCGGCTCCGCAAGCCGCTGGCGTATTACTACGACCGCTACGGCACCGCCTTGTGGGGCTTCCAGAAGCTTTTCCTGCTGATGGAAAAGCAGCACAACCGGGGGCAGGACGGGATCGGGATCGGCTGCACCAAGCTCCACATGCCGCTGGGGCAGCCTTACGTCTTCCGCCGCCGGGACAGCGAGCGCGACGGCCTGGCGAACGTGTTCCGGAAGGAAATGAAGACCTTCCACAAGATGGTGCGGAAGGGTGTCCTGAGCCCGGACCGGCCGGATTCGATCAAGGAGCACTACGATTTCGGCGGGGAAGTGCTGATCGGCCACCTGCGCTACGGCACCTCGGGCGAGTTCGACGAAGGCTCCTGCCATCCCTACCTGCGCCGCAGCAACTGGCCGACCCGCACGCTCATGGTCATGGGCAATTTCAACATGACCAACGCCGACGAGCTCAACCGGGTGCTCATCGACCGCGGCCAGCATCCGGTCTTCGGCACCGACACCCAGACGGTGCTGGAGGAGATCGGCTTCCATCTCGACGAGGCGCACACCGACCTCTACCGCAAGCTCCGCGACGAGGGGGTGGACGGGCGCGACATGCCCGAAAGCATTTCCGCCCAGCTCGACTTGGCCCGCATCGTCGGCGAGTCCGCCCGGGCCTGGGACGGCGGCTATTCGATCTGCGGCGTGGTCGGCAACGGCGACATGTTCGTCATGCGCGACCCGCGCGGCATCCGACCCTGCCACATGCTGGTCACCGAGGACGTGATCGCCTTCGCGTCCGAGCGGGTGCCGCTGATGACGGTGTTCGAGGCCGACGCTTCGCAGGTCAAGGCGGTGGATCCCGGCAGCATCATCACCATCAAGGCCGACGGCACTTTCAGCGACGTGCCGTTTTCGCCGCCGCAGCGCTACACGCCGTGTTCCTTTGAGAAGATCTACTTTTCCCGCGGCAACGATCCGCAGATCTACCGCGAACGGAAAGCGATGGGCGCCTCGCTGGTGAGCCAGGTGGTCGAGGCGATCGACGGCAGTTTCGACAAGGCGGTTTTCTCCTTCATCCCGAACACCGCCGAGACCGCCTACTACGGCCTGATGGACGGCCTGCGGCTTTACCGCCGCCAGGAGGTCCGTTCCTCCATCCTCGCGGCCCAGGCCGCCGGCACGCTGACCGCCGAGGCGCTCGACGACCTGATCCTCCGCAACTGGCCGCGCGGCGAGAAGATCGCGCACAAGGACATCAAGATGCGGACCTTCATCGCCCAGGAGAAGGGCCGGGACCAGCTGGTATCCCACGTCTATGACATCAGCTACGGCGTCGTCCGTCCGGACGACGCGCTGGTGATGCTCGACGACTCGATCGTCCGGGGGACCACCCTGAAGAAGTCGATCCTCAAGATCCTGGCCCGCACCCAGCCGCGGAAGATCGTCGTCTGCTCCACCGCGCCGCAGATCCGCTATCCCGACTGCTACGGGATCGACATGTCGGAACTCGGCAAGTTCATCGCCTTCCAGGCCGCGGTGGCGCTTCACCGCCGGGCGGGCAGGCAGGGGCTGCTGGACCGGATCTACGAGGAATGTCGTAGCGAGCTCGCCAAGCCGGCATCGCAGATGGTCAACCGCGTGCAGGGCGTTTACGAGGCCTTCAGCGACGACGACATTTCGGAGGAGATCAGCCGGATGGTCGCGCCCGAGGACATCGACTGGGACGGCGAGGTCCAGGTGATCTTCCAGACCATCGAGAACCTGCGTGCTTCGATCAAGGGGCCCTGCGGAGACTGGTATTTCACGGGCAACTACCCGACGGCGGGCGGTTATTCGATGGTGAATTCCGCCTACGTGCGCTGGTACGACGGGGTCGGCGGCCGCAGCTACGGCCTGCAGCTCTGATTTGCCCTGCCCGGATGCCCGCTTGGATCCGGTCCCGTGCAGTGCGGCGGGATTTCTGAATGCTGTAAATCACTGAAATCTAAAGGATCTGCAGATCCTGATGATCCCATTTGAAAAAATTTTCACAGAATTTGGAAATCGGGTTGGGTGGATTGCGATTGGATCGGTAATGACGAGCTTCCTCCACTTCCAAAC
>JAIXWR010000036.1 GCA_027491155.1 Verrucomicrobiaceae bacterium
AAGTGGTTGGACATGATGCAGTAGGAGATCACGCGCAGGCCGCCGAAGCGTTCGTAGGTGCGCATGTATTCGACGAGCTTGTCCTTCTCGTCCTCGCCGAGGACGAAGTCGCGGTTCACTACGCGGGAGACGCAGTGGTAGTAGGCGACGGGGAGGAAGGCGGGAGCTTTGAGGCGTGGCCGGCGCATGGGGGGGAGGATGGGAAGGTCGGGAGACCGGGGCAAGCTTTCTCTGCAGAGGGACAGGCAGTTTTTTGGACCTCCAGCCGCGAGTTGGGTGCTGCCTACCGCACCAGCTGCAATTTGTGCCGAGCCTACGGCCCCAACCGCAAGCTGAGTGGTGCCGACAGCGCCGGGCGCGATCTTCGCGGACGTGATTGCGCCATTCGGGACGGTCTGCGCCGTGGCGGCCATCATCGCATACCCTACCGCGGCGATGCGCTGGTCTGGAGTCATCAACTGAAAACCATTCGCACCATCGTTGAACCACACCCGCAGTCTTACATCGGGATTGGCAAAGACCGTTGCGGGAACAGCCGTCATGTTCGGGAGCGTGGCATTACCAAGCAGCACGGAGTAAAGCCCCTTGGCGACGGGGAGCGTGACCGCAGCGGTAGGCTCGCTGCCAGCGACGCTCGTTCCATCGTTACTCCAGAACGTCGTCGTGGCAGTCCCGTCGACGAGGGCGAACTTGAACTGCCCGCTGCCGTCAAAGTTCACCGTGCCCACCGCAACACGGCCTGTGTAGTTGATGAGCTGCGGGACTTGGGCATCCGATAAGTGTGTGAGGACGATCGCCGCGAGCGCGGCTACAAACAGCGTGGGCTTTTTCATGGAGGTGCCGGTTTCTGGTTCAGTGATTCAGTGAATCGGGTCAGTTCTATCGGATTCACATTTTTTGGAGAAAGGTATCCAGGGCTGGCGTCCGCTGATGGTGGGGAGGCTGGCCAAGGCGAGATCATGGGACGGCAACCTCGAGGAGACGGGTTCCTAAGGTGAGGGGCGGGCCCCTTTCTGCGCGGACTTTCAAACAGCCGCGAATGGCCTCGTGGATGTTCGCCGCAGCATCGTCCTTTGCTTCGCTCTGGCTGATGCAACCGGACATAGACGCACATTCGGCGGTCCCAACGCCATCTTCGTCGTGTTTCAAGGTGATCACGAATTTCATGGGGGAACTTTGGCAGCTTGATGGCGCTTTGTCATTCATTTCAGTTACAGATGGCTGTGCTCAAACAATCTTCAGCGAGCCTCCCATCTTCGGGAGCTTTAGACCACTTGGGGAAATCAGCACCTCGCCGCCCTTCCGCTTTTCATAGGCTGAATACATCAGGCCGAAGTCCTGGCACTTGGCCCACTCATACAGGGTCCGGATTTCAGGCACGTCGTCGTAGGTCATGATCCAAGAAAAGCCGGTGCAGCCTCGCACGTGGGCGGCCAGCGCAGCGTGGTCGGCGTGTGTGAAATGGTTCATGTAAAGCCGCGACCCCTTCACGTAGTACGGCGGATCGAGGTAAACGAACGCTGGATCCTTTCCAGCGATGGCCGGAACCCGGTCGATGAATTCCTTCGCATCCTCGCAGGACACCTCGATGCGATCGCGGTAGTCTGCCACACGGCTGATCCTTTCCACAAGTCTGGTGCGATCGAATCGGGCATCCAGCTTCCAGTTGCCAGTCTGTTGCTTTCCTCCGATCGGGCCTCCATTCACCATAATCCCGGAGCGGTTGCACCGATTCAAGTAGAAGGCGGCGAATCCGAGCCTCAGTAGTGACTTTCCATTCGGGTTGAGGTAAATATGCCTCTGGCGTTCCCACTCGACGATCGTCAACGGAGTAGTCTCGATCAGGGATATGAAGCGCTTGGTGTTTTCCAACGCGGACTTCCAGAAAGCGAAAACCCGTGGGTCCGCATCGTTAATGGCGATCCGATCCACATGGCCTCCGACCAACAGGCCAATCGCAGCACCTGCGCCTCCTGCAAACGGCTCGGCGTAAAGGCCACCTGAAAGGCTATTGATTGAAAGTAATCTGGCGAAGAAATCGGTGAAGGCGGCCTTTCCCCCGGGGTAACGAAGCGGGCTCAGTGTCGGTGTCATGCAGAGCTTCTAGCAGGCAGCTTTAGGGCTTCGCCATGAGCAGGGTGATCAAAGGCGTAAGGCTGGTCGCCCGTACCCGGACATCAATACCGGCCGCAGGACACCAGTTGCTGTGAACCCACCCATTCAGCGATTCGAGGGTTGCCACAGAGTCGGCACCACTAAGAAGTGAGTTTAGAATCCTTTCGATGTTCTTCTCGAATGGGAACGGTTTCGTTTCGTGAAGCCATTGAATTCGGGTTTTGAGCGTATCACCTCTACCGCGAAGCCATTGCTTGTAGATTCCGATGAGCTGTCGCTCGTGGAAAGCCACCTCTACCGCGAGTTCCAGCACGCAACGCAACATCACCCCGCCGGTATTCGGATTCCTGCCGACATCGATTCCTTCCACCTCTTTCAGAACGGTAGCTAGTCTTGGAGCGTGGTACTCGATTACCAAAGATTCAGGGAAGACCTTGGACTTTCGGCGATCGACATGTGCTTTAGGGCGTACCGGGCTGATCGACTCGCCGCCCGCGGAATCCTTCGGCGAATCGCGCGTTACATCAAGAGCTTGGATCTGGGCTGAAAGCCTATATGTCTTGCCACCCTTCGGTTTATAGTTGTTCGCCTGAATCCACTCCTTGGCCTGGTCGACGGTGTTGAACTCTCGGGTCGCCCGGCCTTCGGCCATTTTCTTGAGCGTTTTCCGGTAAAAGTCAGTGAATTCTTGCAGATCGCCTTTGATTTGAATTCCGGTCTTGTCGGCTTTCAAACCCAATTCCACACCGGCTTCCTTGGATAGAAATACCCGCTTCACCGCCTCGTAAGGAAACTCCCGGAGTGATTCCGACTTCAAACCGCTGCCCGCGTCGCGAGACAAGATCCCGGCGAGACGATAGAGTTCCACCATCGCACGTGCGTCGCGGACTTCTGCATCCGTCAGTTCGATCTCGACTGCTTCTCCCTTTTCTTTGCGGTCCGCCATTGCGCAATCGACGATAGCCTGCTGGATCTTGGCCCATGGCCTGAAGAATTTGTCTTCAGCGTGCTTCATGTAGGCGTAAATCTTTGCTTCCGCGAGATCAGGTGCGATGTCGCAGCCGACTCTCGACGGCAGCTCACCGATCCCTAGTTCATTTCTGGCTACTGTGACGTGTCCAGCAAGTTTCGCCGGCGCCTTCTCCGGAGCGAGCAGCATCTTGCACACCGCAAGCCTCCGATTTCCCTCAATCACGATCGGCTTTGTGCCGTCGTAAACCACCACCATGCGCTCGATCGGAGCGTAGCCGTTACGGGCAAATTTCTTCAAAAGCTCACCAAGATCTTCGGCTTCGGCTAGCGCCGCAATAATGGATTTCTCATCCTTGCCCGCGTCCCTTAGTCTCGGATTGTCCAAATCGAACCTTAGGGTGTTCACGGAAATCATCCGGTCCCGTATCCATTGGCTGTAGCGAATTTTCATGGCTGACTGGCTGGTCTAGAAGTATCGCCCAGGGCTCTAACCGGCCAGCCCTTTCTCCCTCATAACGCGAGCAAGCATGGGAACATCTCTCTTGTGTGACTATTCGGCCGGTCTTTTCGTCGATGCAGCTTTAGCCCTCCGCCTCGGCGGTATCCTGGAACTGAGCGACGTTGCCGGCCATCTCGCGGAAGTGAATGGGGACGTAGGGACAGGGGCCATGATTGGGTTCAGTTCTATCGGATTTACACTTCTCCGAGGGATGATGCCTCCGCGACGCAGCAATGGACCGTCTCGACGAGATCACCGGCCCCGGCAACACCAACCGATCCGCCACTTCTCAGGCGAACAGCTCCCTGATCGGGCTCGCTTCCTTGCGGACGAGGCGCATCGGGCGGCCTTGGGCGGTGATGACTTCCTTGTTCAGGTCGATGCCGAGCGCGTGGCAGATGGTGGCGTGGAGGTCGGGCACCTTGACGGGGCGCTCGGCGGGTTCCATGCCGTCGGCGTCGGAGGCGCCGATGATCGAGCCGCCCTTGATGCCGCCGCCGGCCATCAGGCAGCCGAAGCAGGCCGCCCAGTGGTCGCGGCCGCCGGCGTCGTTGATGCGCGGGGTGCGGCCGAACTCGCTGAGCACGACGACCAGCGTCTTTTCGAGCAGGCCGTTGGCCTTGAGGTCGGAGATCAGGGACGCGATGCCGGGATCCATGACCGCGCCGTGGTCGCGCATCGCCTGGAAGATGTTGCCGTGGTTGTCGAAGCCGCCGCGGTTGACCTGGACGAAGCGGACGCCCTTTTCGACGAGGCGGCGGGCGAGCAGGGCGCCGCGGCCGAATTCGGTGTTGCCGTAGCGCTCGATGGTCTGCGGCGATTCCTCGTCGAGTTCGAAGGCCTTGAGCGCGGGGCTTTCCATCAGGGCGACGGCATCCTTGAGCGCGATCTCGGTGGCCTTCATGTCGTTCGCGCCGACGCTGCCGGAGGTCCGGGCGTTCATCTTCTCGAGGATCTGCAGGCGCTGCATGCCGCGGGCGTGGCTGATGCCTTCGGGGAAGGCGAGGTAGGGATCCTTCTCGCCGGGCCGGCCGACGAAGTAGGCCTCGCATTTCTGGCCGAGGTAGCCGGCGCGGGCGGCCTGGCCGCTGATGCTGACGAAGGCGGGCAGGTCGCCGAGCGGCTGGCGTTCGGAGACGACGATCGAGCCGAGCCCCGGGTGGAGGATGTTCGGCGTCTGGCCGAAGCCGGTCTGGAGTTCGTACTGGGCGCGGCCGTGGTCGCCATTGGTGCCGGCGATCGAGCGGATCAGCGCGGCGTGGTGCATCTGCTTGGCGAGTTGCGGGAAGATCTCGGAGATCTCCATGCCGGAGACCGAGGTCTTGATCGGCGCGAATTCACCCTGGACCTTGCGGCCGGGCTTCGGGTCCCAGGTGTCGAGGTGGCTCATCCCGCCGCTGTTCCAGAACAGGATGACGTGCTCGGCGCGGCCCTTGCCGGGGTTCGCCTGGGCCAGGAGCTGGCTGACCGGCATGCCGAGGATCGACGCGCTGAACATTTTCAGCAGGCGGCGGCGGGTGATCTGGTAGTCGGTGCAGGCACTCATGGCGGGAAGGTCGATTCAGAAGAATGGGGAAGGCACAACCGCAGATGGACGCAGATGAACGCAGATCAACGGGAAATGGGATCGATGGTCGGCTTCACCCTCCGGGCGAATCCGGGAATCTGCGGAAGGCCTTTTAAAATCAGCGTTCATCGCCGTTCATCTGCGGTTGGATTGTCTTTTCCAGGATCAGGGCAGGAAGCGGAATTCGTGGCTGTTGAGCAGGGCCCAGCGGAGGTCGGCCATGCCTTCGAAAGGATCGGCCGCCAGCAGGGCGCGGGCGTCGGCGAGTTCTTCGGAAACGGGGCGGCGGGTGAGGATTTCGAGGTAGGCGTGCTCGATCGCGAGGTCGTGGTCTTTCAGCAGGATCCGGTGGAGCGGCTCCAGCGGGCCGACCCGGGAGGCCTCGTGGGTCATGCGGCCGTTGAGCATCATGAGCTGCTGGCGGAGCGACGAGGAGGTGTCGCGGAACTCGCCGAGCCCGGCGCGTTCCGGCTGGCCGAAGACGCGCAGGAAATGGGCCGGCGGCGCGGGGGTGGCCATGTGCATCGCGCTGTCGAAGCGCGGGTTGTCGTCGATGGTTTCGGTGACCGTCTCGGTTTTGAAGGTCATCGTGTTGCCCTGCGCGTCGCGGTTCATCGCCGCCATTTTCTCGGCTTCGATCTGCTCGTCGGACATCGCGCGCATCGACTCCAGTTCGCCCTGTTCCTTCTTGGTGAGCAGGGCGTTGAAATCGAGCTTCAGGGTGGATTCGAGGTCGTAGCCGTCGCCGCGCATCGCGGGGGATTCCTTCATCGCGGTTTCCTTGCCGTCGGGCGGCGGGGTGGCGGCGGATTCGCCGGTCGGGACCCGGATCTCGCGGGTGATCTCTTTCGGATTCGCCCCGGCCGGCCATTTGAAATCGGCGAGGTGGCCGGCGGCGACCACGCTGTCGAACAGCACCTCGCCGAGCATCCGGCGGGTGGTGGCGGCGGAGAAGGCCTTCTCGCTTTCCTCGCGTTGTACGACGGGCGTCGTAGCCGGCAGCGAGGCGCGGCGGTAGGTGTCGGAAAGGGTGATGACCCGGATCAGGTGGCGGAGGTCGTAGCCGTTGGCGATGAACTCGCGGGACAGGAACTCGAGGGTCGTGGGATGGCGCGGCGGGTTGTAGGCGGAGAAATTGTCGAGCGGATCGACGAAGCCGCGGCCGGTCAGCTCGGCCCAGACGCGGTTGACGAAGGCCTGGGCGAAGTGGTCGTTGCGGGGATCGGTGACGAGCCGGGCCAGCTCGGCGCGGAGTTCGCTGCTGCGGTAGATGTCCGCGTGGACATCGAGGGCCCGGCTTTCCCGCTCCGCTTCCTCCAGCACCGGGTCGCGCGGGGTGCCGGCGGCGGGTTCGACGGCATCGAGCAGCGCGTCGAGTTCGGCGGCCTCCTTGCCGGAGGTGGCGGCCTGTTGTTCCCCGCGGCGGAGGGCTTCGAGGCGGACGAGGTGGGCGGGCTTGGTCTTCGATTCCTCGAACTTGAAGGGGAAGCGCGGGGTGACCGGATGCCGGGTCTTGCCGGCGGCCTTGTCCTCGGGCGGCCAGAGCACCGCCGACTCGTCGCCTTCGGTGGTGTAAACCATGCCTTCCTGGCGGCCCTGGACCTTGCGGGTTTTCCCGAAGTAGGCGGCGAACTCGTAGAAGTCCTTCTGGCGCCAGTCGTCGAAAGGATGGTCGTGGCACATCGCGCAGCCGATGCGGACGCCCATGAAGACCTGGGCGGAGGAGGCGGCGAGCTCCATCGGGTTGACGTCGTCGCCGAGCAGGTAACCGACCGCGGGGTTCGAGTTGGCGCGGCCGGAAGCGGCGATCAGCTCGCGGACCAGCTCGTCGTAGGGTTTTCCCTGCGCGATCGAGCCGTGGATGTAGGCCAGCAACTGGTTCCCGCCGGGGATCGCCGAGCGGATCCGCAGCATGTCGGCCATGAAGACGGTCCAGCGGTCGGCGAAGCGCGGGTGGTCGAGCAGCTTCGCGACCAGCTTTTCGCGGCGGTCGTCGCCCTGGCTTTCATACTCGCGGATCTCCGCCACGGTGGGGATCCGGCCGATCAGGTCGATGGTGGCGCGGCGGAGGAAAGCGGTGTCGTCCACGGGATCGGTCGTGATCACCGGGGTCCCGGCGTTCTCGCGTTTCAGGATGTCATCGAGCATCGCCGCCGCTTCCGCGGGCGAGGCCGGGGCTTTTTCCGGCATGGCGACGCGCTTCGGCGCGGGGGGCGTGCGCTGGGTCAGCGTGAGGCCTTCCGGCCAAGGGGCGCCGGCGCGGACCCAGGCGTCGAGGAGTTCGACCTGTTCCTTGGTCAGCGCCTGGCCTTCGTCGGGCATCACGCCTTCGTCGATCGGGCGGAGGTGGACGCGGACCAGCAGCTCGCTTTTGGCGGTGTCGCCGGGGACGACCGCCGCGGCCGTGTCGCCGCCGTCGAGCAGGCCCTTGCGGGTGTCCAGCCGGAGCCCGCCCTTGTCCTTTTCGCCGTTGTGGCAGCGGACGCAGTTCAGCTCGAGGATCGGCTGGATCTGCGACGCGAAATCCGGGGCCGCGGCGCTGGCGACGGCGGCCAATGTGAGACCTCCGGCGAGAAAGGGGATGGCGGGTTTGAGGGGCACGGCGCGAATCAAACGGCTCTTACGTGACCCCGATGGCTATTTGATTCGGAAATCCGGGAAAAGGGGAAAGTTTCTTCCGGGTGCCGGGGCGTCCGACAAGGGGGTTCGAACACTTCCGCCGATTCCGGTGAAGCCGCACCCGAATGAAGCGTCCCGTTGGGACGCCGGACAGCGGGCGAGCCTACCCGGCACTGCGTGCCGGGCTTTTATGAATCGTCCCGTTGGGACGCAGACCGTCCAATCCATCAAGGCATTGGGCTGAAGGCGGACGAGCCACGGGCGGGGCGGTCATTGAGATGGAGCGGGCTTGAAGGGACCATGCGTCCAGCTGAAGCCGGGACTACGTACCACGCGGTTCGGGCTCACACGGGGAACCGGGTCTCCCGGTCGTTCAAAACGAGATGGCCCTGCTTTTCCCTCACGCCGCTCAGGTGCCGAAGAAGCGCTCCAGCGCTTCGACGCAGCCCTCGCTGTGGGCCGCCTGGCAGGCGTGGCCGCCGTGGGCGAGGACGTGGTCGCGGATGTCGGCGACGGCGTTGCCGGGGCAGGCGAACATCGAGGCGACCGACGGGTGGAGCATTTCGAAATCGTTGTGGCTGTCGCCGATGGCGAAGGTGTGGGCGGGCACCAGGCCGAAGTGGCGGGCGACTTCCGCCAAACTACTACCTTTCTGGTAGTTCTTGTGGCCGAAGCGCAGCCAGATCGAGTTCCGCTGCCAGCCGAGCATCGGGACGCCGGCGGCGAGTTCCTCCACGCGGCCGATGATCCAGGCCATTTCCTGCTCGGTGCGGGCGATCAGGCCGGCGGGGTCGCCCGGCTGGTCGATCCAGGTCGCGCCGGTGTGCTCCTCGACCTCGTGGCGGATGGCGTCGAGCGTGCCGCGGACTTCCTTGAAGAAGCGGGTTTGCTCCTTGTCGCAATCGTGGTTCCACGGCTGGTGGGCGGTCCAGCGGCCGAGGTGGTTGGGCAGCCAGATCTCGCGTTCGCGGGCGACGACCCAGTCGGGGGCGAAGGGGAAGCGGCTTTCGACGAGGCCCTCGACCACGTGGGCGATCGAGCGGCCGGTGTTGATGCCCCACAGCGCGCCTTTTTCGCGGCGCAGGCGTTCGAGGGTTTCGAAGAGCCGCGGGCTGACCGGCGGGTCCACGGCGGGATTGTGGAGGGTGCCGTCGAAATCGAAGGACAGGATGTGTCCGGGCAGGGCGAGCGGGTCGAGCGGCTTCACGGGACCGGGGATAGTCGCCCTGACGCCGCGGTCAAGCGGCGCGTCACTCGACGGGCTCGGCGCGCAGCGGCTCCTCGGGCACTTCGGCGGCCTTCGGGGCTTCCGGTTCCGCGGGTTCTTCCAGCGGCACGGCTTTCGGCGCTTCCTCGACCGGGACCGCCTGCGGGGCGGGCTCCGGAACCGGCTCGGCGCGGGGCGGGGGAGGCTCGTCGATCGGCAGGGCGCGCATCGGCTTCACCAGGACCGGCTTGGCTTTGGGCGGCGCGGGCTCCGGTTCCGGGGCAGGCTGCGGCGGCGGGGGCGGCACCTGCGGTTTGACCAGCACCGGCTCGTCGGCCGGCGGCGGATCGGGCCGCATGCGGATCTCGACGCGGCGGTTCGGCGCCTGCTCGTCCACCGTGCCGCCGGGCACCAGCGGCTTGGTCTTGCCGTAGCCCCGCGTGACGATCTTGTCGGCCTTTAGGAAAAGGGAGCCGGAGAGGTAGTTCTTCACCGCGGCGGCGCGGCGCTTGGAGAGCTCGAGGTTGTATTCGTCGGTGCCGTAGAGGTCGGAGTGGCCCTCGATCCAGCAGTAGAGGTTCGGGTTCCGGTCGATGATCAGCGCGAGCTTCATCATGTCGACCCGGGCGCTCTCGCGGAGTTCCGCGCTGTTGTATTCGAAGAGCAGGTCGCTCGGCAGCAGGGTCTTCTTGCCGACCAGCACGTCGGCGGGCAGGCCGACCATGTCGTTGAGCGTCACCATGCCATCGAGCGTTCCAGCTTCGACCTGGCCGCTCGCTCCTTTCTTGAGGAGATCCTCGGCGAACTTGTCGAGGGCGCTGTCGTCCGGGGCCAGGGCACCGGGATCGACGATGGTCTGGGCTTCGGCGGCGAGCGGCAGCGGTTCCTCGGTGCGGCCGATTTCCGGCAGGGCGGTGTCGAGGTCGAAACCGGCGGACGGGTCGAGCTGCAGGCCGGCGGGATCGCCTTCGATGGCCGGGTTGTTCAGCTTGATCGCGAATTCCGGGTCGTTGAGGTCGGGGCGGAGCTCGATCTCGGTGTTCTCCGGGAGCGCGGCAAGGATATCGATTTCCTCCAGCAGGCTGGCGGCATCGGGCGGCGGCGGCTCGACCTGTTCGTCCGGCGGCTGGGATTCGTAGTCGGGCGGCATCACCTCCACCTGCTCGACATTGATCGCCGCGGTCTGGAGTTCCTCGAATTCCTGGAAGCCGAGCGCGACCTTGATGTGGCCGAGGGCGAAAAAGGCCGCGACGTGGAGGATGACGGCGATGAAGAAGGCCACGGCCGACCACCAGCCGAGGTTGTCCGGACCGGGCAGGCGCAGCGGGGTCGACTCGCGCATTTCGCGCCATGAATAGCCATCGTCCACGGCGGGACTATACGCCCCATCCGGGCCCTGACAATCACGGGCTTGCAGGGTCGCGGCGGCCGCCGGATTCCGCCATTGATCCCGCGGCGAATTCGTGGACCTTCCGTGCCGATGAAAGACCACCGCTTCACCGCCGTCTCGCGCCGCTCCTTTCTCGCGGCCGGCGGCGCTCTTTTCGGAGCCCCGGTCTTCGCCCGCGCGGCCGCCGTCCGCCGGGGAAAAACGATTTCGATTTTCCACACCACCGACCTGCACGGGCACATCGTGCCGACGGAGAACTACGACGGGCTGGGCGACCTCGGCGGCTTCGCCCGCTGCGCGACCCAGATCCGGCGCTGGAGGAAAGAGCTGCCCGATTCGCTGCTGGTGGACATCGGCGATGTCTACCAGGGCACGCCGGAGAGCCTGCAGACCGGCGGCAAGATCATGATCGAGCTGTTCAACCGGCTCGGCTACGACGCGTGGGTGCTGGGCAACCACGACTTCGACTGGGGCCGGGCGAACACGGAGGCGGCGCTGGAGGTCTCGAAGTGCGAGATCCTGACCGGGAACCTCAGGGTCGACGGCAAGCCGCCGGCCGCGGCGGGCGGGGCGTGGCGGAAGGTGCGGCCGTGGAAGATCTGCGAGACCGGCGGTTTCCGCATCGCGCTGGTGGGTCTGATCACGCCGGGGCTGCCGCATTGGCTCGCGCCCGAGACGCTGGGCGGGATCGAGGCCGCGGATCCGGTCGAGTCGCTGCGCCGCAGCCTGGAAGAAGTCCGCGTGGAGAAGCCGGACGCGGTGGTGGTGCTCGGCCACATGGGCTGGCGCTTCAGCGACGACTACGCGAACCCGGTGCGCCGTCTGCTCGAAGAGGTGGACGGGATCGACGTCTATCTCGGCGGCCACAGCCATCAGGACCAGCCGTCGTGGATGAGCGGCAAGGTGCTGTGCAGCCAGGCGAGCTACCACGGGATCCACTGCGGGCGGATCGACCTCACCTTCGACCGCGACAGCCGCAAGCTGCTCGAGCGGCGTGCCTTCACCGTGCTGATGGACGGTCGCTTCGAGCTCGATGCCGAGGTGATGGATTTCACCCGGCCGGAGCTCGACAAGGCGGCGGCGGAGATGAAGCGGAAGGTTTGCACGGTGAAGCAGCCGGTCGAGGGCGGCGGCGGTCGCGACAGCGGGGTTTCTCGGCTCTTTTGCGAGGCCTTTGCCGAAGCCCTCGCAAAGGCCGGCATGCCGGTGGATGGAGTGTTTCACGGGACCTTCGGCAAGGGGGACATCCCGGCGGGCGACCTGACCGTGGCGGACTGCTGGAAGATGCTGCCTTATGAGAACGGGCTGGTCACCGCGGAGCTGACGGCCGAGGAGCTTTTGACCATCGTGGCTGAGGACAAAGGCAACCGCAGCTTGTGGCCCTTCGAACTCAAGGAGGACGATGCCGGCACCGTGACGGGCTTTCTCGTCAAGGGCCAGCCGGTCGATCCGGCGAAGCGCTACCGCATCGCTTTCAACACCTACGACGCCCAGTCCGGCGGCCGGTCACTGCCGTTGCTGCACGAGATCGTCAACCGCCCCGCCGGCAAGCGAACCCCGACCCCGGTGGCCACGCGGGACGCGCTGATCGTCTTCCTTTCCGCGAAGGGCGAGCTTTGACGGTGCTGGACGCCGGGCGGGGAATGGTCATGCTCCCGCCGCGCCCCGGAAGGGAGCACGAGGCCATCGTGGCGGAATGGTAGACGCCGCGGACTTAAAATCCGTTGCCGGGCAACCGGCGTGCCGGTTCGAGTCCGGCCGGTGGCACCTTGTGTTCCTTCCAAGGTTTCCCCGCCGCGGATCGTTACCGCCGGGATGAGACGCAAACGCATTCACGGGCTGTCCCTCGACGAACCGCAAACCGACGTGTCCTCGCTGGTCGACGTGTCGTTCCTGCTGCTGATCTTCTTCCTGGTCACTTCGACGATCCTGAAGCGGGAGAACGACCTGCCGATGACCCTTCCCGTCCCGGGAGTCACCTCCACCATCCCCGCGCTGCCGCTGTGGATCGGGATCGATGCCGATGGCACCGTGTCGCTGGGCCGGGACGAGGGTGCGATGGTGGTGGCGGATCCTTCGTCGGGTTCCTCCCTCGACGAGTTGACCGTCCACTTGAAAATGGCCCGCGACGCCGCGCGGCCGGACGCCCTTCCTGTGGTGATGCAGGTGGCCGACCAGGCAGCGCAGCAGCGCTTCATCGACGTCCTCAACTGCCTCGCCGGTGTCGGGGTCGGGAACGTCACGATGGTGGACGGGGCGGAGGAGTTTTGATGGGTAGGCTTGGACTGCGGCAGCCTGCTGCCGCTTTTCCGGAGCCAGCCTGCTGGCCCGGGGTGGATGGGTGGGGAAAGGAAAGCCGCTTTCGACGAATCTTTCGCTTCTCACCTGCTCCCCGCAGCAGGCTGCGGGGATGAAGGCGGCAGCAGGCTGCCGCGGTCCACGGGGAAACTCACAGCACCGGGGCGGTGAGGCGGGCGGCGCGGCAGGCGAGGCGGAAGGGGAAGGAACGGGCGGTGAAGTCCTCGACGCGGACTTCGCGGGAATGCGCGAAGTCGATCTCCAGCATGTGCGCGACCTCGTCGACGAAGCCGGGGTCGGGGGACAAGGCGGAGATTTCGAAATTCAGGCGGAACGAGCGGTTGTCGAGGTTGGCGGTGCCGACGCAGGCGAGGCGTTCGTCGACGAGCATGACCTTCTGGTGCAGGAAGCCGCGGGTGTAGCGGTGGATCTTCACGCCGACCGGAATCGTCTCCTCGAAGTAGGTGAAGGCGGCCAGCCAGACCAGGCGGTGGTCCGGCTTTTCCGGGATGAGGATGCGGACATCGACGCCGCGGATGGCGGCGGTCTGGAGGGCGGTGAGCACGCCGCCGTCGGGCACGAAGTAGGGCGAGGCGATCCAGAGGCGCTCGCGGGCGGTGTTGGCGGCCTCGGCGACGACGAGTTGCCAGGAGTCGAGCGGGTCGGCGGGACCGGTCGGGATGATGGCGGCGATCTGGTCGGCGGTCTCGGCCTGGCCGGACCAGTGGAGGTCCGGGACCTCGTTGGCGGCCCAGTTCCAGTCCTCCAGGAAGACGAGCTGGACGGCCTGGACGGAGGGGCCCTTCAGCTTGAGGTGGGTGTCGCGCCAGGCGCCGAACTTGCGGTCGCGGCCGAGGTATTCGTCGCCCACGTTGATGCCGCCGATGAAGGCTTCCTTGCCGTCGACCACGACGATCTTGCGGTGGTTGCGGAAGTTGATCTGGAGGCGCGACCACCAGTGGCGGTTGGCGCCGAAGGAGCGGTGGGCGATGCCGGCGGCGTCGAGTTCCTTCAGATAGGCGCGGGAGAGCTTGTTGGAGCCGAACTCGTCGTAGAGGAAATAGACGCGGACGCCGGCCTTCGCGCGGTCGATGAGGGCCTGCTGGAAGCGCGCGCCGACGCGGTCGTATTTGATGATGTAGAAGTTGATGAGGAGGTAGTGCTCGGCGGATTCGATGGCCTTGAAGATGGATTCGAAGGTTTCCTCGCCGTCGATGAGGAGGGACAATTCGTTGCCGCGGGTGAAGGGGAGGCCGCCGAGGATTTCGGCGGCGCGGCCGAAGGCGTCGTCGGGCTTGATCTCGTAGTGGCGGAGCCGGCGGTGGAGGTCGTCGGCAAGTTTGCGGAGTTTCGCGTCCTCGCCGCGGCGGGCGCGGACGTAGCCGGAAAAGCGGCTGCGGCCGGCGATCCAGTAGGCGGGGATGGCGATCCACGGGACGGCCAGCAGCGAGACGATCCAGGCGATGGTGCCCTGGGAGGTCCGCACCGTCATGAGGGCGTGGAGGACGTGGGCGATGCCGAGCGCGTGGAGGAGCAGCAGCTCCGCGGCGATGAGGTAGGGAAGATACTCCGCGCTGGGCATGACACGAAGCTAGCCCGCCGCTGTGGATTGGCCAAGCCCGGGCTGTAGCGGCGGTCTGCGACCGCCGGTGGGATGGAGGGCGGGGCGGGCCGGGTGGGTGGCTTCGTTGACAAAGTGCGGCGGTCGTAGACCCGCCGCTACACGGGATGTAGAGGCGGTCTGCGACCGCCGGTGGAGGGTGGCTATTCCGGCCAGTCGAGGAGGATGTTCCACTTGAAGATCCGATCAGGCGGGAGGGTCGGGGTGTTCCCGTTGTCGATCTTCTCGTAAACGTTGACCGGCGGTGCGAGCACCGGGTCCTTGCCGAAGATGTAGTCCTGGTCCTCGACGATGGTGCGGTAGGCCTTGTTGAGGGCCAGCGCGCGTTCTTTCGACGGGGTGATCAGGTCGTAGACGTCCCTGGCGGACTTGAGCTTTTCGTGGTCGACCGAGCCGTCGGGACGGAACCAGCGCGCGGTCATCTCGTCGTTGTTGCGGAACTCGCTGCCGCCGCCGGCGCGGGCGAGGTAGGTGGCGATCTCGCCGAGGCTTTCGCCCTGGTTCGGGGCGTCGGGCATGCCCTTCAGGTCGAGGTAGCCCCAGCCTTTCGAGCCGTCGATCTTGCGCGGGAAGCTGAAGGTCTTGTCGATGGTGGAGCCGACCGAGTTGTGGCAGCCCATGCACGAGAAGTTCTCCTCGTAGGTCATCGCGCGGAGGCGGCCCTTGCGGTCCTCGATGAAACCGTGGAGCGCCCACCCGTTGCCGTTGTCGAGGCCGTGGTGGCCGAGGTCGTAGTAGGCGGGCAGGTTGCCGCGTTCCTTCTCCATCGCCTCGAGCTCGTACTTCCGGGCATACATCGGCTTGGAGTAGGCCCTGGCCTTCCTCGAATAGCGGACCTCCTTCATGCGGGCGGAGGGTCCGACGGTGCCGTCCTTGCCGATGCCGACGTAGCGGACGGTGTGGAGGAACTCGGTGCCCTCCGGGTAGAGGTGGGCCTCGAGGTGGATGCCTTGCGCGGCACCGACCCAGGCGTCGGCCTTCGCGATGCGGGTGGCGGTGCCGAGGGTGCCGTCGCCGTCGAGGTCCGCGCCGATCTTCCCTTCATCGAGCGGCAGCGAGCCGATCGAGGTCACGCCCTTGATGGCGGCTTCGAGGATGGCGAGGTTGGCCTTGTAGATGTCGGCGGAATGGCGGCCGTCCTTGCCGGTCCGGAAGGCCTCGGGCAGGCGGATCATCACGTCGTCGGTGGAGCCGTTGGTCGGCCAGAAAGTGCTGGGGAAGGGCTTGTAGTTGAAGGCGACCCAGTGGCTTCCGTCCTTGGCGAAACCGTGCCGGTCGAAGGCGTCCTTTCCGAGGTGGAGGTTCTTCAGATCGGGGATCCAGCCCTTGAAGCCGGCCTCGCGGAGACGGGACGGCAGTTCGGAGTAGTTGTCGCCGGCGATGTAGGCGAGGATCTCCTCGTCGGAGATCGCCTTCACGCGTTCACGGCGGTCTTCGAACAGGTTCTTCCACTGGTTGGTCATGCCGACGTCGCTGAAGCTGTAGGCTTCCTGGAGGTCGGCGTCGTTCATGACGTTCTCGCGGCCCTCGATGCCGTCCTGGTGGCAGACGTAGCACGGGTTGTTTTTCACCTCGGTGCGGGTGTAGCACATCGGCGGGACCACCCCTTCGGCATTGTAGAGCGTGTGCACGGGGGCTGCCGGCGGGAGTTGCGGCAGGACGCTGTCGCCGGATTTCAGCGAATCGAGGATCTGCCGGTAGAGGGGAGTCTCCGCGGCCGAGGCGGTGGCGATGGTCAGGAAAGAGAACAGGAGCGGGCGGATGGATTTCATGGCGAGGGAACGCTGGGGGCAGAGAGATGGCAGGCGGGAAAGGGCGGACCCTCGCGGATCCGCCCTTTCATCGGACGCGGGAAAACAGCGGTCCGGAAGCGCCCGGACCGGTTCCCCGGGGAGGGGAGCTTACTGGTTCGTGTTGCGGTTGCCCTTCTCAAGCGCCTTCACGAAGCCCTTGTTGGGGATGTTGGAGAGGTTGAACATCCACACCGCGTCGCCCAGGCCGTTCGGGACGACGGCGAGGTCGGTGCTGGTCGGGTGTTGGACGGCGACGACGAACTCCAGCGGGTTGGCCGGATTGAAGATCATGCCGGTGGATTCCGAGCCGTTGACACGGATGCTCATGAAGTGGTCCACGGACTCGGCGACGCCGTCGCTGTTCTTGTCGCGGAAGAACCAGATGTCGCCGCCGGTGGAGGAGCCGTTCGGGGCGTCTTCGATCACGTAGACATTGCCCTGCGAGTCGAGCGCGATGTTGTCGGGGGAGTTGACGGTGCCGGTGGTCGGTGCGAAGCCGACGTTCTTCGGCGTGGAGTTGCTGCCGAACACGCGCACCACGGCCTTGCCGGTCGGGGTGACCGAGCTGCTGCTCTTGTTCTCGAGGATCTCGATCGAGATCACGGCGTTCTCGGAAGTGACGGCAACGAAGAGCACCTCGCGGCCGTTGGTCAGGCGGCTCACGGACATGTCCTCCGGGCGGCCGTAGGGGGTGCCGCCGGCATCGTCGGCGGCCTTGCGGCCGGCCAGCGTGGCGGGGCCGGTCGGGCCGTTGACGAAGGGATCGCTGATGCCGGGAAGCGGCACGCCGTCCTTGTCGGTGAGCGGGACCCAGGTCGCCATGCCGGTGCGGGTGGCGGTGAGGTTGGCGGTCGAGTTCCAGTTGCCGGTAGCGCTGCCGCCGCTGGAGGCGAAGGCGTCCACCGAGAGCACGAAGGTCTGGCCCTTGGTGTAGTCGCCGGCGGTGCTCATCACGAACTTGTAGATCGAGCCCGAGTTGTATTCGTCGATGAAGTAGATGGTGTCGTCGAACTTCTCGCTGAAGTTGATTCCTTCGTGGGAGACGTTGGCGATGCTGTTCAGCTCGCGGAACTGGATCTCGTTCGCGGGGGCGAGCGGGTTGAGGATCTCGATCACGCGGCCCTGGCCGGACCATTCCTCGGCGAGGAAGAGGGTGTTGTTCGGGGTCCAGCGGCTGGGGTCGAAGGCACCGTAGTCCTTGCTCCAGTCGCCGGTCGCGCCTTTCTGGTCGCCGGCGAAGATCACTTCGGCGTGATTGTCGTAGAGGGCGACGCGGGTGCAGCCGGCGCCGACCGGGGTTTCGTGCGGGATGAAAAGGTATTCGCCGGTCGGGTCGTAGGCCAGCATGTCGAACATCGAGGCGCTGGTGCTTGCGCCCGGCACGCGGACGATCGACTGGCCGGGGCTGAGGATCTGGTCTTCGACCTCGCGGAGGCTGACGATGTTCTTCTGGAAGATGCCTTCCGGGGTGACCCAGGGGGAGGCGAGTTCGCCGAGGGCGTTCGGGGCGACGACGGGAGCGGACTGGGTCAGCGGGGTGAACCAGACGTCGGTGCCGGCGAAGGCGGACTGGGTGGCGACGAGGCCCGCGGTGAGCAGGAGTTGTTGGCGGATGGCGCGCGGTTTCATGCGATTCGGTGTAGGAGGGGTTCGGTAGCTGCGTGCGGAAGCGAAGGATTCGCCCCGGACGCCGCGGATGCTTCACAGCCGGATGACGGATGCAGCGGCGGGATGGTGGCAATATTCTCACGTGACGATTGCGCCCCCGACGGCGTGGAGGCGGGTGACGGGATCGTTGCGGCGGGCTTGCGGGTGGTCGCGGTGCCGCCTAGGTTCGCGGCATGCTTTACCTGGATGCCAATGCCACGACGCCGCTGCTGCCGGAGGTGTTAGACGCGATGCTGCCGTGGTTGAAGGACGGCTTCCACAATCCGAGCGCCAGTTATGCAGGGGCGAAGGAAGCGCGGCGGGCGATCGAAGGCGCGCGGGAGCAGGTCGCGGCTCTGATCGGCGCGGAGCCGGACGAGATCGTCTTCACCGGCGGCGGGACGGAGAGCACCAACATGGCGCTGAAATGGCTGGCGCGGCTGGTCGGGCGGAAGACGGGCAAGGTCGTGACCAGCGCGATCGAGCACAGCGCGGTGCTGCGGCCGATCGAGACCTTCGCAGACGTCGGCTATCCGGTCGCGCGGGCCGGGGTCGATGGCGGAGGGCGCTTGTTGTTAGAAGAATTCCGCGCGGCGTGCGAGGCGGCGAAGGAGGGCGGCGGCTTCGCTTCCGTCATGTGGGCGAACAACGAGACCGGGGTGATCCAGCCGATCGAGGAGGCTTGCGCGATCGCCCGGGAGTGCGGGCTGGCCTTCCACACCGACGCAATCCAGGCGGCGGGCAAGATCCCGGTGGACGTGCGGGAGGTGCCGGTGGATTTCCTGTCGCTCTCCGCGCACAAGTTCCACGGGCCGAAAGGGGTCGGCGCGCTCTACATCCGGAGCGGCTGCCGTTTCGAGCCGATGGTCCGCGGCGGCGGTCAGGAGAAGGACCGGCGGAGCGGCACGGAAAATACGGCAGGCATCGTAGGTCTGGGCAAGGCCGCCGAACTGGCGATGGCGCGGCTGGCGGCGAACCAGCATCCGGGCGCTGTTAGAGCGGCCTTCGAGGCGAAGGTCGTGGGCGAGGTGGAAGGCGTGACGGTGAACGGCGACCTGCTGCACCGGCTGCCGGGAACCAGCCATCTGTCGTTCGCCGGTTGCGAGGCGGCGGGGCTGTTGATTCTGTTGGATGATCTCGGTGTCGCCTGCTCGGCGGGATCGGCGTGCATGACCGGCAAGCAGCAGCCTTCGCACGTGCAGAAGGCGATGGGCTTCTCCGACGCCAAGGCGAAGAGCAGCCTGCGCTTCGGCTTCTCCTGCCTGAACACGATGGACGAGGCGCTGGCCGCGGCGGAGGCGGTGAAGAAGGCGGTGGAAAAGCTGCGGCGGGTCCAGGGCGGCAGCACCGGGCCGGTGGTGGTGTATTCGGCGTGAGTGGACCTCCTTGAACTTCACATGAATGGTTATCGCATTCCCTACGTCCCACCGGCTCCCATGAAAACGCTCGCCATCGCCGCTTTCCTTTTCCTGCAGGCCGCCGTCGCGCAGGCCGCGAACATCGCGATCAAGAACGACACCGGTGCCTCCCAGCGGCTGGTGGTTTATCAGAACGGCCGGGTCGCGGGATACGTCGACCGCCTGAAGCCGGGCAAGACGCTGCTGGTGAAGGTGGACGACGCGGGATCGAAGCCGATCCTGAGCCTGTATGTCGACGGCCGGCAGGAGTACTTGTTCCTGCCGCTGAAGACGAAGGCCTACAAGCTGTCGTGGCTGAGGAATCTCTTCTGGTGAGAGCGGGTGGGGTGGGACAAGCGCGGGGTGGGGCTGGATTTGCAAACTTTTGCTTTCGCCGGTGCGGGGCGCGAGGCAAGAGATGGGGCCATGGTGGAGCGCGTGTTTCTGGGCTGGGAGCGGCCGTTTCTCGGAGTGCTGGCGGAGTGGCTGCTGGCGCGGCGCGACGCGCTGCCGGGGCTGCTGGTGGTGGTGCCGACGGCTCAGGCGGGACGGCGGCTGCGCGAGGCCTTGGCGGAGTCGGCCGGGGCGCTGCTGGCGCCGAAAGTGGTGACGCCGGGGCACTTTCTCCGGACGGAGGATGCGGCTCCGGAGGCGCTGGAACTGCTGGCTTGGGTGGAGACTTTGGAAGCGATCCAGGACTGGGAGTCCTTCGCGGCAGCCTTTCCGTTGCCACCGGGCGAGGGCGAGCCGGCGGGCTGGGCGCTTGGCCTGGCGCGGTCGCTGGCCGGGGTGCGGACGAGCTTGCAGGAGAACGGGCTGATGCTGGCCGATGCGGCGCGTCGGCTTTCGGGGACGGTGGAAGCGGAGCGCTGGGAGGCCTTGGCAAGATTGGAGGTGAAGGTCGAGCAGCGGCTGGCGCTGTGGGGGCTGAAGAGTCGCAGCAGCTTGCTGGCGCGCGGGGAGTTCGCGATTCCTGCGGGAGTGAAGGGCATCGTGCTCGCCGGCGTGCCGGACATGGCGGCGGCGGCACGGCGGATGATCTTGAATTGCGGCTTGCCGGTGACGGTGCTGGTCGGCGCGCCGGTCGCGATGGCGGCGGAGTTTGATGAAGCGGGACAGCCGGGCGAGAGGTGGACGGAGCGGCCGATCGGGTGGCCGGATGAAAGCGAGGGCGGCGTGGCTTTGACCGCCGATCCCCGGCAGCAGGCGGCGGAGGTGGTGGCCAGGGTGGCCATGGAGGCGACCCGCTCGGACGAGCTGGCGCTCGGGTCGGCGGACGAGGCGACAGCGGGCGAACTGGTCCGGGCCTTCGGGCGCGGCGGTTGGAAGGTTCACGATCCGTCGCAGGTCCCGCCGTCGCCGCTGGCCTCATGGCTCGGGGCTTGGCGGCAGTATGTCGCACAGCCGGGAGCGGCGGCGGCGATCGATCTGTTAGGCTTTCCCGAGAGCGGCGTGCTGGCCGGCGGCAGGCGGGCGCAGCGGGTGGTGGCTTTGTCGGCGGCGCGGGACCAGTGGCTGGCGCGGGAGCGGGAGGATGTGGCGCGGGTCGCGAATCTAACGAACCGCGATCCGGAGGCGCTGAAGCTCGCGGAGGAGACGCTGGAGGCGCTCGACAAGCGGCGGGCGGTCTTTCTGGGCGAAGGATTCCACGCGGGGATGAGGCGCTTGCTGGGGATGATCGATCCGCGCGGCGAACAAAGCGCGGCCGTTTCCGAATGGCTGGACGCGACGGCACGGACGGCGGCCGGGGTGAAGCGGGATCCGGGGTTCTGGATCGACCTGCTGCGGGCGACCTTGCCGGATGCGGTCGCGGCGGCACCGGAGGACCGGGTGCTCGATGTCCAGGGCTGGCTCGAGCTCTTCCACGAGCCCGGCCGGCATCTCGTCGTTTGCGGGATGAACGAGGGACTGGTGCCAAGCCGGGCGAGCACGGACGCGTGGCTGCCGGAGGGCTCGCGGCGGTTGTTAGGCCTGTCGCACGATGCCACCCGGGCGGCGCGCGACGCGTATCTGCTGACGGCGATGATCGAATCACGGCGCGCCGGCGGGCGGGTGGATCTGCTGCTGGCGAAGACCGGGTCGGGCGGTGAAGTCCTGCAACCCTCGCGGTTGTTGCTGGCGGCGGACGAGGAAGAGCTTCCCGGCCGGGTGAAGCTGCTGTTCCGCGAGATCGAGCCGCCGGATTCCTCGCTGGCATGGACGCTCGACGAGGCATGGAAATGGCGGCCGCGGGTGCTCGACAAGGTGCCGCGGATGGGGGTGACCTCGTTTGCCGACTACCTCGCCTGTCCCTTCCGCTACTACCTCAAGCACGTCGCCGGGATGAGCTCGCCTGAACCGGAGCGGGTGGAGTGGAATGCCCGGGATTTCGGCAATGTCGCGCACATCGTGCTGGAGCGCTGGGCGCTGGACGAGGAGGCGAAGGATTTTTCCAAGACCGAGGCGATCGAGGCCTGGGTGCACGCGGCGCTGGACCGGGTGATCGCCGAGCGCTTCGGCGCGAAGGTCCCGCTTGCGGTGCGGATCCAGCGCGAGTCGATGCAGCAGCGGCTGTCCTGGTTCTCGCGGGTGCAGGCGGTCGAGCGGGCGTCGGGCTGGCGGATCGAGGAGGTGGAGAAGAAGTTCGAGATCGAGATCGACGGGCTGGTGCTGGTCGGCCGGGTGGACCGGATCGAGCGCCATGACGACGGCCGGCGGCGGGTGCTTGACTACAAGACTGGCGCGGCGGCGGGCGCGGTGGAGGCTGCGCATCGGACGGGCGTCACGGCGAACACGCGCTTTCCGGCGCATCTGGAGAACGTGCCGGAGATCCTGTGCACGGGAGCGGATGGCAAGTTGAAGCGCTGGAAGAACCTCCAGGTCGCGCTCTATTCGGTGGCGCTGGGGGATGTCGACGAACTCGGCTACTTCGCGCTCGGTGCGACCGAAGGCGATGTGAAGCTTTCGCTGTGGGAGGATTTCTCGAAAGCCGACCGCGACTCCGCGGAGGCCTGCGCGCGGTGGGTGATCGGCAAGGTCAAGGAGCGGGTGTTCTGGCCGCCGGCGGAGAAGTCGGAATACGACGACTACGCGGTGCTGGCTCTCGGGCGCTCGCTGGATGAAACCGTGGCATGGCAGGGAGGTGCGGCATGAGCGAGCCCGGCATCCTTTCGAAGAACCTCATGATCCTCGCCTCGGCGGGATCGGGGAAAACCTTCCAGCTCGGCAACCGGGTGATCGGGCTGATCGGTGCGCAGGAGGTCGATCCCGCGCGGATCGTCGCGCTGACCTTCACCCGCAAGGCGGCGGGCGAGTTCGCGGACTCGGTGCTGTCGAAGCTGGCCGCGTGCGCGGCGGATCCGGCCGAGGCGGAGAAGCTGTGCGCACAAATTGGCGCGAGCTTTCCGGTGGCACCGGTGTTGGCGCGGGTGGTGCGGGCGCTGCCGACTTTCCAGCTCGGGACGATGGACGGCTTCTTTGCCCGCGTGGTACGAGGTTTCCAGTACGAGCTGGGGCTGACCGGCGGGACTTTCGAGCTGATCGAGGGCCCGAAGTTCGAAGCGGCGATGGCCGACATCCTCGCGGAGGTGCTGGGCGACGCGCTGGAGCACGGCGGGGCGGAGGATTTCCTGCAAGCCTTCCGGCGCGCGACGCTGGGCAAGGAGGGGCAGGGGGTGTTGAGGGATCTCGAGAAGTTCCTCGGGCACTGGCATGGCTGGTGGAAGTCCGGGATCCCGCTGGAAGGCTGGGGCGGTGGGGCTTTGTTCGGGGATTTGCCGGAGGTCGAGGCCTGGGAAAGCGACAAGCGCGCCTTGCTGGGGCTGCTGCGGCAGGGGGATTGCCCGGACGCGGTGGTGAAGCTGTTAGATTTATTCGAATCGCACACCGTGGGGAGCGGCCGGATTGCGAAGGCGGGGGCCTTGTTCGACCGCCTGCTCGAAGCATTGCCGGGCGAGGGCGAGATCGAGGTCGCCTACAATCGGAAGACGCTGCGCTTTTCGCCGGCCGTCTCGGCAAAATGGCGCGAGTTGTTCCGCCTGCTGGCCGGTTGCGAGCTGGCGGCGGCGGTGGCGCGGACCCGGGCGGTGGCGGAGCTGGTGTCGCACCTCGACGGCGAGTGCGAGCGGCGGCTGCGGCGGAAGGGGCTGTTAGGTTTCGACGACGTCAAGCTGCTGATGGGCCGCTGGACGCGCGACGAGGAATCGCGGGTCCGGCGCGAGGCCGTGGATTTCCGCTTGGATGCCCGCTACGACCACTGGTTGCTCGACGAGTTCCAGGATACGAGCCGGGCGGAGTGGGACGGCATCGTGCCGTTGCTCGACGAGGCGGCGTCGCGCGAGGATGGATCGCTGTTCGTCGTCGGCGACCGCAAGCAGGCGATCTACGGCTGGCGCGGCGGCGATGTCACCTTGTTCGACGAGGTCGAGCGGCGCTACGGGACCAACGGTCACCTGGCGCTGCGCACGATGCCCGAGTCTTGGCGCTCGTGCCCGGCGGTGCTGGATCTGGTCAATGCGGTGTGCGGCGATATCGCGACCATCGGCGGGCTGTTCGGCGATGAAATGGCGAAGCGCTGGCCGTGGGAAGAGCATGTCTCTGCCAGGCCGAAGGTCAGCGGCGAGTCGCGGGTGGAAGTGGTGGCGAAGGACGATCGTGACGAGCGTCTGGTCGCCTTGTTGCGCGAGATCGGGATCGGCGAGCGGGATCTGACCTGCGGCGTGCTGGTGAGGACGAACGCGCAGGTCCGGGCGGTCGCGTCGCTGCTGCGCGAGCATGGTTTCGACGTGATCGAAGAGGGTCGCCGCCAGCCGGTGGCCGACAACGCGCCGGGTGTTGCCTTGTTGCACCTGGTGCGCTGGCTGGCGGATCCGGCGGACGCGTTCGCGCGGCAGGTGATCGCGATGTCGCCCCTTTCCGCGGTGCTGGAGTCGCGCTTCGGCACGGCGTGGCAGGCGGTCTGGGAAGGGCTGCTGAGAGAGGCGCGCGAGGCGGGCTTCGCATCCATGGTGGAAGGCTTGATGGAGCCGCTGTGGCCGGCGCTTTCCGACTTCTCCCGCCGCAGGGCAGGCGACGTGATCGCGGCCCTGGCGGAATTCGACGCCGCCGGCACCGGGACGGCGCGCGAGGCGGCGCGCTGGATTGCTGACCTTGAAATCCCGCAGAGTCCGGGTGCGGCGGCGGTGCAGGTGCTGACGGTCCACAAGTCGAAGGGCCTGGGCTTCGACGTCGTGGTGCTGCCGGAGATCGAGGACGCGCAGGTGCCGAACCACGGCGACTTCGAGATCGCGCGGGGGAGTCAGGAGGGGTGCGACTGGCTGTTAGAGCCGCCGCCGGCCTGGGTTCGCGGGATGGTGCCCGCGATCAAAGCGGTGGAGGAGGCGTGGGCGGACGACCAGCGCTACGAGGCGATGTGCGTGCTCTATGTCGCGCTCACCCGGGCCAAGCGGGGGCTTTACGTGTTGCTTCCCGAGGTGCCGAAGTCGCGCAAGGATCCGGAGGAGTGGGCCTCGATGGCGAACTGGATCGCAAGGTCTTGTGGATCGACGGGTGAAGCGCCCTTCCAATCCGGCGATCCTTCGTGGTGGCGCGACGTGCCGGCGCGCGGGGTGGCGACGCGGGAGCCGGTTTCCGGTCTGGCAGCCGCCGTCCCACGCCGGGAGCGGACCACGCCGTCGGGGGCGAAGAAGGAATCGTCGGGGATCGCTCCGTCGCCGACCGGGATGGCCTTCGGCAGCGCGGTGCACGCGGCATTCGAGGCGGTGGGCTGGCTCGACGAGGCGGTGCCGGCGCTTCCGCGGAACGAAGCGGGCGCGCTGGTCGGCGAACTACTAGGAATCCCGGAGATCCGCGCGGGGCTGGAGCGCAGCGGCCGGTCGGTGGACCTGTTCCGCGAGCAGCCGGTCGAGGCGATCATGGACGGGAAATGGCTGAGCGGGATCGTCGACCGCCTGCACGTGATCCGCGACGCCGCGGGGGCGGTGACGGAGGTCGAGGTGATCGACTTCAAGACCGATGCCGTGGAAAGCGCGGAGCAACTGGTCGAGCGCTACGGCGGGCAGATGGCGGCTTACCGCGAGGTGATGGCGCGGGCCTACGGCGGGGTGCCGGTGAAGTGCCTGCTGCTGTCGACGCGCTTGCGGCGCTGGGTGGCGGTCGGCTGATGGCCCGGCCCGCCGGGAAAACTCATGGGTCCAAGGTGGGGACGATGCCGGCGACCGCATCGAGGAAGCAGGGAAAACGGGGTTCCCAGCCGGTGGCGCGGAGTTTCGCGTTGGAGACCTGCTTGTGGGTCCAGCCGCGCTTGCGGTCGGGATCGCGGGGGCCGGTGGGGGGGAGGGGGCGGTGGAAGGTTTGCGCGAGGCTTTGGTAGGTCTCGAGCTGGCTGAGGGGCAGCGAGTCGGAGAGGTTGAAGAGAAGCCTATTGTCGATTGTCGATTGTTGATTGCTGATTGTTGATTGAAAAAGCGCGAGATGGAGGATCGCGGCGGCGGCGTCGTCGCGGTGGATCTGGTTGAGGAAGCGGCGGCCGTCTTCCTCGATGACCGCTTCGCCGGAGAGAAACTTCTTCAGGATCACGCTGCGCCCCGGGCCGTAGATGCCGGAGAGGCGGGTGATGATGCCGCCGCGCGAGAGGACGAGTGCCTCGGTCTCGCGAAGGATCGAGCCGGTCTCGCGATCGGGGACGGCGGGGCTTTCCTCGGTGACCACGGAGCCGTCGGTCTGGGCGTAAACGGAGGTGCTGGAGGTGTAGAGCAGCGGGACGCCGGGGAAGCGGTCGAGCAGGTGGCGGCAGCCGTCGAGATAGACGGCGCGGTAGGCGTCCGCCCCGCCGCGGCCGGAGGAGGCGCAGTGGACGATGAAGTCGGGCTCGACTTGGAGCGCGGCAACGTCGGACGCCGAGGAGAGGTCGCAGGCGAGGCTGTCGTCGTCACCGGAGCGGGAAAGCGCGGTGACTTCCCAGCCGGCGGCGAGGAAGTCGCGGGAGATCGCCTGGCCGAGGTAGCCGTGGCCGCAGAGGAGGAGGTTCAAGTAGTTGATGGTTGATGGTGGATGGTTGATGGTCGGTAAAAGATCCGCCGGAGATCGGTCTCTTACCATCAACCATCAACCATAGACTCTCAACTTTCCACCGGCTCAGCGCGGGATTTCGTTGAGCGTGTACCAGGCGTCCGGGTGCCAGAGCTTGCCGCCGGCCTTGGAGGTCACGCCTTTGGCCGCGAGGTGGTGGACGTGGCCCTTGACCAGGCCGTCGACGGTGAGGCGGACCTTCTTGCCATCGGGGGAAACGCTGGCGGCGGTGATTTTCGGCGTGGCGGGATCGACTTCGGGCGAGCCGTAGCCGGACTGGAGGATGTAGGTCCAGGCGGCCATCGAATAGGACTCCGGCTTGCCGGCGGTGGCGGGGTCGACGGGCTCGGTGAAGGTCAGCTCGAAGCCGTCCTTGAGGGCGGACATGGTGTGGATTTCGAAGGGTGTCTTGCCGGTCCAGCGGACGCGCTCGAAGGTGAAGGGCTTGGTGCCGCGGGAGGCCCAGCCGCGGTTGGTGCCGCCGGCGAAGAGGATGCCCGCCTCGTGGTCGAGGCGGACGGGGACGAGGCCGGCTTCGAAGCCTTCGAGGAAGTGGAAGACGGCGCCCTGGTAGAGGCCGTTGACCTTTTCGAGGGCGACGCGCTGGACCTGCGAGTGGGTTTGTTCGCCGACGTAGAGCTGGTGGGTCCAGGGGCCGAACTTGCCGTTGCCGGAATCGTAGGCGATGCCGGTGGGGGATTGTCCGACCTTGCCGTGGGGGAACACGACGGCGGGCGGGACGAACTCGGGGAAGCGGGCGCGCTCGGTCTCGATGCGGGATTTATCGGCCGGCTGCGGCGGGGCGGGCAGGTTGGCGAGCTTGTGGTACTTGTTGCCGGTCGGGTTGCCCTGGAACGAGCCGGGCTTGAGCCACTTGAGCGAGGACGATCCGTTCCAGAGCCCCTGGTTGTCGGTGTAGAACATGTCGCCGGCGTGATTGGCCCCGATGCCGCCGGGCGAGCGGATCCCGGAGCAGGTGGGGATCATTTCGCCCTTCGGGGTGACGCGGACGCACCAGCCGCGCCAGTCGGAGGCGGCGCCGCCGGAGCCGGTGAGGCAGAGGACGATCCAGACGTCGCCGTTCTTGTCGGGCTCCGAGCCGAAGGCGTATTCATGGTAGTCGCCGTTGATGCCCCAGCCGGAGTTGACGGTTTCGAAGAGATCGGCGCGGCCGTCGCCGTCGGAGTCCTTGAGGCGGGAGTGTTCGGGGCGCTGGGTGAGGTAGAGCCAGCCGTCTTTCCAGAACATGCCGAAGGGCTCGTGGAGGCCTTCGGCGAACTTCTGCCAGGTGACCTTGGAAAGATCGTCGCCGTAGGCTCCGGAGCAGATCCAGAGGTCGCCGCGGCGCGAGGTGACGGCGATTTTCTTGTCGGGCATCAGGGCGATGGAGCCGAGCTCCATGATCTCGCCTTTCGGCAGCGGGATTTCTTCCCGGGTGTAGAAATCGGACTGCTGCTGGGCCTGGGCGGCGGAGAGGATCAAACCGCAGAGGAGCGAGGAAGGAAGCAGGTGACGCATGAGAGTGGGATTGGCTTGGAACTTGGAACTTTCTTGTCCCCCGCAGCCTCGGCGAAGGGGGATCACTTGGAACTTCACTTCCAGCGGTAGGTGAGGGTGGCCGGTTTGCCGGGGGAGAGCTTGAGGTAGGTCTTGCCGTCGCGGGTTTCGAAGGCGGCGTTTTCGGCCTGGAGCCGGAGTTCGTCGCCGAGTTCGTAGTCCTGATCGCCGGTCTTCTTCAGCGCGAGTTTCTCGCAGACCAGCAGTTCGACCGGGCTGCCCTGGCCGTTGACGGTGAGGGTGCGGGTCAAGGCGGGCGTGGCGCCGGAGCCGGCCGGCTTCCAGGCATCGAGCAGGAACTGTTCCCCGAGCTGGACCGAGAAGGTCGGGTTGCCGGCGGGGTCGAGCTTGTAGCCGCGGAAGCGGGCGCCTTCGGCCAGCGCGCGGGCGCCGGAGAGCTTCACCTGGCGCTCGCCGGCGGGCGGCTGGTTGCCTTGGCCGCGGTCGACCCAGTGGCGTCCGCCGTCCATGAAATCGCCGGTCCAGAGCAGCTCCGGCGCGAGGTTGTCGGCGCTGTAGGCAAGGTTGACGCCGCCCGGGAAGCCGAAGCCGATGGCGCGGGCGGTGGTGCCGGCGATGAAGTTGCGGTAGATCACGGCGCGGTCCGGGGTGGGGCGGATCATCAGCGAGGGTTTTTCGGCCGGGACCGGGCTGTCGGAAAGGTTGCGCCAGCCGGGGATGCCCGGGCCTTTCATGGCGAGGGCGATGGCTTCCTGGCCGCGGAATTCGACGTATTCGATGCGGATCGGGTGGGAGCCGGCGGAGAGCTGGATCTGGCCTTGCTTGGCGCGGGAGCCGTTGAGGGGGCCGATGCCGCGGACTTCGGCGACCTTTTTGCCGGCGACGATGACGCGGGCGCAGTCGTCGGCGTCGAGGCGGAAGGTGAACTTTCCGGCCTTGGGCGCGGTGATCTGGCCTTCCCAGACGAGGCCGACGAGTTCCTTGCGGTCGGCGTGGGAGACGCTGATCAGGCCGTCGTGTTCTTCCTCGACATTGATCGGCTTGAGCTTGCTGAAGTCCGGCAGGTCCTGCCACTCGCCGGGGTAGATGCGGGAGATCAGGTTGGCGATCGGCGGGGCGGCGGCGGGAAGCGGGTGGAGCTTGAGGATTTCCGGGGCGGTCCAGGGTTTGTCGCGGCCGGCGGTGGCTTCGCGGGCGGCCTTGATCATGGCCGGGGTGACGGCGGGGGACGCGTTGTTCCAGGAGGCGCGGACGTAGGTGAGGATCGCGGCGAGCTGGTCATCGGCGATCGCGGCACCTTGCGGCGGCATTTCGAGATTGTAGGTGCGGCCGGCGACTTCCACCGGGCCGTTGAGGCCGTGAAGGACGATCTTGATCGCGCGGTCGGGATCGCCCTGCACCCAGGGGCTTTCGGCGAGCGGCGGGAACTGGCCGCCGGTGGCGCCTTTTCCGTCCGCGCCGTGGCAGGCCGAGCAGTAGGTGGTGTAGAGCTGGCCGCCGTCCTGGGCCAAGCCGGCCGAGGTCAGGGCGAGAAGAATCGGCAGGGAGCGGAGCATCATGGGCGGGTGTTTTAACTGGGAGCGCGAGGCGACTGAAGCGCGAAGCCGGATTAAGACGCAGACGGATGGCGCGGCCTATCCGGGATTGCCGTGAAATGACAGAGTCGCGGACTCAGCGGGAGTTCTCGCGGCTTTCGTAGTGGCGGCGCAGTCCGTCGGCCGCGGCGTCGGCATATTCGCGGAAGATCGAGGGGCGGAGCTTGCCGGCGACCTCGCGTTCGCCGTCGTAATCGCCGGCCTGGATGCGGGCTTGGTCCTCGGCCGAATTCATGACGTAGGGCTCGAAGTAGATCACCGGGCACTGGTAGAGCCGGTTGGCGAGGAGGTTGCGGGCTGCCAGGTAAGGGGTGCCGGCGACGCCGCGGTGGTTCTTTGCAAGAGGATCGTAGCGGTAGGGTGGCATCGGGTTGCGCTCCACGAAGGCGGCCGCGACATGGGCGGAGAGCTGCTTTTCCTCCTCGTGCACGCCTTGCAGCAGCTTGGAAAGGAGGTCGTGCCGCTGGTCGGCGAGGGCGATCTCGTCGTCGGTGTAGCCGCCGTTGAGGATCATGTGGAAATGGTTGGCGGGAACGAGGGTCGGCGCCTTCGGGTCGCCCCAGGCGTCGGCATTGAAATGCAGGCAGAGAACGAGGTCGGGCCGGATCGATTCGTTCACCAACCGGGCCCGGGCGCGGATTTCGGCAGTGCGGTAGAACAGGCGCTCGGCCAGCCTGGCGATGTCGCCGCCGTTGCTGCTGTCCGCCGCCTCCTCGCGGAGGGACTCCGGGCGCATCGAGGTGACGGGTTCGGTGTCGTCGCGCACCAGGGTGACGATGGCGCCGAGCGCTTCGAGCCGCGGCTTGATGAGGCGGGCGACTTGCAGTGTCATGTCGCCTTCCTGGACCGGTTGGTGGCCCGGAATCTGGAACCAGCGCTCTTCCATCGTGGCCCAGCGGCCGCCGATGTGGCCGGGGTCGATGGCGACTTTCAAGCCCTCGAGCGGGCGGTCCGGCGGTGCGGGAGGAAGCTCGGCGGCCGGTCGCCAGAAGCGTGGCGGCGTTTGCTCCAGCCCGTCCGGGGCGAAACGGAGCCGGAAGTCGGCCTGCGGCTCCGGGGAAGTGCGGATCCGGACTTCCTTTTCGTCGACATGGAACCATTCGCGCCAGGCGGGCGAGGTCGTGAAGACTTCATCCATCTGCCGCAGGAATTCCGCGCGGGTGACCGTCGACTGGAAGCGGTTGAGGCTCGACCAGTCCGGCGGGCTGCCGAGGTCGGACAGGGGGCCGGTTTCCCGGGCCGTTGCCGGCGGAGACGGGCTGGTGGCCGGCTCCCGAGCCGGCCGGAATTGCCAGATCAGGAAGACGCAAAGCGCCAGCAGGAGGCTGAGCCAAAGGGGCAGGGAGCGGCGGGTCATCGGTGGCGGGGCGGGGGATTTGACTTGGCGGGCCGCTTGCCGGGGGGGTAAGGCTCCCGCGCCGGGACGCTGCCGTTCCGGCCGGCTTTTACCGCTTTCATGGAGCCTATCCGCATACTTTTTCTCGGGGATATCGTCGGCGAGCCCGGCCGCAAGGCGGTGATCGAGCATCTGCCCGCACTGCGCAAGGAACTGCAGCTCGATTTCATCGTCGTCAACGGCGAGAACGCCGCAGGAGGCCGGGGAATCACCCCGCGCATCGCGATCGACCTGCTCCGCGCCGGTGCCGCGGTGATCACGACCGGCGACCACGTCTGGGACCAGCCCGAAATCATCGATTATTTCCCGACCGAGCCGCGCCTGCTGCGCCCGATCAACTATCCCGCGGGGACTCCGGGCGGCGGTTCGGTGGTGCTCGAAACGCCGAAGGGCAAGGTGGCGGTGATCCAGGCGCAGGGCCGTTCGTTCATGCAGCCGCCGCTGGAGAATCCCTTCCTGGCCGTGGAGGAGGAAGCCCGCCGGCTGAGGGCCGACGGCGTGCAGGTGATCTTCGTCGACTTCCACGCGGAAACCACCAGCGAGAAGATCGCGCTGGGCTGGGCCCTGGACGGGATGGTCTCGGTCGTGGCCGGCACCCACACCCACGTCCAGACCGCCGACGAACGCGTGCTGCCGGGCGGGACCGGGTGCCTCACCGATGCGGGGATGTGCGGGCCCGAGGACTCCGTGCTCGGCCGCGCCACCGAGTCGGTCGTCTGGCGGTTCCGCACGGGAATGCCGACGCGCTTTCCGATCGCCGCCGGTCCGGTCCGGATGTGCGGCCTCGTGGCCGAGATCGACCCCGCAAGCGGCCGCTGCCTGTCGATTGTCCGCTTCAACCGGCTGTTGACTTCCCGCGAGGCTCCGGAAACTCCGGCGGAGGGGGATTCGGATCGCTGTAAATAATTGAAATCCAATTATTTTCAGGGTGCTCCCGATAAATCTTCTTCCAACTGATATTTTTTTTGACAGTCTGAACGGCTTTGTTCAGCTTGCGCCCCGCTTTTCCCGGAACCGGCCAGGAAATTCGCGGGGGTTGTTCGTCACACGAAGCCCCTCCGGATTTCCCGGTGACCTCCGGGCGAAGCCTCAAAAACGCCGTCAGGCTCGTGTAGCTCAGGGGTAGAGCGCGTCCTTGGTAAGGACGAGGTCGGGGGTTCAATTCCCCCCACGAGCTCCAGCGGCAACATGACCGGACAGCAGCCACAGCGAAAATCACCACCACCATGGCCAAAGAAGCATTCAAGCGCAACAAGCCGCACGTCAACATCGGCACCATCGGTCACGTTGACCACGGCAAAACCACCCTCACCGCGGCGATCACGAACACGCTGGCGGACAAAGGATTTGCAGAGAAGAAGAGCTACGCCGACATCGACGCCGCTCCCGAAGAGCGCGAGCGCGGCATCACGATCAACACCGCGCACGTCGAGTACGAAACCGACAAGCGCCACTACGCCCACGTCGATTGCCCCGGTCACGCCGACTACGTGAAGAACATGATCACCGGCGCCGCCCAGATGGACGGTGGCATCCTCGTGGTGTCCGCCGCCGACGGCCCGATGCCCCAGACCCGCGAGCACATCCTGCTTGCCCGCCAGGTCGGCGTTCCCGCCCTCGTGGTGTTCATGAACAAGGTCGACCTCGTCGACGACGAGGAACTCCTCGAGCTCGTCGAGATGGAAGTCCGCGACCTCCTCTCCACCTACGAATTCCCGGGCGACGAGATCCCGATCGTCAAGGGTTCGGCCAAGCTCGCCCTCGACGGCGACGCCACCCAGAAGGAAAACATCCTCAAGCTGATGGATGCCGTCGACTCCTACATCCCGGAGCCCGAGCGCGCCATCGACAAGCCCTTCCTCATGCCGGTGGAAGACGTGTTCTCGATCGAAGGTCGCGGAACCGTCTGCACCGGTCGTGTCGAGCGCGGCATCATCAAGAAGATGGAAGAAGTCGAGATCGTCGGCATCCGCGACACCCAGAAGACCACCGTCACCGACATCGAAATGTTCCGCAAGCTGCTCGACGAAGGTCGTGCGGGTGACAACGTCGGCCTCCTGGTCCGCGGTCTGAAGAAGAACGACATCGAGCGCGGCCAGGTCATCGCCAAGCCGGGCACCGTGACCCCGCACCGCAAGTTCAAGGGCGAGATCTACGTCCTGTCCAAGGACGAAGGCGGCCGTCACACCCCGTTCTTCTCGAACTACCGCCCGCAGTTCTACTTCCGCACCACCGACGTGACCGGAAGCATCAAGCTGCCGGAAGGTGTCGAGATGGTGATGCCGGGCGACAACGTGAACCTCGAAGTCGAGCTCATCACGCCGATCGCCATGGAGCAGACCATGCGTTTCGCCATCCGCGAAGGTGGCCGCACCGTCGGTGCGGGCCGCGTCGGCGAAATCCTTGACTAATCCTCCGACCGAGCCTCAGTCTGTCGCCCCGCGACATCCGGCTGGGACGATTTCCGGGGCACTTCGGCTACTTGCCGGGGTGCCCCGCCATCGCCTCAACCGGTCACAAGATTCCAAAACGGAAGTAGCTCAATTGGTAGAGTAGCGGTCTCCAAAACCGTTGGTTGTGGGTTCGAGTCCCACCTTCCGTGCCATTTTTCCAGTCCAGCCGAACCCCAAGCATGAATTTCCTCGAGTTCTTCAAGATCAGCAACAGCTGGACCGTCACGGGAATCGTCTTCGGCATCCTGGCCATCGCCGGCATCGTCGCGATCCGCAACGGTGCCCTGGTCTCCCGCTTCGTCGGCGAGGTCAAGGGCGAGCTCCGCAAGGCCAACTGGCCCTGGGAGTCCGATCCGAAAATCAAGGGCTTCAAGAAATACAAGGAGCTCGTCGATTCCACCATCGTGGTCCTGATCGCCACCATCCTCCTCGCCGGCTTCGTATCGATGTGGGACTTCGTCTGCATCTACGTCCTCAATTTCGTCACGTCCTTCGGGAACTGAAGCCCGCCGCCGCTCCGGCACCCCCCTTTTCCATCCCTGTCATGCCCGCCCCGTCTCCAGAGAACCAGTGGTACGTCGTCCATGTCCTTTCCGGACAGGAAGGCCGCGTCAAGGAGCGCATCCTCCGCCAGCGCGAGGCCGAGGAGATGGGAGATTACATCTACGAGGTGCTCGTCCCCACCGAAATGGTGTCCGAGATCCGCCGCGGCAAGAAGACTTCCACCAAGCGGAAGTTCTTCCCGGGCTACATCATCGTGAACATGAATCTCCTCACTCCCGACAACCAGCTCGTCGAGAAGACCTGGTATTTCATCAAGGAGATGGAGGGGGTCATCGGATTCGCCGGCACGAAGGACCGTCCGATCCCGATGCGCCAAAGCGAAGTGGAAGGCATGCTTTCCCAGATCAAGGAACGCGAGGAAAGCGTGCGTCCCGCCATCACTTTCGAAGTCGGCGACACCGTGAAGGTGGCCGACGGACCGTTCCAAAGCCAGAACGGCATCGTCGAGGAGATCGACCCCGAGCGCGGCAAGCTCCGCGTCGCGGTCACCATCTTCGGCCGCTCCACACCCGTGGAACTTGAATACTGGCAGGTCGAACGCGCCTGATCCCGTCCCGCTCTCAAACACCCCGTCACCGCTAGCACTCCAACACCATGGCCAAGGAAGTCGTCAAAGTCATCAAGCTCCAGATCCCCGCAGGGGCCGCCAACCCGTCCCCGCCCGTCGGTCCCGCCCTCGGTCAGGCCGGTGTGAACATCATGGGCTTCTGCAAGGAGTTCAACGCCTCCACCCAGAGCCAGGCCGGCGACATCCTCCCGGTCGTGATCTCCGTCTACAAGGACAAGAGCTTCACCTTCATCACCAAGAAGCCCCCCGCGGGCAACCTGCTCAAGAAGGCGGCCGGCCTCGCTTCCGGCTCGAAGGAAGCCAACAAGGTCAAGGTCGGCAAGATCTCCAAGGAGAAGCTGATGGAAGTCGTCGCCATCAAGATGCCCGACCTCAACACCAAGGACCCGGAAGCCGCCGCCCGCATCCTGGCCGGCACCGCCCGCCAGATGGGCCTCGAGATCGAGGGTATGTGATTTTCCATCCCCGCCTCCGGGCCGGGGATCCGAAACCGCAGGAGGGTCCGTCATCCGGACGGGCCCGCCAGCACTGCAAACGAACAACATGAAGAACCGCAGCAAGCGCTACGAAAAAGCCGCCGCCCTCGTGCCGGCCGGCAAATCCTACGGCTTGGAAGAAGCTGTCGGCACCGTGAAGAAATTCCCGGCTCCGAAGTTCGACCCCACCGTCACCGTTTCCTTCCACCTCGGGGTGGATCCCCGCAAGAGCGACCAGATGGTCCGCGGATCCTGCCCGCTGCCCCACGGCTCCGGCAAGAATGTCCGCGTCGCCGTCTTCGCCGCCGGTGCCGCCGCCGAAGCGGCCGAGGCCGCCGGTGCGGAGTTCGTCGGCTTCGAGGAACTCATCAAGAAGGTCCAGGCCGGCTTCACCGACTTCGATGTCGCGATCGCCACCCCGGACGCCATGACCGAAGTCCGCAAGATCGCCCGTGTCCTCGGTCCCCGCGGCCTGATGCCCAACCCGAAGACCGGCACCGTGACCGACGACACCGCGAAGGCGGTGAAGGAAGTCAAGGCCGGCCGTATCGACTACAAGCTCGACAAGAACGGCAACATCTCCGGCGCCGTCGGCAAGGCCTCGTTCTCCGAGCAGGCCCTGGTCGAAAACGCCCGCGCCTTCATCGACAGCGTGGTCCGCGCCAAGCCCGCGTCCGCCAAGGGCAACTACGTCCGCAGCGTGACCGTCGCCGCCTCCATGTGCCCCGGCCTCCCGCTGGAGTCCGGCGTTTACACCAAGTCCGTCTAACCTTTCCCACGACCATGAATCCCGACAAGAAAGTCATCATCGACGAATTGCTCGACCGGGTGAACGCCTCGCCCTACGTGCTCGTGGTGGATTACACCGGCATGACCGTCCCGCAGTTCTCCGAGCTGCGCAACCGCCTCGGCGCGGCCGGAGCCCAGTGCCACGTCGCCAAGAACACCTACATGCGCAAGGCGCTCGCCGAAGCCGGCCTGCCGGACATCGGCGAAGGCCTGGTCGGCCAGACCGCCTTCGTCACCGGGGACTGCGAAGTCTTCGCCGCCGCCAAGGCCATCAAGAACTTCGAGAAGGAGTTCAAGAAGCCCGAGATGAAGATCGGCATTCTGGGCGATGCCGTCCTCGACGCCGACAAGCTCAAGGCGATCGCCGACATCCCGTCCCGCGAAGCCGTCCTCTCGCAGCTTCTGGCGACCATCCTCGAGCCCTCCACCCGGATCGCACGGGTCATCCAGAAGAAATTCAACCCCGACGCGGACTCCGCCACGGCGGAACCCGAAGCCTGAACAATCTGAACTGAAGGCGATGGCGTCTCCGCGCCGCCGCCCGAACCCACAATGGTTCCTCGTCGGTCCCGCAGCTGCGGGGCTGAAATGTCCGGAGGCTTCCGGGCGCGACGATACCGCAAAGGAGAAACACAATGGCCAATATCGAACAACTCGTTGAAGAACTCGGCAAGCTTACCGTCCTGGAAGCCGCCGACCTCGTGAAAAAGCTGGAAGAGACCTGGGGCGTTTCCGCCGCGGCTCCCGTGGGCGTCGCCGTCGCTGTCGCCGGTCCCGCCGAAGCGGTCGAAGAGAAGACCGAATTCGACGTCGTCATCACCGATGGCGGTGCGAACAAGATCGCCGTCATCAAGGCGGTCCGCGAAGTCTCGCCGGGCCTCGGCCTTGCGGACGCGAAGAAGCTCGTCGAAAGCGCTCCTGCCAAGGTGCTCGAAGGTGTCGCCAAGGACGCCGCCGAAGCCGCCAAGAAGAAGCTCGAAGAAGCGGGCGCCAAGATCGAACTCAAGTAATCCAGTACCGGATTTGCTTCGCGGCCGGCGACCCCGGCCGCGAAGCCTTGTCCCGGAACCGGCGGAAGCCGTCCAACCTCAAGACCGTTTCCGCCGATCCCGGAACCTCTCACCAGTCCCTGAATCTCAATCGCCCGGTGCCGTTCGCGGTCCGGGCTCAACTTGCAAGCACCACCTACTGCCATGGCCGACCGTCTCCACTTCGGGAAAATCGAGGAAGTCATCGAACCCCCCAACCTCATCGAGGTCCAGAGCCGCTCCTACGAGGAGTTCATGCAAAAGGACGTCCCCGCCGGCGAGCGCACCGACACGGGGCTCCAGGCGGTGTTCCGGGAAGTGTTCCCGATCAAGAGCTATGACGAGGCGATCGAACTCGACTTCGTCACCTACGACATCGAGGACCCCAAGATCACCTCGCTCGAAGCCCTCCGCTCCGGCGAAAGCTTCTCCGCCGCGCTCTACGTCACCTTCAAGCTGAAGGACGAGACCGGCACCAAGAAGGAGCGCGTTTACATGGGCGAGCTGCCGATGATGACCCGCCGCGGCACTTTCATCATCAACGGCGCCGAGCGCGTCATCGTCTCCCAGCTCCACCGCTCGCCGGGCATCTGCTTCGAAACCTCGCAGCACCTCAACGGCAAGATCCTCCACAGCTTCCGCATCATCCCCGACCGCGGCTCCTGGCTGGAAGTGCAGTTCGACACCAACGACCTGCTCTACGTTTACCTCGACCGCCGCCGCCGCCGCCGCAAGTTCCTGGCGACCACCTTCCTGCGCGCCCTGGGCTACCCGACCGACCGCGATATCGTCACCAATTTCTACAACGTCGAGTCCCTCAAGCTGAAGAACGAGATGGACGAGCAGGAGCTCGGCCACAAGGTGCCCTTCGAGGACATCCTCGACGGCGAACTCGTGGTCGCCAAGGCCTACGAGCCGCTCACCATCGGCATCGTCCGCCAGCTCATCGCTCTCGGCCACAAGTCCGTCGAGGTGATCGACGGCCGCGAGGACGAAATCCTCCTGAAGTCCCTGCGCAAGGACCCCGCCAAGGACGAGGACAGCGCCCTCAAGGACATCTACCGCAAGCTGCGTCCCGGCGACCCGCCGACCGCCGCCAACGCCCGCGCCCTGCTCAAGCGCCTGTTCTTCGACCCGAAGAAGTATGACCTGACCCGCGTCGGCCGTTACAAGATCAACAGCAAGCTCGAAAGCAAGGTCAGCCCCGACGAGCGCATCATGGTTCCCGAGGACTTCCTCGGCGCCGTGAAGTACCTCCTCAAGCTCAAGAAGGGCGAAGGCGTGATCGACGACATCGACCACCTCGGCTCCCGCCGCGTGCGCGCCGTCGGTGAACTGCTTTCCAACCAGTGCCGCGTGGGCCTCGCCCGCACCGAGCGCCTGGTCAAGGAGCGCATGACCCTGTTCGACGTGAACATCGAGGGCATGACCCCGCAGAAGCTGATCAACCCGAAGGCGCTCTCCGCCGTCGTGCGCGACTTCTTCGGCCGCTCCCAGCTCTCGCAGTTCATGGACCAGACCAACCCGCTGGCCGAGCTGACGCACAAGCGCCGCCTCTCCGCCCTCGGGCCCGGCGGTCTCAACCGCGACCGCGCCGGCTTCGAAGTCCGCGACGTCCATCCTTCGCACTACGGCCGCATCTGCCCGATCGAGACCCCGGAAGGTCCGAACATCGGTCTGATCAACTCGATGTGCACCTACGCCCGCATCAACGAGTTCGGCTTCATCGAGACGCCCTACCGAAAGGTCAAGAACGGCAAGGTCACCAACGAGATCGAATACCTCACGGCCGACCAGGAGGAGAAGTTCCTCATCGCCCAGGCCAACAACCCGATCGACAAGGGCGGCAAGTTCCTCAACGAGAAGGTCACCGCGCGCGAAGCCGGCGGCGAGTTCATCGAAGTCGACCCGTCCACGGTCAACTACATGGACGTGTCGCCGAAGCAGCTCGTCTCCGTGGCCGCCGGCCTGATCCCGTTCCTTGAGCATGACGACGCCAACCGCGCGCTGATGGGCTCGAACATGCAGCGCCAGGGCGTGCCGCTCCTCGTGTCCGACTCGCCGTACATCGGCACCGGCCTCGAAGCCAAGACCGCCCGCGACTCCCGCGCCGTGGTTGTTTCGGAGCTCGACGGCATCGTCGCCGCCGCCACCGCGGAAATGATCGTGACCACGCCGGACGGCAAGATGCCGGTCGCCGACGAGAAGTTCCTCTCCGACCCCGAGTCGGTGAAGACCAACCTCGACAAGGGCATCATGGCCTACCCGCTGCGCAAGTTCATGCGCTCCAACGCCGGCACCTGCATCAACCAGAAGCCGATCGTCAAGAAGGGCCAGAAGATCAAGAAGGGCGACGTCCTCGCCGACGGCCCGAACACCGAGAAGGGCGAGCTGGCCCTCGGCCGCAACGTGCTCGTCGCGTTCATGCCCTGGAACGGCTACAACTTCGAGGACGCCATCGTCATCTCCGAGCGCGTGAAGAAGGAGGACATCTACACCTCCATCCACATCGCCGAGTTCGACGTGGCCGCCCGCGACACCAAGCTCGGCCCGGAAGAAATCACCCGGGACATCCCGAACGTCGGCGAGGAAGCCCTCAAGAACCTCGACCACGACGGCATCATCCGCATCGGTGCCGAGGTGAAGCCCGGCGACATCCTGGTCGGCAAGATCACGCCGAAGTCCGAGACCGAACTCGCCCCGGAAGAGCGCCTGCTGCGCGCCATCTTCGGCGAGAAGGCCGCGGACGTGAAGGACACCTCGCTGCGCGTGCCCTCCGGCTGCATCGGCATCGTCCAGGACATCCGCGTCTCGTCCCACGGCTCCGCCCGCAAGCGCGCCGAGAAGGTCGATCCGGTCGAGCTCAAGAAGCAGCTCAAGAAGATCAACGACGAGCACAAGAAGAAGGCCGACAAGCTCACCGACGACCTGACGGAGAAGCTTTCCGACATCCTGCTCGGCGAGAAGATCCCGCTCGACGTGGTCAACGCCCAGACCGGCGAGATCATCATCCCGGCCAACCGCAAGATCACCAAGACCCTGCTCCGCAAGCTGGCCTCGGTCCACGATCACATCGAGATCGATCCCTCGCCGATCCGGAACAAGATCCTCGAGATCATCGGCTCCTTCGAAGCCCGCTTCCAGGAGCTCGACACCGAGCGCGAGCGCAAGCTCGACCAGCTCGAAGCCGGCGACGACGTCGATCCCGGCGTCATCAAGGAGGTCAAGGTCTTCATCGCCGCCAAGCGCAAGCTCTCGGTCGGTGACAAGATGGCCGGCCGCCACGGCAACAAGGGCGTCGTCGCCACCATCGTGCCCGAGGAAGACATGCCCTTCCTCGCCGACGGCACCCCGGTCGACATCGTCCTCAACCCGCTCGGCGTGCCGTCGCGCATGAACGTCGGCCAGGTGCTCGAAACCCACCTCGGCGTCGCCGCCAAGGCGCTCGGCTTCAAGGTGGCCACCCCGATTTTCGACGGCATCCCCGAATCGAAGATCTGGGAATACATGTCGGAGGCCAAGAAGGTCGACGGCTACACCTGGATCGGCGACGGCAAGGATGGCAGCACCGGCGGCAAGTCGACCTTGTTCGACGGCCGCACCGGCGAGCCCTTCCACCAGCCGGTCGTGGTCGGCATCATCTACATGCTGAAGCTCGGCCACTTGGTCGCGGACAAGATCCACGCCCGTGCCGTCGGCCCCTACAGCCTCGTCACCCAGCAGCCGCTCGGCGGCAAGGCTCAGTACGGCGGCCAGCGCTTCGGGGAAATGGAAGTCTGGGCCCTCGAGGCCTACGGTGCCGCCTACACCCTGCAGGAGCTGCTCACCGTCAAGTCCGACGACGTCCAGGGCCGCACGCGGATCTACGAGGCGATCGTCAAGGGCGACAACAACCTGGAAGCCGGCACGCCGGAGTCCTTCAACGTCCTCATCAAGGAAATGCAATCCCTCGGCCTCGACGTCCGCCCCGGCAGGCGCGGCTCCGGCCCGGGAGGTGCCCCGTCCATCGGCGGCGTCGACGACTTCTCGCTCGACGACCTCACGCTTTGAGCCCCGCACCACGAACCGATACCCTAACAAGCATTCGACATCATGAACGTTGACACCAACCTTCGCGAACTCTTCGGCGTGGACGAGCGTCCGGAAGCCTTTGACCAGGTTTCCATCACCGTCGCTTCCCCGGACACCATCCGCTCCTGGTCCAAGGGCGAGGTGAAGAACCCGGAAACCATCAACTACCGCACCTTCAAGCCCGAGAAGGGCGGCCTGTTCTGCGAGCGGATCTTCGGACCCACCCGCGACTGGGAGTGCGCCTGCGGCAAGTACAAGCGCATCAAGCACAAGGGCGTGGTCTGCGACCGTTGCGGCGTGGAAGTCACCCTGAGCCGCGTCCGCCGCGAGCGGATGGGCCACATCGAGCTCGCCGTGCCGGTCTCGCACATCTGGTTCTACAAGTGCATGCCCTCCCGCATCGGCCTGGTGCTGGACATCAGCGCCCGCCACCTGGAGCGCGTCATCTACTACGAGGACTACGTCGTCACCGAGCCGGGCAACACCCCGCTCGAGCGCGGCCAGCTTCTCACCGAGAACGAACTCCGCGACGCCGAGGATGCCTACGGCGAGGGGTCCTTCCGCGCCGGCATGGGTGCCGAGGCGATCCAGAACCTGCTCTCCCAGGTCGACCTGGCCGATCTCGCCACGAAGCTCGAGCAGGAGCTGGAAACCACCCGCTCCAAGCAGAACAAGAAGAAGCTCTCGAAGCGCCTCAAGATCACCCAGGGCTTCGCGCAGTCGAAGTCGCGCCCGGAATGGATGATCCAGACCGTGCTGCCGGTGATCCCGCCGGACCTGCGCCCGCTGGTCCCGCTCGAAGGCGGCCGTTTCGCGACGTCCGACCTCAACGACCTCTACCGCCGCGTCATCAACCGCAACAACCGCCTCAAGAACCTCCTCCAGCTCAAGACGCCGGAGGTCATCATCCGCAACGAAAAGCGGATGCTGCAAGAGGCCGTTGACGCGCTGTTCGACAACGGCCGCCACGGCCGTGCCGTCACCGGCGCCGGCAACCGCCCGCTGAAGTCGCTGTCCGACATGCTCAAGGGCAAGGGCGGCCGCTTCCGCCAGAACCTGCTCGGCAAGCGCGTCGACTACTCGGGCCGCTCGGTCATCGTCATCGGCCCCGACCTCACGCTCAACCAGTGCGGTCTGCCGAAGAAGATGGCGCTCACCCTGTTCGAGCCCTTCATCATCCGCCGCCTCAAGGAACTGGGCTACTGCCACACGGTCCGCTCGGCCAAGAAGATGATCGACCGCAAGACCCCGGAAGTCTGGGACATCCTTGCCGAAGTCACCAAGGGTCACCCGGTCTTCCTCAACCGCGCGCCCACGCTGCACCGCCTCTCGATCCAGGCCTTCGAACCGAAGCTGATCGAAGGCGAGGCCATCCGCGTCCACCCGCTCGTCTGCACGGCTTACAACGCCGACTTCGACGGTGACCAGATGGCCGTCCACGTGCCGCTCTCGGTCGAGGCCCAGATGGAAGCGCGCCAGCTGATGCTCGCGCCCAACAACATCTTCTCGCCCGCCTCCGGCCGCCCGATCACCACGCCGTCGCAGGACATCATCCTTGGCGCTTACTACCTCACCTGGGCTCCCGTGCGGACCCAGAAGGACCGCGAAAAGCAGGAGCACCTCCCGCTGTTCGAAAACTCCTCCGAGGTCGAGTTCGCCATCGCTTCCCGCAAGGTCGGCTACCACCAGTGGATCCGCATCCGCAACCCCGACTTCGGCAACAAGACCGTCTTCGGCGACCCGGAGGTCAAGATCCTGGAAACCACGCCGGGCCGCGTCCGGTTCAACGAAATCTGGCCGAACGGCCTCGGCTTCATCAACCGCGCCGTCGGCAAGAAACAGATGTCGGACATCATCTGGCGCTGCTACCAGGTCGCCGGCCAGAAGGGCACCGTCCAGACGCTCGATGCGCTCAAGAGCCTCGGCTTCCGCGAAGCCACCCGCTCCGGCACCTCGATCGGGATCGTCGACATGGTCGTGCCGGAAGAAAAGCCGGCCATCATCGCCGACGCCTATGCCCAGGTCGAAAAGGTGACCAAGCAGTACCGCAACGGCGTCATCACAGACGGCGAGCGCTACCAGAAGGTCGTCGACATCTGGACCCACGCCACCGACACCATCGCCTCCGCGCTCTATCGCAAGATCGAGTTCAACGACGGCAAGCCGGGCGCCAGCCCGCTGTTCATGATGGTCGACTCCGGCGCCCGCGGTAACAAGTCGCAGATCAAGCAGCTCTCCGGCATGCGCGGCCTGATGGCCAAGCCCTCCGGCGAGATCATCGAACGCCCGATCACCTCGAACTTCCGCGAGGGCCTGTCCGTGCTGGAATACTTCATTTCCACCCACGGCGCCCGCAAGGGTCTGGCCGACACCGCGCTCAAGACCGCGGACTCCGGCTACATGACCCGCAAGCTGGTCGACGTGGCCCAGGACGTGATCGTCACCGTGCACGATTGCGGCACCGCGTCCGGCATCACCGTCGCCCCGATCTATGACGGCGACGAGGAAGCGGCTTCGCTGGCAACCCGCATCTACGGCCGCACCTCGTCCGAACAGGTCAAGGATCCGGTCACCGGCGAGGTCGTGCTCGATTACGACCAGCTCGTCGACGAGAAGGCCGCCAAGGCCGTCGAACGCATCGGTTACGAGAAGCTCAAGATCCGCTCCGTCCTCACCTGCGAAGCCAAGCGCGGCTGCTGCGCCAAGTGCTACGGCCTCAACCTCGCGACCGGCAAGCCGGTCAAGATCGGTGAAGCCGTCGGCATCATCGCCGCCCAGTCGATCGGCGAGCCCGGAACCCAGCTCACCATGCGCACCTTCCACGTCGGTGGCGTGGCCGCGGCGACCTTCAAGCAGCCGATCATCAAGGCGAAGAACAACGGCCGCGTGGTTTACAAGGACCTCCGCGTCGTCGAAAGCGCCGAAGGGAACTGGGTCGTGCTCAACAAGAACGGCTCGGTTTCGATCCGCGACAAGGACGGACTCGAGGTGGAAAGCCACATGATCGTCATCGGCTCGGTCATCGAGATCAAGGACGGCGACGACGTGAAGAAGGGCGACACCGTCGCGACCTGGGATCCCTACAACGTGCCGATTCTCACCGAGAAGCCCGGCAAGGTGGAATTCCGCGACATGATCTCCGGCATCACCGTCACCAACGAGACGGACAAGGAAACCGGCAAGAAGGTCATGGTCGTCACCGAGCACAAGGAGGACCTCCACCCGCAGGTCGTCATCACCGATCCGAAGACCAAGGAAGTGAAGGCCAGCTACTCGATTCCGGTCGGCGCCCACCTTTCCGTCAAGGAAGGCGAGGTCGTCACCGGGGGCACGCAGCTCGCCAAGACTCCCCGCAAGGTCGCCCGCACCAAGGACATCACCGGCGGTCTGCCGCGAGTTGCCGAGCTGTTCGAGGCCCGCAAGCCGAAGGACGCCTGCGTCATCGCCAAGATCGACGGCGAGGTTTCCTTCGGCGGCACCGTCCGCGGCAAGAAGAAGGTCATCGTCGCCGACGCCGATTCCGGCGAGCAGGTCGAACACCTGGTCCCGATGGGCCGCCACATCATCGTCACCGATGGCGACCGCGTGAAGCGCGGCGACCAGATCACCGAAGGCCCCGTGTCGCCGGAAGACCTGCTCGAAGCCTGCGGCGCCCAGGAACTCCAGGAGCACCTGGTCAACGAGGTGCAGTCCGTCTACCGCGTCCAGGGCGTGGAGATCAACGACAAGCACATCGAGATCATCATCCGCCAGATGCTGCGCAAGGTGAAGATCACCGATCCGGGCGACGCCGACCAGCTCCTCTGGGGCGACCAGATCGACCGCTCCGCCTTCAACCGCATCAACGACGAGATCGTCGCCAGCGGCGGCAAGCCGGCGGAAGCCGAACCGGTGCTGCTCGGCATCACCAAGGCCTCGCTCGAGACCGACTCCTTCATCTCCGCGGCGTCCTTCCAGGACACCACCCGCGTGCTGACGGAAGCGGCGACGCTCGGCAAGGTGGACTACCTGACGGGCTTCAAGGAGAACGTCATCATGGGTCACCTCATCCCCGCCGGATCCGGCTTCGATTGCCACCGCGAGGCGGAGATCGAGTTCACCGTCGAGGAGCCCGAGCCGATCTTCATCCCGAAGGAGCCGGAAGGCGACGAGATGGCGATCATCGGCGAGAGCGCCTGATCCACGGTCAGAACGATTCCAAGCCCGGCCCCGCGAAAGCGCGGCCGGGCTTTTTCGTGAAGGCTTGCCGTGTGTCCGCCGCCAAGGCCCGCCGGCCGCCGCGTTGACACCCGCGTCCGGCGGCGGTATGGGAGTCCCATGATGTTTCATCGCCTGCATGTCCTTTGCCTGGCAGCCGGTCTCCTCTCCTCGCTGGCATGCGGTGGCTGTGTCAAGCAGCGGACGGTCACCGAGAACGGCCGCGTGGTGTCCGAGAACCTGGTCGTGGACCGGCCGATCCGCGACGCGATCCGGGAAAGCCGCGATTGAGAGGGTTGGAATCGCCGCGGCATTTCCGGGCCGGGCGGGTCTTTCCTTGCGCCGTCGGTAGCCCGGGCTCGACTCGCAAGGCCGGATGGTATCGCCTGAGCGCCCGATGGACCATCCCGCGAATCCCCCCGCGACCGCCCCGGCCGATCTCGAGATCAAGGACGCCCACCTGATCTTCCACCGGGTCTGGCGCGATCTCGAGATGGAGGTCGGTCGCGAGAACCTGCACTTCCCCAAGGAGCTCATCCTGCTCGGCGGTGCGCCCGGGGCGGGCAAGGGGACGAACACCGACTTCATCCGCAAGGTCCGCGGGATCACCGCGCGGCCGATCGTCATCAGCGAGCTGCTGGACTCGCCGGAGGCCCGCAAGATCAAGGCGGGCGGAGGCATGGTGGGCGACGAGGAGGTGCTGCGCCTGCTGCTGCGGGAACTGCTGAAGCCGGAGTTCCGCGACAGCACGGTGCTCGACGGCTTCCCCCGCACCAAGGTGCAGGTCGAGTGCCTCAAGATGCTCTACGACCAGATGATCCAGCTTCGCCGCGAGTTCTCCCACACGCCCGAGGCTCATCATTTCCGCCAGCCGACCTTCCACATCATGGTGCTCTTCGTCGACGAGGCGGAAAGCATCGCCCGCCAGCTCAAGCGCGGCCGCGAGACGCTGGAGCACAACGCGGAAGTCCGGCAGTCGGGCGTCGGCGAGCTGTGGGAAGAACGCGCCACCGACTTCGACCCCGAACTCGCCCGCAACCGCTACCGGACCTTCAAGGAGAAGACCTACGACGCGCTCGTCTCGCTCAAGCAGATCTTCCACTACCACTTCATCAACGCCCAGGCACCGATCGATGTCGTCCAGCGGAACATCATCCGCGAACTGGAATACCAGAGCTCGCTCGAGCTCGATCCCCGCACCTACGACGCGCTGCGGCACATTCCGCTGGCCGCGGAGATCGTCCAGAACGCGCGCCAGGAACTGGTCAACCGGCTCGACGGCTACCAGGTGGAGCAGCCGGGGCTCTTCAAGTCGGTGGTCGATTTCATCCAGGAAAAGACGATGCCGATCATCAAGCGCTACGCCGTCAGCGGGCGGGCGATGATCAACACCGAGGATCCCTTGTTCGAGAATCCGCAGGCCTTGGCGATGCTGATCGACGTGTTCTCCGAGCGCGGCTTCAAGGCCAGCGTGGACATCCACCAGCAGGAGATCCCGGAGCGCTTCGACCCGGCCACCGGCTTGATCGAGACGCGGAAGAAGCGCGTTTACCGGATCATGATTCTCTTCACCGGCTCGACCATCCGCCGCGGTTGAACGCGGGCCCGCCTATTTGCGGAGGCGGAAGAACTCCCGTCCGCCCGCCGGTTGGAGCGGCACCGGGCTGGAAGCACCGGGCGCTGAAGTCCAGTTGGTGAGGTTGAGGGATTTCTCCAAGGTAGCCGCGGGGTCGAACCAGTAGAGCAGCGGCTGGCCGCCGATGCGGTCGAAGTGGAGCTCCAGCGGGATCGGGTAGGTGGCGAGCAGTTCGCAATCGAGGAAGATGTCGCTCGAAGTCACGCTGGTCTGGTGCAGCTCGATCGCGAGGATGTTCTCGCCCGGAACGAGCTTGGACGGCGGGATGCTGAAGCTGAAGTAGCTGTTGCTATCCGTGGAGTTCGGCGCGAGGGAGGAATAGGTGTAGGGGCCGTTGAAGGTGCCGGAGGCGGAGACGACGGTGGGGGTGGCGTCGTTGTTGAGCCAGAGCACGACGGCGTCGTCGCGGCGGACGTTGAAGCTGAGCGCGGTGATCGCGGAAGGATCCGCGAGGTTGAATTTACGACGGAAGTAGTAGGTCCGCGTGCGGTCGCCGGTGGGTCCGGAATCGACCGTGGTGGCGGGGGTGCCGATGCCGAATCCTGCGGGCAGTGTGCAGGGCAGCCATTCGGTGGCGGCCGGGCTGCTGTCGTCGAAGGCGGGGGATTTCCAATTCGCGGGCGGCTCGCTGCGGGCCTGGCGGTAGCGCCAGCCGGAGGAGCCGCGGGCGACGAGGTTCGGGTCGGCGGTGTCCGGCGTGCTGAAGTACCACGCCTCGCCGGTGACCTCGGCGTTGACCGGATTCCCGAGCGCGACGCGGAGGATGTCGTAGCCGGCAGGTGAGGCGACCGCCGGGGTGATGGTCTTGATCATTTCACCCGGGGCGAAGGACAGCGATCCGGCGGCGAGTTCGCTTTCGGTGTCGCCGGATTTCCCGATGACCGACCAGGCGACGGAGACGGGCTTCGACGAGAAGGTGCTGAGCCGCACGGTGAAGCTGCCGGGGAAGGCCGAAGTGGGCGACTGGGAGGGTGAATAGGAGCTGATGGCCACGCCGACCGCGGAGCCGGGGACCGGCATGAAGGGTTCGACCAGCGGGCCGTGGAGCTGCGGGTCCCACGGCAAGCTGGCCGGATGGTTCAGCGGGTCCGGCTGCGACAGGCGGTTGTTCTGGAGGTTGAAATAGGGCCTGCCGAAGCTGTTGAGCGCCGTGGTCTGGTAGATCCAGCCGGTGGCCTGGGTGGGGTGCCACTGGCCGCTGAAGGCGTCCCGGAAATGGTTGTGGAGGATGAGGCAGTCCCGCACTTCGAAGGCGCCGTTGTAGTTGTAGCCCGATCCGTAGTTGTCGCCCCAGCGGACGCCGACCATGTTGCCGGCAAAGAGGCAGCCGTCGGCGAGTGCGTTCGGGCCGTTGCTGGTGCCGGAGTTGCTGTAGCCGGCTTCCACGCCCTGGCCGCAGTTCAGGAAAATGCAGCCGGTGTGGGCGACCTCGCGGGTTCCCGAGAGCGAGTTCGCCTCGTGATAGATGCCCTCGAACCAGTTGTTGGTCGAAACGAAGGGCGTGATGTCGGCGGCCGCGGTGAAGGGGTTGTCGCCGCCGCTGCCGCCGGAGTCGATGCCGTCGTCCTTGGCGAACGCGAAGACCGTGTTGGAGATCTCCAGGTCGCCGTTCGTCAGGTAGAGCCCGTCGTTGTCGGCATCGGAGAAGTCCCCGGTTTCCGCGGGGAACTCGAGGAAGGCGGAGCGGTCGATCCGGACGCGGCAGCCGTTGAGCTGGCCTCCCGAGACGGCCCGCTGGAGCAGGCAGCGGGTGAGGTTGAAGCCGGTGTTGGTCTTGCTGGTGGCGAGCGTGCCGAGGTCGAAAAAGTAGCAGTCCGAGAGATCGACCCGCGCGCCGACGGCGGTGCCGGACGCGCTGCCGCCGAGGAGGAAGAGGGACTGCTGGGCCTTGTGGTAGGAATAGCCGCTGTTGTTGGCGAACCAGTTGGAGTCTTCGCCCGAGCCGGTGAAGATCGCGTGGCTGGCGGTGACGAGCGAGGTGGTGGCGGGCAGTTCGATGCCGCCCCATTTTCCGCCGGCGGTGTCGGGGGCGAAGACGACCGGGTGGGTCGCGGTTCCGTTGATCTGGAGCGTGCCGTTGACCACGATCTCCGCGGCGCTGCCGGCGGTTCCGTTGCCGCCGTAAACGGTGACGATGGATCCTTCGCCGACGGTCAGCGTGGCGGCCGCCGCGATGGTGAGCGCGCCGGTCACGCGGATCCGCGAGTTGGCGGGCCAGCTGGTGTTGGAGGAAATGGTGCCGGAGACATCGGTGAACACCGGTGCGGCTTCGATGGTGATCGAAGGGTTGTCGGCGAGCCCGGCGAGTTGTCCCTGGAGTTGGATCGTGCCGGCAGCGGCGGGCGGGAGCAGGGCGGAGCCCCAGCCGCGGCGCATCTGAAGGGTGCTCGACGGAAAGCCGCCGAAAGTCACGGTGCCGTTCAGGCGGAGCGGATCGTTGGCCGGGGTGCGGAGGATCGTGGCGACCGGGATGGGCAGGCCGGCGGGCCAGGCCGCAGGGGCGATGATGTCGAAGGTCGCTCCGGCGAAGGCGGAGGGCGCGTCGTTGACGCTGCGGTAGGGAGTGAAAGTGGGGATGCCGTCTTCCGATCCGCCGCGGGCGGAGTTGGTGACAATGAAGCGCACGGTTCTCGAGTCGACCAGGAGGTTGGAGGCATCCCGGCTTTCCATCTTCAATTCGTGGTAGCGGACGGAGGTCACGGTCACGCCGCTGCCAACCGCGACCGGCGAGCCGTTGAGGGTCGCGGTGGTGACCACGGCAGCCGGGTCCGCGGTGATGGTGAAGGTCACCGTGTTGGTGTACTTGGTCTTGTCGGTCACGCCGCTGATGCCGATGGCGGCGTGGGCGGCGGGTGACAGGGCGAGCAGCAGCGGGAGAAGCCGTGGACTCATGGTCGGAATCAGGGTTGGGCGGGTGTGAGGATGCGGTAGAAACGTCGGCTCTCCGCCGCCGAGGCGGGATCGGCGACCGCGATCTCGACATCGGACGGCTGCGGGGCGATGTCGGCGAGCTTGTGCCATGTTCCGAGGGAATCGGAGTATTGCACGGTGTAGCTGCGGCCGGCCCTGGCCAGGAAGCGGACGGTCGGCACGTCGCCGGTGAAAGTCAGCGCGCCGGTGAAGCGGCTGGCCTGGTTGCGGGGATCGGTGCCCGCCTGGTATTCGGAAAGATTGTTCATGCCGTCGTGGTCGGCATCGAGCAGCGCGTCGGCGGGGGAAGCGGGAGAAAGGCCGTTGGCGGATTCCCAGGCATCGGGCATCCCGTCGCCGTCGCTGTCCGGTTCGGGCAAGGCGTTGAGGGCGCCCGGGGTGGGAACCATCGCCAGAATCGGAACCGCGCCGTCCGGGAAACGTCCCTGCGTGACGCCGCCGGCCTGGTTCGCGAACGCGAGCGCATCGACCTGGAAGCCCGCCGCCGTGAAGAGGCCGAGTTCTTCCCCGACGGTGGCCAGCGAGAAGTTGACGTGGCCGGGCAGCGCCGCGTTGCCGTCCGCGATGAACTGGAGCCAGCGGCCGCTGCCGTTGCCGCCCAGGAAGCTGAGGGGCGGGATGAGGCTCTTCGTCTTGTCGGCGAGGGAGTCGGTCAGGTAGTTGCCGCCCAGCGCGACCGGCAAGGGGCCCGGGTTGAAGAGTTCGAACCAGTCGGGGCCCGCGGCCGGATTGGCCAGCCATTCGTTGATCTTCACCTGGCTTAGCGGGCCGGTCGCGGCGGCGGTGTTCAGCGCCCCGCGGGTCGGCAGGTTGAGCATGAAGGCTCCGCTGCCGTCGGGCACGCGGCCGACCGAAAGGTCCGGCAACTGGTTGCCCCAGGTCACCGAGTCGCGGAGTCCGCCGCCGATCGCGAGGGTGTGGTGGAGATAAAGTCCGCCACCGGCCGGGTTCAGCCCGAAGCCGGTGTTGGTGGCGGAAGCGGGAAGCGCGGGATTGCACTGGATCACCAGGTGGCCTCCGGCGGGAACGACCGTGCCGGGCGGCGCGATCCAGGCGCGCGGGGCGGCGGGTGAAACGCCGAGGCTCATGTCCGCGATATCGGCCGGGGTGCCGGAAGGGTTGTGGAGTTCGATCCATCCCGCCAGCGAGGCGTCGGGATTCGGCAGGCCCTCGTTCTTCACCAGCACCTCGTTGATCAGGACCTGGGTCGCGGGGACGGTGCTGGTGATCTCGGCGTCGAGCTTCAGGCCGAAGACCACGTCGCTGCTGGTCTGGGTGGTTCCGGTGAAATACTGGTGGACCTCCACCGCGATGACGTTCTCGCCTTCGACCAGCAATTCCGCCGGCAGGGTGATGAATTCCTCGCCCGCATCCGAATTGGAAATGGCGATCGCGCTGGCCGCGGTGTTGAAGTTGACCGGCCCGCCCGGCATGCGCATCCGCAGGGCTTCCTGGCCGTTGAGGTAGATCACCGCGCCGTCGTCGATCATGGTGATGCCCTTCAGCACGACGTTGGCGGTCGGGCCGGTCCAGTTGAAACGCTTGCGGAAGTAGGTGGTGGTGAAGGGGCGCCCCGAGTTGCCGGCGTTTCCGGGCAGCGTGGTGGTTTTGACGAAGCCCGACGCGGAATTGAGCGTGCTGCTGTCGATGTAAAGCATCTGCCCCCCGGTGGCCCAGGTGGAGTCGTTGAAGCCGGGCTGATGGAAGGTGGCGCTGAAGTCCGTGCTGGTGGAACGGTAGCTCCATGACGAGTTGACGGGGATCAGGTTCACCGTGGTGGTGCCGGAGACCACGGTGCTGCCGGGGTTCGGGCCTCCTGCCGAGGGTTGGTTGAAGAGCACGATGGCGCCACCGCCGTTCGGCGAGCGGCCCTGCGAGACGTCGGTGGATTGCGGGCCGTAAACGACCGAGTCGATCAAGGACAGGTCCGCGTCGAAAAGCCCGATCTCGCCTTGGAGGGCGGAGAGCTTGAAGGAGAGGTGATCGGCGCCCTGGCCGGCATCGCCGTCCGCCTTGAACAGGAGATAGGAACCCGCGCCGATGAAGCTCAGCGGGGCGATCCGGTGGCGGTCCGGCCATTCGACGGGATTGTCGGTCAGGTAGCCGTTGCCGATGTTCACCGGCAGCGTGCCGGGGTTGAAGAGTTCGATGAAATCCGTGGCGCTCAGCGCACCGGCGCTCGCCAGCCATTCGTTGATGAGCAGTTGCCGGGCTTCGCCCCGGGCGGTGAGGAGGTTTGCCGTGCCGAAGGTCGGACGACAGAGGTCCCATTCCCCGTCGCCGGCCCTGCGGCCGATGGAGCGGTCGGCAAGCTGGTTGCCGAACGTCACCGAGTCCACGATGCCGCCGCCCGCGTTCAGGGGGCGGGAAAGGATCAACGTTTCGCCCTCGTCCTTCAGCCCGAAGCCCGTCTTGGGTCCCGGGACCGAGGCGGAGCCCGATGCCCGCACGACGAGATAGGCCCCGGGTGCCAGGTTGAAGCCGAGAGGGAACTGGTACTTGTAGGGCAGCGCGGGATCGTCGCTGAGTCCCCATCCGCGCAGCGAGGCGGAGTCGGTGCCCGCGTTGTGAAGCTCGATGAGATCGGGGAAGACCCCGGAGTAGCCGATGGTTTCCACGTTGCTGGCGAGCACCTCGTTGATCCGGATCACGGCGGCAGCGGCCGGAGGCACGTGGCCGGGATCGACGGTCCAACGGAAGCTCGCCAAGGTGGCGGCCGGGCCGAGTTCCGGATCGTCCTGCCAGGTCCCGGCGTCGTTCTTCCCGGCGACCTCGACGGTGTGCTGGCCCGGGGCCAGGCCGCTCAGGGCGATTGGCGTGGCGATCGGGATCTGCGCGCTCCACGCGCCGCCATCGAGGCGCCAGCGGTAATGCGTGTGGCCGGAGGGCCAGGAGGGGATCGCGGAAATGGCGGGACCGACGACGATCGACGCGGTGGTCAGGTTGGTGAGCGCCGGGACATTGGCCGAAAGGCAGACGCCGAAAGGAATCACGCCGCCGAGGTCGCGGCCGTTCGGTCCGGCGTTGCGGGCGGGGGAGCCGTCCTTCAGGGAGAGCCATTGCTTCATCACCCGGGCTTCCTTCCAGGAGCCGAAATCCGTTTCCGCCAGCTCCGGCAGGTGCTCGAAGAGCGGTTCGCCCGCGGTGTTTCCCGAGCCGGGCCCGCTCCAGGCGAGTTCCGTCAGGTTGTTCACCAGCGTGACCTCGCTTGCGGCGGCGCTGTAGTTCCGCACGAGTTGGTCGCAGTCCTCGAAGATGTTCGCTTCGGCATACACTCCGGCACCGTAGGTGGTGGCGGGGAGGGGGATCGCGTCCTGGAGGTTGAGGATCCCGCCTTCGACGTCGGTGCCGCCCGCGACGGTCTGCCGCACGACGGTGTTATTACGGAAAACGTAGTAATTCCCCTGCTTCGCGGTGACCGCGTGGTCCACGTCGTAGAAGAGGTTGCCGACGATGGTGATCTCGCTGGTATTCCCCCCGTCGTCGCCGCCGCTGATCGCGGAGGCGGAGTCCGGTGCGCCGTTCTTGTGGCAGTGGAGGAAGATGTTGCCTTCGATCCAGGCGTCGGTGCCGTCGAGGTCGAGGATGTCGTCCCCGCTCCCGGCGAAGGCGCAGTCGATGACCTGGAGGACGGGACCCGGCCGCTGGCCGCCGGTGAAGTCCAGCGCGTCGTTGTATCCGGTCACCTTGCCGAACCAGCATTGCCGGAAGATGCCGCGCCCGCCGGCCTTCACGCCCAGGGTGCCGTGGACCGGTTCGAAGCCCGCGGTGGTGGCCGGGAACTCGCAGTTCGAGACCAGGAAGGAAGCTCCGTCGAGGGAGAGGTACTGTTTCGTGGTGTTGGCGAATCCGAGGTGGTCGAGCACCACGTCGGCCCCGTTGACATCGAGCGCGGTGCCCGAGTTCCCGCCGAAGCGGGCGTGGCGGATCCTCGATTCCGGGGAACCGGCGCTGCCGTTGATGACCATGCCGGTCCAGGTCGCGCCGCTGCCGGGTGCGACGTCGAAGCGGACGGGAGCGGTCTCGGTGCCTTCCGCCAGCAGGCGGCCGCCGGCAGCGATGCTGAAGGTGGCTCCGCCCGAGGCGTAAACGGTGGTGCCGGGCTCGATGGTGAGCGTGGCGCCGCTGGCGACCGCTACCGGTGCCGTGATCTGCCACGGGCCGCCCGCCGCGGTCCACGTGGTGTTGGCGGTGATGTCGGAGGAAATGGTGACCACGCTGCCGTCATCCCGCCAGACGTCGTAAGAGAAACGCTCGGTCTCCGCGCCGTCGGCACCGAATGACTGGATCAGTACGCGGTTGATGCCGGGTTGGAGGGCCACGCCGCTGGCGGTCCAATTCGCGCTCCATGCGGTCCAGTTCGCGGCCACGCCGTTGACCTTGACGGAGCGGGTGGTGACCGCGTTGGCCCTTCCTCCCAGCGTGACGGTGGCGGAAGTGGTCCGCGGGTAGCCGCTGACGACGGCCGGGGCGGTGGTGACGGAAATCGTGAGCGGGATCTGCCCGGCGACGTAACTGCTCCGCGCGGCATTGAAGGCCTTCATCGAATCGATCACCGACGGGGCGACCAGTCCGCCGAGGGTCTGCTGCGCCAGGGCGGCGAAATTCGAAGGCTTGTAGATCCCGTCCAGCAGTTTGAGGAGCTCGGCGTAGTAAACCGGTGCGAAGTTCGGGTGCTTCATGAACGCGTTCATCGGGGTGGCCGCGCCGCTGCCGCGGGCGATCATCCGGAACAGTCCCGCCGTGGCCGATCCGGCGGAATCGCCGCCACCGAGGATGGTGTCGAGGTCGTAGGGCATCAGCCGCGCCCGCGGGTCGGCCTGGCCGAAGTAGAAGTTGAAGTCGTCGCCGTCGCCGTTGGAGAGGTTGGTTTCGCTGTTGTCGACCAGCGTGTTGATGGCGAACCAGCGCATCCATTCGTCGACATCGGCGACGGCGCGGACGGCGCTGGCGTAGTCGGCGTCGTGGGTTACGGGGTCGGTCGCCTGCGCACCGCTGCGGCCCTTCGCCAGCGCTTCGGTTAAGGCGATGAGGTCGCTCCAGTTGTCCTCCGAGCTGTTGGTCTGCTTCTTGTAGTTCAGCTTGTAGAGGTCGACCAGCGACAGGGTCTCCGAAGGCCCGGGCACGATGCGGGAGAAATCGGCGCCGTTGGGGATCGAGGTGCCGCCGGCGGTGGTGCCTTCGAACAGGCGGACGGCGCGGTAGAGGTTGCCCGAGGAATCGTTGGCGAAGCGGTTGTCGACGAGGTCGGAGTTCCACGCCTCGTTGCAGGCGTAGAAGCCGTAGGCAGGCGAGCCCGGCGAGGCGGGGTTGGCGCCGTTCCAGCGGACTTGGACCGCACGCGACTGCGGTGCGGGAACGCCGGCCTTGGCGAAAAGGGCGGCACCGAAGACCTGCCAGGGCGTGTACTGCGAGTTCAGGTTGAACTGGGTGACTCCTTTCCACGGGTCGTCGTTCGGGAACATCAGGTTCAGGCCCTGCGGTTGCTTCGAGCGCGAGCCGTTGCCGCGGTTGCGGATGCCGACCCGGTAGCGCAACTCGGTGCCGGTGCCGTCCACGCTGACGAAGCTCGCGTTGAAGCGGGCATGGCTCTTGGTCTGGTCGTTGCTTTCGCCGTCGTAATACGGATAGGGACGGGTGCCGGAGTTGGTGTTGATGTTGGTCAGTTGCTGCTTGTCCGCCGCCTTCATGATCAGGCGGTAGACCGGCATCGCCCCCGCGATCACCGAGTCGTCCACCTGGTAGAGGCAGTTCGCAGTCTGCGCCGGGCTCAATGCGGGGTCGTCGCCCGCCACCGGAGCCGGCCAGGTGCGGCCGAGCGGGCCGTCGTTGGCCGAGACGTAGAATTCCACCACGGTGCCGGCCGGTTGCACCGGCAGCGAGGCGCCGAAGATCCCGTCGCCGGCCAGCGTGTCGCCGTGCTGGCCGTCGTCGAACATCGGTTCGGCGGAGAAGGACGCGGCCCCGTCGGTCCGCCAGTGGACGGTGGCGGCCGGGCCGGTCCCGTGGTCGTCGGTGACCCGGGCGACGACGAAGACCGGTTCGGACGATTTCGGAACCACGGGGAAATGCGAGACGTCGCGGATCACCGGCGCGATGTCCGCGGCGGCGACCGAGTTGGCGGCCCCCGGGGTGCCGCCGGCATTCAGGCTGGCCAGCCAGTTCTGGCCGGTCGAGTTGTCGAACGCGGCCTGGACGAGCTCGAGCGAGCGGTCCTTGTCGAACACGTCGCCCGGCGCGTTCGAATAGGGTGCTTCATCGTTGCCGCCGTCCGCACCGCTGTCCCAGGAGAAACCCTTGTGGCCGAACTGGCTCCACCAGTCCTTGCGCCGGATGCCCCAGTCCCCGTCGTCGCTGTAATCGACCTCGTCGACCGGGTTTCCCGCGGCATCCACCAGGGTGATCGTGTTCGAGCTGTTGGAGAGGCGGCCTTGCCAGCCGGCGACGAAGTTGCCGACGGCGGGATGCTTCGCGGCGAAGGCGGCGGCATCCGCGGCCACGACCAGCCGCCCGCCGGCAGGGATGCTCGTCGCCGGCGGGATGGTGAACGAAATGCCGCTGGTGAAAGAGAAGCCCGAGACGTTGGCGGCGGCGGTGCCGGTGTTGTGGAGTTCGATGAACTCCTCGGCGATGTTCTCGGATGCCGGGTGATACATGATCTCGCTGATCACCACGTCGGCGGGGACGGGCTGCAGCAGAAGAAATCCGGCGAGAAGCCGGAAGGAGAAGGTTTTCATGGAAAGGGTCGTAAAATGCCTGGATCGGGTCGGGAATCGAAGTTGGAAGTTCCCGGAATCCCGTCCAGGCGAGCCGGTTGGTGTCGCTTGGAGACGGGAATTCCCTCGTTTCCTGAGCGCAAACAGCACGTGGACGGGCTTCAAGCTTTGCTTCGTAACAGGTTGTTGCCCGGCTGTCCCCCTCCGATTTCGGGCGGGCCACCGGTTGCCGATTTCGGGAGGTTTGGAGATTGCCGTCCGAGGTGGGGACCGTCCATCTTATCGAGGAAACCAAAGATCCGATCATGCGCTGGGAAGGACGACGTCAGAGCGAGAACGTGGAAGACCGGCGCGGCCAGGGCGGGCGCGGCGGGGTGGCGGTGGGCGGCGGACTCGGGATGCTGGTGCTGGTCCTGATCGTCTGGATGCTCGGCGGCGACCCGATGGCGCTGATCGAGCAGACGGGCGGGACCGGAGGCAGTCCGGCCGGGCAGGTGCAGTCGACGCCCGAGGAAGAGCGCACCGTGGCTTTCGTCAAAACCGTGCTCGCCGATACCGAGGACGTCTGGGCGGAGGAGTTCGCGCGGATGGGCAGGACTTACGAGGAGCCCAAGCTCATCATCTTCCGCGACACCGTGCAAAGCGGCTGCGGTTTCGCCGGGGCGCAGATGGGTCCTTTCTACTGCCCGGCGGACCGCACCGTTTACATCGACCTTTCGTTCTTCCGCGAGCTGCACGTGAAGTTCGGCGCGCCCGGCGACTTCGCCCAGGCCTACGTGATCGCCCACGAGGTCGGCCACCATGTGCAAAACCTGCTGGGCATCTCCGGCAAGGTCCAGCAGGCGCGCCAGCGGGCCGGCGAGGTCGAGGCGAACCAGCTCTCCGTCCGCCTCGAACTGCAGGCCGATTTCCTCGCCGGGATGTGGGCGCGCAAGGGACAGCAGAAGTTCGACTTCCTGGAGCCCGGCGACCTCGAGGAGGCCCTCCGCGCAGCGAACCGGATCGGCGACGATACCTTGCAACGCCAGGCCCGGGGTCACGTGGTGCCGGACTCCTTCACCCACGGCAGCTCGGAGCAGCGGATGCGCTGGTTCAAGAAAGGGTTGCAGAGCGACCGCTTCGATCCCAACAACACCTTCCAGACCGACGACCTCTGACCCCATGCAACGCCGCCCCTTCCTCGCCACCCTCGGCGCCACCGCCGCCGCCCTCACCACCGGAGCCCGCGCCCAGGAACCGGCCGGCAAGAAACTCGGATGGGCGCTGGTCGGGCTCGGGTCCCTCAGCACGAACCAGATCGCGCCCGCCCTCGCCAAGACGAAGCATTGCAAGCTGTCCGCCATCGTGACTGGCACTCCGGCCAAGGCGGAGGCATGGAAGAAGCAGCACGGCATCCCGGACAGCCACGTCTACAACTACGAGACCTTCGACCGGATCGCCGACAATCCCGATGTCGACGTGATCTACATCGTGCTGCCGAACTCGATGCACGAGGAGTACGTGATCCGCGCCGCCAAGGCCGGCAAGCATGTCTTCTGCGAGAAGCCGATGGCCAACAGCGCGGAGGAATGCCGGCGGATGATCGCCGCGGTGAAGGCCGCCGGGAAACAGCTCGGCATCGGCTACCGTTGCCAGTTCGAGCCGCATCACCGCGAGTGCATCCGGCTGGCGCGGGAGAAGGTCTTCGGCCCGCTGAAGTTCCTCGAAGCCGGCTTCGGTTTCCAGATCGGCGATCCCACCCAGTGGCGGCTGCGCAAGAATCTCGCCGGCGGCGGCGCGTTGATGGACGTCGGCATCTACGCCCTGCAGGCCTGCCGCTACCTGACCGGCGAGGAGCCGGTGGAAATCGTCGCGCAGGAAACCAAGACCGACCCGGTGAAGTTTGCCGAGGTGGACGAGACCATCACCTGGTCGATGAAGTTCCCGTCCGGTGTCGCCGCCTCGCTGATGACGACCTACGGGTTCAACGGGAAGAACTTCTTCAGCGCGACCTGCCAGCGCGGCCGCTTCGGCCTCGATCCCGCCTTCAACTACGACGGCATCAAGGGCTGGACCTCGCGGCCCGACGTGAAGATCCAGTTCCCGGCGGTCGACCACTTCCAGGCGGAAATGGACGCCTTCGCCGATGCGATCCTCAACAACAAGCCCTTCACACCGGGCGGCGAGGAAGGCCTGCGCGACCTGCTGGCGATCGAGGCGATCTACCGCTCGATCCGGGAAGGCAAGGCGGTGAAGGTGGAGGCGCCGTGATGCGAGTTGGCCTCTACCCGCTGGAATCGCAACCCGAACCGCGGGCCGCCATTCACAACTACAACACCCAGCTTTCCGCCTTGATCGCCTTGGCCGCGGCGCTTTGACAGATTTGGGAAGAATCCGGTGTTGAGGTGGGCGAACGTTTAGCTGTGCCAGCGGCGGAATCGGAGGTTGGATTTAAAGAACAGGGTTGTCGCCGCTTGCCACAAGCGGCTTGTGGTTTAATTGCCGCAAGATACGCCGCTTCCGAAATCCACGAAAGGTAAGAAGCGCACCGGCGGTTACGATCCAGGCTGGAAGCAGCATGTAGTGGGGAAGATAAAGTGTATGCCCTACGCCGGGTGTGTAGTCCGAACGGTCGACCTCAATGAATCTCGTCCAGACAAAGTGATCCGGATCTCGATCATCCACGCGGAATTCGGGTGGATCAGTGGTAGTTCGCCCAGTCCAGAATCCAATCGCTAGCGCACTACGATTGTTCAGTGCCCAAATGCCAGTCGATCCTCCAGTTGAGATCTCGGTGCGATGATATCGGGAGTCTATCCAAGCCCACAGAATGGCGACTGCTCCAAACAAACTCGTCCAGAACGCGAGCGAGCGATACCATGGACGCAGGAGCGGAACGTGAGAGTGCATCGATCTTGCAGAACAGCCCTTGTTAGTGCCGGGCCAAGGAGGGATATCCGACATCCTCTCCCAAGACACCATGGCTCGGGAATCCCCGATCTGACAAGGGATTCTTGGGGATCCGCGTTTGGATCCGGTGTTTTCGTCGGGCGAGGGAGAGCGGGGGATTCCGGGGTGGATATCGGAACGTTCCAATGCGGATGGGCCAGGGTGAGGAGGAAGGGGAGCCGCGAGTTCGAGTGGGTTTGGAGGCAACGGGACGAGGCCGCCACGCAAGCCGAGGGAAAAAGTCCGGCTGGCAAGGAACCGCTTGCAACGGGTGGCGGTCGGGTTTCCATTGGAGGGGAATCCCAATCCCCGTTCCCATGAACTTGAACTCCCTCCAAGACAGTCGCGCCACCGGTCTCCTTTCCCGCGTCCGCGAGGACATTGCCTTGCTCCGGCAGGACGTGGGCAATCTGGCACGCCATGCCACCTTCCACACGCTGCCGGAAGGCGCCCGCGAAATTGCCGGCCAGGCCCGGCAGCAGCTGGCCGCCGGCGGTTCCTATGCGGCCTCCCGGCTGCGTTCGCTGAGGGCGAGTCCGCCGCGGCAGGCGATCGGGGTGATCGGCGGCGCGATCCTGATCGGCGCGCTGGCCGCCGGCATTTATGCGATCTGCCGCAGCGACTCTTGCGCCGCCCGGAGACAGGAAGCGGCCGCGGACGACGACTGAGCGCCCGGTGGCGGGGTCGTGAGTTTTTCCTCGCGCGACCGTTCGTTTGAACTAGTGTTCGGACGAACCGAATGGACCTCGACCAGAAGCTCGCCATCCTTGCCGACGCCGCGAAATACGACGCCTCCTGCGCGAGTTCCGGGGCGCAGCGGCGGGATTCGCGGGGCGGCAAGGGCGTGGGCTCGGCCGGCGGGGCGGGGATCTGCCACAGCTACGCGCCGGACGGCCGCTGCATCTCGCTGCTCAAGATCCTGCTGACCAACCGCTGCCTCTACGACTGCCACTACTGCATCAACCGCCGTTCGAGCAACGTCCACCGCGCCGCTTTCACGCCGGAGGAGGCGATCGCGCTGACGCTCGATTTCTACAAGCGGAACTACATCGAGGGTCTCTTCCTGAGCTCCGGGATCGTGCGCAGCGCCGACCACACGATGGAGCAGGTGGTGCAAGTCGCGCGCACCTTGCGGGAAGTGCACGATTTCCGCGGCTACATCCATCTCAAGACCATCCCGGAGGCCTCGCCGGAACTCATCGAGCAGGCCGCCCGCTACGCCGACCGGATCAGCATCAACCTGGAACTGCCGAGCCAGCAGAGCCTCGACCGGCTGGCACCGGAAAAGAACCTGGGCCGGACGAAGCAGGCGATGGGGAGGATCCGCGTGAAGCTGGACGACGCCGCGGACCGGCGGAAGACCGGCGATCGCAAGCTGCGGCACGCGACCGGGCAAAGCACGCAGGTGATCGTCGGCGCGGACGCCTCCACCGACGCCGATTTCCTGGCCCGGGCGGACGAACTCTACCGCGACTACAAGCTGCGCCGCGTCTATTACTCCGCCTTCAGCCCGATCCCCGAGCCGTCGGCCGTGCTGCCGCTCGCCGCGCCGCCGCTGGTGCGGGAGCACCGGCTCTACCAGGCGGACTGGCTGATGAGAAACTACGGCTTTCGTACTTCCGAGATCCTGCCGCCGGAAGCGCCTAACCTGGACCTGCGGATCGACCCGAAGCTGGCGTGGGCGCTGCGCAACCGGCAGGACTTCCCGGTGGACCTGGAGCGGGCCCCGCGCGAGCGGCTGCTGCGGGTGCCGGGGCTCGGGGTGAAGAACGTCGACCGCCTGATCGCGATCCGCCGCCACACGAGGATCCGCCTGCAGGACCTGGCGCGACTGCGGATCTCGCTGCCGAAAGTGCGGCCCTTCATCATCACCGCCGACCACCATCCGGCGCGCGAGGGGCTGGACAGCGAGCGGCTGCTGGCCCGGCTGGCACCGAAGCCCCTGCAACTCGATCTGTTCCTCGATGCGCTGCGTTGATCCGGGCGACGACTTCGATTCGTGGCGCCAGGCCGCGCGCGGACTGCTGGCCGAGGGTGTGCCGCCGGGCGAGGTGATCTGGGAGCCGCGCGACGGCGGCGGGCTTTTCGAGTGCCATGAAGCGCCGCGCGAGGCCCGGCCGGTGCCCGTGGTGCCGCCGGTCTTCCTCGAGCTCGCGCGGAATGTCGCCTGCCACGCCGACCCACGGCGATGGGGCCTGCTTTACCGGCTGCTGTGGCGGGTGGCAGTGTTGGGGAATCGCGGGCTGTTGGAGATCGCCAGCGATCCCGACGTGATGAAGGCGCGCACGATGGAGAAGAACGTGCGGCGGGAGATCCACAAGATGCACGCCTTCGTCCGCTTCCGGAAAACCGGCGAAACGGAGGAGGGGCGCGAGCGCTTCGTCGCGTGGTTCGAGCCGGAGCACCACATCGTCGGGGTCGCCTCGCCGTTCTTCCGCAAGCGCTTCGCGAACATGGACTGGTCGATCTTCACCCCGAAGGGCTGCGCGCACTGGATCGGCGGCGAGTTCCGGCTGGGCCCCGGGGTGGCCGCGGATCCCTGCGGCGATGCCGACGCGCTGGAAGAGATCTGGCGCACCTACTACCGCAGCATTTTCAATCCCGCGCGGCTCAAGCTGAAGGCGATGCAATCCGAGATGCCGAAGCGCTACTGGAAGAACCTGCCCGAAGCCGGCCTGATCGAGGAGCTGAGCCGCGGGAGCACGACCCGGGTGGAGGGCATGCTGGCCGAGCCCGCGCGGGAAGTGCGGCCGCTGCCGAAGAATGCCTACCTGGAGAGCTTGAGAAAGCTCCCGGAGTCCGGCGGGTAGGCGGGTCGCTTGCGGCGGGTTCCTGTTCCGCGTGGAAGAGCCTTGGGGCGACGGTCCTTGCCTTCGCGTTCCGGGTTGTTAAAGGACCGGGATGAATGCCGCTTCCCTTCCGCCCGTCCGCTGGATTCGCTTGGCCCTGATGACGGCGGCGCTTCACGGGATCGCGATGGCGGAGCTGGTCCCGCTGGACTTGCGGGGCGACGGTCTCGTCGGCGGGGCGGTCGTTTCCTCGCAGCCGCGGCTGTCCTGGCGGGTCGAGTCGGAACAGCGGGCGCAAGCGCAGACGGCCTGGCAGGTCCTGGTGGCAAGCAGCGCCGAAGTCCTGGCCAAGGACCAGGGCGATCTGTGGGACTCCGGCAAGCAGGCCGCGCCGCGCTCGCCCTCGGCGACCTATGGCGGAAAGGCGCTGGAAGCGGGCAAGCGCTACCATTGGAAAGTCCGCTGCTGGGACCGCGCGGGGCAGGCGTCGGCATGGAGCCAGCCGGCGCTGCTGGAGATCGCGCCGATGTCGCCGGCCGACTGGCAGGGCGCGCGCTGGATCGACGATGGCCTCGACAATCCGCTGAAGGACGAGGATTTCTACCGGCCCGACCCTGCGCCCTTGTTGAGGCGGGAATTCACGCTGGCCAAGCCGGTCGTGCGGGCGCGGCTCCATGTCGCGGGGCCGGGTTACGTGCGGACCAGCCTGAACGGTGAACGGCTCGCCGACGAGGCGCTCGACCCGCCGTGGACGGCCTTCGACAAGCGCATCCTCTTCCGCAGCCACGATGTGACCGCTGCCGTGAAAGAGGGCGCGAATTGCCTCGGGCTCTCGCTCGGGAACGGCTGGTTCAACCCGCTGCCGCTGCGGATGTGGGGTCATCGCAACATCCGCGGCAGCTTGGTCACCGGCCGGCCGCGGGCGATCGCCTGCCTGGTCGTCGAGCACCCCGACGGCACGAGCACCACGGTCACCACCGGCCCGGGCTGGAAGGTCGCGCCGGGCCCGACGCTGAGGAACAGCATCTTCCTTGGAGAAGAGCGCGATGCCCGGCTCGCGATCGCTGGCTGGGACAAGGCCGGCTTCGATGCCTCCGCGTGGAAGGCCGTTCGTGTCAGCGATGCACCGCTGGAACCGCTGAAGCCGATCCTCGACATGCCGCCGGTGCGTGCCACGGAGACGATCCGGCCGGTGGCGGTCAACTCGCCGGCGAAGGGCGTGTTCATCGTGGACTTCGGCACGAATTTCACCGGCATCCCCGAGATCGATCTCGAGGTTCCGGCGGGCGACCGCATCGTGCTTCGCTACGGCGAGATCCTGAACCCCGACGGCACGCTGAACCCGATGACCAGCGTCTGCGGGCAGATCAAGGGGATGCGCAAGGACAAGCAGGGCGTGGAGAGCCCGATCGGCGGACCCGGTGCGCCGGCCATCGCGTGGCAACAGGACGTTTTCACCGCGGGCGGCGGCGGCAAGGAGACCTATCGGCCGGACTTCACCTTCCACGCGTTCCGTTACATGGAGATCACCGGGCTGTTAGAGGCACCGGCCTTGGAAAGCATCCGGGGCATCCGGCTGCATTCGGAGCTGCCCGATGCCGGTTCCTTCTCCTGCTCGAACGAGCTCTTCAACCGGATCCAGAAGATCACCCGCAACACCTTCCTCAACAACGTCGTCAGCGTGCAGTCCGACTGTCCGCACCGCGAGCGCTTCGGCTACGGCGGCGACATCGCGGTGACCAGCGAGGCGTATCTGATGAACTTCGACATGGCCGGCTTTTACGCCAAGACCGTGCGCGACTGGGCGGACGGCGCGCGTCCGGACGGGAACTTCACCGACACGGCACCTTTCGTCGGCGTGCAGTACTGCGGCGTCGGCTGGGCGATGGTGCATCCGCTTTTGTTAGAGCAGCTCCACCAGCACTACGGTGACAAGGCGCTGATCGCGGAGCAGCTCCCGGCGGCGATCCGGTGGTTCGATCTCGAGGCGTCGAAGCGCAAGGACGGGCTGGTGACTTCGGGTCTTGGCGACCACGAGGCCTTGAAAAGGATCGCCGGCCCGGTGCTGACCACGCCGATGTTCATCGACACCGCGCGGCGGTTGGCCCGGCTGTCGCGGATCATCGGCGGCGAGAGCGACGCCGTGCGCTTCGGGAAGATGGCGGACGAGTCCACCGCGGCCTGGGTGAAGGCTTTCCTCGATCCCTCGTCCGGCAAGGTCGGCGGGGGCTCGCAATCCGAGCAGGTGATGGCGCTGGCGTTCGGCGTGGTGCCGGAGGCCGCGCGCCAGGCTGTGTTCGACAAGCTGGTCGCGGACCTCGGCGCGGCGCCGGACGGTCCCTCGCTGAGCACCGGCATCTTCGGCACCCGTTTCCTGATGGAGGAACTCACGCGCCGCGGCCGGCACGACGTCGCCATCGCGCTGGCGGATCGCAAGACCTTCCCGTCCTGGGGCTGGATGCTGGAGAACGGCGCGACCACGCTGTGGGAGACCTGGAAGGAGAGCGACAACACCTTCTCGCACAACCACCCGATGTTCGGCTCCATCTCGGCCTGGTTCATCCGCCATCTCGGCGGCATCCAGGCGGCGGACGATGCCGTGGGCTTCGACCGCATCGTGATCCGCCCGCAGACCGGCCACGGCCTGGAGTGGGTGAAGTCGTCGCACCGCAGCGTGCGCGGGAGGATCGAGTCGAACTGGAAAGCCGCCGCGGGCGTGAAGGAGTTCGAGATCGTGATCCCGCCGGACAGCGAGGCGCTGGTCGAGCTGCCGGTCGCGGAAGGCGAAGTCGTCACCGAGTCCGGCAAGCCGCTGGCGGAGGCGGAGGGCGTGGAATTGCTGGAGGCACCGGTGCACCGGATGAAGGTCGGCAGCGGACGGTATCGCTTTGCGGTGCGGGCGGGGAAGTGAGCCGTCCCGCGATGCTGCTTGCCCGCTGGCATCCCCCGTGCTGGGATGGAAGGGCCATGCCTGCGAAAAAAGCTGCCAAGAAAGCGGCGAAGAAAGCCGCTGCCAAGACTCCCGCCAAGAAGGCGGCGACGAAAGCCGCGAAAAAAGCGGCCGCTCCGAAGGCTGCGAAGCCTTCGTCTGCCGGGAAATCCGCCCATAGCGTCGAGGTCGCCGCCTACCTGAACTACCGCTCGCGGATCGAGAAGGGGCTGCCGGGCGACCACATCGGCGACTGGCTCGCCGCGGAGAAAATGCCCGATGTCTGACCCGCTTTGGGCTTTTCCGCCCCCCGCCGCGGGCCGACAGTCCGCCGCGTGAACTGCTCATCCCTTGGCATCGGCCTGGCCGGTCTCGGCACCGTCGGCTCCGGCGTGGTGCTCGCCCTCGAACGCAATGCCGGCCTGATTTCCGCCCGCACCGGCGGCCAGGTGAAACTGGAAATCGCCAAGGTGCTGGTGCGCGACCCCGCGAAACTGCGGCCGGTCACCTTGCCGGAGGAAGTCCTCACGACCTCGTGGCGCGAACTGGTCGAGGATCCCGCGGTGGACATCGTCGTCGAGCTGATCGGCGGCACCACGGATGCTTTTGACATTGTCGCCGCCGCGCTGAAGGCCGGCAAGCCGGTGGTCACCGGCAACAAGGCCCTGCTCGCCGAGCGCGGCGTGGAACTGTTCGCGCTGTCGAAGGAACACGACACGCCGATCCATTTCGAAGCCGCGGTGGCCGGCGGCATCCCGATCATCAAGACGGTCCAGGAATCCTTCATCGGCAACCGCATCCACTCGATCGTCGGGATCATCAACGGCACTTCGAACTACATCCTCGAGCGGATGACCAACGCCGCGCTCGAGTTCCCCGCCGCCCTGGCCGAGGCGCAGGCGCTGGGCTACGCGGAGGCCGACCCGGCGCTCGACGTGAACGGCTGGGATGCCGCCCACAAGGCGATCCTGTTGGCGACGCTGGCCTACGGTTTCCCGATCGATCCCGCGAAAGTCCATGTCGCGGGGATCGAGCAAGTCCGACCGATCGACATTGAGTTCGCGACCCGCCTCGGCTACGTGGTCAAACTGCTGGCCGTCGTCCGCGAGCATGCGGACGGCGCGGTCGAGTTGCGCGTCCAGCCGTCCTTCATCGCGAAGTCGCACATCCTCGCCAGCGTGCAGGGTGTCTTCAACGCGGTGGCGGTTCACGGCGATGCGGCGGGTGAGTCGCTTTTCTACGGTCGCGGCGCGGGGCAGGATCCGACTGCCTCGTCGGTGGTCGCGGACCTGGTCGAAGCCGCCCGCTCGCTGGCCCATGCCAACGGCCACCGCGGCTTCCTGCCGTATCGCGAGAAGGGCGAGCTGCTGCCGGTGGAGGACACGGAAACGGCCTACTACGTCCGCTTCGATGTCACCGACCGCCCGGGCGTGATCGCCGAGGTGGCGCGGGTCCTGGCCGACGCCGGGATCGGCATTTCCGGCACCCATTCGCCGGTCAAGCCGGACCAGCCCGACGCGGCCTTCCTCGACATGGTCTTCCTGCTGCACACCTGCCGCTTCGGCCTGCTCCAGGAGACGCTGCGGAAGATCGAGGCGCTGGATTGCATCAACAGCACGCCTGTGGTGTTCCGGATCGAGAAGCTGTGACGGTGCGCGGATTCGGGATTGATGGGGAGGGAATGGGAGGATTTGCGGAGCCGTGCGAAGGCTTTCGCGATGGAGTCATGGCAGCGTGATCGACCGCTCCGGCGATCGCCAACCCCAACCCACCCACCCATGAACACCCGATCCAACCTGTGGAAGGCCGCGCTTTCCTGCGCAGCTTCCGTGCTGACTTCGCATGCCGCGACCCTGCAGCTCGACCATCCTTTCGGCGAGCCGGACGCCCCGCCGGCCGGTCCGGTGCCGTGGTTGACCGTCACCACCACGAGTTCCGTTCCGAACGTGGTGATCATCGAATTCATGACAACCAACCTGACGGGCGGCGAGTTCGTCTCCGAGTGGTTCATGAACCTGGATCCCGCCATGGACGTGACCCAGCTTTCCTTCACGCTGCAGAACCAGACCGGTGCCTTCATCCTGCCGACCATCGGGCAGGCGACGAACGGCTTCAAAGCGGACGGCGACGGGTTCTTCGACATCCGCCTGACCTTCGATACCTCCGGGACGAACGAGCACCGGTTCACGGCGGGAGACTCGGTCCGATACACGGTGAGCGGCCCCGGCCTCCTCGCTTCTTCTTTCACGTTCCTGAGCGCTCCGGATGGTGGCGACGGGCCGTTTTACTCGGCGGCGCACGTCAACGGCACCGGAGCCGGCGGGCTGGAAAGCCGCTGGATCGCCGCGGTGCCCGAGCCCTCGTCGGCGCTGCTCCTGATCGCGGGAGCCGGCCTGCTCGGTAGGCGCCGTCGGCGCGGTTGAGCCCTAGAAGCGCCAGCCGATGCCGGTGCCCCACAGGTGCTCTCCGGCGACCGGGTCGTCCTCGGTGTGGGTGAAGGTGTAGCCGGCCTTGAGGAGAACCTCGGGCCGGATGCGCCAGCCGCCGCCGATTTCCGCCCGCCAGACATCCGACTGCCACGCGAAAGGCGCGCCGCCGGGACCGACGGCTTCGTTCGCGAGCATCTGGCCGATGCGTGCGGCGAGCCAGACGCCCGGCGAGACCTTGTAGCGGGCCTGGACGAACCAGGAGGCGGCTTGCAGGTCGCCGGAGCTGGCGGTTTCGAATTCGGTCAGCAACACTTCGCCGGAGACGATCCAGTCGTGACGGGCCCAGCGGACGTCGAGGCCGAGCGAGTTCTGGACCAGATCGTCGCGGTCGACGCCGGCGGCATTCACTTCCGGCCAGGACCCGCGGCTGGCGGAAAGCCCGAGCGCCCAGGTCGCGTCCGGCCGGTAGCCGACGCGGGCGGTCACGGTGGGATGGCTGAAATTGATCTCTTGCCAGGTGTCCGGATGGGACGACAACGCGGAGTTTTTCACCTCCAGGGCGTAGTCGAAGCGTTCGGTCGATCCGAACACGCCGCCGCCGATCCCGTAGCCGGCACCCCAGATCATCGAGGCCCAACTGTCCTTCGGCAGCATGGAGAGCGGCAAGGCGCCGGCACCCGGTCCCCCCGGACCACCCGGACCGCCGGGACCCGCCGGTCCGCCGGTGTTGAGCGGGCTGCCCGGCGAGGTCGGGCTGACGCCGATGATTTGGCTGTAAGGCAGCGGCGCGAGCAGGAAGGGATCGTCGAAGAAGTCGTGCTGGCCGGACCACGAGCCGAAGAACGAGGCGTATTTGCCGATCTGGAAGTTCAGCCTCTGGTCGTCGAAGACCCGCCAGCGGAGGAAGGCCTCGTCGATCCGCAGTTCGCCATCGGGCGCGCTGCCGGCATCGAAGCCGCGGTCCCAGCGGGTGCTGGAGTGGAAGGTGAAGTGCTCCCCCGCGGCGGCATCGACCTCGAGCGCGAAGCGCGGCGCGAAGAAGGCATCGTCATCGTAGCCGAGCAAGGCGGGCGCGGGCGTGTCGCCGGACCACAGCACGGCTTCGATCGACGGCCGGAGGTCGATCTGGAAGTTTCCGTTCTCCGGGCCGAACGAGATGCCGTCCTGGGCGCACGCGGCCGCGGCGGTGAAGGGCAGGAGGAAGCGCTTCACGGCACGACCGCGGTTTGGGTGAAATCGGCGGCGACGGTCTTGCCGGCGCTGACGGTGATGGAGGTGGACCACTTCGCCTTTTCGTCGAACTGGGCGTGGAGCGTGTAGGTGCCCGGCGGCAGGCCGGTGAGGGTGAACTTGCCGGCGGCATCGGTGGTCGTGAAGTAGCGGCTGTCGACGACGAGGATCACCGCCTTCATGTGGTCGTGGATCTCGCATTGCAGGCGGACCAGTCCGGTCTTGTCGAAAGTGACGGCGGGCGCGGGGCGTTCGCTCTTCTTGTAGCGCCCGGCGTCGAAGCGCTTGGTGCGGGACAGCGAGAAGACGTTGTGGAAGTCCGGGTCGTCGTTGGGGAACTCGACCGTGGTGCGCAGCGGCACGACCAGCAGGCTCTGGGCGAATTGGTAGCCTTTCTGGTTGAGGGCGATCTTCGGCGGCGACGCGGGGGCGGCGGTGTCCTTGCCTTCGATCCACACTCCGGCGCGGGGCGGCGGCGGCGGCGAGACCTTGCCGGAGATGGTGCCGGTGTATTTCTCCACCGCGATCCGGCCGCGCGGCCGGGCCGGGAGCGGGACGGTGCCGGTGACCGAGCCGGTCGGAGCGGCATCGGCATGGAGCGCGAGCAGGAGGAGCAGGGTGGGGATGCGCATGGGATTTTCGCCACGGGATAGCCGGACGCGGCCCCGGCTGGGAAGTCAAAACGCGCCGCGGAGGCCGGGCTGAAATTGCTTTCCGGCGGGCGGCATCGCGGATGGGATGGCGCGGCGGATCTCCGATGGACGACATTTCCAACAAAGGCCTGCCCGCCGAGGACTTTTTCATGGCGGCGCTGTGGGACGCGGCGCGGCCGGCGGAGGTCGTGGTGCCGGGCTACGAGATCCTCGGCGAGATCTCGCGCGGCGGGATGGGCGTCGTCTATCACGCACGGCAGTTGAAGCCGGAGCGCGAGGTGGCGCTGAAGGTCCTGTTGCCGCAGTTCGCGGAGGAGCCGGAAATGCTGGCTCGCTTCCAACTGGAGGCGCGGGCGATGGCGGCGCTCGATCATCCCGGGATCCTGCCGGTCTATGAAGTCGGCGAGGCGGACGGCGCGCCCTTCTTCTCGATGAAGCTGGCGAGCGGCGGCACGTTGGCGGACCGCTTGCTGCGCGGGCCGCTACCGCCGAAAGAGGCGGCCGCCCTGATGGCCGGGCTTTCTCGTGCGCTGCATCACGCCCACCAGCATGGCGTGCTGCACCGCGACCTGAAGCCGGGCAATTTCCTCTTCCTCGACGACGGCCGCGCCTGTGTCAGCGACTTCGGGCTGGCGAAGCTGACGCTGGCCGACCACGGGCCGGTGCTGACGCGCACCGAGTCGTTCTTCGGCACGCCGCACTACATGCCGCCGGAAGTCGCGGCCGGCTCGGTGGGCGACGCGACCGTGGCGGGCGATCTCTACAGCATGGGCGCGGTGCTTTACGAATGCCTCACCGGCAAGCGCCCGCATCCGTCGAAGGAAAACGTGGCCGCCCTGCTGCGCTCGATTGCCGACGACCCGATCGCGCCGCCCGATACGCTGAAGCCGGAGTTGCCGCGCGACCTGTCGGTGATCTGTCTGAAGGCGCTCGAGCGCAAGCCGGCGGACCGCTACGCGAGCCTGGAGGAGTTCGCCGACGATCTGGAGCGTTGGAGCAGCGGGCGGACGATCAAAGCGCGGCCGGTCGGGCCGGTCGAAGCCGCGTGGCGTTGGGCCGGGCGTCATCCGCTGTCGGCCGGCTTGCTGGCGGCCCTTTTCGGCGTGACGCTGGTTGGCGGCGCGATGCTTGCGGTGAGCAACCACCAGCGCGGCGAGGCCTTGGCCGATGCCCGGCAGAAGCTGCAGCGGTCGCTGATCGACCAGGCGCGTTCGGAGCGGCTGTTAGGTTCGCCGGGACATCGCGAGCGGGGGCTGTCGCTGCTGCGTCAGGCGTCGGGCATCGCGAAGTCGCCGGAGATCCGCGACGAGGCCGCGGCCTTGCTGGCGCGGCCGGACCTTTCGCCGGAGCCGCGGATCCTGCCTGCGGAGGAAGCCCCGGCGGATGCCGGGGATCCGGTCGCCGCGTGGAAGCGCTCGGGCGAACGGGTGCTCACCTTCCATCAGTCCGGCGCGGGGCGCTTGTGGGAGAACGGGCGTCCGATCCGCGAGTGGATGCCGCCGGACGGGCGCGAGATCACCGGCGACTTCCTGCCGGATGGCAGCGGTCTGGTGCTGGCGGAAACCGAGCTTGGAACGTTGCTCGAACGATCGGGCCAGGCGGCGGCGGTGCTGGCGCCGCCGGGTCCGATGCTTCGATTCCTGACCGTCGATCCGACCGGCCGGCGCTATGCGGCCGCCGGTGAGAACGGCTACGAGGTCCGCGGTCTAACAGCTCCCGGCAAGCCGTGGCAGTGGGGCGGCGCGCAAGCCCGCTGCGCCGCGGCGTGGTCGGCCGATGGCGAGCGGTTGGCGGTCGCGGCGGGAGACCGGCGCGAAGTCGTCGTGCTCACGGCTGCCGACGGCGCAATTTGTGCCACGATGCCGGTCACCGGGATACCGCAGCACCTGGCCTTTGATCCCGGCGGCGGCCTGCTGGCGGTGGCGTCGGACGATGGCGTCATCGCGCTCGCCGAAGCGGCCACCGGAGCGACCTGGTGCACGCTGAAGTTCCAGGCGTCGGACCTCGCCTTTTCCGCGGCCGGGGACGAGCTGCGGGCGACCGGTCGCGATGGCAAGGTCCGGGTCTGGCCGGTGGCTTCACCGGTTTCCGTCCGCGAGTGGACCGAAGCGGCCCGCGCGAAGTCCGACGGCGCGGTCTTCGGGATGAGCTTGTCGCCGGACGGGAAACACCTGCTCAGCGTCTCCAACGGCTGCCTCGCCGTGTGGTCGGTCGCGGAACAGCGGCAGACCGGCCATCATCTGTTAGAGAACCAGCGCATCGACGTGCGGTCGGCGGCGTGGTGGCTGGGAGACTGCGAGGTCCTGATCCAGGTCCCCGGCGGATTGGAGCGGCTTTCCATCGGGCCGGACGGCAAGCCGGGAGCCACGAAGCGGGTGCCGCGCGTGCCGGGAAGTTCGGTGCTCGACGTCTTGCCCGACGGCGGATGGCGGGTCTCCGTCCTCGACGAGGAAGGGGAGAAATCCTGCGAGCTGTGGCCGGGCGGCGATCCTGAAAAGGCCCGGCCCGCGGAGCCGCCCGTCACGCCATCGACGAAAGTCGCCGCGACCCACGGGGAACTCACGGCGACGCTCGATGATCACGGCGCGATCGAACTGGTCGGGCGGGACGGCACGCGGATGCGGCTGATCCTGCCGCTCGATCCCGGCATCCGGGCGCTGGGGTTTTCACGGGATGGCAAGCAGTTGATCGCGCTGACGCGGCTGCATCGGGTTTTTTCTTGGGACTTGGGGGAGTTGGCCGGCCGCCTGGACGAGCTCGGCTTGTGACCGGAAGTCCGCTCAAGGGGTCGCGTCGCTCGCGAAGAGGCTGTCCAAGCTCGCCTGATACCAGATGCTGAGCTCGGCCATCGCCTCGGCGCGTTCGTTTTCGTCGACCAGGGCACGGGCCTTCTGGAAGCGGGTCATGCGCTCGCGGTCGAGCCGCAGCAGGGCGAGGCGCGAGGCGGGATCCGGGGCTGCGTTCGCGTACTGGATCTCGGCCCAGACGGGTTCCAGCGCACAAGCGGTCGCGTGGACCCTTGTCTCGTCGTCGATGTCCAGCGGCTCCAGGGCCGCCAGCGTGAAGTCGCGGGCCGCGGTTTCGATTTCGGCGAGGCGCTGCAGGCGTTCGACCGGCGGCAGCCCGGCCAGGCCGCCGAGTTGTTCTTGGATCCAGCAGCCGGTGGTCGCGATCGCATCGGCGAGCGCGAGCTCCGGCCCGCCATCCGTGACGGCTGCTGCGGAGACGGGATCCGTTGGCAAGACATCGGCGGCGCGCAACGCGACGCGCTGCTCAACTTCGCGGGGGACCGCCGGTCGCGCTTCGGGAAAGCGCTGCGGGCGGGGCGAAGCCGGCGCTTCGAGGGTCGGTTCCGAGGTCGTGACGCCCGTGTCCGGCCGGAAGGCCAGCAAGGTGGCGGCGAGCAGGAAGGCGGAGGCGATCGTGAAGGTGGTGTTTCGTTTCATGCACCCTTCCATGGGTTCATTCGTTCCGCCGGGTAACACCGGGGAGATGATTTTTTCTATCGTGCCGCGGATGGGAAAATGCAGGCGCCGCGCAAGGTGGCTTGCGCGGCGCCGGCGGGCACGGGAGTTCGGGGCGGCTACTGCTTCACGTATTGGATGATCGGAAAGCTCGGCGGGCCGTTCCGGAAGAAGAAGCTGCCGAAGGGGTGGGAGATCGTGATGGCGGGCAGGGTGCTGTTGATGCGGAAGGTGACGGTGGGCGACGAGTTGGGCCACGAGACTTCGGTCAAGGTGCCGCTGCCGTTGGCCACGCCGTCGACGAAGAACTGCCAGCTGCCGTTGCTGCTGAAGACGAAGCGTGCCGCGCGGGGGGCGCCGTTGTCGTCGAAGAAGGTGCCGTTCCAGGTGGTCGATGCCGCGCCCATGGTCAGCAGCTGGCCGACGGTGATGCGGGCGAAGGTCTGCGTGTTGGTTTGTCCGCTGGTCACGTTGATCGAGCGGGTGAAGGTGAACCAGATGTCGCGGCTGCCGTCGGGGAGGACGAAGCCGAGGCCGGCGACCAGCGTCTTGTTGCCCGCGGTGGTGCCGAGGTTGACGGTGCTGCCGCTGAGCACGCCGCTGCCGGGGGTGAACTGTTCCGAGCCGTTCAGGGTGAGGCTGACGATGTTATACTGGGTGTTGTTCACCAGGCGCAGGGTGGTGCTGCCGGCCGGAGGCGGGGGCGGGTTGGTGGGCGTGGTCGGGGTGGTGGTCGACGTCCGGGTCACCGTGAACGCGGTGCCGCTGGTGTTGAAGACCACGCCGTTCTGGCGGAGGCGCAGCGGGCTTTGGCCGGCGCTCGCGTTGTTCGGCACCACGACCCGGATCTGGGTGTTGGAGACGAAGGTCGGGACGGCTTCGAGCGGCTGGCTGCCGTTGAAGAACTGCACCCGGTAGGGCGGGCTGCCGGACCAGCGGGTGCCCAGTGAGCTGCGTTGGAAGTTGGTGCCGGTGATCGTGATCTCGGTGCCCGGCCCGCCGCTGGCCGGCGAGAAGGAGGTGATCGCGGGGCGCGTGACTTGTTTGACGGTGAAGTTCTTCGCACTCTGGCTGATCACCACCTGGCCTGCTCCGAAGGCGCGGAGCCGCACCGGGCCGTTGGTCGCGTTGTTTGGAACCGCCACCCGGAGCTGCGTGCTGGAGATGAAGGTCGGTGTGACGTCCCCCGAGCCTCCGAATTGCACGGTGTAGGGCGGGGTGCCGCTCCACACGTTGCCGTTGATGTCGCGGTCGAAGTTGGTGCCGGTGATCGTGACCAGCGCGGTCGTGGGAGCCTTGGCGGGCGTGAACTTGGAGATGGCCGGGCGGCTTTGCGCGACCGCCTGGCCGAGCATGCCGGCCACCAGCGCGGACCAGCAGAGGGTGCGGAAGGCATGGGTCAGACCGCGGAGTTTTCCGGTGAGTCCGATGACAGGGTTGATGAGGCGGGAGTTCATGATTCGGGGTCCTTTCTTTCGTTGAATGAGTGGTTTGGCAGGTCGCTCGTGCGAACCGTGACATCCTTCCATTGGTCCCTTGCCCGCGGGGCGTAACACGGCCCGGCGAAAAAAATCTGCCGAGCCCCGCCGGGCCCGCGGCGGGTTCGGAATTGCAAGGAGTTGGCGGCTTTGCCAGCGTCGGTCATGAAAGGTGACGACCGCACCCTCGCCGGGCAATTTCCGCAGACGCGATGGAGCATCGTGCAGCGCGCCCGGAGCGATGAACCGACCGCGGAAACCCGCCGGGCGCTCGAGGAAATCTGCAGCGGCTACTGGCTTCCGATCTACGCCTTCATCCGGCGCAGCGGCGTGCGGCCGGCCGAGGCGGAGGAGTTGACCCAGGAATTCCTGCTGCGTTTGTCGCAGGGCGAGTTCCTCGACCACGCCGACCGCGAGCGAGGCAAGCTGCGGACTTTCCTGCTGGGGTGCGTGAAGCATTTCCTCGCCAACCAGCGCCGCACGGCGAACCGCCAGAAGCGCGGCGGCGGGGTCGCGCCGGTCTCGATCGACCAGGCGGTGGCCGAGCACGGCTACGCCGCCGAGCCGGTGGACGAGCTGACGCCCGACGCCTTGTTCGAGCGGCGCTGGGCGAAGAGCCTGATGGAACAGGTGATGTCGGGGCTTGCCGCCGACATGGAGAAGGAGGGCAAGCGCGCGCTGTATGATGCCTTGCTGCCCTTCACCCATCTCGAAGCCAAGCCGGCGACGCTGGAGGAAACGGCGGCGAAGCTCGGCATGAACGAGGCGGCGGTGAAGATGGCGATCAGCCGATTGCGCGGGCGGTTGCGCGACCGCCTGCGCGAAGCCGTCGCCGAGACGCTGGGTCCCGACGACGACCTGGAGGCGGAGATGATGCACCTGCGTTCGCTGCTGGTGGCGCCGGCCTGAGGCGCGCTCAGGGTTCCGCCGGGGTAAAGATGCCGCCGAGGCCCTGGTCGTACCAGGCATCGAGTTCCGCCACGGCTTGGTTGCGCGCGGCCTCGTCGGCGATCGCCAACGCCTGCTCCAGCCGGACCTGGCGTTCGCGATCCAAGCGCAGCAGGGCGAGCCGGGCGGCGGAATCACCGGCGGCTTCGGCATACTGGGTTTCCGCGGCGAGGGCTTCCGCCGGGCTGGCGGTGGCGGACAGGCGCCGGCTTTCTTCGAGGCCGAGCTGGTCGAGGATCGCTGTGGTGCCCTCGGTCATCGCCTGCTGGATCTCGGCGAGCGGGTCGTAGCGTTCGGCGGGTGTCAGGCCGACCAGCGGGCCGAGCTCGCCTTCCACCCAGAGGCGGTAGGTGGCGTCGATCTCTTCCAGCAGGGTCCGGACCGCCTGCTCGCGGTCGCCCGTTTCGGCTTCGAGGGCGGCGAGTCGATCGCGCCAGGCGGCAAGGTGGCGGGCTTCCTCCGGATCTTCGAAGTCGGTGGGGCGTTCGGACCGCGAATCCCCGGCGGCGGCCGGCGCTTGCGCGCTGCGCTTCGCGAGCTTCGCCCGCGGGCGGGATTCGGCGGCGGCGGGGGCGGCGGATTCGGCCGGGATCGTGAGCAGGGCCGCGGCGGCGAGGAGCAGGCCGGAGGCGGCGGTCAGGAAGAGCGTCTTCGTTTTCATCGGGATGGAAAGAGTCGTGGTTTGCGGAAAGGGCGCCCCTCCGCGAAGGAGGGACGCCCGGGTTTTTGGTCGGGGGGAAGGGCTCACTCGACCCGCTTGATGGTCACCGCGATCGATCCCGAGTTGTCGGCGTAGGCACCGATCATGTCGTTGGCGTAGAGGTTGAGGAAGCCGTGGCCGGAGGCGGTGTGGGTGAGGCTGCGGCCGATGCTGAAGCCGCTGCCGCCGATGAAGTTGAGGGCGCTGGAGTTCGGCCGGGTGAAGCGCTCGCCGATCAGGCGCATCATGTTGGCGGGGTGGCGGCGCAGCGCGTCCATCGGGCCGGGGGTGTAGCCGTTGGCGTTGACGGTGGTGGCGAAGGGGGCGATGCCGTTCTGCCAGGTGTCGCTGCTGCCCGAGGTGAAGGTGTATTTCTGGCCGGCGACGAGATAGACCGCGGGGAAGTTGTGGGTCTGGCTGGCCTGCACCGTGACGGTGCGGGACTGGTTCAGGGCGAGCTGGTATTCGTCCTTGAAGATCAGGTTCACGTTGCCGGCCGCGACCTGCTGGGTCTCCTGGAGCTTGGTCAGGCCGTTCGATTGGACCGTGTTGTAACCGGGAACGAACTGCCAGACGAGGCGGGTGGCGGCCAGCGAGTCGGAGGCGGCCTGGATCGCGCGCTTGTCGTTTTTAACAAAGTCGTCCCAGAAGTAGGTGATCATCGGCTCCGGCATCCAGTTCATGAGCGGGGCGCCGACCGAGGTCTTCGCGCCGATCGCCAGCCAGTCGTCGTTGGTGGTGGCGCCGAAGCAGTTGCACATGTGGACGAGGCGCAGCTTGAAGTTGAAGGTCGAGCCTTCCCGGGCCCGGGCATCGCTCAGCAGGGTGCGGATGCTACCCGTGTTCGTGAAGGTCGAGCGGACCCCCGTGATCGGGTTGATGAGGGTGGAGGTGGTCTGGCCGGTGAGGTTCTCGCCGTTCAGGCGGAGCGACTCCGGGCTGCCGTGGCCGAGGATGGCGAGGTCGACAACGTGGCCTTCCTTGGATTGCTTGATCAGCTCGGCGAGCAGGTTGGCGCGGGTGCAGGCGGCGTCGGAGAGGTTGACGAAGCGCTGGTAGCGGCCGAGGGCGAGGGTCTGGAACTTGGCGGCCTCGCCGCCCTCGATGAAGCTATCGACGATGGCGTCGGCGGCGTCGCGGGTCGGACCGGCGGGGAGGGCGTCGGTCATGTAGGAGTTCCCGTCGTTGTTCTCCTGGAGGAGGATCAGCGTGCGGTTGACGGCCGAGCCGGTGGAGATGGTGATAAGGGCGGCGGAGGCGGCGATCAGCTTGGCGATGGTGTTGCGGTTGGTTTTCATGGTCCTGGTTCTTTCTGTTTTGGTTGTGGTTGGTTGGAAGGTCGTGGCCCGGTGGCGGGCGCTGACATCCCTGCATGGGTCCGTCCGCTCCGGGGCGTAACACGGTCGGCGAAAAAAATTCCGCGACCCCCGGCATGCCTCCCGTCCGCGGCGGGAGAACGGCTTGTTCCTTGCCTCTTCCCGCCCGCCCCGCTTTGCTCCGCCCGTGCGCTGGCTGGAGAAGATCGAACGACGCTTGGACTGGATCCACTTCGAGGGGCTGTTCAAGTACCTGACCTTCCTCGGGGTCATCGCCTACGCCTGCCAGTGGGTGCAGCAGGACTTCGCGCTGATGCTCGATTTCGACCGGGACAAGGTGATGTCCGGCGAGGTGTGGCGGGTCTTCACCTTCCTCTTCACGCCGATGGGGCTTCAGAGCTTCACCCCGTTCGGCGCACTGTTCCTGTTCTTCGCGGTGAGGATCTCTTTCATGATCAGCGACGCGCTGGAAGGGGAGTGGGGGGCGACCCGGACCACCCTTTACATCCTGACCGTCTGGGGCGGCCTGATCGTGTCTCATTTCATCTTCGAGCCGCTTTCGATCGCCAGCGGATCCCTGCTTTACACCTCGCTGTTCCTCGCGTTCGCGACCCTGTTCCCGAAGGTGGAGTTCCTGATGTTCTTCCTCTTTCCGGTTCAGGTGAGGGTCTTCGGCTGGATCACCGGGGTGCTGTTGCTGCTCAACGCCATGGTCAACCCGGCCAGCTTGTTCCTGACGATCCCGGCCCTGATTCCGTATGCGCTGTGGGTGCTGCCGGACGTGGTCCACGGCCGCAAGACGCTGGTAAAGGCGGCGCAGCGGCGACGGAAGTTCAACATTGCCAGCAAGCCGGAAGGGACCAGCTTCCACCGCTGCGAAACCTGCCAGCGCACCGAGCGGGATTCGGAAGACCTGCAATTCTACACGCTGCCCGACGGCAAGGAGTACTGCGAGGAGCACTTGCCCAAGCAAGGTTGAGGCGGCCGGACTTTTCGCGTGCATTCGCCGCGCCCCGCGTTTCCCTTGGCCGCACATGGCATTCGATCCCACCACGGTCCGGGCGGAGTTCCCGATCCTCGCGCAGTCGGTGAACGGCCGGCCGCTCGTGTATCTCGACGATGCGGCGACCACCGAGAAGCCCCGGGCGGTGCTCGACGCCTCCCGCCGCTACTACGAGGAAATCAACGCGAACATCCACCGCGGCACCCATCACCTGGCCCGCGCCGCCACCGCCGCCCACGAGGCCGCGCGCGAGACGGTGGCCCGGCACTTGAACGCCGCGGAATCCGCCGAGGTGATCTTCACCGCCGGCACCACGGATTCGATCAACCTGGTCGCCGCGATCCTGACCCTCGCGCCGGGCGACGAGGTGCTCATTTCCGCGCTGGAGCACCATTCGAACATCGTCCCCTGGCAAATGCTCTGCGAACGCAGCGGGGCGAGCTTGAAGGTGATCCCGTGCCACGACGACGGCACGCTCGACCAGAATGCCTTCCACGCGCTGCTTTCGGAGCGGACCCGCCTGACCGCCTTCACCTGGATTTCCAACGCCTTCGGCACGGTCAATCCGGTCCGCGAGATGATCGCCGCCGCGAAAGCCGCCGGTTCGCTGGTGCTGGTCGATGCCGCCCAGGCGATCCCGCATCTGGCCATCGACGTGCAGGCCCTCGGCGCGGACTTCGTGGCCTTTTCCGGGCACAAGGTTTACGCGCCGACGGGGATCGGCGTGCTGTGGGGCAAGCGGGCGGTGCTCGATGCCCTGCCGCCCTGGCGCGGCGGCGGCGAGATGATCAAGGAGGTGACCTTCGAGAAGACCACCTACAACGAGCTGCCTTTCAAATATGAAGCCGGCACGCCGAACATCGAGGGAGCCATCGCGCTGGCGGCGGCGCTGGATTTCGTCCACGGCATCGGCCTCGAGGCGATCGCGGTGCACGAGGACAAGCTGATCCGCCGCGCGGCGGAGGGGCTTTCGGCGCTGGACGGCGTCCACCTGTTCGGCCCGTCCGGCCGGGCCGGGGCGCTGTCCTTCGGCATCCGCGGGGTCCACCACTACGACCTCGGCACGCTGATCGACCAGATGGGGGTCGCGGTCCGCACCGGCCACCACTGCTGCCAGCCGCTGATGGCGCGCTTCGGGATCACCGGCACCACCCGCGCGTCGTTCGCCGTTTACAACACGGAAGCGGAGGTCGACGCGCTGGTCGCGGCGGTGGGGAAGGCGGTCGCGATGCTGCGGTAGTTCCCTCGTCCTGAACTTCGGCTTTTCCAATCCTTTGAAATCGGCCATGCTGCCCGCGTCATGAAGACGGTCCTCAGCCTGCTCCTCCTCATCGCCAGCGCGGTCCAAGTGCATGGCCACGGCTTGGTCACGCCCTTCCCGAAAGTGTTGCAGGCGGGGGTGCCGATGGCCGGGCTGACGGCTTCCGATCCGGGGGATTTGACGGTTTACAAGGTCCTGGTGCCAACAGGTGCCCAGCGTCTGACGGTGGTGACCACCGGCGGCAGCGGCGGGGTGCGGCTCTACCTGCGTCAGGGTGCCCAGCCGACCCGGAACGGCGAGGAAAGCGACTACGAATCGGTGTATCCCGGCACCCGCCAGCAGATCGTGGTGCAGGCACCCGGGGCCGGTCCCTGGTACATCGGACTGCAGGCCGAAGGCACCTACAGCGGGGTCCAGCTCCGGGCCATCACCCCGCTGGAGAAAGGGGCCGTGCTGCCGCCCGTTTTCAGCCCGCAGCCGGGGATTTACCCGGCACCGGTCACCTGCCGGATCACGACCCGGCTCAAGGGGGCGGTCGTGCGCCACACCACCGACGGCAACGATCCGACTTCCGCCTCGGCCGTGACTCCCGCCACGCTGGAAGTCACGGCCGACACCTCGTTCAAGGCGCGGGTCTATTCCTCCGGCGGCACCGAAGGACCGGTCGCCGAGGCCACCTATCAGGTCCGCCCGCCCGGCGACATCCTCGACCTCGACGGCGACTCCCCGGTCCGCCACCTCGCCTCGGCCAAGGGCGGCCGGCATCTTTTCCGGATCATCGTGACCGCCAACCAGCGGCTGGTGATCCAGAGCGAGGGCGGGAAGGGGAAATCGACGCTGTCGGTGCTCCGCGGCAGCGTGCCGCCCGCAGGCAAGCCGGCCGCGGGGTCTTCCGTGCTCCATCACGGCAGCCGGATCACCATTCCGGCGACCGAAGCCGGGGACTATTTCATCGCGCTCGATGCCACCACGGCCTACGCGGGGCGGACGCTGATGGCCTACGTTGCCGGCAACGGCGCGGACCTCATGCCGTGGGCGGACGCCTTGGAGCCCTACGTCAGCGTCGAGGAGTTCAGCGAGCTTTCCTGCGAGGTCGAGGAAGGCCTGATCGGCGCGGGCGAGCGGCGGCTGCTCCGCTACAACACCGAAGTCCGCAACCTCGGAGCCCAGGACATGGTGATGCCATCGCCGGAGGGGAATCCCTTCTTCGAATACCACGACTGCCACGGCCACTACCATTTCAAGGCCTTCGCCTCGTCCCGCCTGCTCGATCTGGAAGGCAACGAGCTGCGCGCCGGCAACAAGGTGAGTTTCTGCCTGCTCGACGGCTTGCGCTGGCGCAGCGACGCCGCGGCGGGCCCGCGCTACGACTGCGAGAACCAGGGCATCCAGGCCGGCTGGGCCGATGTCTATGACAGCGGGCTGCCCGGGCAGTGGATCGAGATCGGCGACTTGCCGGCAGGGAACTACCTGCTGGAACTCACGGTGAATCCCGAGGGCATCTTGCCCGAGACCAATTACGACAACAACGTGATCACCGTCCCCGTGACCGTGACGGCGGAGTGAGAACTTTCCGCGTGCAATCCCGCGCCGCCCACCGTTCCCTCCCCCCGCGATGAGCATCGCCGACAAACAGCAGGAAGTCCTCGAGGAGCTGTCCTTCTTCCCGGACTGGCAGGAGCGCTACGAATACGTCATCGGCCTCGGCCGGAAGCTGCCGCCAATGGCGGACGCCCTCAAGACCGCCGACCGCCTCATCAAGGGCTGCCAGTCGCAGGTCTGGCTCGATGCCACCGTGGAGAACGGGGCGGTGCGCTTCGCCGCGGACTCGGACTCGGTCATCACCAAGGGCATGATCGCGCTTTTCGTGCGGGTGCTCGACGGGGAAACTCCGGACGCCATCCTTTCCGCCGACCTGTCCTTCATCGACAGGACCGGCCTCAAGGAGCACCTCGCCCCGACCCGTGCCAACGCGCTGAACCTTATGGCCACTCAGATGAAGCAGCGCGCGCTGGAACTCGGCACGGCCTGAGCCGGCGGAAAGACACGAAAAAGCCCGCCCCGGCGGAAACCGGGACGGGCGTCGGAGGAACCGCGGGTCAGGTGGCATCGGGCGCGATGTCGATCGCGCCGTATTCCCCGTCCTTGCGGCGGTAGAGGATGGTCAGGCAACCGCGGCGCGCGCTCCGGTAGAGGACGAAGGGACGCTCCGAGAGCTCGAGTTCCATGACGGCGTCTTCCTTGTACATCGTCTTGAGACGGTACTTCTCGGGATGCACGAGGAAAGGTTCCGGATCCTTCTCGGACTCTTCCGGGTGGTCGATGATCTCGTCGCGGAAGAAGCGCTCGTCGAGGTGGCGGATCGACTCGTTCCGGTGCGGGCGCTTCATCTTCATGAGGCGCGTCTTGTGCTTGCGCATGCGGCGGGCGATCTTGTCGATGGTCTCGTCGATCGCGGCGTACATGTCCTGCCCTTCGGTGTGGGCCTCGATGGTGATGTGGTTCGCGCAAAAGAGGATGATTTCGGCGATGTGCCGGTTTTTCTGAACGTCAAGAATGGCTTTGGCTTCGATGATGCGCGGGTAGTCGAGGTGGAGTCCCTCGATCTTCTTGTGGGCGTAATCGCGCAGCGAATCGGTCACGGCCTCGTGGCGCACGGTGACAACAATGGGCAGGTTCACATTTGCAGTTTGCATCTCTAATCTCCTGTTTGATTTGGGGTGAAGGGACGGCGGTTTTATCCGCCCTATCCACCTAGCAGGCTGCACCAGATCTGGCGATTTGGCCACCTCGTTCTTGCGGAAAACGCGGCATCTCTTGCAGGAAAAGGGCTGCCGGAGGTGCCGGGTAACCCCATTGTAATCACCGATCCGATTGACGCTCAATCCGCGCCGAGGGCGGCGGGCAGCGTGCGGACTTTTTCGACCAGGTGTCCGCCTCCGGCCGCCAGGAGCGCGGCGGGATCGTGATAGCCCCAGGCAACGGCCACGGCGGGCATGCCGGCGGCTCGGGCGGTGGCGATGTCGATGGTCGAATCGCCGATGAATCGGCAGTTTTCCGGTGCCAAGCCCCAGAAACGGGCAATCTGGAGGGCGGCCTCCGGGTCGGGCTTGCGCGGGGTTTCCGGGCGCTGGCCGAGGACGGGGTCTAAGGGAACGCCGGGGAAGAGGCGCGCGACGATCTCGACGGTGAAAGGGTGCGGCTTGTTAGAAAGGATGGCCATCGGGAAGCCGGCGGCGACGAGGGTGTCCAAGCATTCCGGAATGCCGGGATAGGGCGCGGTGCCGTCGGGCCAGGTGAGGGCGTAGTCTTCCTTGAAAGCGGCTTCGACCTGACGGGCGAGGTCGTCGGGAGAGCCGGCGGGGACGGCCTTGCGGGCGAGTTCGAGCGTGCCGTTGCCGATGAAGGTGCGGACCTCCGGGTGGCCGTGGGTCGGCAGGCCGAGGAGGCCGAGGGCGCGGTTCAGGGACGCGGCGATCCCCGGGAGGGAATCGACCAGGGTGCCATCGAGATCGAAAATCAGGCCGGGACGCATCGCGGGCGGATGAAAGGGGAGCCGGCCGCCGGCTGCAAGCCCCGGCCCGGGCTCAAGCGACCTCGATCCACTTCGTCCCCCGCTCGCCGTCGCGGATCTGGAACTTCACCGGCAGGAATTTCTCGATCACCGCGATGTTCGTCGGGACGTGGGCGTCGGGCGACATGGTGAGGATTCGGCCTTGTCCGGCGAGGGCCATTGGCAGCAGGAGCTGGTCGGCGAGGCAACGACCGACCGCCGCGCCGGAGCCGATGAAGTCGCTCATCGCCTTGGCGGCGCGCTGGCCGACGCGTTCGGCGGCGACGCCTTGCTCGCCGAAGCTGCTGGTGAGTTCGCGTTGCGCACCGAAGTCGGTTTCAACCAGGCAGCAAAGGCCGAGTCCGGGGCCGGGTTCGCAGTTCTCGATCGCGGCGTCGCGGGTGGGCATGATCTCGACGGCGGCGTCGAGCATCCGGCCGGCGAGCGACAGGGGAAGTTGGCGGGTCAGGACGCGGATCCGCGTGGCCACGGCCTCGCTGCGCGTGACGAGGTCGAGCGGGAGGAGCTTGGGGCAGGGTTCGATCCGGCATTCCACGACGCCGCCGCCCGCCGGGGCGAAGCCGGCGGTGTGCAGGGTGATCGAGGCCTCGACGCCGGCCTTCTTCAAGGCGGGCAGGAAGACGCGGTCGAGGAAGTCGAAGGGCGGCGCGAGGGGATTGTGGGTGCCGCCTTCGAGTTTGAGGGTGGAAGGTCCGGCGGCTTGCCAGAGCGCGGGGAGCAGCGTCTGGAAAAGCAGGCCGGTGCTGCCCGCGGTGCCGATGGCGAACTGGTAGTCGCCCGCCTTCACCTTCCCGGCGCGGAAGACCAGCTCGGTCGAGCCGATTTCCGCGCCATCGGCCGTGCCGCCGGAGATTTCGCAGGCCGCCTTCACGCAGGTCAGGTGCTGGCGCATCAGACCCGGCCGCGAGCGCTTGCCGCGGATGGCCGTCATGCGGAAGGGCTGGCCGGTGATCATCGCCAGCGACAAGGCCGTGCGAAGCATCTGCCCGCCGCCGGAGGAGCCGTCGAGTTGGAGGGGTTTCATGGGGTGAAAGGAGTGTCGCCTTGAAGGCGACATGGCGATGGACGCGCGGCATTCTGCCGCGAGGGAGTTGGAGGGCGGGGACGGGCGGCAGGATGCCGCCCGTCCGTTGTCATGTCGCTTCGGAAAGCGACACTCCGATCAATCATCCGCCGCGGCTTCGTCCTTGATCACGAAGCGCGCTTGCAGCTTCGCGACCGTTTCGGCGAGACCGGCGGACTCGACGCTGCGGAGGACTTCGGGGAAGTTCTTGTAGGCGTCGGGCGCTTCGTCGATGGGATATTTGCGGCAGTTGGAGAGGATGTCATGGGTGTCGAAGTCGGCATCGACCGACTTCTGGTCCAGAGTCCGCGCCGCGTGCTTGCGGCCCATCTGGCGGCCGGCGCCGTGGTTGACCGACCAGGCGGTGCGCTCGGCCCCGGCTTTGGCGACCATCACGACCGAGCCGTCGCGCGGGTTGCCGGGCAGCAGGATCGGGTGACCGGTCTCCGCGAAGGGAGTTCCGGCCAGCGAGAAATGCCCGCCGGGGATGGCCCGGGTCGCGCCTTTGCGGTGGACCCAGTTCTTTCGGCCGTCGAGGATCTCCTCCCGTGCGATGTTGTGCGAGATGAAGTAAACGAGCCTGCCCTTCGCGCCGGGCAGGATTTCCTGGAAGGCTTCCAGCACCAGGGCGTTGATCAGCAGGTGGTTCACCGTCGCGAAGTTCGAGCCGAGCGCCATGTCGTCGAGGTAGGCGTCCGCCTCGGCGGTTCCGAGCGGGGCATAGACCAGCTTCTTGTCGCCGGAAGGGTAGGGCGTGCTCCATTTCTCGAACTTCCGTTCCAGGTCCTTGAACTGGGCCGTGGCGAGCAGGTTGCCGAAGCCGCGCGATCCGCAGTGGCTGAGGAAGGAGACGTGGCCGTCCTTCAAGCCGAAGCTGTCCGCGGTCGCCTGCATCGAGGGCCGATCGTTGACCCGGGTGATCTCGCACTCGCCGAAATGGTTGCCTCCGCCGTACGAGCCGAGCTGGCCGATCTTGTCGGCGAAGTTCTTCACGCGCTCTTCCTTCAGGATGAGTTCGAGCCGGCTACGAAGGGCATCGTAGGTCCCGTCGTGGCCGCGGTGGGTCGAGTCCTCGCAACGGGTCGCCCATTCCGGCGGGATGCCGAGCGCTTCGCAAACGTCCGCCACCGCGCCTTCGGTCACCACGCGGGTTCCGAGCGCCGTGTCCACGCGGCGGCCCTTCTTCACCGAGCGCTGGCCGCGGCCGGCGCCGGTCGGGGTGCGCTCGACGATGGCGTCGATCAAGGCGCGGCGCGTCCGCTTGTCGGCGATCGCGTCCTCGGGGATGTCGAGCTGGAGCAGCGACATCGAGCACTTGATGTCCACCCCGACCGGGCCGGGATAGATGTGGGTCGGCGAGACCATCACGCAGCCGATCGGCGCGCCGTAACCGGCGTGGCCGTCGGGGTTGAGGATCACGTCGGTGACGCCCGGGGCCATCCGCGAGTTGATCGCCTGCTGGAGGCACATCTCGTCGAAATGGTCGCGGATCGCGTCGGTGCCGACCACGGTGATCGGTTTGCCGGTGTTGCCAGGGAGCGGGAGGAAGCCGAGGGCTTCGTCGGTCTTGTGGAGGGTCATGGGATCAGGAGGAGAGAAGTTTGATGAGTTGATGGAGTCCGAAAAGCGCGAGTGGCGGGATGGAGATGAGAATGGCGATGAAGATTCCCAGAATGAGTTTGTCCTGAAATCGGGTCGCTGCCGGGGGAGGTGGCGGGTCACAGAGCTTCAATACCCGGATGGACCCGTCGTCCACGGGGATGACGACGACATCGTCCGGCTTCATGAGGGCTTGGTCGATGGCTTCGCGGAGGATCTCGAGTCCCCGGCGATTTCCGAGCAGGCCGTTGTCGCCTTCCCATTCATCCGCTTCCAGCCAGGAGGATTCTGGTTTGGTGGTATTCATTGGTGGGGAATTGTGGATTGTGAAAAGGCCGGAGCGCCGCTAGATTGAATCCATGAGCTTGTTGGATCGGATCACCATGAATCCAGAAGTCTGCGGCGGCCGGCCTTGTATCCGTGGAATGCGGATTCGGGTGAAGGACGTGCTGGACTTGCTGGCGGCGAAGGTTCCGGAGGCGGAGATTCTGGAAGATTTTCCGTATCTGGAAGCGGAAGACATTCAGGCCTGCATCGAGTATGCGGCGGCCCAGGCGGACCATCCGGTTCTTTTGTCAGCGTGATTTGACACCGGGCCAGAGAAATGACGGAGATCAAGTTTCTGATTGATGCCCAGTTGCCACCTGCCCTGGCGAGGTTTCTGGCGGCGAAGAGCGGCGCGGCGGTTCATGTTGCGGATCTTGGTGCGAAGGACGCCACCGACTCGTGGATATGGGACAAGGCACTGGGAGAGGGGTGGGTGCTCGTGACGAAGGACGAGGATTTTCCAATGCGTGCTGCCCTGGCGAAAGCCGCTCCGGTGATTGTCTGGATTCGCTTCGGCAACACGTCGAGGACGGAGCTTTTGAGAAGAATCGAACCGATGGTGGACTGGTGGATCGAACGCATCGGCGAAGGAGAACGATTGTTGGAGGTGCGGTGAGGTCGAAATGGGTTCATCGTGACAAAGAGGGCGAGGACGTTCCTTGAGCGCGTCTGATTCCGCCACGGGCACGGGGCCCGGCGGGGTTGGTTACCCGCACTGGTTTTCACCAACTGTAGTCTTCGCGGCATTCACGATGAAAAGGGGTCGGCGACAAGGGTTGGTGAAACGTTCCTGCTCTACCACTGAGCTACCGGGCCAAAGTGGCCCGGGCCGGACTCGAACCGGCGACCTGGTCTTCCGTAAAGATGTAGTTTCACCGGCATTCGCCGGTTGATGGGGTTGAAAAGGGGATCCGCGACAAGGATTGGAAGGACGTTCGCCACTGCTCTACCGGACTGAGCTACCCGACGGGCGGGGTCGGATTCGAACCGACGACCTATGGATTAAATGGAGTCCTTCCGGCATTCGCGGAAGAGGGTGCTGACGAGGGGTTGCGGGACGTATTCTCGGGTCTTGCGACCCGTGCGGGAATCGAACTCGCTGGTTACCAGGTGTAGTCCCGCAGGCATTTAGCATGAGTGCGGTTGGGGGTTTGAGGGAGCGCTGGCTTTAGCCGGCTTGGATGGTCGGGTGCCGTGGCCGGGGATGTTGATGGCTCGGTCGCCGGGGATGACCCGCGACCACCTTCCAACCGTCCAAGCCGGCTAAAGCCAGCGCTCCCTTCGAGAGAGAAAGATCCGCGACAACTAGGGGAAGATCCGGATAACTGCTCTACCACTGAGCTACCTTGCTTGCGCGAGGGCCGGACTCGAACCGGCGACCAATGTAATCTTCCGGGCATTCGCGGAAAGGGGGTTGCCGGCACGGCGGCGAGGGATGACGAAGACGTTTTGTGCCATTCGTAGTGGAGTTGTAGTCTTCGTCGGCATCCGCCGTGCCGGCAGATTCGTCACGCGAGTTTCATGAGTTGGTTGAGGGGTTGGAGTTCGATCTCGCGGATCCAGTGGTCCGATCCGTCGGCCCCGGCCGCGAAGGCGGCGATGAGGTCGAAGACGGTGTCGCTGAAGCCGCCGATGTTGAGGATGTCCTTGCGGTCCGGAGCCTGCGTCGTGGTGTTGGGGGTGAGGTCGATGCAGACGAGCCGGGCCTTCGGGTTGCGGTTCTTGAGCTTTTCCCATTCGGCCATCACCGCGGTTCCGCGGCCGGCCTTGGGATCGGCCCAGGATTCGTTGTCGGAAACGAAGACCACCAGGTCGGGGGCCGCCTTTTCCGAGTTGAGCAAGCGCAGCGGGGCCGAGCAGTTCGTTCCACCGCCGCCGACCTTGGCGAGCTTGGTCGCGTTGGTCATCACGGTGTCCCGCGGGTTGAGTGCGACGTCCACGACCTTGACCTCGAAGGGCAGGACGCGGGCGTCCCGGTTCTTCCGCAGGAAGGCGGCGGCGACCAGCGCGGCGACATCGATGCAGCGGACCGCCGAGTTGGCACCCTTGCGGTAGCCGGTGACGGGCGATTGCATCGAGCCGGACACGTCCGGGCAGACCACGACCTTGCCTTGGATCTCCGGCACGTTCGAGAGCGCGACTTCCATCGCGTCCTGGAGCGCTTCACGGATCACCCCGGGCACCTCCTTGCCGGCGTTCATGTAGGCAACGAGGAGCTGGTAGGGGAAGACCCGGGCGCGCCGGATTTTCTCGGGATCGGCCAGCCGGGCGGCCAGCTTTTCCGCCATGCCGCCGAACTTGAAGACCCCGTGACGGGCGAAGGTGTTGAGGTTCATCCGCGTGGTTTGCCACGAGGCGGAACCGGCGATCGCCGCCCACTCCCGGTCACCGAGATCGAGCGCGGTGAGCATCTGAAACGGCACGTCGGGGACCTCGCCTTGCTTGGAAAGCTTCCACGCTTCGAAGGCGCGGAGGGTTTCCGGCAGGGCGGCGATGTCGAAGGGCTTGCCGACCAGCCAGGCGTAGAAGGCCTGCCGGGTGGCATCGGCCGGACGCGGGTGGACCATCTTCACGACATCCGCCAGCGAGGGATCGTTGCCGATCGCCGAGTTGAGCAGTTGCCGTTCGTCGGCCCGCTCGAGCCACTGGCGGACGAGCCGCTTCGGCGCCGAGCCCAGCGACTTCCGCCCGGTGACGCCGGAGCGCAGGATCTGGACGAAGTTCCGGAGCATCTTCCCGTTGTCGATGACCTGCGGAAAGATCTCGATCAGCCGGTCGAGGTCGCGGGTGGCGAGCACCGCGCAGAGCAAGGCCGGCATGTCCTTCATGTGGCCCTTGCGCCGGGCGTAGAGGGCGGTCTGAGCGAGGAAATCGACATCCACCCGCTTGGCCAGGTCGAGCACGCGGTCGAGCTGCGTTTCGGCGGAGGCGTAGAAGGTCCGGGTCAGGCAGCCGGTGGCGGCCAGCCGGGCGAGCGTCGCCTTGGGCGAAAGCTCGTAGGCCGGGGCTCCCGCGTCGTTGCGGACGGTCGCCGCGGGAAGCAGGGCGCCGCGGATCGTGTGGAACAGGTTCTTGTTGGCCATGGTGGTGCGTCCGTCGGTTGCGGCGGACGGGAGAGTGTTGGCATGGGGCGTGCCAGGTGGAGATGGTGGGTGGTAGGTGGTGAATGGAAGATGTTGGAGGTGAGGGAGATGAAAAAGTTTTGAGGAATTTTCGGGCTGGATGGAATAATGGTGGAATTCCGTAGAGAATAGAGAAAAAGCGCGTGCTTTATCCAAGCGGATAGGATTGGATCGCTGCCGTGAAGCGGGTGGCAATCGGACTTCTGGGGAGCAAGCTGGACAGCGGGTTCGACGCCCGGCGCTGGGACGGCTGGCGGCCGAGTGTGTCGCTGTTCCAGCACGAAGAGCTGCTGTTCGACCGCTTCGAGCTGCTGGCGGAGCGGCAGTTCGATGGCTTGCAGGAGCGGGTGGCGGAGGATGTCCGGCTGGTTTCGCCGGAGACGACGGTGGTGAAGCACTTCGTCGATTTCGGCCGCGATCCCTGGGATCTGGCGACGGTGTACGGGGCGCTGCACGACTGGGCGCGGGGCTACGACTTCGATCCGGAGAAGGAGGAATACTGGATTCACATCACGACGGGCACGCACATCGCACAGATCTCGCTGTTCCTGCTGGTGGAGGCGGGCTTTCTGCCGGGGAAGCTGGTGCAGACCTCGCCGCGGACGTCGGGGCGGGTGACGGATCCGAAAGGGCGCTATGCGGTGATCGACCTGGATCTCTCGAAGTACGACGCGCTTAGTACGCGCTTCGCCAAGGATGTCGCGGAGACCACGGACTTTTTGAAGAGCGGGATCGCGACCCGCAGTGCCGGCTTCAACCGGCTGATCGACCGGATCGAGCAGGTGGCGCTGCGCTCCCAGGCGCCGGTGCTGCTGACCGGGCCGACCGGGGCGGGGAAGTCGCACCTGGCGCGGCGGATCTTCGAACTCAGGAAGCAGCGCGGCGGGATGCGGGGAAGCTTCGTCGAGATCAACTGCGCCACGCTGACCGGCGACACCGCGGCATCGGCCTTGTTCGGCCATGTCCGCGGGTCCTTCACCGGGGCGCAAAAGGATCGGCCGGGATTGCTGAGGGAGGCGGACGGCGGGCTGTTGTTCCTCGATGAAATCGGCGAGCTGGGGCTGGACGAGCAGGCGAGGCTGCTGCGGGCGTTGGAGGATAAGACCTTCCTGCCGGTGGGGGCGGACAAGCCGGTGACGAGCGACTTCCAGCTCATCGCGGGGACCAACCGCGACTTGCGCGAGGCGGTGGCGAGCGGGCGCTTTCGCGAGGACCTGTTAGCGCGGATTCACCTCTGGACGTTCTCGTTGCCGTCGCTCGGGCAGCGGAGGGAGGACATTGCTCCGAACCTCGATTTCGAGCTGGAGCGCTTCAGCCGGACGCATGGAAGGCAGGCGAGCTTCAACAAGGAGGCGCGGCAGGCATTTCTCAAGTTCGCGGAAGCGCCGGACACGCCGTGGAGCGGGAACTTCCGCGATCTCAACGCCGCGGTCACCCGGATGGCGACGCTGGCGCCGCGCGGGCGGATCCGGATCGAGGAGGTGGAGGAAGAGATCGGGCGGTTGCGGGAAAGCTGGCAGCGGCCGGGAAGTACGGCGACTGTCGTAGAAAGCGCGGATCTTGGCGGGCTGGTGGAGGAAGAGCTGGATCCGTTCGACCGGGTGCAGCTCGCGCACGTGGTGGCGGTGTGCCGGAGGTCTCGGAGCTTGTCGGAGGCCGGGCGGGAGTTGTTTGCGGTGTCGCGGACGAAGCGGGCGGTGACCAATGATGCGGATCGATTGAAGAAGTACTTGGCGAAGTTCGAGTTGGATTTCGAGAGGTGCCGGGGGTGATTTCCTCTGGAGTGCGACGGCACGACGTCGCTGTGGCTTGGGGTGAAGCGGGCCTCACCCCGGAGGCCGCGGACCGGCTGGCAAGGCGATCCGTGGCCAGTCGAACGAAGCGTCCGCTACCCAAGCCAAAGCTGCGTCGTGCCGCAGCACTCCATAAAAGCTAGCCATGCGGCCGCTTCACTCCAGCGGGTCCCAGGTTTTGCGGGAAATGGCGGAACTCATGGCGAGACAGATCGCGGCGGCGAGCAAGGCTTCTACCAGGAGGAAAATCCAGAAGCCGCCGAAGTGCTTCGCGGCCAGCGCCATGCCGGGGACGAGCAGCGCGCTCATCATCAGGAAGAACATCAGCGCGCCGCGGGTGGCCGACTTGGCCTCCTCGGCCGGCTTGGAGAAGGGCACGGTTTTCTCAATCGCGCCCGGGACCAGCGCATAGACCGGCATCGCGATCAGCCCGGGCAGCAGCAGTGCGGCGCTTTGCGGGCCGTTCGGCAGCAGGCAGACGACGAGTGCCATCACGGCCAGCATGGGCAGCACCAGCAGCGTGGCGACCGCCCGGTTCGCGCCGCGGATGAAGGGCGCGGGGCCGGGTACGGGAGCGAGCCGGTAGAGATCGGCGGCCTGCCAGTTCTGCGAGAACTGGAGGAAGTTCATCGCCATCAGCGGGATCAGCCCGAGGTAGCCGCCGGCGAAGGCGATTCCGAATTGCCCGATATCCTTGAACGCGCCCTGGATCAGGAAAACGGCGGGCATGACCAGCACCGGTGCGAGGCCGGGGTAGAGGCGGAGCTTCACGTCGCGGTCGCGGACGAGGTAGGCGGCGGTGAGGCGGAAAGCGGCGCGGACGACCGGGTCGCGGAGCAGCCAGCAAAGCGGGGGCGCGTCCATCAGGCGGTCGAGCAGGCGGCGCTTGCCCGCCGAACGGGGCGGTGCGGGGCGGGACTCGGCGAGGCTTTGCAGGCCTTCCTCGTAGCTGGCGGACATCCGGCCGAAGGCCAGCGCGAGCACCGCGGCGGTGACCGCGAGGCCGGTTCCGGCGAGCCCCCAGGACATGCCCGCGGCACGGCCCGTGAAGACCTCGTCGAAGCCGGCGAACCAGGCGGGCGGCAGCAGGAAGAGCCACCATTTCCCGTCCAGCACGTCGCTGGCGGTGCCCATGGTGCGCATCACGAAAGGCACCATCTGGCTGGCGGCCATCATGCCCACGGCAAGCAGGACCTGCGCGCCGGTCATCAGGTTGTCCAGGCGCTCGCGGCCGAACCAGCGGAGGCAGAGCTGATAGAGCAGGACCACGCTGCCGGAGCAGAACAGCGCGGCGATGCAGGTGGAGGCGAGGTGGACCGGCAGGAAGAGCCAGCTGCCGTCCTTGCCGACCGTGCCCATGATCAAGCCGGCAATGTTGAACGCGCAGGCCAGCCACAGCGAGACGCGGGTGAGCACGGTGACCTTGGCCCACAGCAGCGTGCGCGGCGCGACCGGCCGGTGGAGCAGGATTTCCGCCTCGTCCTTGTTGAAGAGGATCTCGCCTGCGGAGGCGGCGATGAACATGCCGAGGAACAGCAGCGACATGCCGTGCAGGTAGAACGACAGGACGAAGGACGGCTGACCGAGGAAAGTCAGCGCGATGAGGCCGACCAGCGCGTACATCGCGAGGGTGCCCCACAGCTTGGCGCCCACCGATTTCGGCGCCTGCTCCTTGTTCAGCCCGCGCGAGCTTCGGCCCCGGAGGAACAGCGTCAGGTAGAGCTGCCGGAGCGTCCGCGAGGCCGATGTCTGCGAATCGTTCACGGGCGGAAGGTCTTCGCGAAATCGGCGGCCTTCCGCTCGAGGTCGTCGCCGCCGGTGAGGCGGGTGAAGAGCTGCTCGAGCGAGCGGGCATCGTGCTGTGCGACCAGCTCGGCCGGCGCGCCGTCGACCTTCACGCTGCCCTGGTCGATGATGATGACGCGGTCGCAGACCCGCTCGACCACGTCGAGGATGTGCGAGCTGTAAACGATCGCCTTCCCTTCGCGGGCGAGGGTTTGGATCAGTGCCTTGAAGCCGACCGCGGCGTTGGCATCGAGCCCGTCGAGCGGTTCGTCGAAGAACACCACGGGCGGGTTGTGGAGCAGCGCGGCGGTGATGACGACCTTGCGCCGCATGCCTTTCGAATAGGCGCCGAGCAGCTTGTCGGTGAGGGTGTTGAAGCTCAGGTCGAAGAATGCAATGAACTGGCGGATCCGCTCGCGGGCGGCATCGGCCGGGATGCCGTAGAGGGCGGCGACCATCTCGAGGTATTCGAGCCCGCTCAGCGATTCGAACACCGCGCCGGAGTCGGGCACGAAGCCGACGTGGCGTTTCACCTCCATCGGGTGGGTCAGCAGGTCGTGGCCGCAGATCGTCGCCGTGCCGGAGGTCGGGGCGAGCAGGCCGGTGAGCATCTTCAGCGTGGTCGATTTCCCGGCGCCGTTCGGCCCGAGCAGGCCGACGATCTGGCCGGCGGGGATGTCGAGGGTCAGCCCGTTGACCGCGATCTGGAGGCCGAAGCGCTTGGTGAGATTCTGGAGGGAAATCATCCGCCGGTGTTTGTGGCGGAGCGGGCGGGGGAGATCGATGAAAATCCGGGCCTTCTACTTGGCGGGCAACTGCCGCAGGCGGGACTTCACCACGGTGCCGTCCATCAGGACCACGCGGTGGACTTCGCTGCCCACGGCATTGAGTTCGATGAGGTAATAGAGGGTATTGCCGTTCTTGGCGCGCTTGAAAGGGAGCAGCTCCAGCCGGATGACATTCGTTTCTCCCAAGCTGTCGCCTGTTTCGACGCTGGCCTTCGCAAGTTCGATGGCCTTCTCGGCGGAGAGCGGGAGTTTGTTGGTCAAACTCACGAAGCGTTGCTTTTCCAGCGTCGCGGCATCGACCGGGAATTCCTTGGTGAATCTGATCTCCTCGTTCAGTTCGAGGCCGGGCGTGGTGAAGACGGGGCCTTCGTGGATCAGGATTTCGGCCGGGTCGACTTCCGCTATTGCGGTCAAGCTCAGGACAACGGCCATCGCTGCTTGAAACAAGGTCTTCTCCATCATGATCGGCACCATGACGGGCCGCGCTTGCAAGGCAAGCTTTCGGGGCTTGTGATAAGGCAGGGGGTGCGGTTCGTATCCGGATCATGCGAATGTGGATTTTCTTCCTGTCGGCCGGCTTGGCCGGCGCGGCGGTGCGGATCGAGGTGAAGCCGGGCGATGACATGGCGGCGGCGCTGGGCAAGGCGCGCGAGGTCCGGAAGCAACAGCCGGAGGAAACGATCGAGCTGATCTTTGCCGATGGCGTGCATCGCTTGACCGCGCCGCTGGTGCTGACGTCGGAGGATTCCGGGACGGCGAAGGGGCCGCTTCGTTTGGTGGCGGAGGAAGGGGGGAAGCCGGTGGTTTCCGGCGGCTGGGTGATCGGGGGCTGGCAGGTCGATGCCGCCGGGGTGTGGTCGGCCAAAGTGAACGGCCCGGCATTCGAGCAGCTTTGGGTGAACGGCCGGCGGGCGGTGCGGGCGCGCGAGCCGGACACGGGATTCTTCCGGATGAAGGCGGTGGCGGAGGAGAAGATCGATGGCGGGGCGCGGCAGTCGGTCACGCTGGAAGGAGAGGCGCTGAAGCTGCTGCGGGATTTGAAGGCCGACGAGGTGCCGAGGGTCCAGATGCTGGCCTATCACAAGTGGGACAATACGCGGCGCTTCATCGAGAGCGTGACGGAGACGGGCTTCGTCACCCGCGGCCAAGCGATGAAGCCGTGGAATTCCTGGGACCCGAAGAGCGGGCTGGTGCTGGAGAACTTCCGGGCTGGCTTTGACGAGCCGGGCGAGTGGTTCCTCTCGCCGGAAGGCGTGCTCCATTACCGGCCTCGTCCCGGAGAGGATCCGGCGACCTCGGAAGTCGTGGCACCGGTGGCCGGGCAGTTCTTGAAGATCGAAGGCCGGCCGGACGCCAGGGTGAAGCACGTCGAGATCCGCGGGCTGGCTTTCCGACATGCCGGTTGGGTTTGCCCGCCGGGTGGTTTCGAACCGAGCCAGGCGGCGGCACCGATCGAGGCGGTGGTGCAGGCGGACCACGCGGAGGCAATCGTGATCTCGGACTGCGAGATCGGTCACACCGGAATCTACGGGATCTGGTTCCGCGATGGCTGCCGCGGCTGCCGGGTGGAGAAGTCGCTGCTCCACGACCTGGGGGCCGGCGGGGTGCGTTTCGGCTCGATGTCGATGAAGCGCGACACGGGCGGCAATGCGATGGAAGACTGCATCCTGCGCGACGGCGGCAAGGGCTTTCCCTGCGCGGTCGGGGTGTGGATCGGCCACAGCGGGGACAATGTGGTACGGCATAACTCGATCAGCCATTTCCCCTACACCGGCATCTCGGTCGGCTGGCGATGGGGCTATGACGAGAGCGAGGCAAAGCGCAACCGGATAGAGGCGAACCACATCCACCACATCGGCAACGGCTTGCTCAGCGACATGGGCGGGATTTACACGCTGGGGCCATCCGAGGGCACCGTGCTGCGCGGCAACCGGATCCACGACATCGTCTCCTACGACTACGGCGGCTGGGGGCTCTACAACGACGAGGGCAGCACCGGCATCGTGATGGAGAACAACCTGGTCTATCGAACGACCACCGGCGGCTACCACCAGCACTACGGGAAAGAGAACATCATCCGGAACAACATCTTCGCCTTCGCCCGCGACCACCAGCTCCAGTTCACCCGGCCGGAGGATCATCTGTCGTTCCGCTTCACCGGGAACATCGTGCTGTGGGACAAGGGCCGGCTGTGGAGCGGCGGCGGGCAGGGGAACGGGAAGTTCGAGATCGACCGCAACCTCTACTGGACCGCCGATCCCGGCGGGGTGAACAGCTTCGGACGGCCGCTGGCGAAGTGGCGGGAAGCCGGGCACGACCGCAACTCGGTGGTGGAGGACCCCGGCTTCGTCGATCCCGCGAAGGACGACTTCCGTTTCAAGGATCCGGCGGTGGTGGCGAAGATCGGGTTCACCCCCTTCGACGTCGCGGAGGCCGGGGTGCGCGGGGATGCGGCGTGGAAAGCGAAGGCGGCGGAAGTGCCGGCGGGGTGGGGGAAATAGAAAGTTAAAAGAAAGGCGAAGTTCGGCGCCGCCTTTGGCGTAGATCGGGACATGAGCTTGGCTTATGTCGTGCGGGTGGTGTTGGGCGCGGTTTCCTTCATGTGCCCCGCGGCGGCCACGGTGGTCGGGCTGGGAACGATCGAGCAGCCGGTGAACCTCGGGCTGCGCTCCGACCCGGCGTCGATTCCACTGGGACCGGTGGCCTTCGAGGCGAACCACGGCTACGGGATCCACGCCTTGATCAGCGAATCGCGGCCTTGCCAGCACGGGGCGATGGAGTTGGAGGGCGGCCAGGAGCTGGAGCAGAACCTCGCGCGGGCCTTCGGGATTTCGGTGGAGCCGGTGGACGAGACCTCGGTGCCCTACGCCCCGGTCGTTCTCCGGGTGAAGCCGTGGCCGAAGCCGGCCTACAGCCCGTATTCGCGGGAGCAGGTGCTGGCGGCGACCTTGCAATGCCTGGTCCGCTCGGCGGGAGGCAGGCCGAAAGTGCCGCTGGTGATTCAGGTCGTGACCGAGGATCCGGCGGACCAGGCGTGGGCGGCGAAGTATGCCGGGAAATACATCACCCGTCCCGACGACCCCAAGGAACCGGTCGAGCCGACGCCGGTGCCCGGGACGAAGATCGAGACGGACGCCTTCGGGGTGACACGCGTCGTGTTTCCCGGCGTCAGCGGGAAGCCGGCCCGCGAGCCGCGGCCGCCGGTGTGGATCCCGTTCCGGCTTGGCGGTGAAAGCGGTCCGGACCAGCCGACCTGGGAACTGCTGCCGGTGTGGACCGGGGACGACTGGCAGGAGCCGCTCGACGCGCTCGGCCGGCCCTACCTGCTCTTCCATGATCTTTTCAATCCGGCCAGCGCCTTCATCGCCCAGGTCAATGCCCTCTTCAACGAGGGTCGTTCGAAGGACTGGAGCGTGAAGCGGGAGGCAGGGCGGACTTCGGTAAGGCTGAGCTTCGATGATCTGGCTGAAGGCGACCTCGCCGCCCTGCTGCACGCGCTGGTGCTGTCGGTGCGCCCGACCGAAGGGCAGCCGCTGGACGTGACCTTGCGGCCCTATCGCGGCAAGGTGCCGTATTTCGACACTCTTCTCGAGGCCGGCGGCTGGGAAAAAGTGATGCTGGGGAGTGACGAGGCGTTGCGGGGTGTCTTCGTGTTCGATGCTGCCACCGGCAAGCTGCTCCGCGGAACCATCCCGCGCCGCACCTTGGAAGGGTATGGCAGCGGATCGATGCGGGTGGTCGGCCCGCGGGAGGAGGACGACACCGGGAACCTGTCGAAGACCATCCACTCGTCCTACCAGTGGTATTTCATGCACGGCATGAGGGCCGGTTCCTTCGAGCCGATGGCGGAAGAGATCCAGCGCGGCCTGGGCGAGAGCAAGGTGGACTCGATGCGCGGGAAATTCTGGCACGCCGGGTATCGCGACGCGGTGCTGGAGTTCCTCGACCCGGCGCGTCTGGAGAAGAAAGTGGCCCCGCCGCCGGCCGGGGAGAACGAGCTTTCGACGTCCCGGCAGAGCGGCTGGCTGGCCGGAGAGCAGCGCGGCCGGGAGATCGGCGCGAAGATCCTGAAAGAGCGGCGGGCGGAGCTGGAGAATGTGGAGCAGTAGATTCCTGAATCCAAACGGCGGGTGCGGGCGAATCTAACGCCAGAGGGGTTTTCGAAGCCTCCGTTCCCCATGCCTTCCTACGTCCGCCAGTATCCCGTCAGCCGTTGGTCCCGAGTGGTTTCCGCGGTGGCAGGGGCGTGCCTGCCACGGAAGGAACGGGCACCGTGGCGGGTCCGTCTGGTGAAGCGGCTGGGGGAACCTTCCGGAAAAACTCTCCGTTTGCATTCCGTGGATCCCGAACTAGAACGCAGCGTGCCCGACACCGGAGCAGCTTCTCCCACCCCGCCCGCCCTGCTTGCAGCAGTGGCAGATGGCGATGCGTCGGCGATGAAGCAGTGCATCGAGGTCCACGGTCCGCTGGTCTGGGGCATCGTGCGCCGCCGGGTGAAGGACCACTTCGCGGCCGAAGACCTGGTGCAGGAAATCTTCACCGAGGTCTGGAAGAGTTCCGGCCGGCACGATGCGGCGATTGCCAGCGAGGCCGGATTCATTTCGATGATCGCGCGCCGCCGGGCAATCGACTGGCTGCGCCGCCAGCAGCGTCTGCCGGAGATGGAGGGGCTGCCGGAGAAATCGGAGATCGCCGCCGAGGCCGCCGTGCCGGGTGTTGCGATGGACCGGGATTCCCTCTGGGCCGCATTGCAGCGGCTGCCGGACGAGACCCGGCGTCTGTTCGTGCTCCATTTCGAGAAGGGCATGACCCACGCCGAGATCGCCGACCTCACCGGCCAGCCGCTCGGCAGTGTGAAAACCCGCCTCCGCCGCGGCCTGATCGAAGCGCGGGCCTTGTTGCAGCGCGACTCGGGCGGCGGCATGAACCTCAACCCCGATTCAACGCCATGAGCCGGGAAGAAATGCTTTCACGCTTCGAGGAACTGGATGCCGGCCGCGTGCTGGGCGATCTGGACGCCGCGGAGTCGGCCGAGTGGTCGGAGCTTGCCCGCCAGCTCGGGATTTCCGGCGACGGCGGCCTGGAACTGCTGGCCGCGGAGTTCGAGGCCGCGCTTTCCCGTGAATCCGCGCCGGCGATGCCGGCGGGCCTTGCCGACCGGCTCTGCCCGGTGGTGGCGATGCCCGACCGTCCGCCGGTCGCTCCCGCGGAGTCGAAGATCGCGATGGGCCCCTGGCTCGGCTGGGCGGCGGCGGCTTGCCTGCTCGGCTTGCTGGTCTTCCGCGGTGGGGAACGGGAAAAGCCTGCCCTGACTGCCGATGCCCGCCGCGATGCCTTGTTGCGTCAGGAGGCGGGACTGAAGGGGATTCCCTTCGCCGGCACCTCCGGCGATTTCTCCAAGGCCGGCGGCGAGGTTGTCTGGAGCGATGCGAAGCAGGAAGGCTACATGACCTTGACCGGCATCCCGGCCAACGATCCCGGGCAGCACCAGTATCAGCTTTGGATCGTCGATCCCGACCGCGACGCGCTGCCGGTGGACGGCGGCGTGTTCGACATCCCCGCGGGTCAGGAGAAGGTCGTGATACCGATCGATTCCAAGCTCGCCGTGCGCAAGCCGGCGGCGTTCGTGATCACCCGGGAAAAGCCGGGCGGCGTGGTCAAGTCGGCCCAGGAGGTCGTGGTGGCGATCGCGAAGCTTTGATGTGGAGTGCTGCGGCACGACGCAGCTTTCGCTGGGGGAGCGGGCGCTTTGTTGTGCTGGCCGCGGATCGCCTTGGAGGATGATCCGCGGGCCTTGGGGTGGGGCGGAGATCACCCCGAGCCAAAGCGACATCGTGCCGTCGCACTCCATATTTGAATGTTCCGTCGTTTTTTGGAGGGCGGGAGACACATATCTTGATCCAAATCATCGGATCGAAAGAATTTCGAAATAGTTGAATCCGGAATCCGATCTTCATCGAACTCTCTCCATGTAGCCGCCAATGGCTCCGATTCGAAACCATTAACAAAAGCAACCATGAAGAAACTGTTCCGATCCGTCCTCGCCTTCTTTGCCCTGACCTCCTTCGCCGTCGCTGCCGACAAGAAGGACATCGTCGATACCGCCGTGGATGCCGGCTCCTTCAAGACCCTGGTCGCCGCCGTGAAGGCCGCGGGTCTGGTAGAAACCCTGAAGGGCGAAGGTCCTTTCACCGTCTTCGCGCCGACCGACGAGGCTTTCGCCAAGTTGCCGAAGGGCACGGTGGAAGATCTGTTGAAGCCCGAGAACAAGGACAAGCTGGTCGACATCCTCACTTATCATGTCGTCAGCGGCAAGGTGATGTCAGAAGCGGCCGTGAAGCTCGACAAGGCGACCGCGGTCAACAAGAAGGAGATCAAGCTCGCCGTGAAGGATGGCAGCCTGACCCTCAATGACAGCGCCAAGGTCGCGAAGGCCGACATCGAGGCCAGCAACGGCGTGATCCACGTCATCGACACCGTCATCCTGCCGCCCGCCAAGTAAGGTCTCTCGGCATTTTACCCGGCAGCCCGGTCCATGAAGCTTCTCCCGCGGGAGTGGTTTCATGCGGCCGGGATTGCCATTTTCATGCGTCGGGCCCTGTAAGAGCCGGGCGCGGGAGGCGGTAGAGCAACGGTTGCGCTCTCCACGGAACAGAACGTCCTTCCCGCGCCCGGCTTCTTCGTGGTCCCGGGCTGCCCTTCTGGTGGCGACCGGGTGGTCGGGTCTGGCGGGCGCGGCGCCCACACCGGAGCAGGTCGAGTTTTTCGAGCAGCGGATCCGCCCGATCCTGGCCGGCGAATGCTACGAATGCCACGGCGCGGAAAAGCAGAAGGGCGGGCTGAGGCTGGATTCGCGGGATGGCTTGCTGGAAGGAGGCGATTCCGGTCCGGCGCTGGTGGCGGGGAAGGCCGGTGAGAGTTTGTTGATCGGATCGATCACCCATGCCGATCCCGAAGAGCGGATGCCGAAGGATCGTCCGGAGCTGTCGGCCACGGTTGTTGAGGATTTCAGGAAGTGGATCGACGGCGGGGCGGCGGACCCGCGGGACGACGCTCCGGCGGCGGGGCAGCCGCTTGCAGCCGACTGGGCCGCGGTGTTCGAGGCGCGCCGCGATTGGTGGAGCTTCAAGCCGCTGCGGAAGATCGAGCCGCCGGCCGGGTCCGCCCGACATCCGGTGGACCGCTTTCTCGATGCGAAGCGGGCCGGGCAGGGCTTGGAAGCGGCGGCGCCGGCCGAGCGCCCGGTGCTGCTGCGGCGGGTGAGCTTCGCCTTGACCGGGCTGCCACCGTCGCCGGAGGAAATGCAGGCATTTCTCGCGGATCAGGCACCCGGTGCCTTCGAGCGAGTGGTCGATCGTTTGTTAGACTCGCCCCGCTTCGGCGAACGTTGGGCGCGACATTGGATGGACCTGACCCGCTTCGCCGAGACGCATGGCAGCGAGGGTGATCCGGAGATCCCGCATGCCTGGCGCTACCGCGACTATCTGATCCGGGCGATGAATGCGGACGTGCCCTGGGACCAATTGATCCGCGAGCACGTGGCGGGTGATTTGTTAGAAACGCCGCGGATCAACCGCGAGGAGGGGATCAATGAATCGATGATCGGCCCCGCGAACCTGCGGCTGGTCGAGCACGGTTTCCAACCGATCGACACGTTGGACGAGCAGGTGAAGACGGTCGACAACCAGATCGACGTGATTTCGAAATCGTTCCAGGGCCTGACGACGTCCTGCGCGCGCTGCCACGACCACAAATTCGACCCGATCAGTCAGCACGACTACTTCGCGCTCTACGGCGTCTTCGCCAGCAGCCGGCCGGGGCATGTCGCGATCGATCTGCCGGAGCGGCTGCGGGTGCACCGCGAGGAACTGGTCCGGCTCAAGGCGGCGATCAAGGGCTCGCTGGTGGAGGCGTGGATGCGGTCCGCGGATGACCTGCATCGGCATTTGGCCGCGCCGGCAGGGTCGTCGGAGTCGAGGCCGTATCCGATTCGCGGGGACGAACTCGCCGACAAGATCGCGGCGGCGAAGGAAAGGATCGCGGCGATCGATCACGAGGCCCGCGCCGCTGCGCTGGGCATCCGGGCGGGGGATTCGCGGGTCCCGGCGGATCCGCTGGCGGTCTGGACTTTCGAGCAGGACGCGGCCGATTCGCTCGGTGCGCTGGATGGCGAACTTCAGGGCGGAGCGGTGGTCCGGGACGGGCGTCTGGTGCTCGATGGCAAGGGCTCGTTCCTGCGAACTCCGCCGCTGGCGAAAGCGCTGGGCGAGAAAACGCTCGAGGCCTGGGTCACGGTGGCCGACCTCGATCAGCGGGCCGGCGGGGTGATCACGGTGGAAAGCGGGGACGGGCGGGTGTTCGACTCGATCGTCTATGCCGAAGGATCGCCGCGGAACTGGATCGCCGGCAGTGATTTCGCAAACCGCTCCCGGAACACCGGCGGCTCGCAGGAAAGCGCGAAAGCGGACGAAGTGGTTCACCTCGCGATCGTCTATCGGGCGGATCACCGCATCGCCGTGTTCCGCAACGGCTTGCCCTATGGCGAGCCCTACGTGGCGGCGGGCGATGCCGGAAAGCTTCGCTCTTTCGAAGCGGGGGACGCGCGGGTTCTGTTAGGGATGCGCCACACCGGCGGCGGCAATCCGTTTTTCACCGGGTCGATCGAGGAGGCACGGCTCTACGACCGCGCGCTGAGTGCCGAAGAGCTGGCGGCATCGTTCCAATCGGGTCCCGGCCGGGTGGCGGCGGAGGAGATCGCGAAGGCCCTGACGCCGGAGCAGCGGGCGGAGCGTGAGCAGCTCATCGCGGCGATCATGGGCGATGCCGCCGCGCTTGCCGAGCGCTTCCCGGATTACACCCGCCAGGAAGCCGCCCGCCAGCGCTTGCTGGGTGCCTTGGAGAGCGCCGCCAAGGATCCCGCGCATCCTTTGCACCGCGGGCAGCAGTCGCCCGGGCCGGCTCCGGTCGCAGGGGAATTCACCACTTTCTGGGATGCCCGGATCCGGGAAGGCGAGCCGTGGTTCGCGCTCGGGATCAATCCGCCGGAAACGCGGGGGCAGCCCGGTGGATTCGTCATCGAGCCCGAGGGCGACGCGGTGCTCGGCGGTCTGTTGCCGGCCGGGGTTTACAGCCATCTCCTGTCGTCGAAACACCATGGCGTCTTCGCCTCGCCGCGCTTCAAGGTGGCCAGCGGCGCGATCAGCGTGCTGGTGGTCGGCGGCCAGGGCGCGCGGGTGCGGTTGATCCCCGACAACTACCCGATCGGCGGCGATCAGATCTTTCCGCAGGCGACGCTCAACAGCTCGAAGCCGACCTGGGTCCGGCTCGATACCGCCTACCGCAAAGGGACGATGGCCCATCTCGAATTCGTGACGGCGGGCGATTCGCTGTCGCGCGAACGGGCCCAGAGCGGCCCCGGCGGCCGCTCGTTCTTCGGGGTCTCGCGGGTGGTGTTTCATGAAGGCGCGAGTCCTCCTGCGGATGCCTTGCCACCGGTCGCCGCGAACACGGCGGAGGAGATCCACCGCCGGTTGAAGGAGGCCATTTCCGCGTGGAAGGATGACGTTCTAACAGACGGGCAGCACGCGTTTCTCGACGCCTTCGTGCGCAGCGGATTGCTTCCGACTTCGATCGCGGAGGTGCCGGGCCTGGAGGCTTTGGTCGCGGACTACCGCAAGCTCGAGGCCGCGATTCCCGAGCCACGTCGTGCGCCGGGGGTGTATGAGACGGTCGCCACGGACGCCCCGCTGATGGCCCGCGGCGACCACTTGAAGCCGGGGGAAACGGTGCCCCGCGGTTACCTTGAACTTGTCTCTAACAGGCCGTACGAGACCCGCCGGAGTGGTCGGCTGGAGCTCGCGGACGATCTGACGCGCGCCGACAATCCGCTGACGTCCCGGGTCATGGTGAACCGCCTGTGGCATCACTTGTTCGGCCGCGGGCTGGTGGCGACGGTCGACAATTTCGGCCGGCTGGGAGATCAACCAAGTCATCCCGAGCTGCTGGATTATCTGGCGGCGCGTTTTCAAGAGCAGGGCTGGTCGGCGAAGGAGATGATCCGCTTCCTGGTCACCACCGAGGCCTGGCAGCGGTCGAGCGAGGCCACGCCGGAAGCCCGGGAGATCGATCCGGACAACCGCTGGCTTTCGCATTTCCGCGTGCGCCGGATGGAAGGCGAGGCGGTGCGCGACAGCCTGCTGGCGATCAGCGGGCGGCTCGACACGACGATGTTCGGCCCCGGTGCCGATGCCCTCGCGGCACCGGACGGGCAACGGCGGCGGAGCGTGTATCTGACCATTCGGCGCAATGCCCTGAGTCCCTTCCTCGCGGTGTTCGACGCGCCGCGGCCCTTCACCACGCTGGGCCGGCGCGATGCGACGAACGTGCCCGGGCAGTCGCTGGCGCTGCTGAACGATCCCTTCGTCATCGAGCAGGCCGACCGCTGGGCGGGGGTGCTGTTAGAGACACGGGAGAGCGCCGACGCGAGGGTGAAGCGGATGTTCCTTCAAGCGCTCGGCCGCGAGCCGTCGGCGAAGGAGATGGAAATGATCCGCGCCTATCTCGCCGACCTTGCCCGCGAGCACGGCCCGGACGGCGAGCGACGGGTCTGGCGCGACCTCGCGCAGTCGATCTTCAATTTCAAGGAACTCATCTACCTCCGTTAGTTAGACCCGCCGGCCATGTCACCGATTTCCTCCGCCCTTTCCCGCCGCGAGATGCTGCGCCGCTGTTCGCTCGGCTTCGGTTCGCTGGCGATGAGTTCGATGCTCTCGAAGACCGCCGCCGCGGGGGTGGCCGGAACGCCGCATTTCCGGCCGCGGGCCAAGCAGGTGATCTTCGCCTACATGAGCGGCGGGGTGTCGCATGTCGATTCCTTCGACCCCAAGCCCGAGCTGAAGCGCCGCCACGGCCAGCCGATGCCGGTGCCGGTGAAGCCGACGATGTTCAACAACAACGGCAACATCATGGCCAGTCCGTGGGAGGCCAAGCCGCGGGGGCAGAGCGGGATCGTGATGACCGACTTGTTTCCCGAGCTTGCCGCGCTGGCGGACGAGCTGGCGGTGATCCGCTCGATGACCAGCAAGGTCAACGAGCACGCGCAGGGCAACTACGCGATCCACACCGGCTTCCCCTTCGTCGGCCATCCCAGCGCCGGGGCTTGGGCCTCGTACGGGCTCGGCTCGGTGAACGAGAACCTGCCCGGTTTCGTGGTCCTGCAAAGCGGTGGCGCGGTGGTGCCGCATGGCGGGCTGGGTCTCTACAGCAGCGGCTACCTGCCGGCGCAGCACCAGGCATCGATCTTCCAGGTCGACCGCGATCCCGCGCTGGCGAACGTCCGGCCGGGCGAGCGCGATGCCTTGCAGCGGCGGCGGCTCCAGTTGATCCGCGATTGCGACCAGCCCTTCGCCGCCGCAGCGGGGGACGCGCAGGTGGAGGCGGCGATCCGCAACTACGAGACCGCTTACCGGATGCAGACCGCGGTGCCGGACCTGTGCGACATTTCCGGCGAGTCGGAGGCGACCAAGCGGCTCTACGGGATGGACTCGCCGGACAAATTCACCGCGGCCTATGCACGGCAGTGCCTGGTGGCGCGGCGACTGATCGAGCGCGGCGTGCGCTTCGTCGAGCTGAGCTGCGTTTCGAGCGGGATCGGTCTCGGCGGTCCCGGCAACCCGTGGGACCAGCACGGGCAGATCAAGGAGGGGCACGGCTCGATGGCCCGTCAGGTCGACCAACCGCTGGCCGGCCTGATCCGCGATTTGAAATCGCGCGGCTTGCTCGATGAGACGCTGATCGTGTTCACCGGCGAGTTCGGCCGCACGCCGTTCTCGCAGGGCAGCGACGGTCGCGACCACAATCCTCACGGCTTCAGCATGTGGATGGCCGGCGGCGGCGTCCGCGGCGGCAGCGTGCTCGGAGCGACCGATGACCTGGGCTATTACGCCGTCGAGGAGGTCTGCAACGTCTATGACATGTGGGCCACCGTGCTGCACTTGTTAGGCATGGACCACGAGCAGCTCACCTACCGCTTTGGCGGCCGGGATTTCCGGCTCACTGACGTGCATGGCAAGGTGATGGAGAAGATCCTGGGGTGACCGTCCCAGTGGCTCACGCATGCCCGAGCACCCACGAGATGTGCGGGGTGTAGAAATCCGGCTCTAACAGGAACGAATCGTGGCCTTTGTCCGAGTGCACGGTGAGGTGCATCACGTTGACCTTGGCCTGCTCGAGGTGCTTGACGAGCTCGGTCTGCTCCTCGGGGTAGAAGCAGAAGTCGGAGTCGATCGAGAACACGAGCCACTTCTGGCCGGCCTCGGCGCAGCGGGAGAAGAGGTCTTCGGGGGTTTCGGCATCGCCTTCGTGGGCGCCGTCGAAGCGCGACCACATGTCGATGATCCGCAGGTAGGTGTTCGCGTCGAAGCGTTTGGTGAACTTTTTCCCCTGGTGGAGCATGTAGCTCTGGAATTGGTCGCGGACGCGGTACCAGGCGAGGATGTCGTCGGGCTGCACGACGTCCTGGCGGGCGCGGCGTTCGATGGCATCGAGGTGGACGAAGGTCTTGTGCGAGATCATCCGGGCGAGCGCCAGGCCGTAGAGCGGGCCCGGGCCGTCGTAGTAGTCGCCGCCGTTGAAATGGGGATCGTTCTCGATGGCGAGGATCTGTTCGAACAGGATCAGCCGGTTGAGGACGGTGGTCTTGTAACCGGCGGCGATCGAGATGACGTGTTTGACCCGGTCCGGGAAGCGGGTGGCGAAGGTCAGCGCGATCAGGCCGCCGACGGAGGCCCCGACCACGGCGTGGAGCTTGCCGATGCCGAGGTGCTCGAGCAGTTGCGACTGGAGCTGGGCCTGGTCGGCGGCGGTGACGTGGGGGAAGGTCGAGCCGTAGGGCTTGCCGGTGGCGGGGTTGACCGAGGCGGGGCCGGTCGAGCCGTAGCAGCCGCCGAGGTAGTTGGCGGAGAGGATGAAATACTTCGAGGTGTCGAGCGCCTTGCCCTCGCCGATGATGTCGTTCCACCAGCCGTCCTGCATTTCCGGCTGCCAGAGATCGCCGGTGCCGGGAATGGCCGGGGTGTGGCCGCAGGCGTGGTGGGAGCCGGAGAGGGCGTGGAAGAGGAGGATGGCGTTGCTGCCGTCCGCATTCAGTTCGCCCCAGGTCTCGTAGGCCAGCGTGGCGGCGGGCAATTCGCCGCCTTCGCGGAGGCGGATCGGCCCGTCGGTGAGGGTGAAGAACTGGGTCTCGGTGTCGGCCACGGCGGCGCGGGTCTAAGGCCGCGGCGGGGAATTGGCCAGTCCAATCAAGGGCATGTAGCGGCGGTCTGCGACCGCCGGTGGCTGTAAACGAAGCGACGGGTGGGTCGTTTGCTCCCTAGGGACGAGGCGTGCCGTTAGGGTGGATTCGGTTACAAAGTGCGGCGGTCATAGACGCGCCGCTACAGCGGATCAGTTCGCCCGCGGGTCCTCCGGTGCCTCGGCCAGGACGCGATGGTAGGGCGACATCGAACGCAGGATTTCCGCCCAGAGCGCGCGGTCGTGGGCCTGGCCCAGCAGCCGGGCGTCCGGTCGTGCGGTGATCCACGCGTTGCGGCGGATTTCGCCCTCGAGCTGGCCGGCGGTCCAGCCGGAGTAGCCGACGAAGGCCCGGACCAGGGTCCCCGGCTGGCGGCTTCGCTTGATGGCCTGATCGGCGGGGATGCGGACGTGCCACTTCAGGCGATCGTCATCCGACCACCAGAAGGCGGAAAAGGTGAGGTGCTCGCGCGAGACCGGACCGCCGAGGTGGACGGCGATGTTCTTGAGCGGCTCGAAGGCGGGGTCCTTGAGGAAATCGCCCACGCTGTGGCCGGTCGGGTGGTTGAGGATCAGGCCGAAAGCTCCCTCGTCGGCGGAGTGGTCGGCGAGGAGGATCACCGATCGGTCGAAGATGCCATCGTGGAGGGACGGATCGGCGAGCAGGATCTTTCCCTCGAGGTGGATCGGCGCGTCGGTTTCGGAGTCGCTCATGGATGCGTGAAAAATAATCCAGTCCAGGATTTTGGCGAATGGAATCCCGGTAGCAGGACGACTGCGTCGTTCCGGCGGGGCGGGGTTTGGAGGGAAGTGCGGCGCGGGTTTCTGGCTTCGATCCGCCCCCAACGGAACGGCGCAGCCGTCCCGCTACTAACGGCGGTTGCACCGCGAGGCGGGAGCCGCTACGCCTCGCGGCGAGCGATGTCGAAGCCCGGAGCCAGTTTGGAAGCGAGCCAGCGAGCGGTTCCGGAAGTGGCTCTCGGCGGGCGTTTGGCAGGGCTTTCACTGCCACGGCAAGTGGCGGTGCTGGCGGTCTGGCCGCTACTGGAGCAGATCCTTGCCTTCTGCGTCGGCTTCACCGACCTCCTGATCTCCGGGCGGATCGGCGAGGGGGCGGAGGGCGTGGCGATCCTCGATGCGATGGGCCTCGGCGGCTATGTCGGCTGGTTTTTCAACATCCTCCAGGGGGCGGTGGCGACCGGGGTGATGGCGCTGGTGTCCCGCGCGACCGGTGCCCGCGATGCCGACCTCGCCCGGCGCGGCCTCGGCCAGGGGCTGTGGCTCGGGATCGCGGCGGGCCTGGTCTCGCTGACCGCCCTGCAGGTCGGGATTCCGGCGCTGATCCGCGCCGTCGGCCTCACGCCCGCCGCGGCGGTGCATGCCGAGGATTTCCTGCGCATTCTCGCGATTTCCGGTCCTTTCAGCGGCGCGATGTTCGCGGTCAACGCGGCGCTCCGCGGCGCGGGGGACACCCGCACGCCCTTCATCGGGATGTGCGTGGTGAACGTGGTCAACATGGCCGTGAGCTGGCTGCTCGCGCTGGGCCCGGAGCCCTACGGCGGGCATGGAGTGGCGGGCATCGCCACCGGCACGCTCTGCGGCTGGATCTCCGGCCTGGCCACCGTTTCGCTGCTGCTGGCGCGGAAAAGCGGCGTGCTGGGCTGGAGCCTTGCGGGCTTGACAGTCCACCGCGAGACGATGGGCCGGATCCTCCGCGTCGGCGCGCCGCAGTCGCTCGAGATCGGGCTGATGTGGAGCATCCACGCCTACGGCATCCACGTGATCGCGACCCTGCCCGGTGAGGGAAACCTCGCCGCGCACATCCTGGCGATCCGAGTCGAGTCGATGAGCTTCCTGCCCGGCTGGGCGATCGCCACCGCCGGTGCGGCGCTCGTCGGGCAGTATCTCGGGGCGGGCTCGAAAGAGATGGCGGTCCGTGCGGTGCGGCTTTGCTGGAAGATCGGGGCGACGCTGATGGGCGTGATCGGCGTGCTTTTCATCTTCGGCCGCGACGCGCTGATCGAGTTGATGGCCCCGAAGAGCCCGGCGCTGTGGCCGATCGCCTCGCCGCTGGTGCTCATCTGCGCGGCGGCCCAGCCCTTCTTCGCGACCTGCATCATCCTCAAGACCTCGATGCGCGGCGCGGGGGCGACGAACGTCGTGATGCGCTGGTCCTTCGGCAGCATGATCTTCTACCGGATCGGCGTGCTGTGGTTCTTCAAGGACCAGCCGTGGTTCGACCTGAACTTCGTCTGGGTCGTGCTTTCGCTCGATCTGTTCACCCAGGCGCTGGTGTTCTCGTGGGTCCATTTCCGCGGGAAATGGCTGGACGCGAGGGTGTAGGCTGGCGCATTGACCCGTTCCCGCATTTCATCCCGTCATGTTCATCGATCACATCCGCATCTTCGCCAAGGCCGGCGACGGCGGGAACGGAGCCGTCTCCTTCCGCCGCGAGAAGTTCGTGCCCCGCGGCGGCCCGGACGGCGGCGATGGCGGGAAGGGCGGCGACGTCATCCTGGTGGTCGACCCGTCCACCGACAACCTGCGGCAGTTCCACTACGACCCGAAGCTGATCGCCAAGAAGGGCAACAACGGGGCAGGGGTCCGCAAGACCGGCAAGGGCGGAGAAAAGGTGATCGCCAAGGTCCCGCCCGGCACGGTGGTTTACAAAAGCAACGCGGAGACCGTGCAGGAAGCCGTCGAGCTGGAACGCGGCGACGAGGGGATCGACCTGGAACCGGTCGCGGACCTGACCGAATACGGCCAGGAGTTCGTCCTGTGCAAAGGCGGCAAAGGCGGGCTGGGGAACTCGAATTTCGCGACCCCGACGCACCGCACGCCGACCGAATCGACGCCGGGTGAAGAAGGCGAGTCCGGCGTCTATTACCTCGAGCTCCGCCGGATCGCCGATGCCGGCCTGGTCGGCTTCCCGAACGCCGGCAAGTCGACGCTGCTCAGCAAGCTTTCCCACGCCCAGCCGAAGATCGCGGCCTATCCCTTCACCACGCTCCAGCCGATGGTCGGGGTGGTGGAGTTCGGCGGCTTCCGCCGCTGCACGGTGGCGGACATTCCCGGGCTGATCGAAGGCGCGCACGACAACCGCGGCCTGGGCCACGAGTTCCTGCGCCACATCACCCGCTGCCGGGTGCTGCTGTTCGTCGTCGACATGGCCGGCAGCGAGGGCCGCGATCCGGTGTCCGACTTGCAGATCCTGCGCAAGGAGATCAGCGAGTACGACGAGGAACTGGCGCGCTTCCCGTGGATCGTGGTCGCGAACAAGATGGACCTCGAGGGCGCGGAGGAGAATTTGAAGGCCTTCGAGCAGCGCTTCCCGAAAGTGCGGGTGATCCCGATCTCCGCCGAGATGGAAGAGGGGCTCGAGGCCTTGAAGCTCTTCCTCAACGATGAAGTCGGATACCGGGTGTAGCGGCGGCGCTTGTAGCGGCGCGTCTATGACCGCCGCTGACTGTCAACGAAGCAACGGGGGACTCGGTCCAAGCATCCGTGAATTCGAGCGGAGCTTTCCGTCGCTTCATTTACAAAGTGCGGCGGTCGCCCCGCTTCACCAAGGCTACGAGGGACTGTCAGACGCGCTCCAGTTCGGGTCGCTTCGGTCCGGAGGGGAACTTCGACTTGTCGTGTGCCCCGTCGTGCGCTTACACTTCTGGCAAATGAGTCAGTCAGTGACCATCCGCCTTCCCGACGAGCTTGCCGAGTGGCTCGAGGAATCCGCCGCGCGTGCCGGGGTATCACAGGCGCAGGTCGTCCGGGAGCAGCTTGAGAAAGCCCGTGCGAGCGCGGGGCAGAAGCCGTTCATGCGGTTGGCAGGGTCCGTGGAAGGGCCGCCCGATCTCTCGCAGCGCAAAGGCTTCTCCCGACCGGTTGGCGAATGAAAGGCATTGCCGATACCGGGCTGCTGGTCGCGTTTGCCAATCGCAACGATGCGCATCACCGGTGGGCGGTCAGTGTCGCGGCGAAGGTCACGGAGCCGTTGCTCACCTGTGAAGCCGTGCTGGCGGAAACCGCGTTTCATTTGCGCAACGTGGAGACGACCCTGGCCATGCTGTCGGATGGCTTGATCACGCTGGCATTCGATTGCAACGACCACTTGCCCCGGCTCGAGGCTCTCGCGAAGCGCTATGCCGACCGCCGGCCGGACCTGGCCGACCTCTGCCTGATTCGCATGAGCGAGCTCAACCCGCGGCACTCCGTGATCACCGTGGACCGCTCGGATTTCCGCGTTTATCGACGCAACAAACGGGAGATGATTCCGCTGATCTGTCCGCCGGAAGAACCGGCTTGAAGCTCTTCCTCAACGATGAATCCGGATACCGGGTCTGAGCTGGTCTTTGTCTACGGCACGCTGCGCCGGGGCGGGTCGAACGCGTTCCGGATGGACGGGGCGGAGTTCGTGGGGCCGGCGACGGTGCGCGGGGTTCTTTACCGGATTTCGTGGTATCCCGGGCTGGTGCTGGACGGCGACGGACGGGTTTGCGGCGAAGTCTATCGGGTCGGTCCGGAGTTGCTGCGGGCGCTCGATGATTTCGAGGGATTGGCGGCGGGGGAGATCGAGGGGAGTGAATACCGGCGGGTTAGAGTGGAGGCACTCGCGGGGGATGGGGAAGAACTGGAAGTCTGGGTTTACGAGTGGAAGGGCGCGTTCGACGAGAACGAGCGGATTCAGTCGGGGGATTGGTTGGGAGTTCAAACATCCCGGAGGGATCGAAGCCAATAGCCGGGGGTCGAGCGGAGCGGCCACCCCCGGAACGTGATCGATGTGATCCGAACCCCGGATGGGGTTCTAGCCAGGCAGAGACGAGGTGAGATCTTGGCAAGGGGTGATCTCCGGATGCTCCATCCGTTGCCGGTTAAGCCTGATTAGATCGGAGGAGCGCGCGATGTCTCGGCACCTGCTTGAACCCCATCCGGGGTTCCTTCTCCGTTTCGTTCCGAACCGGGGGTGGTCGCTCCGCTCGACCCCCGGCTATTGGCTGATGTCCCTCCGGGACGGAGAGGTGTGTCCCAAGATCACTCGCCCATCGCGGTGCCGACCTTCGCGTAGAGCTCGACCTGCTTCGACGACCACTCGACGAGATCGCCCGCCAGCTTCACCGCGCCGGGTTCGAAGATGGTGATGGTGGAAGACCCGCCGAACGCGAAGTAGCCCTTCTCCTCGCCCTTCTTCACCGGCTTGCCCGGCGAGAAGGTCTGGAGGATGGAGCCGACGCAGGTGGCACCGATCTCTAACAGCAGCACGGTCCCCAGGTCGGGAGTCTCCAGCTTGGTGACGGTCCGCTTGTTCTCCCACAAGTACGACAAACGCCGTCGCAGGGCGATCGGGGAGACGGAAAAGAGCGGGCCGTTGATGAGCTTCACCTCGCCGGGGGTGCCGGAGGCGGGGAAGTGGAAGCGGTGGTAATCGACCGGGCAGAGCCGAGAGAGGACCAGCGAGCCGTCCTGGTAGCGGGCGGCCAGCGAGTCGTCGCCGAGCAGGCGGCCGAGGTCGAACTTCTGGCCTTTGACGAAGACGCCCTCGATCGCGCCGGCCCTCTGGAATCCGAGGTGGCGGCCGTCGGCGGGGAAGACCGCCTTCGAGCCCGCGACCGGCCGGGCTTCCGGCTTCAGCTTGCGGTAGAAGAACTCGTTGAAGCTGCGGTAGCTCTCCGGGGAATCGGCGAATTCCGCGGGGTCGAGGCCGTATTGCTTCAGGAAAGGCGCGATTTTCGCGGTGGTGGCGGGGTCGTCCATCCGCTTGCCGTACCAGCGGGAGAAGCCGGCGCGTTTGACCATCAGGTGCAGCGGCAGGGCTCCCAAGGGGTTGGCGTAGCTGAACTTCAGGAAGCCCTCGCCGTAGACCTGCTCGGTTTCCATCTGCCCGGTGTGGCGGTTGAAATAGCGGATAGCGCTCACGTGCCGGCACCGTAGGGGGGGCATGCCGGAGCCGGAAAGCGGAAAGAAGCGGGCGGGAAAGCCCTTGCGCGTTGCGGATACCGCGTTTATCGGCGGCGCGATGAAAATCCGGCACATTTCCGCAGTTCTTGCGCTGGCGCTGCTTTCCGGCTGCGACAAGCCGGCCGAGGTGTCGGTGGACGAAACCCGGCCCGTGACGATGCGCGATGCGGGCCACAAGCTCAACGCCACCAGCAGCGACCGCTTCGAGGAGCCCGGCACCGGCCCCTACCTCGCGGGCGTGGTGCCGGAGGGCTGGCTGGCCCAGCCGACCTCGGCGTTCCGCCTGCTGAGTTACCGTTTCGGGACTGGCGGCGACATCGCGGTGGGCGTTTCGTCCGGCGGGATGCTGGAAAACGTCAACCGCTGGCTCGGCCAGTTCGGCGCGGACCCGATCGACGAGGCCGGCCTCGAAAAGCTGGATAAAGGCGAGGCGGCGGGTGCCAAGGGCGTGTGGGTCGAGGCCGCGGGCGACTACTCGCCGGGCATGGGCCAGCCGCCGAAGGCCTCCCAGGCGCTTTACGGATTGGTCGCGGTCGAGGGCGACCGGATCGTCACGATCAAGATGACCGGCCCCGCCGATGAAGTTGCGGCGCAGAAATCCGCGTTGAAAGTGTTCGCCGCAAGCCTGCGCAAGCGGGCTGAATGAGTCCGGTTTTCCGTTTCGTAACCTGCCGCCCCGATGAGTTCCGACGCTCCAGTTTCCTTTCCCGTCCGATTCTTCCGATGGCTGTCGGGCATGGGTCTCGCGACCAGCCTGCTGGTCATCCTGATGCTGCTGACCTGGCTGGCCACGCTGGAGCAGGTCCAGCACGGGCTGCACATGACGCTCGAGAAGTATTTCCACTACAGCAAGCCGTGGGTTTTCCCGGATGCTGCGGTCCTGTTCCCCAGCCTGGCGGGCAAGGACAAGTATCTCCCGCCGCTCCCGGGTGGCTACTGGGTCTGCGCGCTCCTCGTGGTGAACCTGACGCTCGGCGGCCTGATCCGGATCCGCAAGGGGGTGAAGACCATCGGGGTGATCCTCGCCCACTTCGGCATCATCTTCATGATCGTGGCGGGCGGCGTGGCGCAGCTCAAGGAGGAGCGCGGCGTGATGATGCTGGCCGAGGATGCCGGCGCCGGCTTTCCGAACGTGGCGGACTACGCCCAGTCGCTCACCGAGACGACGATCGAGATCACCGAAATCAAGGACGGCAAGACCGCGGGCGACGTGCATTTCGTGAAGGACGCCTACTACCGGGATCTCGAGGGCGAGAAGCGACGCGTCGTGCGTTTGCCGGAGCTCCCCTTCGACCTCGAACTGCAGGGTTACCTTCAGAACGCCCGGCCGATGGCGGCCGCCAGCATGGCGCCGCCGAACGGCGAGCCGGTGGTGGACGGCTGGTTCCTGCTTTCGCAGAAAGCCAACAAGGAAACCGAGATGGACACCCCGGGCCTTCACGCGCGGGTCCTCGGCCGGGATGGAAGCAAGGGGGAAGTCTTCCTGCTTTCCAGCCATGCGCGGTCGCCCTTCACCGTGACGGCGGACGGCCGCACTTTCGTCCTCTCCTTCGACAAGCGGATCTGGCCGGTGCCCTTCCAGGTGAAGCTGGTGGACGCCCGCTCCGAGTATCACCCCAACACCTCGCGGCCGAAGCTGTTCGAAAGCGACATCGTCCGGATCGAGGACGGCCGCGAATCGAACGTCTTCATCGAGATGAACGAGCCGATGCGCTACGGCGGCATGACCTTTTACCAGCGCACCATGATGAACGGTGTGACGGGCGCCGACCGCGAGGCGAGCGTGTCGGGCTTCGAGGTGGTGCGGAATCCATCCGACAAGTGGCCGGAATACAGCATCTACCTCTCCGGTTTCGGCCTTTGCCTCCATTTCCTGCTCAAACTCGGGAACTTCCTGTTCCGCGGAAAGTCCAACCCCGTCGCCCAAGCCTGACATGAATGCCACCATCGGACGCTGGATCATCTTTGCCCTGGGACTCTGTGCCGTCACCTGGATCGTCGCCACCGCGCTGCGCGACAGCCGTCCGGAAGGCGACACCCGCACGGTCTCCGGTTACAAACCTTGGGAAGAGGAAACGCTGGAGCTGGCCGCGCTGCTGCCGGTGCAGGACGGCGGGCGGGTCAAGCCGCTGGGCACCTTCGCCGGATTCACGATGCTCAGCCTGCACGGGGCGCGCTCGATGGAGATCATCGGCGAGGGCGGCGAGAAGGTGAAGATCAAGCCGCTCGAGTGGATGCTCGACTGCTTCTTCCGGCCCGAACTGGCCAAGGAGCTGCCGACCTTCCGCGTCGACAATTCCGAGATCCTCGAGGCGGTCGGCATCGAGACCCGCGGCCGCCGCGACCGCTACAGCTACAACGACCTCGCGCCGGGGCTGGACAAGATGAAGCAGCTCGCGGCGTCGTACGAGCAGATCTCGCGGCAGGATCCGAAGCTCCTCAAGCCGCTGGAGAAGCAGACGCTCGACCAGGTTTACAACATCCGGACCTTCGAGTTCCTGACCGGCTACATGGACTTCGCCCGCAACGGGCTTTTGCCTGCATCGGGCAAGGTCGAGGGCAAGATCCTGCCGGTCAGCGAGGTGATGGCCGCCGCGCCGAAGATCCGCGCCGAACTGCAGGCGGCGGCGAGCGGCCAGCCGGTGTCGCAGGAAGTCCAGACCATCACGGTGCTCATCGAGCAGGCGGCCAACTCGGCGAAGTTCGGCCTCAATCTTTTCCCGTCCAAGAACAAGGAGGACGCCGAGTGGATCAGCGCGGGCGGCCGGATCTTCAATATCTTCACCGGCACCACCCGCGAGCCGGAGCAGTCGATCAAGGACATCAAGATGCTGGAGGATGTCGCCACTTCCCTCAAGAGCGGCGAATCGGCGTTCCGCGAGAAGTTCGCCATGCTGGAGGCCAGCATCGTGGAGCGGGCGAAGGAGCGCGACGAGTACCGCTCGATCCCGCTGGAGGCGGATTACTTCCGCAAGAACTGGTTCATCTACGCGCTGGTCTGGTTCCTCGCGGCGGTGGTCAGCGCCGCGGTGATGTTTTTCACCGGCCAGACGAAGGCCGGAAAGATCAGCTACTGGGCGACGGTCGCGTTCCTCAGCTTCGGCCTGATCTACCTGATCATCCCGATCGTGAAGCGCTCGATCATCATGGAGCGCCCGCCGGTGGGGAACCTCTACGACACGATCATCTTCATCGACATGGCCATCGTGGCCTTCGCGCTGCTGGTCGAGTGGATGACCCGCAAGCGCTTCGTGCTCGGCATCACGCCGATCGTCGCAGCCTTCCTGATCGTGCTGGCGCGGCGGTTCGAGGTCGGTGAAGGAAGGGATCATCTGGACCCGCTGGTCGCCGTGCTGCGCTCGAACTACTGGCTGAGCACGCACGTCATCACCATCACCCTCGGTTACGCCAGCGGCTTGATCACCGCGCTGCTGTCGATCGTCTATGTCCTCCTGCGCAGCCTGCGGCTCGATGGCGGCGATACCTCGCTGCGGCGCTCGATCACCCGCGCGGCCTACGGCTGCATCTGCCTCACCCTGGTGCTTTCGCTGATCGGCACCGTGCTCGGCGGGATCTGGGCGAACGACTCGTGGGGCCGCTTCTGGGGCTGGGATCCGAAGGAGAACGGCGCGCTGATGATCGTGCTCTGGGCGCTGGCCATCCTGCACGCCCGCATCGGCGGCTACATCAAGGAGTGGGGCCTCCACCTGGCCTCCATCTTCGGCGGAATCGTGGTCGCCTTCTCGTGGTGGCACGTGAACTTCCTCAACGTCGGCCTGCACAACTACGGCTTTGCCGCGGAGAAGCTGTGGACCGTGGTGGTCTTCTACGCGATCATGAGCGGCTTCATCCTGCTCGGTGCGGTGACCTGCCTGCTCGAAAAGCGGGCGAAGGCCGTGAAAACGGCACGGGAATTCGGGGTGAAGGAGCCGGTGGAGGTGTGAAGTTCTTTAGGAGCGCCGGCTTCAGCCGGCCTGCCTTTTGCCTGGAAAGGGCCGGCTAAAGCCGGCGCTCCACCCTGCGGCGATTACTTCGCCGTGATGGTGATCACGTGCTCGGCGGGCTGCTTTGCGCCGGCGACGGCCTTGGCCAGCCGGGCGCGTGCTTTCTCCGTCAGCGCGAAGGTCGCCTCGCGGTCGGCGGCGCCTTCGGGCCCGTGGACGAGCATCTTGATCTGACGGGTCTCGTATTCCTGCTTCGCCAGCACGGCGTCCCACACTTTCTTGAAGGCGGGGAGCAGCGGATGGGTTTCGAAATCCTTCGCGAGGTTCACGCCGGCCAGGAGTTCGGCGGCTTGATAGGTGCGGGTGCTTTCGCCCCAGGTGACGTCGTAGGCGGTGGCGGCGGGCGCGGCGATTTTCAGCACGAGGCGATTGAGCTCGTCGTCGAAGGGCACCAGCGCGAGTCCCGCGCGGATGGAATCGTCGCTCTTCAGGTCGCCCGGTCCCGGGCTGAAGGGCAGCTTGTTGCTGCGGAGCGTGATCCTGCCACCGGCGGCGGAAAGCACCTCGTGGCCGGCGGTCGCGGTGGCCTTGCCGGTCGCCGCGTCGAAAGTGATGGTGCCCAGCTCGCCGTCGAGGCCCATGCCCTTGAGGAAGGAGTAGGCCATGATCACCTGGCCGGCCCAGCCGGGGTGGACGCCGTCCTTGCCGGCCACCTTGAAATCCGGACCGTGGAGCTTCTTCGCGTGGAAATCGGCCAGCAGCATCGGGCGGTAGAGGTCGGCAAAGGCGACCTGCTCGGCGGCGGCGACCTCGATCCCGATGTTGCGGAACTTCGACAAGGCGAGGTTCAGCTCCTCCTTGGTCCCGGATGCGGTTTTCACCCAATTGGGAACGGTATCGATGATGCCCGAGGATCCCAGCAGCACGCGGGTGCCGGCCTGCTTGAAGGTGCGGACCATGGTCGTCAGGTTCTGCCGGTAATTCGCGGCGATCGGGTCGTTGTAGGGGACGTAGCGGAAGTCGTTCATCCCGTAGCAGGTGGTCGCGAAGGTCGGCTTGAAGCGCAGGACGTCGCTCTCCATCCGCTTGAGGAAGCCGCCGGCCTGCTCGCCGCTCCAGCCATACTGGCGGCAGGTGATTTCAAGCTCGGGCAGGCAGGCGGTGAGGTAGGTTTCGAGGATCACCGAGTAGCGCTTCTGCTCGGTGATCGAGTCGCCGCAGATCGCGACGCGGTCCCCCTTCCGGAGCAGCACGCCGGCGGGCTGCGGAGCGGGGGTGAGCTGATAGGCCGAAAGCTCGGGCGGCAGGGGAGTCGCTTCCTTGGCGAAGGCGGGGAGGGCGAAGGCGAGGAGGAGGATGGCGGTTCGGCGCTTCATTTGCCGTTTAGCCGAGCGGGAAATGCCGGCCGGATCAAGCGGCGATGCCCGGCGCTTCCGGCCTTTCCGAAAGTTCGGCCGCCCGCCCGACGTCTTCTTCCTCCGATGAAAACCCATGCCATCCTTCTCCCCGCGGGCCTGCTCGTGCTGGCGATCTCGTTTGCCAAGGTCCCGTCCGTGCCGGCTTGGAAGAAGTACGTGCTGACCAAGGACTTCATCACCGAGGGGCTTGCGGCCGGGGACATCGATGGCGACGGGGTGAAAGACCTGGTGGCCGGTGCGTTCTGGTTCCAGGGGCCGGACTTCAAGGAAGGCAAGCTCTACCGCCCGGGCCGGGCCCAGCCGATCGACAGCTACATGGAGGACTCTTTCCTGAGCTGGATCGACGACGTGAACAGCGACGGCAAGAACGACATCCTGATGGCCAGCCACCCGGGCAAGGACATGACGCTTTACCTCAACCCGGGCAAGGAAGGCGACTGGCCGGCGCACCGGGTGATGACCGAGGCGGCGACCGAGAGCCCGCTGTGGCTGGACCTTGACGGCGATGGCAAGAAGGAGCTGGTCTGCATGCAGGGCGGCAAGTTCGGCTACGCGGAGGTCGACTGGTCCGACGTGACCAAGCCGTGGACCTTCATCGCCGTCTCCGAGAAGCGTACCAACACGCCCTACATGCACGGTCTCGGTGCCGGGGATCTGAACGGCGACGGCAAGGCGGACATCATCGAAAAGGACGGCTGGTTCGAGCAGCCGGCGGAGAAGGGCGGCCAGTGGGTCTGGCACAAGGAGCCCTTCGCCGGACGCGGCGGCGCGCAGATGCTGGTGTTCGATGCCGACAAGGACGGCGACAACGACATGATCACGAGCCTGGACGGCCACGGCTACGGGCTGGTTTGGTACGAGAACACCCGTAGCAACGGCAAGGTCAGCTTCGCCCGCCACGAGATCCTGCCGGAAGACCCCGCCAAGTCGGGTCCGGGCGGCTTGCAGTTCAGCCAGCTCCACGCGCTGGACGCGGGGGACTTCGACGGCGACGGGCGGATGGACTTCACGACCGGCAAGCGCTTCTGGGCGCACAACGGCAGGGACCCGGGCGAAAGGGATCCCGCGCTGGCGGTGATCTTCTACAACCGCGCGAAGGACAAGGGCGTCGAGTGGCAGCCGGAGGTGATCGACAACGACTCGGGCGTCGGCTGCCAGGTGCTGGCGGTCGATCTGGACGGCGATGGCAAGCTCGAGTTCGCGGCGGGCACCAAGAAGGGCGTGCACGTCATCCGGCGGTGAGGCGGATGGTTGATTGAGGATTTTCTGATTCAGAAGCGCCAGGTGATCCCCGAGCGCACCGAGAAGTCCGTGGACGCTGCCCCGATGCCCGCGCCGAGACCGAGGCGGACGGTGCATTCGTGGACGGGCGTCCAATAGAGGCCGGCGATGACCTCGTTTTCGCCGTGCAGATTGAAGTCGCCGATGTTCTCCAGGCCGACGGCCCAGTCGTGGCTCAGGCGCTGGCGGATGCCGATCGCGTAGCCGAAATCCACTTCGCCCGAACCGGGGGCGACGCCGATGAGATTCACGACGACCCGGGTGTTCTCGCCAAGCGTCGTGTCGGCGATGAAGCGGAAGTGGAAGTGGTCCTCGGCATGGCGGTGGATGCCGCCGTGGGAGTGGCCGTGATCGTGGAAATGAACATGGCCGCCGCTGTCGGAACCGGGCGGCGGACCGTCCGGGCCGGGGTCGATGCCGCCTCCGCCGTCGTCGTGCTGGTGGACGGCACCGGCATGATCATGGGCGGCCGATCCGTCGGCGAAGACATAGCCGGCGCTGAAAGCGAGGGACACCGGGGATTCGCCGGTCGGAAGCGTCCACTGGAGCTGCGGATGAATCGCCGTGTAATCCCATCCGCCGGGGCCTTCGTCGGCGAGGCGGATGGAGCTGCCGAGCGCGAGTCCGGGGAGGACGCCGGCCATGAAGCCCGGCTCCAGGCTGAGCTCGTCGGTGTCGCCGCTTTTCGACCACTCGAAGGAGGTGAAAGCGGTGAAGTGGCCGGGCCGCGGGACGCCGGCATCCAGCGTGACCAGGAAATCCTGGCCGTGATGGGCGCGGGCGATCGCGGGGACGAGCAGCAGCGGGAGCAGGAGCCGGGGATTCATGGGCTTTCGTGTTTCAGCGGCGGCGGCGGCCGAGGAAGCCGGCGGCGAGGACGGCGAGCAGGGCGGACGACGGCTCGGGCACGGCGGCGGTGGTGAAGCTCGCGAGGTAGCCCTGGCGCGGCGGGTTGGTGGCCGACGGGGCATTGCTGCCGAGCACGATGGTGTAATTGCCGGCGGCGAGATCGACGGTGTAGGTGGCGGAGCTTTCGGTGGTGTTGTCCACCAGGCCGATGAAGCCCAGGTCTTCCGCCCAGTCGATGTTCCCGCGGTTGTTGTAGTCGTGGCTCTCGCCCACGGAGGGATCGAGGCCGTAGGAAAGGGCCACGGCTTCCGGGATGCTGTCGTTATCCCAGCCCGACCAGAGGGTGAAGGAGGGGAACAGTTGTTCGGTCGGCCGGAAGCCCGCACCGTTCGGGATGTTCGCGTTGCGTTCGAGGGTGATGGTGAAGCGGCTGGCCTGGGTCAAGGTGACGGCGACCCAGTGCGAGGTGTGGGTCCAGCCGCGGGTGGGATCGCCGGGGTCGAAAAGTCCCTGGTCTTCCCAGGACCAGGCACCGACGTGGGAGCCGGCGATGTCCGGGGTGACGGCGGAGTCGACGCCGCCCAGGGTGACATACCACTCGTAGCCGATGCCGCCGGGATTCGGGTCCGGATTGGCGACGTCGTGGAAGCTGATGGTGGCGGCGGAGGCGCTGGCGGCGAGGATGAGCCCGATGAGGGCAGGTCGTGTTGTTTTCATGGGATGATGTGGTGTTTGGGTTGGTCTTCACCAGGTGCGGTGCAGGCGGAAAAAGCGGCGCTCGGCGGTGCCGGTCGGCCAGTCGAGCCGGAGCGAGCCGCCGTTGGTCTGGGGCGGCGTCGTCCAAGGCACCCAGCGTGCGGAGGGCGATGACGTGGTCTGCGGGAACCAGTCGTCCATGCCTGCCTGCCATTGGAAGGTGAGGTGGCCGGGTGCCGGCTGGAGTATGGTCCAGGGAAAGGGTTCGTCGTGGTCGCGGATGCCGTCGCCATCGCGATCGCCGCCAAACCTCGCCCCGCTGCCTGGGGGCACGCCGAGGAAGGTCAGCGAGTCGCCCGGGGCGAGCAGGTCCAGCAGTGCGGCGCGCGGGAGGGCGGGCTCCGAACTACGATCACTCTGGTAGTTCGGCGCGACGTAGCGGAAGCGGCGGCCGGATCCGCTGATCCGGCCGCGGACGACGAGCTCGCAGTTGTTGGCCGTGACCTGGCTCTCGAGCAGGGTGATTTCCGCGAGGGCGGTGGCGGAGTTCCGGCTCAGGCGGTCGACCGTCACGCTGCGGCCGACGGCGGGCGCGGTGCCGGTGTCGAAGCAGAGGAGGAAGGCGGTGAGGTCGTCGAGCTGGGGGCCGTCCTCGAGGGCATCGAGCTGATAGAAATGAACCCGCGGCATTTCGTGGCCGGTGCCGTCGGAGCCGAGGCCGAAGCCGGACAGCGAGATGCCGCCGGGTGTCGGGTTGTAGATGCCGGCGCGCTGGTAAACCAGCCGCAGCGGCGGGGTTTTCATGTCCTGGGTGCCGTCCACCTCGCGGCGCAGGTCGAGGTTCTGGTCGGTGCCGGCGGGCAGCGGGTGGCAGACGACGCAGTGGCTTTCGAGGTGGTTGTTGAAGAGGTCGCGGCCGGCCGAGGCGTTGGCCCCGTTGAAGGAGGTCGGCAGGCTGCGGTCCGGATTGCGGTTGGGATTCGGATGATGCGGGATGCTGTTGAGATAGGCCGCGAGCGCGTTCATGTCGGCGGCGGGGAGCTGGTTGCCGCCCATCAGGTCGCTGAAAGTGGAGTTGAAGCTCTGGATCGACGGCTTGTCACCGCGCCAGTGGAACTTCGGGGTGACGGCGGCGGGCGGCTGGGTGACGCCGGCGATGTTCGACGCCATGCCGCGCAGGGTCTGCGTGGTCATGGGGCCTTTCATCGGGTGGAGCTGGCGGTTGCGCAGCGTGAGGTTGTGGGCGGACAGGTTGGCGCCTTGGACGGTAACCATGCTGCCGCCGGGATCACCGAGGTCCCAGGCGAGGCCGTCGCGGTCGGCGTCGAGATGGCAGGTGGCGCAGGACACGGTGCCGTTTCCGGAAAGCCGCGCGTCGAAAAGGAAACCGCGGCCGGAGCGGACGACGGGCGGCGTGGGATCCAGGCTGCCGGCGGGGATTTCCGAAAGGATGGCGCGGCTGGCGGTGTCGAGCGTGGTGATGCTGTTAGAAACCTTGTTGAGCACGTGGAGGCGGGAGCCGTCGGGCGAGAGGACGAGGCCGCGCGGGCCGCGCATGGCGGTGGAGTTGCCGCCGTTCACGCGGACGTCGATGCGGTGGAGGACCGCGCCGGTGGCGGTGTCGATCTCGGCGATGCGGTCGGAATTGAACGCGGCGACCCAGGCGCGGCTGCCGTCCGGGGTGATCGCGAGGGCGGTCGGCTGGGCGAGGGCGATGGCCTTGGCGGGCTCGTTCGGCAGGATGGCGTGATTGATGCCGGGATTGAGGTCGTGGATCTGCGGTGCGGGCGTTCCCGACAGCGGCACGCGGGTCAGGCGGTGGCGGGAGAAATCGCCGCGCAGCTCGGGCTCGAAGCGGGTGAGGTTGAGCGATTCGGAGTTCGCGATCCAGAGGTCGCCGGACTGCGGATGAATCGCGAGGTCGAAGGGATGGGTGCCGGTGCCGCCGAGGTAGCGGAGGATGGCGAGGCTGGAGGTGTCGATTTCCGCGACGTCGTGATCGAGCACGGTGAAGCCGATGCGCGGGTCGGTGGCGGGCACGATCAAGGCGGTGCGCGGCGGGTTCGGCAGGCTGTTGTTAGAGGGTTCCGGCTGCGGGGGCGCGACGTTGCGGGGGAGGATGGTGGTGCCGTTGCCGGAGAAGAGGAAGGCGGCGTAGAGGCGGCTGCCATCGGCGCTGGCGGCCAGCGCGCGGGGATGGAGGCCGGTGAGCGGGATGCTGCCGAGCGGCTGGCGCGTGGCGGCGTCGAAGACGCGGATCAGGTTGTTTCGCGAGCAGGTGACGAAGGCCTTTCCGGCGGCGAAGGTGACGTCGGCCGGTTCGTCGGGGACCGGCAGCGTGTCGATCACGCGGCGGCCCGAAAGCGAGACGATGGAGACCGAGTCCGAGAGTTCGTTAACGACCCAGAATTCATCGGGCGTGCGGGCTTTCACCGAGACCGGCTCCAGTCCGACGGCGATCTCCGCGACGAGCATCGGCGCGGGGCGTGCCGGGTTCGTCACGTCGAAGATGGAGAGCGAGGCTTCCGGCGAGTTGACGGCGAGCAGGTGCGCGCCGTCCGGCGTGAGGGCGACGGGATGGACGTGGCGGGCTTCGAACTGGGCGCGGGTGACAGCGCAGAGAGAGAGCCACACGAAGACGAGATGACGGAGCATGAGGGTACGGGATGGGAGACCTGCAAACAGGGCAAGGAGACCGCCGGGCACGAGGGCCCGCGGAAGGGAGAGTCGCTCTTCAAGGTGCGACGCGGTTGCCGGACCTGCGGCGGAGATTCCGGGCGCGGGCGGCACGTCGAGACGGGCCGGCTGCCGGGAATTCACGCGCGATCCTGCCTGCCGGTGGAACCGGAGGTGGGGACGGTCGGACCTCGATCAGGCGAGCGCTCGCGGAGGCGGCAGCGGCGGACAGGTGCCGCGGGATTCGGCCCGGAGGTCGAGCTCGGGGCGGGCGAGAGCCATCCACTCACGACCACGGGGTGCGGGGATGTCGATGTATCTCTCGAAAGTGCATTCCTTGAGGACGAGGCCCTGGGTGGAGGTCGGGGTGTTGTCGTCGCCGCGGTTCTGCGATTCCTGTTTCTTCCCTTCCTCGATCGCTTTGCACATGGAGCAGGGGTGCTCGCCGTCGAAGGTTTTCTTCGCGCCTTCGATCAGGCCGTCCCGTGCGGAGTAGTCGACGATCATGTTCGACCAGGCGACCACCTGCATCACGCCCCAGTGGCCGCCGCAGAGATGCAGGCAGCCCAGGACGGCGACGAGGATGCGCACGATGCGGTTCAAGGCGGGGGAGGAATGTGATGGATGGGAAGGGTTGTCAAACCGGGAGTCGGGAGGAGGCGTGGTGGCAGTGCTACCGTGAAGGAGCGGCGGATGTCGAGAGACCGTTCTGCGGGCCAGGAGGCTCCGCGTTCCCGGTGGTGGGCGATGCGGGGCTCGAAGGTGGGGATGGCATCAAGGGACCGTTCTGCCGACTGAAGTCAGCGGTCCCGGTGGCGCCAGCGCTGGATCTCGGAGCGGACGTTCTCGACGGAAGGAGAGCCCGGGTTGGTGCGGGCGGCGAGGGCTCGCTGGAGGTTGAAGACGGTCTTCGCGTCGTCGGTGTAGATCGGGTCGATCTTGGCGAGGTCGAGCTGGTCGAGCGGGACGCCGGACTTCACGGATTCGGCGACGGCTTTGCCGACGAGTTCGTGGGCGTGGCGGAAGGGGACGCCTTGCTTGACCAGCCAGTCGGCGAGGTCGGTGGCGAGCAGCATCGGGTCGCTGGCGGCGGCGAGGCAGCGCGGCTCGCGCATCTCCATGGCGGCGATCATCTCGGTGTTGACGGCGAGGATGAGGCGGAGGGTGTCGATGGAGTCGAAGAGCGGCGGCTTGTCTTCCTGGAGGTCGCGGTTGTAGGTGAGGGGCAGGCCCTTCACGGCGACGAGCAGGTTCATGAGGTTGCCGACGAGGCGGCCGGTCTTGCCGCGGGTGAGTTCGCAGACATCGGGGTTCTTCTTCTGCGGCATCAGCGAGGAACCGGTGGTGTGGGCGTCGGAAAAGACGACGAAGCCGAACTCCGCGGTGCACCAGAGGATGAGGTCCTCGCTGAGGCGGGACAGGTGAACGCCGCAAAGGCCGGTGGCGAAGAGGGTCTCGGCGATGTAGTCGCGGTCGGCGATGGCGTCCATCGAGTTGGTCGTCACGCCGTCGAAGCCGAGCTCCGCGGCGATCGCGCGGCGGTCGAGGTTGATGGTGGAGCCGGCGAGCGCGCCGGAGCCGAGCGGCGAGACGTTCAGGCGCTTGCGGGCATCGGCGAGGCGGCCCTTGTCGCGCTCCAACATCTCGACGTAGGCGAGCAGGTGGTGGCCGACGGTGACCGGTTGGCCGCGCTGGAGGTGGGTGTAGCCGGGAAGGACGGTGGCGGCGTACTTGTCCGCGCGGTCGAGCAGGGCGGACTGTAGGCCGCCGATGGCTTCGAGCAGGCCGTCGATCTCGGCGCGGCAGTAGAGGCGGGTGTCGGTGGCGACCTGGTCGTTGCGCGAGCGGGCGGTGTGGAGCTTGGCACCGGCGGGGCCGATGCGCTTGGTCAGCTCGGCCTCGATGTTCATGTGGATGTCCTCGAGCGAGGTCTTGAACTCGAAGCGGCCGGCTTCGATGTCGGCCTTGATTTCCAACAGGCCGGCCTCGATCGAGGTGAACTCGGCGTCAGTGAGCAGGCCGGCGTTTTTCTGGGCGCGGGCGTGGGCGATCGAACCGGCGATGTCGTGCGGGAAGAGCCGCCAGTCGTAGCTGATGGATTCACCGAACTGCTGGACGAGCGAGGAGGTATCTTGGGCGAAGCGGCCTTTCCACATGGGATGACGGGAGATGGAGGATGGTGGATGGAAGATGGTGGATCCGGGAGGCGGTGCTCCGGCTGGCCTCAGGGATCTTTCGGAACCGTGCGGATGAGAAGGAAAAGATTGGCGGAACGCAGGAGTGGGTTCGTTAGCAAAGTGCGGCGGTCATAGACGGCCGCTACAGGGTGAAGGCTCAGCGCTTCCGCGCCGGCAGGCGTTTGCCGGTGACGCGGGCTTTGATGAGGTTCGGGCAGACGCCTTTGGTGCGGAGTTGTTCGCAGCAGGCCTCGATCTTGATCGACTGGCGGACCGGGCGGAAGCCGAGGCGGCGGGACAGGCAGTCGTTGAGGAGCTCGAGGTGGGAGTCCTCGAACTCGACGACCTTGCCGCAGTCGATGCAGACGAGGTGGTTGTGTGTCGGCTTGTCGAGGAAGTTGGGGTCGTAGGTCTTGAGGTCGCCGCCGAGGTCGATCTCGTGGAGCAGGCCGGCCTCGACGAGCAGGGCGATGGTGCGGTAGACGGTGGCGCGGGAGACGCCGGCGTTGGCCTTGCGGGAGCGGTCGAAGAGTTCCTCGGAGGTGAAATGCTCGTCGCTGGCGAAGGCGGTGCGCACGATGGCGTCGCGCTGCGGGGTGCGGCGCAGGCCTTTCTTGCGGATGAAGGCTTCGAGACGGTCGACGATCGCGGGGTCCACGGAGGAAAACTAGGGCGGGAAGGCGGCGGGCGGGAAGGAGGAAGCGCGCGGGCCGGATTTTACGGGTTGGCAAGGGCGGGAGGCTTGCTTGAATGCCGGCCATGAAATTCTGGAAGCTCCCCGTCCTGCTGGCTCCCCTTCTGGCCTTGTTTTCCTGCGGCGGTTCGCAGGTGCTGGAGGTGCGGCCCGTGCACCTGCGGGAGATCGGCGGGGACGACGGCGACGACCCGATGATCCGCGGCGAACGCCTGCGGCGGATGCACGGGGCGATTTCGGTGGCGGAGCAGGGCGAGAAGCTCGGCTACTACTACACCGTGCTGTGGGACGACAGTGCCGGCAGCGGGGCGGGCGAGGTGGTTTTCGAGTTCCAGCAGGGGGCGACCGGCAGCCGGGTGAAGCGGATGACCCACAAGATCCCGGCGGGCGAAGGGGCCGGCAAAGCGGAATTCTCGGTCATCGGCGAGGACTACCGGAAGGGCGGCCGGGTGCTGGCCTGGCGCTGCCGCCTGATCCGCGACGGCCGGGAAGTGGCCTCGCGCCAATCGTATTTGTGGCAATAAGGACTTTTTGTGGGCGATGCACGGTTGACCGGTGGGGTAGCCGGAATTTAAGGTGAATCGGTCGCCAGCACGTTCGTCATCTCTTTGTGAGTTCGGAAAACGCCATCTTGGTCGGGGTCTTCGAGGGGTTCACCTGGATTCGCTGCGAGGGAAAAGGTTCCTTCGTCATCAGTCCGGTGCTGAAGGAGTGCGCCGATGCCCGCATCGCCGCCGGCGAGCGCTGCCTCGTGATCGATCTCGAGGCGTGCACCGGGATGGACTCCACCTTCATGGGGCAACTGGCGAGCTTTTCGGCGCGGCTTTCCAAGCTCGGCCCGTCCGGCGGCGTCCAGATCGCCGGGGCGGGGGAGAGGAACCGGAGCTCGCTGGAAGACCTGGGGCTCGACTGCCTGCTGGAGATCGATCCGCCGGCCGCGGTCTGGCGCGGGAAAGTGGCGGAGGTCCGGGCGGCGCTGGAACCCTTTCAATCCGGCCGACTGCCCGGAATGCAGGAGCGGGCGATCCACATCCTGGAAGCCCACAAGACCCTCGCGGCGACCAGCGAGGAGAATGCCCGGAAGTTCGCCGGGGTGGTCGGCATCCTTGAAAAAGAGGTGGCCGAGAACGAACGGAAGGCCGATTGAGGAAAATCGGCGCCGGCAATGGAACACTTCTTTTCCTACACCCTGTTGGCGCTGGTTCTGGTCGGCCTGGTCGCAGGGATCGTCCGGACGCGGCGCCGGCTGGTGTCCAAGCAGGCCGAGCTTTCGGCCTTCGAAGGGGAAGAGCAGCGGATGTTCGCCTTCCTCCACGAGCTGGGCTCGGCCATCGGCAGCGACACGACGATGAACGGCCTCTACCGGCTGATCGTCGACGGCGTGAACCGGGTGGTGGCCGCCCGCGGCGGGGCGCTTTACCTGCTGGACGACGCCCGGGTGAATCTGCTGCCGAAATACCTTTCCGATGAATGTCCGCCGCTGGTCGCGGTGCCGGCGGAGGTCCGGGCGAGGGCGGAGAAGGACCCGCGCGCGCTGGAGAGCCACCTGCGGCTGGCCCGGGTGCCGGCGGAGGCCGGGATTTTCGGCGCGGTGCTCGCGGCGGGCGAGGCGCAGAGCATCGGCGACATGAAGGCGCACGATTCCTTCCGCGGCGGTTCCGGCCCGGCGGGTGCGGATTCCTGCGTGCTGGTCGCCCCCTTGCGCCACGGCGGACGGGATCTCGGGGTGCTGGCGGTGGCGCGGCATCTCGAGGACGGGGCCTTCACCTCGAACGATTTCGCGGTCTTCCGGACCATCGCCGAACAGTCGGCGTTCGCGATCGGCAACGCGCTGGTCCACCGCGAGGCCAGCGAGAAACGCCAGATGGAGGGCGAACTCCGCAACGCCCGCGAGGTCCAGCGGGTGCTTTTGCCCCAGGGCGAACCGGTGGTTCCCGGCTACCGGGTCAGCGGCACCAACGTGCCGGCGCGGATCATCAGCGGCGACTACTACGACCACCTCGACCTCGGCGACGGGCGCCACGGCGTGGTCATCGCCGACGTCTCGGGCAAGGGCGTGGCGGCGGGGCTGCTGATGGCGATGTGCCGCAGCGTGCTGCGCTCGATGGCCGGCGGCTACGACAGCCCGGCCGATGCCTTGGCGCAGGTGAACCGGCAGCTTTTCCCGGACATCCGCGAGGACATGTTCATCAGCCTGTTCTACGCGGTGATCGAGGGCGACGGCGGGACGGTCAAGCTGGCCCGCGCGGGGCACGATCCGGCGCTGCTTTACCGGGCGTCGGACGGGTCGGTGACGCTGCTCAAGCCGCCCGGCCTGGCGTTGGGGATCGACGAGGGCGACGTCTTCGAGCGGGTGACCCAGGTGCAGGAAATCCGGCTGGAGGCGGGCGACTGCCTGCTCTTCCACACCGACGGGGTGAAGGAGGCGATCGATCCCGCGGGCGAGGAATTCGGCATGGACCGGCTGCGGGAGGCCTTCCGCGACGGGGCGGCGCTCGGGGCGGAAGCGACCATCCGGGCGGTGGAGCGGGAGCTGGCGCGCTTTGCCGGCGATGCCCCGCAGATGGACGACGTCACGCTGGTGGCGATCGAGAAGCGCTAGCCCAAGGAACCGTTGACGGGCGGGGCGGGGAGTGGCAGGAACCCCGCATGATTTCCGACGACGACAAGGAAGCGGCCGCGGCCGTGGATCAGGAATTCCAGGATGGGGAAGTCAGCGGGGAAGCGGATCCCCTGGCCGAGCTGGAGGCCGACGTGATGAAGTGGCGCGAGCTGGCGGTGCGGACCGCGGCGGATCTCGACAATTTCCGCAAGCGGTCGGCGCGCGAGCGCGAGGATGCGATCCGCTACGCCAACCAGGGGCTGCTGGAAGACCTGCTGCCGGTGATCGACAATTTCGAGATGGGGATGATGGCGGCGTCCCAGGACAAGAGCTCGATGATCTACATCGGCATGGACATGGTCCGCCGGCAGCTCAACGACTTCCTCGGCGCGCAGGGCGTGACCGAGGTGCCGGCCGAAGGGCGGATGTTCGATCCGAACGTCCACGAGGCGGTGTCCCAGGAGCCGGGCGAGGAGGAAGGGCGGATCCTGCGGGTCCACCGCCGCGGCTTCATGCTGCGGGACCGCCTGCTGCGTCCGGCCACCGTGGTGGTGGCGAAGGCCGCGCTCGAGAACGACGGTGAGGAAGGATGACCATGGCGGCGAAACGCGATTATTACGAAGTGCTGGGCGTGGCCCGCGACGCGAGCCCGGAGGAGGTCAAGAAGGCCTACCGCAAGCTCGCGGTGAAGTTTCACCCGGACAAGAACCCGGGCGACCACGAGGCGGAGGACAAGTTCAAGGAGCTGGGCGAGGCCTACGAGGCGCTGAGCGATCCCGACAAGCGCGCGGCCTACGACCGCTACGGCCACCAGGCCTTCAACGGCGGCGGGGGCGGCGGCGGGGGCTTCCACGATCCGATGGACCTGTTCTCCCAGGTCTTCGGCGGGGCTTTCGGCGGCGGCTTCGAGGAGTTCTTCGGCGGCGGGCGTCGCCAGCGGACCGGCAAGCAGCGCGGCAGCGACCTGCGCTACGACCTGGAGATCAGCCTGGAAGAGGCGGCCCGGGGCTCCGAGAAAGAGCTGGAGATCGAGCACTTCGGCCCCTGCGGGACCTGCCATTCGAGCGGTTCCAAGAGCGGCGGCGGCACCCGTCCCTGCACGAGCTGCGGCGGCCGCGGCGTGGTGGCCCGGCAGGCCGGGATTTTCATCCAGCAGACGACCTGCCCCGAGTGCCGCGGCGCCGGCGAGGTGGTCAGCGACCCCTGCGGCAACTGCGGCGGCGACGGCCGGATGCACAAGACCAGCCGCATCAAGATCCGCATCCCGGGAGGCGTCGAGGACGGCACCCGGCTGCGCTCCACCGGCAACGGCGACGCGGGCGTCCGCGGCGGCGCGGCGGGCGACCTCTACGTGTTCCTTCACGTCAAGGAGCACGATGTCTTCGAGCGCGAGGGCAACGACCTCTTCTGCGAGGTGCCAATGCGCTTCAGCGTGGCGACCCTGGGCGGCGAGCTCGAGGTGCCGACGCTCGACGGCAAGGCCTCGATCAAGATCCCGCCGGGAACGCAGGGAGGGACCTTGTTTCGCCTGCGCGACCGCGGCGTGCCGGCGCTCAACGGCGGCAAGAAGGGCGATCTCCACGTGCGGGTGCAGGTCGAGGTGCCGACCAAGCTCAACAGCGAGCAGCAGGACAAGCTGCGCGAGTTCGCCGAGTCGATCGGCGACCACAACTCGCCGATGCAGGAGTCCTTTTTCCAGAAGGCCCGGCGCTTCTTCGATCTCTAGCGTGGCGTCATGGCGCGGTTTTTCCTCAGTCCGGAAGCGTGGGGCGCGCAAGCGGTCCTGACGGGCGACGAGGCGAAGCATGCCAGCCAGGTGCTGCGCTTGCGGGCGGGGGACCGGATCACCGTGTTCGACGGCCGCGGCTGCTCCGCTCCGGCGGAAATTGCCGGCGTGGCGAAATCGGAAGTCCGGCTCGAACTCGGCCCGCCGGTGCAGCGCCCTCCGCTCGCGCCGGAGATCGTCCTCGCCCAGGCGGTGCCGAAGGGCAAGACGATGGACCTGGTGGTCCAGAAGGCCGTCGAGCTCGGCGTCACCGCGATCCAGCCGCTGATCACCCGGCACACGGTGGTGCAGGTGGACGGCGACGATGCCCCGCGCAAGTCGGCGAAATGGCAGCGGGTCGCGCTGGAAGCCTGCAAGCAGTGCGGTCAGGACCTTTTGCCCGAGGTCTTGCCGGTCCGGGACTTCGCGGACTGGCTGCCGGAGGCGGAAGGCGGGCTGAAGGTCGTGGCCTCCCTGTTCCCGGGGGCCCGGCCGCTGCGGGAAATCCTGCGCGGGGCGGGGGAAGTGCGGCGGGCCATCCTGCTGGTCGGGCCCGAGGGCGATTTCTCGGCGGCCGAAGGCGCGGCGGCGGTGGAGGCGGGCTTCCAGGCGGCCAGCCTCGGCTCCATCGTGCTCCGGGCGGAAACCGCGGCGTTTTTTGGGATTTCGGCGATCCGCTACGAATGGATGGCCTGAGAAAGCGGGGTTTTTTAAAAAATTCCCTTTAATTGTTAGGTTTTACGAATTATCAAGCGGGCGTGCCGTCCCCTTGGTCCAGGTTTTTCTGGCCGGTTTCCCTCGTCTTTCACCTGAGTCTTGCCGCGGTTCCCGGAGTTGCCTCGCCGGTGCCGACGCGCGGCTTCACGGTGGACACGACGGACCGGAACAAGGTCGTGGCCTTTTACCAGGCCTATTACATGGCCTCGGAAGGCTATCAGGACCGGATCGGGTGGACGGGGAACTACAACTCCGTCGCCGCCGGCGCGGAAGGCACGGTATCCGCCGCGTTCGTGGGGGACGTCGAACGGCGCATCAATTACTTCCGCGCCATGTGCGGGCTGAAGGCGAATGTCCGGGTGAATTCCGGGGCGACCGTCGGGATCGTGCCGGGTGATGCCTGGGCTCCGCCGGCCGCGACCACGAAGGCGGCCGCGTCGCAGCGTTCGGCGCTGATGATCATCCGCACCTACCCCGGCAACGGCGGGCTGAGCCACGATCCGCCGGCTTCCTCGACGGCCTGGACCACGGCGGCATGGAACGCCAACAAGAACGGCAACCTGGCGCTGGGCTTCTTCGGGCCGGGGGCGGTCGATGCCTATTTCAAGGAGGACGTGACCGGGATCTCCGCCTGGAACGTGGACGTCGGCCACCGCCGCTGGCTGATGTTCCCGCTCTCCACCGACTTCGCCACCGGCGACACGCCGGGCAGTTTCACCCCGGGCACGGGCTCGGTTCGGCCGCCGTCGAACTCGATGTACGTGGTGCCGAAGACCTCCGAGCTGGACTTCACGGCCCCGGTGAAGTTCGCGGCCTACCCTCCGGCGGGCTTCTTTCCCGCGAAGCTGAACGCCGCCTTCTGGTCGCTCTCCTATCCCGATGCCGATTTCTCCGCCGCCACCGTGAGCGTGAAGGACGCCGCGATGAACGCGGTCCCGGTCACCGTGGTTTCCCGGCGCGACGGCTACGGGGACAATTCGATCGTGTGGCAGGTGCCGGCGGCCGCGGCGGTCAAATCGGTCGCGGCCGACACGACCTGGCACGTCACGGTTTCCAACATCCGGGGTTCCGGCGTCCCGACGCAGCGCTCCTACGCCGTCACCCTGATCGATCCCGACCGCTTGAACCAAACGCCGCTGGTGGCGGGCGATCCGCTGCCGGTCGGTGGCGGTTCCGTTTACACCGTGTCCGGCGTGACCGGGGCCGACGAAATGGAAGCCGGCTTTTTCCTGCGGCAGCCCGCGGCCTGGACCGAAGGGGCGGAAGACGCGCCGGCGTCGACGGTCATCGACGGCACCCACTCCAGCTACCCGCTCCGGGCCACCACGGCAGGCTACGTCAGGACCGGTGCCAAGGCCTTCCGCCTGACCTTTCCCACCCGCTACGATCCCTTCATCAACGGCGTGCCGCAGCAGCAGTTCGAGCTCGGCCGCGAACTGGTGCCCGGCCCGGGCGGGCAGCTGGTGTTCCAGCTCCGGCGGGGCCTTATGACCGCGGCTTCGAAGCTGGCGGTGGAATATTCCGCCGACGACGGCACGACGTGGTCGCCCCTCGGCAGCCCGGTCAGCGGGGTTGGCGGGGCGGGAGATCCGGCCTTCCAGGCGATGGCCCTGAATCTTCCGGCCGGCCCGGCTCCCTTGCGGGTCCGCTTCCGCTACTACCTCGCGGATACCACCTCGCCGCTCTACGCCCACGAGGACTACCCGACCCAGCCGACCGGGGTGTTCATCGACGACATCGCGGTCACGGGCTGCGACTGGCTGCAGCGCACCGCTTCCGTGAGATCGGCCGGATTGTCCTCGGTCACCCTCGATGCCGCGAACGCCGGCATCCCGGTCGAGGCCGGGCAGGAATGGTGGCTGCGGGCGCGCGCCGTCCTCGGCGGAAAGGCCTTCGCCCACGGTCCGGCGATGGTGGTGAAACCGGCCGGCCCCCTTCATCTGATCGGTCCCGGCGAGCCGCCGGTCAGCGGTGCGGATTACGACTTCATCCCGGACCCCGCGGCGGATTCCTACCTGCTGGAAGTCGCCACCGTCGGCGATGGCGAGGTCTGGACGGAAGGCGCGGAAACTTCCCCGCCTCCCCAGGTCAGCAGTTCGACCGGCAACTACGCCCTTGCGAGCAACGTGGCCGGCTTCCGGAAGAGCGGTGCCTTCGCGTTCCGGCTCGGCCTTTCGACGCCGGCGGACGGGGAGGATCATTTCACGATCGAGCGGACCGTCGTGCCGACCGCCTCCAGCACCCTGAACTTCTGGTTCCGGCGCGGGCCGATGAGCACGACCAACCGCCTGCATGTCGAGCTTTCCACCGACGGCGGCACGACCTGGGTGGCGATCTCGAACATTCCCGGCCTCAAGAAGGCGGACAAGGCGGTGAGTCTCCGCAGCGTCCCGCTCGGGGCTTGGGCGGACCAGCCGGTCAAGCTGCGCTTCGCGCTGCGCAAGGATGCGGGCGGCGTGAATCTCAAGTGGAACGCGAAGAAGTCGGGCATCTGGATCGACGACATCACCGTGACCTCGCCGTCCGGCGTGCTGGCTTCCAACACCGTGCCGGTGGCGGGTGGCGCGACCAAGGTCCGGCTCGACGAAACGGCAGCCGGCGCGGAGCTCGTGCCGGGATCGACCCTGCGGATGCGCCTGCGCAGCGTCCAGGGCGGCTTGCACGGGGCCTGGGGGCCGGCCCTGCAGGTGACTCCGGTCGAGGCCCCCGCGCCGGTGATCGTCGTGCCGCAGGGATTCGACGCCTGGCGAGCCGCCTATCCGGAACTGGATCTGAGCTTCGAAGGCGACGCCGACCGGGACGGCCTCGCGGACGGGATCGAGTATGCCTTTTCCCTCCATCCGGGCGACGGGGTGAGGGATCCCGACAGCTTCGAGCTTTCGGCCGGGACGATCGCCATCTCCCGTGACCTGCCGGTCGAGCGGGCCGACGTCAGCTACCGGGCCGAGTGGTCGGACGACCTCGGCTCGTGGTCGTCGCAAGACGTCGAGATCCGGATCGGAAACGGCCGGATCCACGCCACCGCGCCCGCCGGCACCGGCCGCCGCTTCCTGCGCTGGAACATCGGGGCGAAGTAGCGGATCCCGCCGCAAACGTGCTGATATCAGGCCCGGCGCCCGGCCTGGATTTCTCCTCCTCCGCACCACCGGATAGACGCACGTCGCCCGAGGAAATCCTTGTCAAATCAGGGTTCGGCAGCGCATCCTTCCAAAGTGGGGGGAGGCGATATCGCTCGCTGACATCCTGCGAATTCAACTGTTCTGCAAGAAATGGATCCCGCACATGAGGCAAAGCTTTTTCAAAGAGGGTGTCTCGGGGTCTTTCTCTTGCTGATCACTCTGGGCGCATTAGCATATTTCGTGGATCGAGCATACCTCTTTGGAGTTGGAGGGTTAGTTGCTATCTGGGTAGGTGTATGCATCGTTCGATCAAGGAGAGAGAAGGCGCGCTTAGTGGTCGCTTTCAGAGCGGCGTTCAGAGATCTTGATTATCCCGAACCAACCTTGAAGACGGGATCGAGCTACGGCTTTCCCACCTTCACCATTACCTTTGCGACTGAGGATAACATGAAGACCGCGCAGAGGGATGGTCGTCTCGGGATTTTCAAGCGGTCGATTTCCGAACTCTATGGTCATTGCGGCAGTGAGAGTAACCCGTTCGACGCATCTCGTGCGGTTTGGGAGACTTACATTGGATGGCAGGCTGACTTCAAGGAGTCACTGCAACGAGATCCATCCGGCAACACGTGGATTGCTGAGAGGAATCAAGCAGCAGAACAAGCCGTGAGTGGCAACGGCGGAAAAGCTCCCTAGTTCGCTTCGCTCTACATGCTCGACACCGCCGTGCCACCACTCTATCGTTCGTCAAAAACCATTCTCATCCCCGGTGTGTTCCGCGAATTCCGAAAGCAGCGTAGAATCGATAAGATGCGAAGGCGCATCCGCAGGGAGGTCGCAGGCGATTGTCTTATTATCTACGACGCCTTTTCATGCGATGGTCGAGGTCTTCCCGTGGATAATTTGGATGAAGTTGCGGTAACAGGAATTGTGCAAGTCGAAGATGAGATTTGTGGCACCTACGTGGGAGATCCGATTGAGAACCCAACCTGGCTTCAACTCGCGGTTGAGGCGAATAAGATGGCAGTGGCATCGGGTGACGATCACCATATTTTCTTCGAGGGTTTTGAGATTATGAGAACCAACGAAGAAGGAATTCAAATGCTGTCACTGGATATGGGCTCGTAAGAATGACAAGACGAACAAGCCCGCATATCCAACGGCGGGCAACGTCCTTCCTCGAGTTCGGGCTTCCTTTCTGTCCCTCGGTGGACCCTGTGGCCCAGGTCCCTCTGCTGACCCGATTCACTCACATTGAGACGCTGCCTGTCCCTCTGATCCCGTCTTCCATTTCGTCCGTTTCGTTCCTTTCGTTGTTCCCGTCGGCTGTTTCCTGGTGAGGCGCCGTTCGTGTAGGGCCGCTTGCCTCTTGCGGCCCGCCGTTGGTGGTCGTCGTGGTCCCTTGCAGGATCACGGCCGCTGGCACTTCGGGCACCAGTAGGTGGATCGCTGGCCCATGACGGCGTGGCGGATGGGCGTGCCGCAGGTCCGGCAGGGTTCGCCTTTCCGTTCGTAGACGAAGAGCCGCTGGCGGAAGTAGCCGGGCTCGCCGTCGGAGTGGAGGAAGTCGCGCAAGGTGGTGCCGCCCTGGGTGATGGATTCCTCGAGGACGGTGCGGATGGCTTCGACGAGCTTCGCGAGGCGGGGCTTTGACACGCGGTTGGCCGGAGTGGCGGGCCGGATGCCGGCGCGGAACAGGCTTTCGCTGGCGTAGATGTTGCCGACGCCGACGACCACCTTCGGATCCATGATGGCCAGCTTGATGGCGCAGGAACGGGTGGCGCAGGCGGCGGCGAGGTGGGCTGCGGTGAAGTCCGGGCCGAGCGGCTCGGGACCAAGCTTGTCTAACAGAGGGTGCGCGAGCGGGTCGCCGGCCGGGAGGTGGAGGAAGATCCCGAAGCGCCGCGGGTCGTGGAAGCGGAGCTGCTTGCCGGAGCCGAGCGTGAGCGCGACGTGGTCGTGCTTCTTGAAATCCTCCGCCGGATCGACGAGACGCAGGCTGCCGGACATGCCGAGGTGCACGAGCAGCGAGCCGGATTCCTTCAGGTCGAAGACGAGGTATTTCGCCCGCCGCCGCACCGCGGTGATGCGGTCGCCGGCGATGGTGTCGAGCGAATCGGAAACCGGCTGCCGCAGGCCGCGGTGGCGCACGATCACCTCGCGCACGGTCTTGCCGACGACATGGGGTTCGACCCCGCGGCGGGTGGTTTCGACTTCGGGGAGTTCGGGCATGGGAAAGGAAACTCAGATCATCCCGAGCTTCATCTTCCCTTCCTCCGAGATCATGTCCTGGTTCCAGGCGGGATCCCAGACGAGTTCCACCTTGGCGTCGTCGATGCCTTCGATGGTCATGATCTTGGCCTGCGCGTCGGCGGCGATGACCGGGCCCATGCCGCAGCCGGGGGCGGTGAGGGTCATCTTCACGGCGACGACCTTCTTGCCGTCCTGCTCTTCGATCGCGCAGTCGTAAACGAGGCCGAGGTTGACGATGTCGACGGGGATTTCCGGATCGTAGACGCCCTTGAGCTGGGCCCAGACCTGCTCTTCGAGCGGGGCGTCCTTGAGGCGGACGGCTTCGGCCTGCTTTTCCTTTTCCTTTTCGAGATCGACGCCGAGGGCATCGGCATCCTTCGAGGAAATGCGGGCGAGGCCGGCGGAGGTGGCGACGGTGTAGGTGCCGCCGAGGCGCTGGGTGATGAAGACGGGCGTGCCGGCGGGCAGGGTGATGGCGTCGCCGCTGGGGATCTGGATGGCATCGACCTCGCGGGCCAGGGTGATTTCCTCGTGCATGGGGGCGCAGTGTAGGCGGGACGGCGGGCGGTGCAAGCGGCTTGCCGTGTCCCGTGAAAGCAGGCAGGTTCCGCCCATGAGCCGGAGACAACGGAGGAAAAGCGCGGTGGCCGCGGGTCGCGGCGGGGCGCGCGGGCGCTGGGTGGTGCGCGGGGCGCTGGGATTGCTAGGCCTGGGCGTGGTGGCGCTGGGCGGCGGCTACATCGGTCTCCGGAGCTGGCTGCACGGCGAGGATTTCCGCCACATGCTTTCGGCCGAGGCGGGCAAGGCGCTCGATGTGACGAGCGAGTTCGGCCGCTTCCAATGGAGCGGCACCCGGATGGACACGGAGGGCTTCAAGGCGACGGGCGAGGGGATCGTCAAATCGGTCGACGCCGAGGGTTTGCAGGTGGACATGGGATTGGGCGGCTGGTGGGCCGGGGTCTGGCGGGTGGACGATGCCCGCGCGCGGCGGATCGAGGTGGAGATCGACACCACGGCGGCGAAGCGGGTCAGCGCGGATCCTGAGTCGGTGCAGGTGGAGGTCCCGCCGAAGCCGAAGAAATGGTACGATGCCTTCGTGCCGCAGGAGGTGGAGGTGCGGCAGGTGGAGATCGGCTCCTCGTCGCTGAAGCTGATCACCAAGAGCGGGCCGGTGGGCATCCGCGGCACCTCGTGGCGGGTGACGCCCGACACGGCGGCCGGCAGCTATCGGGCGGAGGGGTCCGACGGCACCGTGCTGCTGCCGTGGAAGTGGGCGCCGCCGATGGAGCTCGGCCGGGCGCGGCTGCGCTATCAGGACGACATGGTGTTCCTCACCGACGCGGATTTCCAGGTGTATGAGAGCGGCCGTCTGGCCTTGTCCGGCGAGATGTCGGTGAAGGGGGACGGCTACGTGTTCAACGGCAAGCTGAGCGACGTGATGTGCGCCGAGGTGCTGCCGGAAGACTGGAAGCAGCGGCTGCTGGGGAAGATCGAGTCGGAGTTTTCCGTCGAGCATCGTCCGACCGGCCCGGTGGTGGAGGGCAGCCTGGAGCTGACGGACGGCGTGCTGACGGCGATGCCGCTGCTCGATTCGCTCTCGGCCTATGCCGACACCACGCGCTTCCGACGCATGGCGCTGTCGGAGGGCCGGGTGGATTACGAATGGGAGGATGGCGCGATCACCTTGCGGAACCTGATGCTGGCCAGCGAAGGGCTGGTGCAGCTCGAGGGGACGCTGCGGGTGGACCGAGAGGAGCGGCTCGACGGGCGCTTCCGGCTGGGCCTGGTGCCGGGCGTGCTGGCGCGGATCCCGGGCGCGGAAACGATCGTCTTCCAACCCGGGGAGCGCGGGCTGTTGTGGACGACGTTGCGGATCACCGGGACGCTCGACGATCCCGAGGAAGACCTCACCGGCCGGCTGATCGAGGCGGCGGGGCTGCGGATGTTCGAGATCCTGCCGGAAACCGGCGAGCGGGTGCTGAAGTTCACGCGCGAGGTGCTGGACGCGGACATGGCGAAGCACCTGCAGAAGGGCGCGGGGCTGATCGAAGCCGGGAAGGGCGTGATCGAGACCGGCAAGGACGTGATGGACACCGGCCGCGACGCGATCCGCGGGGCGGAGGACGTGGTGAAGGGAGTCGGCGGGATCTTCGACGTGCTGGGCGGTAGGGACGAGCCCAAGGAACTCACGGAAGAGGAGCTCGAGCAATTGAGGAAGCTCAAGCAGGAGCGGGAAGCGAAGAAAGCGAAGGAGGGCGAAGGTGAGTGAGCCTTCGGAAATGGTCGCGGAAGAAGCGCGGCGGAAGGCGGATCAGGCGCTGTTGCTGGCGCGGGTGTTTGCGAGCGGGGTGGTGGGAATGTTCACCTTGGGTTGCTTCCTGATGGGGCCGGCGGCAACGAGGTTCGGGGTAATGTTCGCGGAACTCGGGGTGGAATTGCCCGTCATCAGCCGTTTGGTTGTCGGCTCGCCCGGGGGCTGGATGATCGCGATGCTGGTGCTGATCGGGGTCACCTTGTTCTTCATCTGGGCGAAGGGCAGAACCGCCGCCTTGATGGCGGGATTGGGGCTGTTGATCCTGGCGGTAACCTTTCCGATCATCGTCTTCTCGCTGCTGATGCCCCTTTTCAAGATCGTCAGCGAGATGGGGAACATGTGAAGCCGGAGATCACTTGACCGTGATCTTGCGGCCCTTGCCGGTTTCCCAGGCGCTCTGGACGCTCTTGTAGATCGCGTTGAGATCGCGGAGGTCGAGCAGGCGGTACTCGACCATCCCGGCGTGGCTGGTGGCGGGATAGTTCTTCTGCGCGAGGTCGAGGGCGTTGGTGCCGGCGCGTTGGCCGGCGCGGTCGAGCAGTTCGCGGCCTTTCTGGACGACCCGTGCGGCGGAGGCGGAGCCGGATTCCTCGGCGACCGAGGTGACGTAGTAGAAGCGGGCGAGGCTGCGGCCGTTGGTGTCGATGACCATCTCGGTCACAAGCAGCTGGGTATCCAGCACGTACTGGTGCATGCTGATCGCGGTGATGCTGGAGAGCGCCACCATGTAATGGCCGCCGGGAACGCTGGCCTGCCAGAAGCGGCGGTTGGCGTCGCTTTCCTCGGCCTTGCTTTCCTCGTCCTCATCCTCGCTGTTTTCCTCTTCGTCACCGCTCTGGGTGCTGCGGTCGACATCTTCGACGACGTCGTCGATGGCCTGCGAATGAACCGGGACGGCAAGGAAGAGGGAGGCGAACAAATAAAGAAGCGCGGTTTTTTTCATCGTGGCGGGAGTGTGGAGGAAGCCGGCGGGTTTGGCCAGCTTGGGAGTAATACTTCGGGGAAGTTAATGATTGAGCAGGAATGCCGCGATTCGCTAGGGTTTCCCCGTGGTCAGGTTCCGTCCGAATGTCGCCGCGCTGATGCTCAAGCCGGAAGGGCAGTTGCTCGTCTGCGAGCGCTGGACCATTCCCGGTGCATGGCAGTTTCCCCAAGGCGGGGTGGACGACGGCGAAACGCTCGAGGAAGCGCTGTTCCGCGAGGTGCGGGAGGAGGTGGGCCTGTTGCCGCAGCATTACGAATTGATCGGCTACCGGACGGGCTACCGTTACCTGTATCCCGAGGCGGTGCGTCTCAAGAAGATGCGCAAGCACGGCTGCCACGGCCAGGAGCAGACCTACTACCATTGCCTGCTGAAGCCCGGCGCGCCGGAGGTGAACGTGAACCAGAAGCCGCGCGAGTTCGGGGCCTACCGGTGGATCCTGCCGGAAGAGTTCGACCTCGAGTGGCTGCCGGAGTTCAAGCGCGACGTGTACCGGCAGGTGATGATGGATTTCTTCGGGATTTCCCTCTGAGCCGGACTCAAGCCCGGCCGGCCATCCGCGCGGGATCGAGCAGGCTTTCGAGTTCGGCGGCGCTCAGTCCGAGTCCGGGAAGCCGTTCCTCGCACAGCTCGCGGACCGTGCGGCCGGTGGCGACGGATTCCTTGGCGATCGCCGCGGCCGCCTCGTAGCCGATCTTCGGCGCCAGGGCGGTGACCATCGAAAGCGAGAGTTCGATCAGGCCGCGGCAGCGTTCTTCTTCGGCGGCGATCCCGGCGATGCATTTGTCCCGCAGCACGATGGCGGCGCGGGTGAGCAGGTGGATCGACTCGAGGAGGCAGGCGGCGAGCAGGGGCATCGAGACATTCAGCTCGAGGAAGCCGCCGGCCCCGCACCAGGCGACGGTGGTTTGGTTCCCGGCGACGCGCGCGGCGACCATCGTGACGGCCTCGGGGATCACCGGGTTGACCTTGCCCGGCATGATCGAGGAGCCCGGCTGGGTGGCGGGCAGGCGGATCTCGCCGAGCCCGCAGCGTGGGCCGGAGGAGAGGAGGCGGAGATCGCTGGCGATCTTGTGAAGGGAGACGGCGATGGTGGCGAGCTGGCCGTGGGCTTCGAGGCATGCGTCCTTCGACGACTGCGCCTCGAAATGGTCGGTCGCCTCGCGGAAAGGCAGGCCGGTGAGGGAGGCGAGGCGGGCGATGGTGAGTTCCGCGAAGCGGGGATGGGTGTTCAAGCCGGTGCCGACCGCGGTGCCGCCGAGCGGGAGTTCCAGCAGCGCCTTCATCGCCTTGGTGCCGCGGGAAGCGGCCAAGCCGGCCTGCCGGGCCCAGCCGCCGAATTCCTGGCCGAGGGTGACCGGGGTGGCGTCCATCAGGTGGGTGCGGCCGATCTTGAGGATGCCGGCGAACTCCGCGGCTTTCTCTTTCAGGGCGGCTTCGAGCCCCTGCATCGCGGGGATCATGTCCTCCGCAAGGGCCTGCGCGGCGGCGAGGTGGATGGCGGTGGGAAAGACGTCGTTGGACGACTGGCCGAGATTGACGTGGTCGTTCGGATGGGCGCTCACCCCGGCACGGCGGCAAAGGGTGGCGATCACCTCGTTGACATTCATGTTCGACGAGGTGCCGGAGCCGGTCTGGTAGAGATCGACCGGGAAATGCGCGTCGTGGAGACCGCCTGCGATTTCCCCGGCGGCCTTGTCGATGGCTTCCGCGAGTCCGGGCGGGAGGAGCCCGAGTTCGGCATGGGTCCTCGCGGCGGCCTGCTTGATGCGGGCCAGGGCGTGGATCAGCCGCGGGGGCAGGGGAGTGCCGGAAATCCGGAAGTTTTCCACCGCCCGGGCGGTCGAGGCCCCGTAGAGGGCCGCGGCGGGGACCTGCATTTCACCCATCGAGTCGCGTTCGGTGCGGGTTTCGCTCATCCCGCCAGCCAAGCAGGTTCCGGCGGGAAATCACGGCGGGAATCGGCGGGTCCCGGTGTCATCGTCGAGAATTCGTGACACAAATCCCCTGACCGGCGGTTTTTCCCCGGTGGGCGGCCCGACTCGGCACTTGCTGGCCGGGCCGGACCCCGCCACGGTCCGTCCCAGGCAATTCTCCAGTCCACCGATCTCTCCAAGTCCATGCGCTCCCTCATCCTGCTCCTGTTCGCCGTCTTCTCGGTTCCGGTTTTCGCCCAAGCCCCTTCGCCGCCGAGCAACGTGAGGGCCACCGCGACCACCGGCACTTCGGTGACGGTCACCTGGGACGCCTCGGTCGGGGCCGACGGCTACCTTGTCTTCCGCAACAGCGTGCAGGTGGGTTCCTTCACCACCAACCGGACCTACACCGACACCGGGCTCACCGCGGGCACGACCTACAGCTACACCGTGGCGGCGGCCAACACCTTCGGTACCTCGGCGCAATCCGTGGCGGCCAGTGTGACCACGCCCAACACACCCGGCACGCCCACCGGCCTCACCGGCTCCGCCACGGCCGACGGCGTGGTGCTCAAATGGAATTCCGTGAGCGGCGCGACCGGCTACGTCGTCTTCCGCAACGGCACCGAGATCGACACCACGACCACCGCGGGATACACCGACGAGGACATCGAGGCCTCCACCACCTACCGCTATTCGGTCGCGGCAACCAATGCTTCGGGCGATTCCCCGGAGACCGCCGAGATCACCGTGACCACCAAGGGCGACGGCAGCCAGCGGGAAGCCGTGTGGACCCGCGAGTTCGAACGCGCCGACGGCAACTTCGACGAGATCGTGACCTTCCAGGAATACCTGGTCGCTTTCCCCAACACCCTGCCCTGGGTGGTGATGAACCACCGCTTCAATTCCTGCGACGACGATGTCAGCGGCGACCTGACGGTGGACGAATACATCGAGCACTTCGCCGGCAAGACGGTGAAGCGGCCGTCGAAGGCGCAGACCTTCTTCATCGCCGACCTCGACGGGGACGACCTACTCGATCCCGACGAGTACTCGCTGACCCTCAACCGCGGCACCAAGACGGCGCAGTTGAACAAGAAGTTCGACAAGCTCGACAAGAACGACAGCAGCCTGCTGAGCCAGCGCGAGTTCGGGATCCGCTACGGGACCGTGGAAGATTGATCCGCGGTGTTCAGCGGCTGAGCCGCACCTGGAGCGGCGTGCCGCTGGAATCGAATCCGCGCAGCAGATTGCGGGCGCGGCCCGGCTTGACGGTTCCGGCCAGCGACGAGCGGATGTCGGCCAGATCTTCAAAGTCGCTGGTGGCGACGAGCTGGACCTTGCCGTTGGAATGAACCACCGCGGTGCCGGTGATGGCGAACGCGCCGGCCACGGGTGAAAGGCCGCTGCCGCCGATGTCGAAGACGCCGGGCAAGGAGGTCGGGACGATCGTGTAGGATTGCGGGATCGCGGTTCCGCCCTGGAGCGCGATGCCATCCCAATCGCCGCTCAGGTTGAGCGGGGTGCCCTGGGGCCTGGCCTTGAAGCTGAAGTTGCCGTTTTCGGCATCGATCTTGCCGGTGATGCGGCGGCCGGTCAGCCGGGCGCTCAGCGTGCCGGTGACGGTTTGCCCGCCGGCCACCCGGAGGTAGCTGCCGGTGAGCTTGCCCGTTTCATCGATCTCCCAGCTTCCGGCGAGGGTGAAGATTCCCGGCGAGTCGTCGCTGATGCCGTAGCCGGTGAGGTCGCGGTCGTCTTCAAAGGTCACGAAGGCGAGGCCCTGCTCGGCGCCGGAAAGGGCGATCTCCCAGGTGCCGACCGGGGACGGAGCGGCAGCGGAAAGGGCGGCGGGTGCGAGCAGCAGCGCCGCGGAGGCGGACAGGAGGAGTTTCATGGGGGTGCGCCAAGCATGCCCCCGGATCCGGATTCCTGCCAGACACGCGATGGCGGGGGATCACGAAGCGAAGTCGACCCGCTCGTAGAGGTCGGCCAGCGGCAGTTGCGCTTCGATTTCCGCGTTCACACGCACACCGGGCACTCGTTGATCTTCTTGAAGAAGTCGTTGCCCTTGTCGTCGACGAGGATGAAGGCGGGGAAGTTCTCGACGCGGATTTTCCAGACGGCCTCCATGCCGAGTTCGGGATACTCGACGACCTCCTGGCTCTTGATGTGTTCCTTCGCCAGCAGCGCGGCGGGGCCGCCGGCGGAGCCGAGGTAGAAGCCGCCGTGCTTCTTGCAGGCGTCGGTCACGGCCTGCGAACGGTTGCCCTTGGCCAGCATGACGAGTGAGCCGCCGTGGCTTTGGAAGAGATCGACGTAGCTGTCCATCCGGCCCGCGGTGGTCGGGCCGAAGGAGCCGGAGGGATAGCCGGCCGGGGTCTTGGCGGGGCCGGCATAGTAGACGGGATACTTCTTGATGTAGTCCGGCAGCTCGCCGCTTTCGTCGAGCCGCTCCTTGAGCTTCGCGTGGGCGATGTCTCGGGCGACGATGATGGTGCCGCTGAGCGAGACGGCGGTGGTGACCGGATACTTGCTCAGGGTGGCGAGGGTCTGCTCCATGCCCTGGTCGAGGTCGATCTCGACGCCCTTGAACTTCCAGTCGCGGTATTTCTCCGGGATGAAGCGGCCGGGGTTCTTCTCGAGCTTTTCGAGGAAGATCCCGTCCTTCGTGATCTTCGCTTTCGCCTGGCGGTCGGCGGAGCAGGAGACGCCGATGCCGACCGGGCAGGACGCGCCGTGGCGGGGCAGGCGGATCACGCGGACATCGAGAGCGAAATACTTTCCGCCGAACTGCGCGCCGATGCCGATGTTCCGCGCCGCCTCCAACAGCTCCTTCTCGAGCTCCAGGTCGCGGAAGGCCCGGCCCTGCGCGTTGCCGGTGGTCGGCAGGGCGTCGTAGTAGCGGGTCGAGGCCATCTTGACGGTCTTGAGGCAGGTCTCCGCCGAGGTGCCGCCGATGACCAGCGCGAGATGGTAGGGCGGGCAGGCGGCGGTGCCGAGGGAGCGCATCTTCTCGATGGCGAATTCCTTGAGGCGCTTGGGATTCAGCAGGGCCTTGGTTTCCTGATAGAGGAAGGTCTTGTTGGCGGAGCCGCCGCCCTTCGAGACGAAGAGGAATTTGTAGGCGTCGCCTTCGGTCGCGTAGAGGTCGATCTGCGCGGGGAGGTTGGTCTTGGTGTTGACCTCCTCGTACATCGTCAGCGGGGCGGTCTGCGAGTAGCGGAGGTTTTCCTCCTGATAGGTCTTGTGGATGCCCTTCGACAGCCACTCGGCGTCGTCGCAGCCGGTCCACACCTGCTGGCCCTTCTTGCCGACCACTGTGGCGGTGCCGGTGTCCTGGCAGGCGGGGAGGATGCCCTTGGCGGCGATCTCGGCGTTCTTGAGCAGCATCAGGGCGACCATGCGGTCGTTCTCGGTGGCTTCCGGGTCGTCGAGGATGGCGGCGACCTGGGCGAGGTGCGACGGGCGCAGGGTGAAATTGATCGCCTTCATCGCCTCGTTGGCGAGCAGGGCCAGGGCTTCCGGCGCGATCTTCAGGACGGGCTTTCCTTCGAACTCGGAGACTCTGACGTGCTCCGTGGTGAGGCACTCGTATTCCGTGGTGTCGGGGCCGAGCGGGAAGGGATCCTGATAGACGAAGTCGGACATGCCGCGGAGCTTAGGCACGGGCCGCGGGGCGTCCAGTCCGGGGCGCGGGAAATCAGGCGCGGCGGCGGCGCAGCAGGCCGGCGAATCCCGCCAGGCCGAGCAGCGCGGCGGATGGCTCGGGGACCGGCGTCAGCCACAGCCGGTCCTGGTCCGCCCCGCCTTCCGCGAAGTAAAAGTTCCAACCGCCCTGGTCGGTCCAGGCGGGCGTGGTTCCCTGGATGTTGTCGAGGAACAAGTTGGCGTAAGCGAGCGCCCGGTTGGCGCGGGAGTCCGGGAACAAGGGGTCGGCACCGGCTTCGAACAAACCGGGATCGGCGACCTCCATGCCCAGCGGCGCGACCTGTTCGTGGATGATTTCCCAAAGCGCGGCCTGCGTGCCGCCGGCGTAGCCGACCAGGTCGCTGAACTCGTCATCGAACGCGGCGTTGTAGGCCCAGTCGCCGCCATTCAGGCTGATGTAGTCCTCGAGCTTGAGCTCGAAGCCGGGCATCGCGTTGGAAAACAGCGCGCGGATCCGGTCCTGGCGGGCGGGATCGATGCCGCCGAAGCCGGAGCTCACCGAGTAGGTCATGTCGCCGTCCTCGCCGGTGAAGAAGTCCGTGCAGAAATCGTAGACCGCGCCGAAGCCGGTGACCGACTGGTAGCGGAAGCCGGCGGACTGGTGGGTGAGGTCGAAGCTGCCGTTGTTGTCGGGATCGGTCAGGAACCCGATCTGGCCGCCGGTGTCGCCGGGGAGTCCGGCGTCGAAGGCGTTGAGCAAGGTGCGGTCGGCGGGGATCACGATCTGCGCGGCGGCAGGAAGGACCGGCAGGGCGAGCCCGAGCAGCAGCAGCGCAAGCTTCGAGGGGGTCGTTTTCATCGGACGGCTTGGGTTGGCACGACGGCGGACAGGATTCCGATACTTTGAAAGCCGGGTTGATATTTAAAAAATCTTTACCAATTCGCAAGTTTGGATTCCGGCCCCGTTTGGAGACGAACCGGGGCTCCGCCGGCTTTTCTCCGTGAAGCTGCGGCGCATTCCCGAAATGGCGGTCATCGATACATTCCTGAAGCTGATGGTGGAGAAGCGGGCCGAGCGGCTGGTGCTGGGATCGGACAAGGTGCCCTTCCTGCTGAAAGCCGGCGAGTCGATCGGGCTGTCGATGCCGGCGCTGCGGGAAGACATGCTGCGGCGGATCGCCCGGGAGCTGGCGGGCCAGGAACCGGACGGGACGGGGCGGCAGGAAGGGAACTTCGAGGCGGCGGACGGCACGGGCTTCGGTTACCGCATCGATCCGGGCGGCCCCGAGTTCCGGATCGAAGTCCATGTCCTCGGCGCCGCGGCACCGGTCGCGGAGGCGGTGGAAGACGACCCGCTGGCACAGGCGGTGGCAAGTTTCGCAAAGCCGGCAGCCGCGCCGGTGGCGACGCCAGGGCGGGCGGATCCGGATCTGAGGGCGACGCTCGATCTGGCGCTGTCGCTCGACGCGACCGATGTCTTCCTGTCCTCGGGCAAGCCGCCGCGGGTCCGCCGGAACGGGGCGATCGTGCCGCTCGACGCCGATTCCCCGACTCCCGGGCAGATCCTCGGCCTGCTGCCGGACGAGGCGTCGAGGGAAGAACTCGGGCGGACCGGAAGTGCGGACTTTGCGATCCGCTGGGAAACCGCGGACGGGCCCCGGAGGATCCGGATCAATGTTTTCCGCCATCTGGACGGGGTGGCCGCGGCGCTGCGTCCGATCCGTCTCCGGATCCCGCCGCTGGCGGAACTTTCGCTGCCGGAGGATCTCCTGAAGCTGGCCGATTTCGCGAACGGCCTGGTGCTGGTCACCGGGGCCTCGGGCTCGGGGAAATCGACCACCCTCGCGGCGCTGGTCGATCACATCAACCGGACCCGCCCGCGGCACGTCATTACGATCGAGGATCCGATCGAGTACGAGCACCGCGACATCCGCTGCCTGATCCACCAGCGGGAGGTCGGGGCCAATGTCGAGAGCTTCGCCTCCGGCCTGCGGGCCGCCTTGCGCGAGAACCCGGACGTGATCCTGTTAGGCGAGTTGCGCGACCTCGACACGATCTCCGCGGCGCTGACAGCGGCGGAGACGGGGCATCTGGTTTTCGGCACCCTGCATTCCGGCAGCGCCACGGCGGCGATCGGTCGCATCGTGGATGTTTTCCCCGGGCATCAGCAGGGGCACATCCGGAGCCAGCTCGCCCTGTCGCTGCGGGCGGTGATCTCGCAGCGGCTGGTGCCGACGCGGTCGCGAGGGCTGATCCCGGCGGTGGAGAAGCTGGTGGTCACGCCGGGCGTCGCGAACGGCATCCGCGAGGGCCACGACCACCACATCCGCAACGCCATGCTGACCGGCGGCGAGGAAGGCATGATCACCCTCGAGCGGTCCTTGTCGAACCTGGTCCGCGAGCGGCTGATCGACCGCGACACGGCCTTCCGCCACGCGATGGACCGGAAGGCGCTGGAGCACCTGTTAGAGTGAGGATTTCCGCTCACATCCGGCCTTCGTCGGCGTCGATGTAGTCCATGAAGGTGACGATGTCGGCGCGGTCGGTGAAGCCGGACTCCGCCTTGCGCTGGGCGAGGCGTTCCGCGAGGTCGTCGCGGAAGCCGCGGGTTCTCATGAAGGCGGACCACCAGGCGAGTTCCGCCGCGGTGCGCGGCGTGCCTTGTGCGCGGGCCCAGGCGAGGGCATCGGCGTCGGACTTGCCGCTGCGGATGACGCCGGCGAGCGCCGCGTAATCGACTCCGAGGAACTGGCAGGTCCAGAGGTCCATGCCGGAGCCGAGGTTGCCGTGGTAGTCGGGCGAAAGCGTGCCGGCGGCGTGGAGGCGGACCTTGTCGCAGAGGCGGGGGAAATAGACGATGCCCTCGATTTCGTCGCGCGGGCTGCGGGGGGCTTGATGGGCTTCGGACATGATCGGGGACTTGTGTGGGGAAACTTGCGGGCTATGTCAAACCGACCGATGCCTCTGCCCGACAAGACCTGCGCCGCCTGCGGCCGCCGCATCGAGTGGCGGAAGAAGTGGGAGCGGTGCTGGGATGAAGTGAGGTTCTGCTCCGACGCCTGCCGGCGGAACAAGCCGTCGGGTGAGGATCGCAGGCTGGAGGACGCGATCCTCGAGCTGCTTTCCAAGCGGGCGGGGGATGCGACGATCTGCCCGAGCGAGGCGGCGCGGGCGGCGTTCCCCGAAGTCTGGCGCGAGCGGATGGAGGATGCCCGGCGGGCGGCACGGCGCCTGGTGGCGACCGGGGTGATCGAGATCACGCAAGGCGGCCGGGTGGTCGATCCCTCCACCGCGAAGGGACCGGTGCGGCTGCGGAGGCGGCGATGATTCGCCGGAAAGCTCCTTTGCTTTTCCACCGCGGAACGTAGGATGGTGCCATGAAATCCGTGGTCCTTTCCGCACTTCTGGCGCTGGCCGCTTTGCCGGCGACGGCGCAGCACACGGTCACCCCGCCGAGCGCGCCGCGCTTGCCGATGGCCACGGTGTTCAAGGGCGAGGCGAAGTTCCGCGCGATGGTCCAGCAGGCCGAACGGGAGAACTGGCGGCAACTGCCGCTCGGGGCCCGCACCATCCGTGCGGCGCGGGCAATGGTCGGCACGCCCTATGTGAACTACACGCTGGAGGTGCACGACCGCATCGAGTCGCCCGTGGTGAATCTCGACGCGATGGACTGCTGGACCTACTACGAGAACGCCCTGGCTTTCGCCCGGATGCTCCGTTACAAGCCGGCCCCTTACACGCCGCAGGACCTGCTGCACATGGTCGAGCTGGAGCGATACCGCGACGGCCGCTGCACCGGCAGCTACCTCAGCCGCATGCACCACCTCGAGGAGGTGTTCCACAACAACGAACGGAGGGGCCTGGCGAAGAACATCACGCAGCGCATCCCGGGGGCGGTGCGGCTGAAGCGCGAGATCCGCGAGATGACCGTGCAGTGGAAGAGCTACCGCTACCTCCGCAACAATCCCTCGCTGCTGCCCGAGATGGGCCGGATCGAGGCCCGCGTGTCGCAACTCCCGGTGTATCACATCCCGAAGAAGAACGTCCGCGGGATCGAGGGCTACCTGCAGGACGGCGACGTGGTGGCGATCACCACGAACTGGAAATACGGCTACACCTCGCACGTCGGGCTGATCGTGAAACTCAAGGGCCGCGCGTATTTCACCCACGCCACCTCGGACCGCGACAAGGGGCGGATGACCATCATCGACCGGCCGATCACCGACTACCTGAACGGCTCGTCGAAGCACGCGGGGATCGCGGTCTTGCGGCCGAACGATCTCCCGCCTTCGGGCTTCTGGGGGCGGCCGGTGGCGGGGCGCTGAGCGGGACTGCCGCCTGAAAGCATTTTCATGTTTTCAACCGCAGCTTTTTTGTTAGCCCGGGACATGAAAACGAGCGGGCCGGGCTGGACCTATCTCAGCAACCACGCGCACACGATCCTGCTGCTGTGGCAGGAGCCGGACCTGCGGGTCCGTGATCTGGCGGCGAGGATCGGGATCACCGAGCGGGCGGTCATCCGCATTCTGGGCGAACTGGAAGCGGCGGGAGTCTTGCGGAAGCAGCGCGAAGGGCGGCGGAATCACTACGAGATCGACGGCGACACCCCGCTGCGCCACCCGCTCGAGCAGCACGTCCGGCTGGCGCAGTTGCTGGAGTTGCTCAAGGGCCCGCCGGCGGGCGATCAGGGGGCTTCGGGGCGGACGAATTTTTCGCCGCGCAGGACTTCCACGTCGCAGGAGTAGGCGATCACCGCGAAGTGATCGAAGAAGCGCGCGGCGATCTCCCGCATCAGCAGGTCGGCGGTGTCGTCATCGACGATGGTGTCGATCTGGATGTTCCGCCCCTCCCATTCGGAGGCCCGGACCCCGCGGGAGCCGCTGCCTTCGGCGAGGGTGATCGTGTGGCCGGTCACGCCCTGGCCGGCGAGCAGCTTGAGCAACTGGGTGCGGAGCAGGCTTTCGGCGACGATGGTGACTTTTTTCAGTCGGACTTTCATGACAGGAGCGGTTCGAGGGTGCGGGCGAGGAACAGGCACCAGGGGATGCCGAGCGCCAGATTGAAGGGGAAGGTCACGCCGAGCGACAAGGTCAGATAGACCCCGGGGCTGGCTTCCGGCAAGGCGATGCGCACCGCGGCGGGGGCGGCGATGTAGGAGGCGCTGGCTGCCATCACCCCGAGCACCGCGGCACCGCCGGGAGAAAGTCCGGCCAGCAGCCCGGCGGCGACCCCGAGCGCCCCGTGGAGGAGGGGAAGCAGCACCGCCAGCAGGACCGGCCGGACGCCGGAGTGGCGGATGTCCTTGAGCCTCCGCCCGGCCAGGGCACCCAGTTCGAGCAGGAAGAGGCAGAGGACGCCTTTGAAGGGGGTGACGAAGAAAGGCTTCACGCTTTCCCACTGCGGGGTGCTGGTGAAGTAACCGATCAGGGTGCCCCCGGCGAGGAGGACGATGCTCTTGCCGGTCAGCACCTCGGCCATGGCCTCCTTGGAGAAGGCCGGACCGGAGCCTCGCCGGGCGAGCAGCAGGGCGAGGACGATGCCGGGGATCTCGAGGATCGCCACCAGCGCGGGCAGGAAGCCTTCCGGATTCAAGCCGGAGCGCTGGGCCGCCTCGTTGGCGACCAGGAAGGTTACCGCCGAGACCGAGCCGAAGTGGGCGGCCACCGCCGCCGCGTTGATCCGGTCGAGCCGGCCCCAGGTGTGCATCAGCCAGAAAGCGATCAGGGGCGTGACCACCCCGAGCGCCAGGGTCGCGAAGCCGGGCACCAGCACCCGCGCCAGCCCGGCCTCCGCCACCGCCGCGCCGCCTTTCATCCCGATCGCGAACAGCAGGTAGATCGACAGCGCCTGGAAGACGGGTTCCGGCAGACGCAGGTCGCTCTTGGCGAGGCAGGCGACCATTCCCAGCACGAAGGCGAGGACCACGGGCGAGAGGAGGTTGTCGATGAGGAGGGTGTTCATGGTCGGCGGCGGCGAGAGAAACCCGAATGCGAAAACAGGCAATAAAAATCATGTTTCCTAATTCATTTTTCTCCCGGGGCGGGCAATTGACCGTTCCCGGACAAAAATCCCAAGTTTGGGCTTGCACGGGTCTGTCCAGAGGGTATTCACCGCGCCCCGAATTATGGCTAAAAAGAGCTGGATTGCCCGCAACGAGCGCAAGGCGCGCACTGTCGCCAAGTATGCCGACCTTCGTCACAAGCTGAAGGCCGAGAAGGATTACATCGGCCTGACGATGCTGCCCCGTGACGCGAGCCCGACCCGTCTGGTCAACCGCTGCGAATTCTCCGGCCGCCGCCGCGCTTTCATCCGCCGCTTCCGCCTGTCCCGTATCAGCTTCCGCGAGCTTGCCTCGCACGGAATGATCCCGGGCGTGACGAAGTCGAGCTGGTAATCCCGGCACGCCGTCCGCTACGGTTGACGGAAGGCGGTGACTACCCGTCCTTCCGTCCCCTCCATGCCCATCTACGAATACCTTTCCGAAAGCCCCGAAGATCCCGAGCGATCTTGCCGCATCTGCCGCCGGGGCTTTGAACTGAGGCGGCCGATCGACCGCCCGGCACTCGAGCAGTGCCCGCTTTGCCGCCACCCGGTGCGCAAGGTGATTTCCAAGGTGAACACGCCGCGGGTGGCCAAGCCGCTGTCCGTGAGCGACGCCAAATCGGCGGGATTCACCGTGCTCGAGCGCCGCGACCAGGGCGTTTACGAAAAGCTCTAGGCCCGGGATGAATCTTCTTCCCGAGATCCTGATCCTGGCTGCCGGAACCGCCGACGCGGCACATGCCGATCTCACCGGCGGCAAGATCGCGCTCTACCTGGTCGGGATCGTCTTCTTCCTGCTGCTCAACGCCTTCTTCGTCGCTTCGGAGTTCGCCATCGTGAAAGTGCGGCCGAGCCAGCTCGAGGCCGTCCACAAGGAGCAGGGGAGCCGCTCCAGCAAGACCGCGATCCACGTCGTGTCGCACCTCGACGGCTACCTTTCCGCCAACCAGCTCGGCATCACCATCGCCTCGCTCGCCCTCGGTTTCCTCGGCGAACCCTTCGTCGAGGCGCTCATTTCGCCGCTGCTCGCCAAGGCGGGGATGCCGGAGCAGATGAACCTCCTGGGCAAGACCTTCAACCCCACCTCGGGCGTCTCGTTCGTCATCGCCATCGTTTCCTTCACCTTCCTCCACGTGGTGATCGGCGAACTCCTGCCGAAGTCGATCGCGATCCGCAAGTCGGTCGCGACCACGCTGATGCTGGTCGGGCCGCTGCACCTCTTCTACAAGACCTTCCATTGGGCGATCCGCGTTCTGAACGGCACCGCCAACTGGATCCTGCGGAAGGTCTTCCGGATCGACCCGGTTGCCGAGGGCGAGCACATCCATTCGTCCGACGAACTCGCGCTGCTGGTCGCCGAAAGCGAGCGCGCCGAGGAGGTCACCGAGATCGAGCGCGAGATCCTCATCAACGCCCTCGAGCTGAACGAGCTCTGGGTCCGCGACGTGATGACGCCGCGGCAGGAGGTGGTGGTGCTGCATGCCGACGACCCCTTCGAGAAATCCCTCGAAACCGCGCTGCGCACCAAGCACACCCGCTTCCCGCTGGCCAAGGGCGGCCACCTCGACAACGCCATCGGCCTGATCCACATCAAGGACGTGCTGAAGCTCGTCGGCTCGCCGGATCCCGACCTGATGCGGATCAAGCGCGAGCTCAAGATGGTGCCGGACACGATGCCGCTCGACGTGCTCCTGAAGTTCTTCCTCAAGGAGCGCGCGCACCTCGCCATGGTGGTCGACGAGTTCGGGACACCGGTCGGGATCGTCTTCCTCGACAACGTCATCGAGGAACTGGTGGGCGACATTCAGGACGAGTTCGACAACGAGAAGTCCGAGTCGAACTGGATCAACGAGAACGAGTTCGTGGTGGAGGGATCGATGACCCTCAACGACCTGACGGAGATGGCCGAGGAGCTCGAGCTGGATAGCGGCGAGGTCACCACCGTCGGTGGCTACATCACCCAGCAGATCGGCCGCTTCCCCGAAGTGGGGGAGATGGTGGAAATCCACGGCTGGGAAGCCAAGGTCACCAGCACCGACGGCCGCCGGGTGGGCCAGGTCCACTTCCGCCGCCTGGAGCCCGTCGCGGCGAACGGCGGGAGCGAGGACGAATGACGCGGCGGTGGAAGGTGCGCCCGGCGGAGGCTTGAAAGATCCGGGGAATCGTCCGGCGGCCGACCCGGTCTTGCCTGTATCAGGGCCCCTGTGGCATGACTTCTCCAACATGATCCGGAACCTGCGATGCCTGATGTTCCTGCTCGGCCTGATCGTTTCCTCGGCCGCGGCGGAGGAGTGGCGTGAATTCACCAGCACGCTGGGCCGCAAGGTCACGGGGAAGGTGCTGAGGGTGGAGAACGAAGTGGTCACCCTGGAGCGTCGCGACGGCAAGCAGTTCGCGATCGAGTTCAAGGATCTCTGCGACGAGGACGTCGAGTGGTTGAGGAAGCGGGAAGCGGGCAAGCCGGCGCCCGGCGAGGCGGAGGACCGGGGTGAAGGGGAAAGCACGGTGAGTTTCCCGACCGCGGAGGAGCTGAACAAGAGCCTGTATCCGCGCGGGCAGGAAGAGATCGAGCGGACCTTGAAGGAAATCCTGGCCCGGGAGATTCCGGAGGGGATCGACGAGAAGGCCGGCAAGGCGGTGAACCGGCTCAATGCCTACCGTTACCTTTGCGGGGTGTCCCACCACGTGGAGGCCGACGCCCGGATGAACGAGCAAGCCACCGAAGCGGCGAAGGCCTGCGATGCCCACGGCTCGCTGTCGCACGACCTCGGGCATTTCACGGACATCTGCAACCTCTCGAGCGGGCCGGATGTCGTGGGCAGCGTGGAAGGATACATGAACGACGGCGGTGCGAACAACCGCGAGGCGCGCGGTCACCGCCGCTGGTGCTTGAATCCGCCGATGGGGAAGGTTGGCTTTGGCGGCGGCTCGAAGTTCGCGGCGATGGCCTGCATGGATACCACCGGCAAGGACAAGGCCGGCGACACCTGGTGTTACCCGGGCAAGGGGTTCTTCCCGCTGGCCTACCTGCATGGCGATGGCTGGTCGTTCTACCTCCGCGAGGGATCCCCGTCGCGCAACGCGCTGGAGATCGAAGTCTTCCGGCTGGAGTCCCGCCCGGCGAAGCCCTTCACATGGGCCGACAAGGAGCCGGGCGAGAAGCTCGAGATCGCGTGGATTTCCTCCAAGATGAACGCCATCAACTTCGAACCCAAGGGCGCGAACAAGGAAGGGATCTACTGGGTCCGGATCCGCGGCGCCGGGGTGCGCGAGCAGTATCTGGTGGAGCTTTACTGAGTTTTTCCCACCGGCCATCGGGTGCTGGATGGCCGCGGCGTATCCGCTGGCCCCATCCCGCTCACCGGCCGAACAATTCCTCCCGCACCAGGGGCTTGCCGTCCTCCGGGTCCCAGTAGCCGAAGCCGGCTTTCCATTCCCACATGGCCCAGGGCAGGCCGCGCTTTTCGGCGGCACGGCGGAAATCGCGGAGATAGCGCCCGCGGCTGGCGGGGTCGGCTTTCTGGTAGCAGCCGAATTCGCCGATGTGCACCGGCCGGCCGAAGTGCTTGGACCAGGCGACGGCGTCGTCGAGCAAGCGCTCGAAGGTGGCGGCGGTGCAGGGGTTGTCGCCACCCTGCCGGGTATTGTAGGCCTCCAGCCAGGCGGCGAGCCCGCGGTCTTCGCGCAGGGACTCGGGCAAGGTCGCCGGCCTGGCGGGCGGGCCGGGGTACGAGATATCCCGTAGGTCGTCGTATTTCACCCAGGAGGCCTGCTGGTGGGTGAACTGGAAGGGCTCGTAGCTGTGGACGCTGGCGATGATGCGGTCGTCGCCGTCGGGCAGGAAAAGCCGGCCGAGCGCGGGGATGGCGGCCCATTGGGAGGGATTGACGAGGAGGATGCGCCTGGGATCCGCCTTGCGGATGGCGGCGATGCCTTCGGCGTGGACGGCGGTGAGCATCCCGTGGTCGAGCGGGCCGTTCGGTTCGTTGAGGAGTTCGAGATAGAGCGAGGGCGGCCAGTCCTTGAAGTGCGTGGCGATGACGGACCATCCGGCGGCGAAGGCGGCGCGGTGCTTTTCCGGTTCCGAGCAGAGGGCTTCGAAGTGGTGCCAGTTGACGATGACGGTCAGCTTGCGCTCGAGGGCGCGCCTGAGGACGGGCTCGAGTTCCGCGAGCAAGGTGGAGCTGATCTTGCCGTCCTTGAGGTGGTAGTGCCAGGCGACCGGGACGCGGATGTGGTCGAAGCCTTCCTTCGCGATGAGGTCGATGTCCTCCACGGTGTAAGTGGTGCCCCAGCCGCCGGGCGGGGCTTCCCAGTGGTTGCCGAGGTTGACGCCGCGCTTGAGCCGGGCGCAGGCGCGGTGGGCGGGGGTGTCCTGCGGGAGCCGGGCGGGCTCCTTGAAGCCCGGCTCGGCGGCGGCGCGGGCCTGGAGCTTCAGGACGACCGGCACCCCGGCTTTCACGGCCAGCTTGCCGACCAGCGGGCGGCCGTGCCACGAGGCGGCGACGCGTTTTCCTTCGAAGGCGGCGTTGCCTGCGAGAGGCCAGGCATCGTCGGCGGGATAGGGGCGCCAGGGGGACTCCCAGCCGGCGGGCTTGCCATCGGCCTGCTCCTCGAAGCTGCTGTTAGAAAGCCCGGCGCCTTCCGCGGTGATGGCGTCCCAGAGGATTTCCTGCTGGAGGAGCACGCCGGGGCGGGCCTCGCCCCAGGGGCCGTTGAGATCCAGATCGAGTTCGCCGTCGTGGTCCGGGGTGAAGCGAAGCGTGACTTCCTGCCAGCGCCACCAGGTCACGGGAAAGCGGAAGTCGGCGAGCCGCTCGCGCTGCTCCGGGGTAGGCTCGAAGTCGCCGGGCGACCATTCTCCGGCGGAGACCTCGATGTCTTTCAGAGGGGCGGCACCGGGCGGGACGCGGAGGAAGAGCCGGGCTTCGACGGGCAGGCGCGGGACGAACTCCTCCGCCGCCAGCGGGGCGGCGAGCAGGAGAAGGGGAAGCAGGAAGCGCATGGAGCGGATACGGCGAGGAGCGGGCTATCGTTCCGCGGCGTCGGGTTTTCCGGTTCGCAAGGAAGGGATCATGCTGAGCCAGGTGGTGCCCATGGCGATCAGCAGCGCGAAGAGCATGGCGGAGCCGGAAGCGCCCTTGCCGAGTTCCTGGCCCGGGTGGGTGAACAGGTCGATGACGACGAAGGATCCGAGGCCGAGGATGGCGAGCATGCAGGCCCCGAAGACGTAGCGGCCGGTGGGCGACTCGTTGGTGAAAACCATCGTCGCCGGGATGGCGGCGACCATCAGGGTGACGCCCGCGACGGCGAGCGGGATCATGTTCGCCGCCATGCCGCCGGTCAGCAGCAGCAGTCCGCCGAAGAAGAAGAGGCCGATCAGCACGCCTTCGATCTTCTCCCCGAGGCTGAGCGAAAGGCGCGCGACGGGGTCCTTCAGGATCAGGAAATTCGCGATGCCGCCGGACAGCCAGGTGCCGAAGAGGAAGATGTAGTAGACGAGCACCACCGGGATCACCAGCAGCGGGTGGACCGCGGCGGCGAGGCCGCGGACGACGCGGAAGCCGATCACCAGGCCGATCAGGATGAGCGTCCGGTGCTTCTGGTTGAAGCGCTCCATGAAGAAGGCCCAGCGCAGGAAGAGGCGGTAGAAGCCGGAGCGCGCGCGGAAGGACTCCTTCAGGCCTTCCCGGGCGTACTTCATCTCGGGGTCGAGGCGCAGCGCTTCCTTGAAGAGGTTCTCGGCTTCCTGCACCTGCCGGCGGCGCAGGGCGGCCCAGCCGGAGTTGGCGAAGGAGAAGGCGTTCTCGGGATCGCGGGCGAGGCGGCGGCGGCTTTCCTGCTCGGACTCCTCGAGCTTGTTCTGGAGGCGCAGGGTGTGGGCCAGGAAGTTCGACGCGGACTCATCGTCGGGGTCGAGCTCGAGCGCCTTGCGCGCCGCTTCCTCGGCTTCCTTCCAGCGGTGCAGTCCGCACAGGGCGAGGGTCTTCGAATTCCACGCGTAAACGTCCTCGGGATCGAGGGCGAGGGCGGACTCGGCGAGCGGCAGGGCTTCCTTCTCGCGGTCGAGCGACGACAGGATGCGCGACTGGAGTGCCAGCGGGAAAGGATGGCCGGGCAGCAGGCCGGTGGCCTTGCGGGCGTCCTCGAGGGCCAGCGCCTTGGAACCGGGGATCTCCATGCGGCTCAGCGCGAGCTCGATGAAGGCGGCCGGGTCTTCGGGGTAACGGGCGAGGTGCGCGTGGAGCATCGCCACCGCTTCGTCGTATCTCCGGTGCTGGCGCAGCATCTGTGCGCGGGACAGGGACTCGCTCATTTCTTCAGTCCGAGGTAAACGAGCACGTCGTCGTAGAGGCCGCCCTGGTTGGCGTAGAGCGCGTGGTTCTTGGCGCTTTCGAACCACTTGCGGGTGGAGGGTTTCACCTCCTTCGAAGCCTTCGCCAGCATCTTGCCGCTGACCGGGACCACGGCGCCCTTCTTCATCGCCTCGGCGAGGGCGAGCTCGGTGGCCTGCTCGAACACCGCGCGGAGGTCGGCACCGGAGAAGCCGTCGGTGCGCTTGGCGATGTCGAGCGGATCGAAGTCCACGAGCGGTTTTCCCTTCGCGTGGATCTTCGCGATCTCCTCGCGCGCCGCGGTGTCGGGCGGCGGGACGAAGACGATGCGGTCGAAGCGGCCGGGGCGCAGGAAGGCGCCGTCGAGGTGCCAGGGGGCGTTGGTCGCGCCGAGGATCAGCACGCCGTCGTTGGCGGCCTGGGCCCCGTCGAGTTCGGCGAGGAACTGGTTGATGAGGTTGCGCCCTGCGGACTGGCGCAGGTCGCGGCGGTCGGCGGCGAGCGCGTCGGTCTCGTCGAAGAACAGCACGGCGGGCGCGGACTTGCGGGCGAGTTCGAAGATCTTGTGCAGCTTCTGCTCGGACTCGCCGATATACATGTCGAGCACCTGGTGGAGGCCGACCGAGAAGAAGGCGGCATCGATTTCCCCGGCGGTGGCGCGGGCCATCAGGGTCTTGCCGCAGCCGGGCGGGCCGTAGAGCAGCACGCCGCCGCCGGCCTTCTTGCCGTAGGCGGCGAAGAGTCCCGGGTTCTTGAGCGGGTGGATGATCTTCATCCGGATGTCGTCCTTCACCTTCTCCATCCCGCCGACGTCGTGGAATTTCATGTCGGCCTTGACGCGGAACTCGAGGTCGAGGTCGCGCGCGGTCACCGCGTCCATGCCTTCGAAGGGGCAGTCGTCGTCGTCGGTCTCCTCGTGGAAGGTGCCGGCGGAAGACATGGCGATCCGCTTGCTGCCGCCGGCCTTGAGGATGGATTGGAGGAGGTCGTCGTCGGCGAGCGAGCGGTCGAGATCGACGGCGGTGTCGTAGAACGCGCGGGCGCCGGTGGCGTCGCCTTCATCGAGGGCGATGCGGGCGCGCAGCAGCCAGGCGGAGGCGAGCTTCGGCTGGCGGGCGCAGAGCGATTCGAGGCGGACGGCGGCCTGCGAGCTGTCGCCGGAAAGATCGAGCAGGCGGGCGATGCCGACCTGGGCTTCGCCGTGCTCCGGTTGCAAGGCGACCACGCGGTCGAAGCAGGCGCGGGCTTCCGCCAGCTCGAATTGGTCTTCGTGCAGCTTTCCGACCAGCATCAGCAGCGGGATGTTGTCGGGCGAGGCGGCCAGCGCGGCCTTCAGGGCATCCAGATCCATGTCGCCGAGCAAAGCGGACGGCGGGAATGAAGCAAGCCCGAGTGAGCGGATCTCACGCCAGCTTGGCGGCGGTGGCGGTGACCTCGCGGACCACGGCACGCACGCCATCGATCGCGGCGGGGTCGGCGAGCTTGCCGTTTCCGTCGAACTTCTGGAACGCGCCGCCGAGGGCGAACTGCTTCGGCACGACGAGCACGCCGATGTTGCCGAGGATGGCGCGGAGGTGGACCAGTCCGCGCAGGCCGCCGAGGGCCCCGGGGGAGGCGGCGAGCAGGCCGGCGACTTTCCCGCGGTAGGCGGCGAGCGGCGGCTCGTCATCGCTTTCGGCGCGGCTGACCCAGTCGATGAAGTTCTTCATCAGCGGGGTGACGGACGAGTTGTATTCGGGCGAGACGAAGAGGAGGGCCTGTGCGGCGATGAACTCCTTCTTGAGGGCCTTGGCGGCGTCCGGGAGACCGCCGCTTTCCTCGAGATCGCCGTCGTAGAGCGGCAGCGGGAAATCCGCGGGGTCGATGAGCACGGCTTCGGCACCGGCTTCGGCGACGAGTTCCGCGGCGGTGGCGGCGAGCTTGCGGTTGACGGAGTCGCGCCGGGCGCTGCCGGGGAGGATGAGGACTTTCAGCATGGCGTCAGCGTAGCGCGTGGAGCGGCGACGGAAAGGTTTTGCGTCGAACTCGTTCGAGGTTCGGCGAGGCCGGCCGGAACTTCAGGGGCCGGCTGAAGCCGGCGCTCCTCCGGATCACTTGGAGGAAACCGGCAGCCGCAGGATGAGATCGAGATTGTAGCGGAGTCCTCTTTCCAGCGCGGCGGGGTCGACGGGTTCCGGACCGTAGATCCGGGCGAGCAGGTCGCGCTTGCGGGTGTCCTTGGCCTCCGCGGCCGCGGCGGTCTGGGAGGAGAGGCTTTCGAAGAGCAGCTTCTTCATCTCCGCGAGCGGATGGAAGGCCGGAACCGGCGGAACCGGCTGGCCTTCGACGGGAGCCGGGGCCGACGGCGGCGAGGGGCGCGAGACGAGGCCGGTGTCGACCTTTTGTCCGCGCGGCGTGCCGTGGATGCGGAAGGATTGCGCGGTGCCGTTCGGGGAGAAGGCGACTTCGAGCTGCAATGGCACTTCGGCCCAGGAGTTCGAGCGATGGAGCACGGTGACGGCGACCGTTTCACCGCCGTCTTCCGAAGGGGTGACGACCGGGCGGAGCGTGCGGTATTCATTGCCGTCTAGCGCGTAGTGGGCCGAGCCGTCGCGGGTCCAGCCGTTGAGGCTTTGGCCGAAGCCGGCACTGTCGAAGGCGGCGGCGCGGGCGATGAGAAGCAGGAAGAGCAGGGATTTCACGCGGGGGAATCGGTTAGAAGGAAACGCGCATGCCGGAGTGCCAGATCCAGGCGTCGGTGTCGAAGCCGGCACCGGCCTCGTCCTTGAGGAGGACGTGCTCGAGGCCGTTCATGATGACCATCTCGTCCTTGTGGAGGTGGAGGTTGGCACCGAGATAGAAGGAGTGGTACTCGTCGCCGATGAAGACCGGCGTGGCGTCGAAGAAGGGATCGGCACCGACGCCCATCCCGCCGACCAGTCCGCCGGCATCGTCGGTGTCCGCGTAATGGTAGCGGCCGACGATCCGCAGCGTGCCGGGCATGGCCCAGTAGCTCGGGGTGAGCGAGAGGCCCCAGGCGTTGGTGTCGCCGTTGGCGAGGACGAAGTCGCCGGCGAAGCCGAAGCGGCCCTGCTCGACTTCGACGCCGGTCGAGAAGAGGTGGCGGAAAGCGGGGTTGCGGGCGATGAGCTGGTTGCCGTTGGCGGAGCGGCGGCCGGCGACGTTGTAGCGCGGGATGGCCGGGCTGCTTTCGTCGTCGAAATTGTAGATGTAATCGGCGTGCCAGCGGGTGCGGATCGGCGCGCCGCCCTCGGGCTTCTCGACGGTTTCGTAGGCCAGGTTGGCGAGGAGGAAGCCGTTGCCGTCCAAGCCGCCGAGGTTCGAGTCGGCGTCCGAAGAGAACCAGCCGATGCCCCAGTCCCAGCGGTCGGTGTCCTGGCCGACCATCAGGCCGAGGGTGTTGGCCGGAGCGACCATGTTGGTCAGGAAAGAGCGCTCGGGGGTGAGCATCCGCTGCGGGTCGGTGCGGTATTCCGTGGTGAAGCCCGGGCGCATCTTGCCGTAGCTGACGTAGGCGTTGTCGAGGAAGCGGGTGGTGCCTTTGAGGCGCTCGATGCCGTTGAAGTTCGATTCGCCGGCGAACTCGGCCACGGCCTCGATCTCGGTGTTGCGGAAAGCCTTCAGCCGGGCGCCGAGCCGGGCGCGGCGGGTGCGGGTGCCGTCGAGGTCGACTTCCTTGCCGCCTTCTGGCGTCGCTTCGCCCCAGGCGCCGCTCCAATGGAACAGCCCGGTGATGGCGAGCTGCTGGACCCAGGGATTGGACGGGTCTTCGAAAAGCACGGCCCGCGACCAGACCGGGTCGAGCGGGCTCGGGGCCCAGACGTCGTTGAGCGGGATCACGGCTTCCCCTCCTTCTTCCTCGCCCTCCGGGGCGGGCGGGAGGACGACCGAGTCGGCGTCCTTCTTGCCTTCCAGCACGTCGAGCGCCTCGTTGGCGCGGAGGCTTGTTAGAGAAAGGAAAAGCAAACCGCCCAGGCGCAAGGTCCGCCAAGTGTTCCGCGGGAGCACGGATCCCGCCGGCGTCTCCGTTCCTGCCTCTCGGGTCTTCAAGTCTTGAGTCTTCATCGGGGTCACTTCGATTTGGCTTTGGCGTCGGCTTCTTCGGCGGCGGCCCTTTCGGCGGCCTCGCGCTCCTTGCGCTGTGTTTCGCGGTCGGCGGCGCGGCGGACGCGGCTGAGGTATTGCTCCAGGCTGGACTTGTCGCCGGTCTTCAAGCCGAGGGCCCGCTCGATGTAGCCGATGCTCTCGACATACTGCTTCTCCCGGACGAGGAGCTGGCCCATGCCGAGGTTGGCCTGATAGGCGACCGTCGGGCTCTCGATCGCGAACTTGTAGAAGTTCTTCGCTTCGCCGAGGTGAGCCAGGCGCTTGGCCTCCTCGGTTTCGTTCCGCGCGAGGTTGTCGTAGTAGCGGGCGAGTTCGAGGCGGATCTCCGGGTTGGCGGAATCGCGGGCGAAGAGATCGCGCAAAAGGGTGCCGACCTGCTCCGTGTCGCCGGCGGTCTGGGCGATCTTGACCCTCACCAGGTCGAGGTCCATCTGCTCCTTGCTGCCCAGCTTGCCGGTCTTCGCGACCTGGTCGACGAAGGCGGCGGCCTTTTCCGGATAGCCGTAGTCGTTGAGGATCCGCGCGGACTTCAAGGCGCGGGCCACGTCGAGCTTCGGCGCCTTCTCGATCGCCTCGAGATAGGCGAACAGCGCGAGCTGGGCCTCGCCCTGCTCCATGTAGATGTTCCCGAGCAGGTTGAGCTCGCTCTCATTGGCGAGTCCCTTGAGGCGCAGCACCTCGAGGTTGACCGCGGCATCCATCTTGCGGTCGAGCCCGATCAGGGCGTTCGCCTGCTGGAGCCAGAGCTGGCGGTCTTCGGGGTTCTCGGCAAGCAGGGTGTCGAACATGCTGCAGGCCTCCGCGAGCTTTTCCTGCAGCATCAGCGACTGGGTGAGGCCGACCTTCCAGTCGCGGTTCTTCGGGTCTAACAGATACGCCTGGCGGTAGGCGTTCTCGGCCGCGAGGGCGTTCTTTTCCTGGAGGTAGCAGTAGCCGAGCATGCCGTAGACGCGCGGGCTCGACTCGCCCAGCTCGACGGCCTTCTGCAAGACCGGCATCGCGTCGGAGAGCTGGTTCTTGGAGATGTAGAGGTAGCCGAGGTTGGTATGGGCGCGGCGGAAGCGGGGGAAGCGCCGGATGGCCTCGAGGAAGGCCCGGCGGGCCTCGTCGGTGCGGTCGGAGGAGAAGTAGAGGTTCCCGAGCACGAAGACCATCGTCGCGCTGATCTCGCCGGGCTTCTTCTCGGGATCGGTCGGCTTCTCGACCTCCTTGATGAAGCGGACGATTTCCTGTTCGGCGGCGATGAACTGGCTCTTGCCGAAAAGCTCCTGCACCTTCGCGAGCAGGGCCTGTTCCTCGGCGGAGACCTTGGGCTCGACATCGGACAGGATGCCGTAGCTGCCGACGAATTCCTTCACGAACTGCGGGTCGCGGTAGAGGATGGCGGGCGCGTTGATCTTCTCGGCCTGGGCCGCCGTCGCCAGCAGCGCGAACAGCAGCGCCCGCAGCGGCATCCGGAAGTCATGTCTTGTGTCTTGCGTCTTCAAGTCTTGAGTCTCCTCTCAGTTCTTCTTCACTTCGAAATTGAAGGGCACCACGCAGGTGGCGCGGACGTTGCGGCCCGCTTTCTGGGCCGGTTTGAATTTCCATTTGGTCACGGCGTTCACCGCGGCCTTGTCGAGTTCGGCGGTGCCGGAGGACTTCTTGATGGTGGTGGACACGACCTTGCCGTTCTCGTCCACCACGCAGGTGACCAGCACCTTGCCGCCGATGCCCTTGCTGAGCAGCGAGCTGGGGTAGTTCGGCTGCATCTTGCTGACCGGGGTGGGCGGGGAGTCCACGTCGCCGCCGAGCAAGCCGTCCCCGCCGCCACCGCCGCCGCCGCCACGGCCGCCGATGCGCGGCACGCTGATGGTGAAACTGCCGCCGGTGCCGGGCGCGAGGTCGCCGGCGTCGATGCCGAGGTCGATCTCCTCGCTGGTGTCCGCGACATCCTCCGGCGCGTCGGCCTCGGCGATCTCGGTGGATTCCTCCATCGATTCCTCCGGTTCGGGCAGGGGTTCCTCTTCCTCCGGCGGCGGAGGCGGAGGGGGCGGGGGCGGAGGAAGCGCCAGGTCGACGATGACGATTTCCTCCTCCGCTTCCTTGGTGCCTTTGCCGGCCATCAGGAACGAGATCACTCCCCCCGTGACCACGAGGAACATCAACAAGCCGATGACCAGCTTGTGCTTCGATTTGCGGGGCGGAGGAGCCTTGGTGAATGCCATGGGAAGGAGTCCCGGGTTACTTGGGCTTCTGGGTCGCGAGGCCGATCTTGTCGATGCCCAGCTTGCCGAGGACGTTGAGCACGCCCATGACCTCGGTGTACTGCGATGCACCGTCGCCGCGGACCACCACGGGGATGTCCGGCGTGGTCAGCTTCAGGGCGCTGAGCTTGTTCTCGAGTTCGTCGAGGGTGACCGGCGTCTGGTTGAGCTGGATCTTGCCTTCCGCGTCGACCGTGATCGCCTGGATCTTCGGCACGCTGAGGTTCTTGACGGCGCTCTGGCTGGCCTTGGGCAGCTCGACCTTCATGCCTTTCACTCCTGCCGCGGTCATCACGATGAAGATCAGCAGGAGGACCAGGTAGAGATCGACCATCGGGGTGACGTTGATGTCGTCGGGTGTTTTTTCGTCGGCGGAAGCCATGGTGAGCCGGGGTTGCGGGTTTACTCGATGACCTTGGAGACAGAGGCTGCGTTGTCGGAGCCCTGGTAGAACTCGGCCATCTTGGCGACGAATTCGTCGATGAAGACCTGGATCTCGCCGACCATGCCCTTGATGCGGTTGTTGAGGTAGGAATAGACGAAGAGGGCGGGGATCGCGACCACCAGGCCGGCCACCGTGGCAAGCAGCGCGGAAGCGATGCCGGGAGCGATGGCGTTGACGTCGACCTCGCCCTGCTTGGCGATCAGGGCGAAGGTGATCATGACGCCGACCACGGTTCCGAGCAGGCCGACGTAGGGGCCGCCGGCGATGCTGATGGTGAGATAGACGAGGCCGTCGGTGAGCTTGTGCTGGACGCGGACCAGGCCGGCGTCGAGCGCGGCGCGGATCGCCTGGATGGAGCGGCCGGTGAGGCCCTTCTTGTGGGTGCGGTCCTGCTCGAGGCGGTGGCGGATCTCGTCGGAACCGATGTGGTAGATCTCGTAGAGCGGGGATTTCTCGATCAGCGCCTGGGTGGCGGGGTCGGCCTTGCCGCCGAGGCTGCTCACGTTGCGCTTGTCGCCGTGGTCCAGGGCGGTGAGGTCCGAGGAAAGCAGGCCCCACTGGCGGATGAACTCGCGGGTGCCTTTCTCGATCGAGTTGAGGTAGATGATCTTGCGCGCCGCGATGGTCCAGCCGACCAGGATCATCAGCACGCAGACGGCGATGGCGATCCAACCGTCGAACATCATATTCTTGGCGATGTCGCCGAAGAGCGCGATGTGCTCCATGGCTCCGCCGTGGCTGCCGCCGGGATTCTTGATCGCGGCTTCGATCGCCCGGCCGCCGGTGGCATCGAGGGGGACCTCGCCTTCGCCGGATTCGATCGCCTTTGCGATGGTTCCGTTCGTTTCGGCAAGGGGGATGACGGCCGGCAGTCCGGCACCGGTGTCGGCGGCGGAGGCGACTCCTTCGAGGGATTTGTCGGTGGAGGCGAACAGCACGGCGGGACCGGCGAGGAAGAGGGTGCCTTCGACCGCCTGACCGCCCCGTCCGAGGGCCTTGCCGTCGAAGCGCTGGCCCCCGGCGATCGCGGCGAGGCGCTTGATGCCGGTTTCGACGATCTTGATCCGTTCGGCGATCTCGGTGGCCGGGTCGCCGGTGGCCGCGGTGGCCTTCTGGTCGAGCGACTCGATGGAAGACCGGTAGAGCTGGCTTTCCGCGGGATGGATCCGCGTGACGATGGCCTTGGCGTATTGGTTCAGGACACCCGAGGCGTAGGTGAAGTCGGCCTTGCGGGTTTCGACCTCGCGTTCGAGGGAGCGCACCTTGGAGGTGCGGAGTTCCTCGTCGCGCTCCAGGGTGCGGAGTTCCTTCGAAAGGGCGAGGACCTCGTCGTCGAGCTTGTTGACCTCGCGGTAGAGGCCGAGGCGGAGGTCGGAGTATTCCTGTTTGGTGGAAAGGAACTCGGCTCCGGCTTTCTTGACGGAGTCCCGGGCGGCGGCGAGTGCCTGTTCGGCGGCGTTGGCCGCGGGCGCGAGGGCGATGGCGGTCGCGAGGATGAGGCGGTGGATCATGGCTGGACGAGCGGAAGTCGGGTGAAGCTGCTGTCCTTCTCGCTGGTGGCGGAAGCGACGAGGGTCTTGATCTGGGGTGCGAGGTCGTTGCGTTCGGTGAACTGCCAGCCGGACTCGGAAGGCCGGCCGACGAGGGCGAAGTTGCCGTCTTCGTTCACGCCGTAGGCCATCGCGAGGCCGAAGTAGACCATCTGCATCTTGAACTCCCTGCCTTGGGAGTCCTTGCGGAGTTCGGGGTGGACGTGGACGCTTTGCTGGAACTTCTCGACGTCGGCGAGGAGTTCCACGGCGTTGAAGAGGCGCTTGGAGACATCCTCGGTCTTCTTGTCCTCGGGAAGCTGGAGGCTTTTCTGGAGAGCCTCGATGCCCTGGGCGACCTTCGGGGTCTGTTTGAGGGGTTCAGGAAAGAGAGGGAGCTTGGCGGCCAGTTCCTTCTCGAGCACCTGAAGCTGGCGGGCGAGCTCGTCCTGGGCGGCGGCGAAGCGGTCGCGCTCCGCAAGCTTGTCGAGCGACTGCTTGTCACCGCCGTCCTTGCGGGTCTTGGCGCGTTCGATCTGCTCCTTGAGGTCCTCGATCTCTTTCTCGAGGCCTTCCTTGTATCCTTGGAGGACCTCGCGGTCCTTCTCCCAGTTGTCCTCCTCCTCTTGGATCTTCTGCATGGTTTCGATCCATTCCCGGACGGACGTGCGGAGTTCATCGGCACCACGGGACGGAGCCTCGGGCTCCTGGGCCATCAGGGGAATGGTGGCGAAAACGACACCGGGAATCAGTCGGAAGAAGCGCATGGGGTGTGACGGGGGGAAGAAAAAGGGGGCCACCGGCGTTTGCCGATGGCCCCGATGTGACGGTTTCGTCAGACGGCGATCAGTTCGTCCGCGCGCGGACGAAGAGCTTCGGCTGGGCCAGCGGTTTGGGAAGCGACAAGGTCACTTCGACCGTCTGGACGTCGCCGGCGGTGGCCACCACCGTCTGGGTCGCCGCGGCATCCACGGTGAACGGCGACGTGAGCGTCTCCGAATACTCGATGGTGTAGGTCTTGCCCGTGAGGGTGGGGTTGCGCCGGGTGTAGCGGAACTTGCCGGTGGTCTTGTTGAGCTGGACCGTGATCGGGTTCAGCGACGAACCGGAGATCGGATTGAGGCCGAACAGGTATTCCTGTTGGTTGCTCAGGCTGTCACCGTCGGAGTTCTGGTTCTGGTCCGTGTTGGAGATACCGGCGAATCCGGCGGCCCAGGTCGCGTAGTCGGTGGTGCCGACGAGCGGGATGTCAAAGGACACCTGGCTGGGATCCGGATCGTCGCTGCCCACGCTGAGGGCCGCCGAATAGGTGGCCTGGGTGCTGAGGGACAGCGTGACCGTGAAGGTCGTCGATTGACCGGGGTCCAGCGTGAGGTCGCCGGGGGCGCCGACGACGATCAGGCCTGCATCGGCACCGCTGACCGCCGGGGTTCCGGACAGCGTCAGCAGCGCGGTGCCGGTGTTGCGGACGGTGAAGGTCCGCACGGCGGTGCCGCTGGTGCCGAGGTTGGATCCGAGGTTGGCCGTCGAGACGCCGTCGATCAACGAGGTGCCCACGGGGAACTCCACGGTGATCTGGGGCGTGTTGGTGACTCCCGTGAAGTAGCCCTTCTCGGCCATCGCGGTCCAGCCGGCGGCCCAGTTGGTGGTTCCGTCGAAGGCGCCGCGGTAGGCGGCGGGCGTCGGCGGTCCGGCCTTGACGGTGGAGGTCAGCAGCGGGCTGCCGGCGGCCGGGCGGGGGTCGATCTGCACCAGCGGTCCGCTGGTGGGAGCGGTGCGGGTGTAGGCGGTGAACAGCGGGTCGGTGCCGCCGGCGCTGTTGTCGTTGAGCGCCGTGCCGAGCGCGCTGTAGAACACCGCGTAGGGGGTGGTGTTGACGCCGGTGAGGTAGCTGGTGTTGGTGCCCGGGGTGCCGCCGCCGAAGCGTCCGACGGTGATGAACTCGAACTTCGGCGTGGTGCCGGTGCCGAAGGTGGTGGCGCCGTCGCGAAGGAAGGCGAGGTCGGCGGTGAAGTCGTCCACCACGGAGTTGAAGAGTTCGCCGTTGAAGTAGTCTTCCATGATCAGGCCGTGGTTGCCCTTCTCGATGGTGACGGTGGAGGTGCGGCC
>JAIXWR010000043.1 GCA_027491155.1 Verrucomicrobiaceae bacterium
CCTTCCTCGAAGGCCGGACCACTCCGGCTCAAAACCCGCTCGCCGACCCCTCTGCAGCCTGATAATCCTACCCGCGCCAGAACGTCCCAACTGTCAGGCTAATACGATCACTGTACATCTTGCCGCTAGTCCAATGCGGTGTCAATCTTGTTTGGTCATTTCGTTCTAAGTTCGAATTCTGATACAGTATCAATTCGGTCACGACACTCTTCCCATCTATAACTCCCGCGGAGACTTCCAACAAGAAAGATCCCTCAATCCTCAACAGCGTCCAATTGTCCAACCCGCCCGGCCCATCAGATACCCCATCGATGACGGCAACATCATACTTTGGATCATCCTCATCAATTTCCAACAATCGATATACTTCACCCTCATCTGGGATACTGTTAAGCTTTTTAATTACGGAAAAAAATAGCTCGTCAAACGCCTTCTGACGAATGATTTCTTTCTCCATTTCAGTTGAACGAGGGTTCGTGCTCTCATTATTCTTGGTGCAAGCACACGAAAAGATGAAGAGCATAATCATCGTGGGTTTTCGAAGAGTATTCACCATATGTCGATTTTTAAATCTTCCACTTTGTTCCACTGATTGATTGCATCCCTGACTCCCTCAGGCTCACCACAAATCACTTCAAACGGATAAAGCCGCGCATCGAACATTTTGGGATTCTTAGCTCCGCGCCCTTTGTGGCCAGATCCAACTATTCCAAACCCCCAATGCAAGCACCCGAGAACGGACTTGTATCCAAACTCATCAATTTTTACTACGCATGTGTAAAATTCTACAGCCTGTTTAAATGATCGCAGACCCGGTGCATCAAAATACCTTGCTGGTTGCCCAAACCCCATTTCGCCGAACGGAGACTCGTCCCACCATGGATTGCCATACCAACCTTGTTCCGGGTTCATGCCAGAGTCAACCCGCCAAGATGTGTCGGGGTGTGATCTCTCAGTTCGAGTGTCTGAGCCTTGGTCACGCCGGGAACCTGGCTCAAAATTGTCCCAAGTTAGACCGGCCTTAGCCGCGTTTAGATCTTTGATGCGACCGCGCCGAACCGTTTGGATGACCTTAAATTCAGCGCATTGGCAATCTTTGCCGCCCACCGAGATGTTCATTTCAAGAGACAATCGTGCCTCTTCCCCCCTCGTCAAAGGTGCCATGGTAAAGAACATTCTTGTAGTTGTGAATCGTAGGTCACAACCATTGCAATTACCCGGGTAAGTATGGTTAGGAAGCACCTGATCTGGAGGCAAAATGCCCTGCTCCTTGCTTCGGGGTCCGATTTTATTCGGCACAAACACATAGCTTTTGTATTGCCCCAAGATGTCGAAAGCGTCTATCATGTCGTTATCCACGAATCCATACAAATTCGCCCCGCTCATCTCCCCAATCGGATCCCTCGATGGCCACCTGCCCGTCACCGGATCGTAGTACCTGTAACCGTAATAGTACAACCCGGAACCCGACCCCACCCCGCGGCTGCGGCGGGCTGCATCGATGCTTGAAGGTGCGAGATTCAGGTTCATTCCGTTGTTTTGGAGCGCTGGAAAGCTAGCGCATGACCCGGCCGGGTGTCACGGATCAAATGGTGCGCGAAGGGCGCAAGGGCATCAGCGTTCCGCTGGCGCTTTGGACCGGCCGCGCAGGGTTGGAGTGACTCACCGGGGAGGTTTGGGCCAAAATGGTCCGCTCGGCAGCCAGTCGCCCCGTCCTGTTTCAGCCTTGGTGGGGATCCAAACTCCGCATCACCCTCGCCGGCACCCCGGCCACCACCACGCCGTCCGGCACATCCCTCGTCACCACCGCTCCGGCCGCGACGACCGCGTTGTGGCCGATCGTGACCCCCGGGTTGATCACGGCGTGGCCGCCGATCCACACGTTGTCGCCGATCGTCACCGGCTTCGCGTATTCAAATCCGGCGACCCGCGTCGCGGCATCGAGCGGATGGGTGGCGGTGAAGATCGAGACCCGCGGCGCGATCATGCAATGGTTCCCGATCCGCACTTCGCAGCAGTCGAGGATGATCAGGTCGTAGTTCGCGTAGAAGTTCTCGCCCACATGGATGTTGTAGCCGTAGTCGCAGCGGAACGAAGGCTCGACGAAGGCGTTCGCCCCGCAGGACCCGAGCAGCTTCCGCAGGATCGCATCGCGCTCCGGCATCTGATCCTCGGTCGTCGCGTTGAACTCCCGGCACAACCGCTTCGCCGCCTGCCGTTCGCCGAACAATTCCCCGCCGAAGGCCTGATAGAGTTCCCCCGCCAGCATCTTTTCCTTCTCCGAACGCGCCACCATGAGGGCAAGGCTAGCCTCCGGTCCGGTGTCCGGCAGCCGAAAATTCTGGAGGATCGCGGCACGGAACCGTTATCTCCCGGCGTCCTCCGCCGCGCCATGCGTTTCCTTTCCTCCCTTCCCGTCCGTCTTTCCGTGCTGGGCCTTGCCGCCATGCTGCCCTCCTGCGCCCTTTTCCGCCGGGACCCTCCGCCGAAGGCCACCCACGTGATGTATGAGTGGGAAGACGACGGCGGACCGGGCGAAATCTCGGTTCAGATCGACCTCTCCTCCCAGACCGCGACTTACAAGCGCGGTGGTCGGCCGGTCGGCTGGTCTTTCGTTTCCACCGGCAAGGAGGGCAAATCCACGACGCCGGGCCGCTACCGCATCACCGAGATGATGGAGCTCAAGCACTCCAACCGCTACGGCTGGATCACCGGCCCCGACGGCCAGGTCAGCAATGGCGACGCCCAGCCGACCACGCCCGTGCCCGAAGGCCACACTTACCATCCGGCGCCGATGGCCCACTGGATGCGGCTCACTTCCTACGGCGTCGGCATGCATGCCGGAAACATCCCGAACCCCGGCGAACCGGCCTCGCACGGCTGCATCCGCCTTCCAAAAGACTTCGCGCCGGTGCTCTATGCCGCGGCGAAAGTCGGCACGCCCGTCACCATCGTGAAATCCGGCGCACCGCAGAAGCCGGTGCCGCGCCAGCCTGCCGCCACTGCCGCGACACCAGCGCGCCCGGCCGCAGCCGGCGGCTGAGGTTTCCACCTACTCCTCCAGCTGCTTCAACTCGATGTTCCGGAACCACACCCCCTGCCCTTCGGCCTGGATCGCAATGTGGCCGGAGCCGAGCATCATCGGCGCGCCGGCTTTCACCAGCGGCTCGGCGGAGACGATCTTGCAGGCGGGGTCGAGTTGCGGTTTCTGGTAGCGCAGGACTTCCACGCCCTTGACGCGGTGAATCACCTCGTCGTTGCCGCGGACCTCGAGCTCGATCTTCACCCACTCGCCCGGAGCGAAGGTCGGGGCGGTGGACTCGACGATGTGCTGGACCACCTGCTTGCCGTTCATTTCGAGATGCGTGCCGGGCGTGCAGACGTTGCCGGTCGGGCGCTTGCCCTTGCCCTCGTCGGCCAGGAACTGGAACTCCATGCTGACCGGGAAGCCCTGGTCGAAGCTCATGCTCTGCGGCGGCTGCGCGTGATACATCACGCCGCTGTTGAGGTTCACGTAGGACGGCGCGTCGGGCACCATCTTGCCCTCGAAGCGGTATTCCAGCCGAAGGATGTAATGCGAATAGGCGAGATTGCTGTAGAGGTGGCCGAACTGCGTGCCGAACTTGTCGTAGCCGTCGTAGGAGACCTTGAGGATGCCGTCTTCCACCCGGAAGGTGTTGAAGGCGTTCTCACCCAACGGATGCCCGGCGATCTTCGGAGTCCAGCCGTCGAGGTTCTTGCCATTGAAGAGCGGCACCCAGGGCCGCTCCGCGAGGCCGGTCAGGGTGAAGGCAAGCCATGCGAGTGCGGCGGTCCGGACGGGTGCGGTCATGGCCCAGCGATAGCCGGCGGGGTGCCGACATTGCAAGTTGCGATCGGGCCCGGCCGGTTCTTCACTGCGGCCACGTGGAACCGATTTCCCCACCGCTGCGGATCCTGATCTACGCCATGGGCAGCGCGGGGGACGTGCATCCTTTCGCCGGGATCGGCCGTGCCTTGAAAGCGCGCCGACACGAGGTGTTCGTGATGACCAGCCCCTACTTCGAGGACGTGGTCCGCGGGGCCGGGCTGGAATTCCGCGCGATGGGATCGGTCGCCGACTTCGAACGGATCCAGGCCGATCCCCACCTGTGGCATCCGACGAAGGCGTTGCCGTCGATCATCCGCAACGCGGTCGAGCCCTGCTACGAGCCGATCCTCGAACACGCCCGCGATCTCCACCTTCCCGGGCGGACCGTGATCCTCGCCAGCTCGCTCGGCTGGGGCGCGATGGTCGCGCGGGAACTCATGGGCATCCCGGTGGCCACGGTCCATCTGGCGCCTTCGCTTTTCATCAGTTCGCACCGCCAGCCGGTGCTCCACGGCGCGCCGGTGCCGCAGTGGGCGCCGGGCTGGCTGAAGTCGCTGCAATGGTGGGCGGCAGACAAGGTGGTCGACTTCCACGTGCTGCCCGCACTCAACCGCCTCCGCAAGTCCCACGGACTGCCCCCCGCCCGCGGCATGCTGAGCCATTGGCATTCGCCGGACCGGGTGATCGCGCTGTTCCCGGAGTGGTTCGGCCCGCCGCAGCCGGACTGGCCGGCGCAGACCCGCATGACCGGATTCCCGATGTTCGATGAAGCCGGCCTGCGCGAGCTGCCGACCGAGCTCGAGGACTTCCTCAACGCGGGCGAACCGCCGGTGGTCTTCACCCCGGGCAGCGCGATGGCCCAGGGCGGCGCGTTCTTCCGCGAGGCGGCCGGTGCTCTCAAGTTGTCGGGCCGGCGCGGCATCCTGCTGAGCCGCTTTGCCAACACCATCCCGGCGGAGCTGCCCGACGGGGTACGACATTTCTCGTACATCCCCTTCAGCCAGGTCCTGCCGCGTGCCGCGGCGCTGGTGTATCACGGCGGGGTCGGCACCTGCGCCCAAGCGCTGCGGGCGGGGATCCCGCACCTGGTCCAGCCGATGGCCCATGACCAGCTCGACAACCTCAGCCGCGTCCGCGAACTCGGGGTCGGCGACGGCCTGCATCCCCGTCAGTTCAAGGCGAAGCGGATCGCGGCGATGCTCGACCGCCTGCTGGACGATGCGGCGCTCAAGGCGCGGGCGAAGGAGGTCGCCAAGCGCTTCGACCCGGCGGGCTGGATCGAGCAAACCTGCCAACTGGTCGAAGCGCTCGATCCGAAACTCACTTCAGCGCCTTGACGCGGATGTTCTTGTAGAGGGTCGTGCTACCCGGATCGTGGGCCTGGAAGGCGAACGTCCCGCCGCCCTTCTCCAGCTTGCTCTTGCCCTCTTCCGCCACGTAATCCTTGACGAGGACCTTGTCGTTGACGGTCACGTTGACCTTCCCGCCCTCGACGCGGATCACGTACTTCATCCACTCGTTGTCCTTGAAGGGCTCCTTGTTGTCGACGATGCCGTAGAGGCCGCCGGACTTCCGCCAGTCGGACTGGGTGTTGTTGACCTGCACCTCGTAGCCGTGCGACGGCCAACCCTTTTCCTGATACACGGTGGAGATGTAAACGCCGCCGTTCGAGTTCGGCTTGGTCATCACATCGAGCCGCAGTTCGAAGTTCTCGTATTTGGGCGCCTCGCCCTTCCCGACATAAAAGATGTGGGAGCAGTCGCCGTTGGCCACGATCGCGCCGTCCTCCACCTTGAACGCCGCCGCGTTGCCGCCGACCTTCCAGCCCTCCAGGGTCTTGCCATCGAAGAGCGAGACGAACCCTGCTTCGGGCTCCGCGGCAGCGGATACAACAAGCGCGGCACAAACGGCGAAAACGGCATGGAATGGTTTCATGGCGGAACCGCTTCTACAGCCAAATCGGCCTCCGTCTATCCCGCCGGAGGTCATTCGTCCTTCCACTCCCGCCACGGGGACACCGCGAGCCGGGAGTTGAAGTAGCGGGCATCGTCGGAAACCTCACGACCGACCCAGGCCGGCAACGCGAACTCCGCGGCGGCATCGTCGAGTTCGATCTCCGCGACGACCAGTCCGGCGTTGTCGCCCAGGAACTCGTCCACCTCCCAGCAGCGCCCCCCGTGCCAGCGCTCGTGGCGGATCTTGTCGATCCACGGCCGCGGGCACATCGCCAGCAACTCCCGCGCCTCGTCCACCGGGACCTCGTATTCGAACTCCGCGCGCGAAATCCCGCTCACCGGACCCTTGATCGTGAGAAATCCCTTCTCGCCCGCGATCCTCACCCGGACGGTCCTTCCCGTTTCCCGCGAAAGGTAGCCCTGGGCCATCCGCACCCCCGCCGGCCCGTCGCGCCATGCATCGGAGACGACCAGAAACTTGCGTTCGATTTCAACGGCCATGGCTTTCAGAGACGGAGGCGATGGAGCGGTCGTGGAGCGGCTTCAGCAAGAACAGCGTGATCAAGGACCCGACCCCGGCCAGGAACATGTCCATCTGGGTGTCCCAACCGTCGCCTTGGGTGCCGAGGAAAGACTCCGCCGCCTCCGCGGAAACCAGGGCCGCGGCCCATTCCACCAGTTCGTAGCACGCGCTGAAGCCCATGCAGAAGGAGATCACCGTGAAGTTCAGCCACCCCCGCCGGGCGAAGACCCGGTTCCGGACCAACAGCTCGCGGCACACCAGGGCCGGCACGATGCCCTGCAGCAGGTGGCCGATCCGGTCGTAGTGGTTCCGGGTGAAGCCGAACCAGTCCTTCATCCATTCACCCAGCGGCGTCAGCGCGTAGGTGTAATGCCCGCCCACCAGCAGCAGCACCATGTGCAGCCCGAGCCACACGAGCACGAAGTTCGAGAAGCGCCACCCTTTCCGCTCCCCGATGAACAGGGCGACGTAGCCGATGAACACGGGGATCACCTCCAGCCACCAGGTCAGGCGATCGTAGGGCCGCCATGCCGACCAGAAGATCCACGGCAGCACCGCCAGGAACAACACGAGCGTCGGGCGCGAGATCATCGAGCCGATTCTCTCCAAGCCGGGACCAAGGCCAACCAAAATCCCCTGCCGCGTCCCGCCTGCCATCGCCCTACGCGATCACGGAATCGCGGACCTTCCGCCAATCTGCCATCCTCATGCCGTTCGGTAGATTTTCCAGGGTTTCCAGGCATCTGATTCGACATGGTGTTTTCACCCCACTGGCAGGGACAGGCCGGTGGGGTGAATCGTTTTCCGGCGGGTCTTCCCCGCGACGACGCGCGACGACCCCGATGCACGGCGAAGCCATCCGCAGGGGCCACAGGAATGGATATTCTTGTCTCCGAAGAACTAGGAGATTTGCGCCACTTTTCTGCTTTCCCTTCCGGGCACAAGGGTGTTTAACGCTGTAAATACATTGAATTCTTGCTCCCGGAGCTGAAGGGCCGAATCCAAGCTGCCCCCCCAAGGGCCGCCGCCGATTCGGGAACGGCAAAGCCAAGGAGCGGAATTCCGACAAACCCCGAACCCGAACGTCATGAAAACCCCTTTTCATCCCCGGCATCTCCGTCAGATGCGGTCGCGTGGATTTGCGCTGGTCATCACCCTTTCGCTGATGGTGCTGCTCACGGTGATTGCGGTCGGCCTCCTCTCGCTTTCGGCCGTTTCGCTCCGGGCATCGAGCCACGGGGACGCGATGGCCACGGCGCGGGCCAACGCCCAGCTCGCCCTGATGATGGCCATCGGCGAACTCCAGAGCCACGCCGGCCCGGACCAGCGCGTGACCGCCACGGCCAACATCGCGGGCACCGCCACCGGCGACGAAGTCGCAGCCGGTGCCGCACCGCAGAACAACACGACGGTAAATAACATCAACAAGGGCCTGACCGCCGTCCAGCCAGGCACCCGCCACTGGACCGGAGTCTGGCGGAACTCCAATATCACCAACCCCGGGGTGGAAATCTACACGAAGACCCCCTCGCCCGCCCATCTCCAGTGGCTGGTCAGCGGCAACGAATCGGCGGCCAATTCGCCGCTCAAGCCCTCCGCGCAGCAGTTCAGCGTGTCGGCCGACGGCTCGGTGTCGGACTCCGGTGCCGGAGTGCTCCTGGTGGGCCCCGGGACGGCGGGCGGGAACACGACCAATGCCGCCGACCAGTTTGTGGTGGCACCCTACGTCGAAGTTGCCGACGCCACCGGCACCAAGCCCGCCGGCCGGTATGCCTGGTGGATCGGGGACGAAGGCGTCAAGGCCCGCATCGACCTGCGCCGCACGGAGAGCGACTCGACCCGCTCCGCCTCGCTGGTCGCCCAGCGCCGCGGCTGGGAAACCGTCCCCGCCCTTGCCTCTTACCCGAGCCCCGGAACGCCGGGCGAGGATTCGCTGCCCAAGATCATCACCTCCGCCCAATCGACTTTCCTCGGCAGCGACAACACCACGGCCAAGCAGATTTTCCACGCCGCCACCTCGGACAGCCGCGGGGTGATCGCCGACGTCCTCAACGGCGGCACCCGCGTGGACCTCACCACCTTGCTCGAATCCGGACTCCCCTCGTCCAGCCCGGTGCCGGGCATCGCCAACTATCCGACGCTCGCCGACAACATGGTGCCGAAAACCTTCTCCCGGAACATGCGCGGTCCGCGCTGGGCCGCCCTCAAGGAGTTCCACGATCTCCCGGGGCAGTTGAACGGCGGCGCGTTGATCGTTCGCGCCGCGAACTTCGAGAAGACCAACACGAACAACCTCACCAACGCGAACGTGGTGAACGGCGTCAGCAACTCCTCCATCGCCCCGGTGGTGACCGATTTCCGCATCCTGATGGGCGTGCGCTTCGTTCCGTCCGGCGAAGGAATCAAGACCAACCCCTGCGGCAAGATCGCCATCGCCATCGCCAATCCCTACTCGGTGCCCTTGAAGTGGGAACAGGACCTTGAGTTCCATATCAAGAACCAGACGCCTCCCGGCAACCGGCCCTCGCGCATCTGGAACCTCGGCAACGAGACCGCCTACTTCAACGACTCGAGCAACCCCGCCGAACCCGCGGTCTTCAACAACGTCTTCTTCCGCATCCGCCCCGCCACGCTCGAACCGGGCGAGGTGCGCGCCTACACCCATGGTGGCGCGGATTTCCGCAACCGGACCAATCCGCGCACCACCGTCGACCTCGCCGACTTTGCCACTTCGTCTCCCGGCAGCTTCAGCAGTTGCATCGAGATGGACACGACGACCGTGCGGACCACGCTTCCCGGTTTGGATGTCCGCGAGAGCTGGCAAACCACGCTGGTGGGACTCGAGATGCGCCTCGGCGGCTCATCCTCCGGGGCCGGCTTGCTCCGCTCGATCGACCGCTTCGACCTCGACAACGGCTATTTCTCGCCCAACACCCGGCGCCTCGACATCAGCGAGGCGAAGCTGATGACCGCCCCGATCCCGTTGATGCTCTACAGCTTCTCCCTCAGCCAGCCAGGGATGGACTACCTCTCCCTGATGCCCGCCGGTTACGATCTCGGCCAACGCGCCTCCACCCTGAGGACCTTCATGGATTTCAACCTGCGCGCGGCCCGTTTCTACAAGCCCATCGCATCCTACAATCCGCCTCCCTATTTCATGGAGACCACCAACTCCATCTCCCAGCTTCCCTCGACCGCCGGGATCACCGGAGACGCGTTCACCCGCGACCTCGCCATCCCGCGCTGGGGTTTCTCGTCGAAGACCGGACCGGGCCGCGCCATCCTCTACGACGTGCCGGAGCGGCTCGTCTCCATCGCCCAACTCCAGCACGCCGACCTGACCGGCGACGACGTCAGCTCGTCGATCGCCCACCAACCCGCTTACGCCGTCGGCAATTCCTACGCCACTCCCTTCGTCAAGCGCCAGTTCACCACCCAGCGCCGCTTCGATTACGAGATCATCGGCTCGCCCAACCAATCCGGTGCCAACAACGCGCCCCGGAATTACTACGACCTCTCCTACCTGCTCAACACCGCGCTGTGGGACACCTACTTCTTCTCCACCCTTGAAGGGAGCGGTGCATCGCGGGCTCCCGAGAATCCCGCGCTCGTCTTCCATGGCGATTCCGGTGCCGCGAGGCTCTCCGACCCCTTGGAGCCCGGTGCCGCCCTGCTGATCGACGGCTCCTTCAACATCAACTCCACCAGCAAGGACGCCTGGAAGGCCTTCCTCGCCAGCGGACGCCACTTCAAGCACCAGGCGGACAAGACCGACAATCCGTCCGCGGCCTTCCCCCGCAGCCTGCGCCAGACGAGCTCCTCCGCCTCCCCGCCGACCGGAAACGGCGACGACTCCTACACCGGCTTCCGCCGCCTGAACGACGCGGAGATCGACGCCCTGGCCGGCGAGATCGTCAAGCAGGTCCGGCTCCGCGGACCCTTCGTCTCGCTGTCCCACTTCGCCAACCGGGCACTCGGGGACATCAGCCGCCATCGCGACCTGACCCGCAGCGGCGCGCTCCAGTCCGCCGTCGATGAGAGCGGCCTGAACATCAATTCGACGGGTACCAAGACCGCCTTCGCCAGCCTGACCGCCGCGAAGGACGCCATGAAGCTCGGCGAGAAGAATGGGGCTCCGCGGGCCGACATGGACGGAGGCGACACCGCCGGCCAGCTTCCCAACGCCGACCCCTCCGTGCCGGACTGGGCCGTGACCTCCACCGACAACAACTTCGGCTCCGTCGCCTCGATCGTCGCGGACCGCGTCACCACCAGCAACCCGAGCTTCCAGCGGGAACAGAGCTACCGCTCCACCGGCATCCCCGGCTGGCTGACCCAGGCCGACATCCTCCAGGTGATCGGCACCGCCATCTCGGCCCGCTCGGACACCTTCCGCATCCGCACCTGCGGCGAGGCCCTCGACCCCTCGGGAAATCTGATTGCAAGGGCCTACTGTGAAGCCATCGTCCAACGGGTTCCGGAATACGTGGATCCAACCGACGCCCCCGTGGAGCGCGGCACCCAACTCAATGCCACCAACGCCGACTATGGCCGCCAATTCAAAGTCGTATCCTTCCGCTGGCTTTCCAACGGTGAAATCTAAATCCGCCTTCCGCACTTTCCTCGCCGCGCTCGTCTGCCAGGCGTCCGCCCTGTTCGCCCAGGATTCCTCCGTCAGCATGAAGATCGATGTCGTCGCCTGGGGTGACGACATTCACGGGCTGAGCTTCAAGAAAGGCGACTCCGACGGGAAGATCTCGGCTCTGGCCTTCCGCTATTCCGAACCGGTGTCCTACACCGGTCCGGTCCTGATGGAAATCCACCAGTCCGGTTCCGGTGCCGCCAAGCCGGCCGAGGTCGTCAGCGAGGAGGACAAGCAGCACGAATTGATGCCGCTCGTCGTGCAGGAGGAAAAGCCGGCAGCCGGCGCTGAAGCCCGCACGCCCCTCGCCCTCGAGCTCGAGAAGCGCCGCAAGGACAATCCCACGCTCGTCGCCCTCGCCCAGCTTCCCGGCGCTTCCTGCCGGCGCGCCACCGTCCTGCTCGCCCCGGCGGCAGGCGGAACCTTCATTGCCTACGTGATCGACGACGACCCCTCGAAGCTGCCGCCCGGCAAGCTGCGGGTCCACAACCTGAGCCCCTACGAGATCATGGTCCGCTGCAACGGGCGCGAGAACAAGGAGTTCAAAACCCGCGACGCCCACGTCTTCAATCCGGTCAAGAACAACATCATCTACGAACTCGCCTACAAGCAGCAGAACGAGTGGGTGGTCCAGGGCAACAACATCCTGCCGGTGCAGCCGGAAGACCAGGTCCAGATGATCATCCTCCGTTCGCGCAACCAGTATTTCCTGTCCGCGGACGGCTCGAGCGGCGGCTTCCTCCAGATCGTCACCCTCCGCCGCAACAGCAGCCAGCCCTGAGTCACCCGTCACCCGCACCCCATGAATTTCCGCTGCCCCCACTGCCAGCTCGAGATGAGCGCCGAGAACGAGCACGCCGGACAGGTCGTCTCCTGCCCCGGCTGCAACGGCCGCTTCCAGATCCCCGCCTTGCCCGAAGCCCCGGCCGCCGGTCCCGCCGCCGCCGGAAAGAAATCGACCGCAACCCAACGCGGCGGCTGGCAGGAAGAAGACCACGCCAACGTCAGCTTCGGCATCAGCCTCGGCATCGCCGCGGTCGGGACGGCGCTGATCCTGATGGCCATGATGCCCTTCGCAGGATCCACGGTTTCCGACATCCTCCTCAAGCGCGGCTGGGTCAACTACGCCGAGGTCTTCCTCTTCGTGTGGGGCTTCGTCATCCTCGCCATGAAGTGGAAGATGACCAAGCGCCAGCGCCAGGCGATGCTGCTGGACGTCGTCCCCGCGAGCCTCGGTGCCGAGATCAACGCCCACACCGTCGGCGGCTTCATCGAGCACATCTACAAACTGCCGCTCCGCTTGCGCGACAGCCTCATGGTGAACCGCATCCGGAAGGCCCTCGAGCTGTTCGAAAAACGCAACAACAACGGCGAGATCGCGACCTTCCTCAATGCCCAGTCGGACATCGATGCCAACCGCAGCGCCGGCTCCTACACCCTGATCAAGGTCTTCCTCTGGGCGATCCCCATCCTCGGCTTCATCGGCACGGTGCAGGGCCTTTCGATCGCCGTCAGCTCGCTTTCCACCGGCTCCGGCGATCCGAACCAGCTCAAGGACTCGATCAACCAGCTGACCGGCGGCCTCGGCGTCGCATTCGACACCACCCTGCTCGGCCTGGTGCTCTCGATGATCCTCTCCTTCCCCCTCGCCAGCATGCAGAAGGAGGAAGAGGAAGTGCTCACGCTGATCGACGCCTTCTGCAACGAGAAGCTGATGCCGAAGCTCAACGACTCGAAGAGCGACGCCAGCGACATGCTGCTCTCCCAGGCCGAGAACATCCCGGCCTTCGCCGCCTCCCTGGCCCGCGCCCACGAGCTCTTCCTGGTGAAGCTGCAGGACGCCACCGGCCTGCTCTCGCAAGCGGGAGAAACCCTGGCCACCCGCCTCGATGCCCATCAGACCAGGGTCGAAGGGACCTTCAGCAACGCGGTCGACAAGCTCACGTCGGAAACCCGCGATGCCATGTTGGTCCAGACACGCCAGCTCAACGATTACTTCGCGTCGCTCGCCAAAGGGGTCGAATCCCTGAACGGCACCCTGCAGAAGCTGGGCGGCGAGACGATCGTCGTCCAGAAGCGGGGCTTCTTCTCGAAATGATCCTGCAAGCGGAACCGCCATGTCACGCCGAGGATCCAATGCGGGAGGAGGAGGGGTTTCGCTGTTCCCCTTCCTCAGCATCCTTGCCTGCCTGATCGGCATCCTGACGCTCATGATCAAGCTGGTCAGCGACCTTCGCGATGCCGGGCCGAAGGAGCAGGACCCGCAGGAGCTGGCGAGATCGGAAGAGTTCCTCTCCATCGAGGCCAAGCTCAAGGAGCGGCAGGCGCACCTGGCGAAGGTCGAGGCCGAACTCAAGCAGCGCGACGGCGCCTTCGTCGAACTCCAGGAACTCGAGGACCGCCGGGTGGTCCTGCGCAAGAAGCTGGAGGGAGCGAAGGCGAAGCCCGGCGAATCCGACGCCGAGTTGCAGAAGCGCACGGAGAACCTGCTCGACCAGATCGCGGCCCTGCGGAAGGAACGGCCCGCCTTGGAAAAGAAAGTCGCGGAGCTCAAGGCGGAACTCGAGAAGCGCAAGATCAAGCCCGACTCGACACCGCCGCCCGTGGTCGTCCAGCCCGGCGGCTCCGGAGTCACCCGCAACACCCCGCTGTTCTTCATCGAGTGCCACGGCTCGGGCGTGAACATCCTCGGCAAGGACGGCTCGAAGACCGCGGTCTCCACCGCCGCCATCACCACCGAACCGGCGCTCGCGAAGGTGATGAACGAGGCCAAGTCCGCCCGCGGCTCGCTGGTTCTTTTCCTGATCCGCGGCAACGGCCACTCGACCTACCAGACCGCCGCCGGCTGGGCGGAGGACCGCTTCCAGGTGCGGACCGGCAAACTCCCGATCCCGGGCTCCGGTCCGATCGATCTCACCCTCTTCCAACCCCGCTAGCCATGGCTTCACGCAGGAGAAAACGGGACGAGGAAGGCGGCAGCCTCGATTCGCTGATGGACGCGCTGACCAACGTCGTCGCCGTCCTCATCCTGATCCTCATCCTTCTCCAGGCGGATGTGCGCCAGGCGGTGGAGAAGATCGTCGAAAGCCTGAAGCCGGTGACCGTCGAGCAACTCGACCAGGCCCGGGAACGGCAGAAGGAACTCGAGAAAACCATCGCCGCCCGCGAAAAGCAGCGCGAGGCCCCGGTTCCCGGACCGGAGGAGATCGGCAAGATCAAGGCCGACCTCTCCCTCCTCGAGAAGGAAGCGGCCCGCGAGGAAAAGCTCCTGCTCGAGATCGAGAAGCTGAGGAAACTCGCCGACCAGACGGCGCGCGAGGCGCAGTCCGAGAAGTCGAAGACCGACGCGGTGCTCGCGGAGATCGCCCGCTTGGAAGCCCTGCTCGACCGGACGCCGCGGCCGGTCGAAAAGCGCCCGACCGTCGTGCGCCTGCCCAACAGCCGCGAGATCCCGAAGAACGCGACGATCTACTATTGCTACATCACCGGCAACCAGGCGCATCTGGTCGATCCTGCCGCGGTGAAGGAGACCCTGATGGAAGCGTTCGAGCGCGAGGCCCGCAACCTGATCCGCGAGCGGGTCAAGGTGAAGGGCGGGAAGGACCGGGTGATCTACGACCAGGAGAAGACGGTCGCGTTTTTCGCGTCGAAGTCCTGGAACGTCCGGAACCAGAAAGTCACGGTCCCGTTCAACCGCCCGTGGACGAGGCTCAACTTCCGGATTGAGCTGGACCCCGCCAAGGGGGACGCCTCGCTCGAGGACATGAATCAACCCGACGGGCGCTTCCACCGGATGATGAAGCTGGTGCGATCTTACCGCAATGGCGTGCTGATGTTCCGGGTCCGTCCCGACGGTTTCGAAACCTATCTCAAGGCCCGCGAGATCGCCGATGAATTGCGGATGCCCTGCGGCTGGGAGATCGACGGCAACAACGCCTACGCCGAACCGCTCGACTTCGAGGTCAACCGGCTGCAGGAACCGCCACCGGCACCGCCCCAGACGGACAAGCCGGTGCCGCGGCCGAAGCGGGTGCTTGATTGATCAACCCGGTCAGGGGGCGTTCAAACGGTAGAAGCCTCGCGCAGCTCCCGCCGGTGCCATGACCTCCAGTTCCAGGCCGCCCTCTTCCCCGATCACGACTTCCCGCTCGCCGGACCAGACGGTCAGGTCGGTGGAATGCTCCAGCAGGTAGGAGGATCCCGGGGTGCCGCTGATGGACAGGAGGATCACGCCCGGACGCGACGGATCGGTGGCCAGCGACATCCGCGGCAACTCGTCCGGAACGCTGCCGGCTTTCGCCTTGGCGGCGAGGCCCCGGGTGCTGGTCTCGGCCGGCTGCGTCACGTTGATGGTCACCGTGACGGGTGCGGAATCCACCGCGCCGTCGTTGGCGATGTAAGTGAAGCTGGCGGTTCCGACGAACTTGGACTTCGGCTTGAAAACGAGGTTCGGCATCTTGCCGGAAAGCTTGCCGTTGGCCGGCCGGCTGACGATCCGGTAGGACAGCGTGTCCCCGTCGGCATCGGTGGCCCTGAGCGTCACCGGCACCGACGTCTTCATCGGGGTGCTGACCGACCACGGGGCCGACGAGGGCGCACGGTTGTTCGGATTCACCACACGGATCGAGACCGTGGCCGCCGCGGAGGCCGCGAGACCGTCGTCGGCCACGAACGCGAAGCTGTCGTTGCCCTTGAATCCCGCTCCCGGCACGTAGGTCAGGTTGGGCGGCGTCCCGGAGAGGGTTCCGTTCGCAGGCTCCTTGGTGATCCGGAACGTGAGGGGATCGGAGTCCGGGTCCGTCCCGGAAATCTGCAGCGGGTTCCCCGTGTTCCAGTTCGCTTCGACCGTCTTGGCAACGGCGGCAGGCTTTGAGTTCGATTCCTTCACCTTGAGCGAGATCCACGCGACCGGCGAATCAGCGGCCCCGTCGTTGGCGACGAAGGCGAAGCTCGTGTTGCCGACAAAGCCCTTCTCCGGCAGGAACGTCAGGTTCGGCGGCGTGCCGCTGAGGACACCACCGAAGCTGGGCGGATTGACCACCCGGTAAGTAAGGGCGCTGCCTTCGGGATCCGTGGCGCTCAGCTGGATGTCGACCGACTTGTTCTTCAGGGTCGGGATCGACTGGGCAACGGCCTGGGGTGCCGAATTGGTGTTCGCAATGTTGATGCTGACGGTGGCACTCGCGGAATTCGCCGATCCGTCGTTCACGCGGTAGGTGAAGCTGTCCGAACCCGTGGCATTGGTGTTCGGGGTGTAGACGAAGCTGGGAGCAATTCCGGTGAGCACCCCTTTCGTCGGCAAAGTAAGCGGAATGAAAGTGAGCGTGCTCCCCTCAACATCGCTGCCGGTGAGTTGGATGGCTACCGCCGTGTTTTTCGAGGTGTTCACCGTCTTCGCATCGGCCACCGGAGCATCGTTCACCGCCGTGATGCTGATGCTCACGGTGGCGGCGGACGAATTCGCGATGCCGTCGTTCACACGGAAAGTGAAGCTGTCGCTCCCGTTCGCGTTGCTGTTCGGCCGGTAGGTGAGATTGGGAGCCGTCCCCGACAGGGTTCCCTTGGTGGGATTGGTCACCACTGCATAGGTCAGCGAGTTCCCGTCGGCATCCGTTCCGCTGAGAACAATCGCAAGGTTGGTGTCCTCGGCGGTGGTGACCGACCCCGGCGTCGCCACGGGCACCGTGTTGAAGGCGGACACCGAGATCGAGACGGTTGCAGTCGCTGAGTTCGCGGTGCCATCGTTGACCCGGAAGGTGAAGCTGTCGGATCCGGTCACGCCCGAGTTGGGCGTGTAGCTGAGGTTGGGCGCCGTGCCGCTCAACACGCCTTTGGTCGGCGAGGTGAGCACCGAGTAGGTGAGCGGGCTGCCTTCGGCATCGCTTCCGCCGAGGGTGATCGCAACCGGCGTGTCAACGGTGGTGCTCACGGACGCCGCATTGGCCACCGGCAGATCGTTCACCGCGGCGATGTTCAGGTTGATGGTTGCAGCGGGCGAATTGGCGGCTCCATCGTTGACCCGGAACGTGAAGCTGTCCGTCCCGTTGGCATTCAGGGCCGGGGTGTAAGTCAGATTGGGCGGACTGCCGGACAAGGTGCCTTTCCCGGGCTGGTTCACGATGGAATAGGTGAGGGATCCCCCCTCGATGTCGCTCCCGGTCAGCGTGACGGCGACCGCGGTGTCCTCGTTGGTGTTCACCGTGGCGGGATTGGCGACCGGGATGTCATTCACCGCCGTGATGTTCAGGTTCACGGTCGCGACCGCCGAATTGACGGTCCCGTCGTTGACCCGGTAGGTGAAGCTGTCGCTCCCGAAAAGGTTCGCGGCAGGCTGGTAGGTGAGGTTGGGCGGGTTTCCCGTGAGGATTCCCTTCGACGGTGCGGTGACGATGCTGTAGCTCAGGGAGTCGCCGTCCACATCGGCCCCGCTGAGGACCACGGCAACCGAAGCATCCTCGTTGGTATTCACCGTCTTCGGATCGGCGGCCGGCGCATCATTGACCGGAGTGATATTGATCGAGACCGTCGCAACCGGAGAATCGAGCAATCCGTCGTTGACCCGGTAGGTGAAGCTGTCGCTGCCATGAACGTTGGCCGAAGGCTTGTAAACGAGATCCTTGCCGGTTCCGGTCAAGGTCCCCTTCCCCGGAGCGGCAACCACGATGTAGCTCAAGCCATCGTTCTCGGCATCGGTGCCGGAAAGGCTCACCGGGGCCTGGCCATCCTCGGCTACCTCGAGCGCAAGGGATCCCGCCGATGGTGCCGTGTTCGGCGTCCCGGGCACCGTGTAGCTGACCTCGGACGAAGGAGGACTGGTGACCCCGGCATTGTCGTAGGCGACCACCACGAAATAATAGGAAGTGCCCTGATTCAGACCGCTGGCGGTGGCCGTGGTGGCATTGCCGGCGTCGATGGTGTTCGGATACTGTCCGGGCACCGTGCCGTAGCGCAGGCGGTAACCTGCAACGCCGGACTCGGGATTGGGATTCCAGGCGAGCGTCACCGAGCGATCGGCGGCGGCATGGGCTTCAGAGGCCAGCGCCAGGAGCGCGGCTGCGAGGGCCAGAAGCCTAGCCGGGAAGCGACCGGATGAAGGCTTGCTGGATGATTTGGTGGCGACCAAGGGATTCATCGTGTTTGGTTGGATAGGCGTTGTGTCCCGCCGCATTCCGGCGGCGGGATCGCAGGGGGCCATCGATCGCAAGGACGCGGCAGCCGTCGGCGTGCCACTCCGGGGGAAACGGAGCTTGCGTCTTGCGATCCCTGAAAGGAGCGCGGCAGGAAACCCGTTGTATCGGAGTTGCCAGGAAGCGCCGCACGACAACCCGGGACCGCCCAAGGGACGGTTTGACGCGGCGCGCGGCGGCTTGTTCCTGACACTTCTGGATAAGCTCGGGCATGAAAACGGGTGGCTTGTCAGCGAAGTTCCCGGGGACGTCAAACCCCGTTAGAAAAATTGACGTTTCCGTAAAAATAGATGATCAGGATCTCTTAACAAGAAAATCCTTTCACAATCTTTGAACGCCGCTGAACAACAGCTGTCTGCGACCGAAACCCTCTAACAACAAGGGCTCCGCGGGCAAAATCCTTTAAGAAAAATCGTTTAATTTTTCTTAATTATCGACCCTTTGGAACAAGTTTCGCCGCGGTGGCCGCGTCGACCGTGAACGTAGCCGTTCCGAAGGGTTTGAGCGCTCCGCCCTCCTCCACCCGGTACTCGAAGGCCTTCACGGGCTGGGTGTCCTTGATTTCGGACATCAGGTAGACCCGGATGGCCAATGCCTCCTTGCCGGTGCCGCCCTCGAGACCTTTGACCGTGTAGGTGACGTTGTTCAAACCGTCCTTCGCGCCCCCCAGCACCACTTCCGCTTCCTTGGCATTGGCGAAGCGGTGCCGGCTGAACTGGTTGACCTGCACCTGGACCTCGCGGCCCGGGCAGAACACGTAAACCTTCGCGATGTACTTCGCCGCGGGAACCGCCGGCGGGGTCGGGGGAACCACCCCGCTCGCCTGGAAATCCGGCGTCTCAGCGACATACTTCAGGTCGCCGGCAGCCAGCTCGCGGCGGACCTCCGGGAGGGCGGCCAGGTTGACGAACTCGGCGCGGTCGTATTTCCAGGAGCCGCTGTTGACGAAGGACAGCACGAGGAGGTTCTCCGTCGGCTCCCCGCCGACCCCGAAGTTGATCTTGCCGAAGAAGGCCGCCTTGGCCGTCGCCCCGCGCTGCGAGAGATGGATCATTTTCAGCCCGTCGAGCGAAGGCGGCGGGGCGGGAAGATCGAAAATGCCTGCCGGATAGGGGCGCTTTTCCGATACCAGCCGGTTGCGGATTTCCGCCTGCCGATGGGCCGCGGTGGTTCTCTGCCAGGCGGGCACGTCCTTGCGGATCATGGCGGCGCGCCAGTTGCTGTAGGTCGCCACCAGTGCCTTGCCGGTGTTCGCTGCAGGTGCCTGGGCCGGCAGCGCCGCCGGCAGTAGGAGGAGGGAAAGAAGGGTCAGGATGCGCGTCATCGGTGGAATGGATTGGACAAGCCCGCCGCGCCCGGAACAATCCTTTTCGCGCGCCGGGCACCCCCGCCGATCTCCTTCCGCCGTTCTCCCCCCAGCATGAGCCTGCTCCAGAAAACCCCGTTGATCGGCCAAGCCCGGCAACGGGAGATGTTGAAGTCGGCGACGACTTTCACCTACGCGGAGTCCGCCGAGGGACCGCTGCAGGCACATTTCTTCTCCCCCCCCGGCTTCGCACCCGGGGACCGCCGGCCGCTTTTCATCTTCCTCCACGGCGGATTCTGGGAAACCCCGATGGCCACCCAGTTCGTGCCCCACTGCCTTCACTACGCCCAGCGCGGCGCGGTCACGGTCACTTTGGAAACCCGGGTCAGCTCGATCCACCGCACCGGCCCGGTCGAAGCACTGGAGGATCTCAAGCGCTTTCTCAAATGGCTGGCGGAATACGAGCCGCATTTCGGATTCGATCCCGCCAAGGTGGTCCTCGGCGGGGCCGCCGGCGGGGCCTTCCTCGCCTTGGCACTCGCACTTCCGAAGCCGGCGCGCAACGAGGAGCCGCCGGCCTACCTTCCCACCGCCCTGCTCCTGTTCAGCAGCTTGCTGGATCCGATGGTGCATCCCCATCTCCAGCGCTTCCCCGATCACTCCACGGCCAAACGCCTCAGCCCGCTCAAGGCGGTGCGGCGCAAGGCACCCGCGATGATCCTTTTCCACGGCAAGAAGGACCGCGTGACCCCCTTCGCGGCCGTGGAAAAGTTCTACAAGTCGATGCGCTGGCGGCGGAACAAGATCGAGGTGGTCGACTTCGAGAACGCCGAGCACTCGTTCTTCAATTTCAACGTCTCCGATCGCCACTACGAATGGAGCGTGGCCGCGGCGGACCGCTTCCTGGAGAACCTCGGCCTGCTGCCGCCGGCTCCTCCGCTCGACGAGGAAGGCCTCGTGGACGATCCCTCCTGAGCCGCCGGAAGCTTCGCCTTCCGCGGCATTCCCCTTGGCCGGCGGATAGGGCACAATTCCTGCTTGGCACTCCCCGGAAGCTGCCGTTTATTCCCCGCCCCGCGGTGGGTCACTTCCGCGCTGATCCGAGCGCGGCACCGCGGGACAAGGCACTTTTGCCAATCCCTGCGATGAATCCCTATTACCACCCGAGCACGCCGCTGGTCCCCGGATCCCTCCACCGCCTCTCCGCCGAGCGCGACAACTGCGGCATGGGTGCCATCGCCCAGATCCACGGCAAACGCTCCTACCAGGTCGTCGAGTTCGCCCTCTGCTCGGTCTGCAACATGACCCACCGCGGCGCGGTCGATGCCGACATGAAGACCGGCGACGGCTCGGGCATCCTCTCGCAGATCCCCTACCCGATCTTCCTCAAGGCCGCCGCCAAGCTCGGCACCACGCTTGAAAGCGAAAGCGATCTCGCGGTGGCGGTCTTCTTCCTGCCGCTCAACGACGACGCCGGCCGCAAGCAACTCAAGGCGATGGCCGAAGAGGTCGTCACCAAGCGCGGCATCGGCATCATCGGCTGGCGCGAGGTTCCGGTCGATCCCGACGCCCTCGGCAAGCTCGCCCTGGCCACCCGCCCGCACATCGAGCACCTCCTCCTCAAGAAGCCCGCCGGCTGGGCCGCCGATCACTTCGAACGCCAGCTCTTCCTCTGTCGCCGGACCATCGAGCGCCAGACCAAGGGCCTGAACGGCTTCTACATGCCGTCTTTCTCGAGCCGCCTGATTTCTTACAAGGGCCTCGCCATGCCGGCCGCCCTGCGCGCCTTCTACGGTGACCTCCAGGACTCGGACTTCCAGACCGCGATCTCGCTCTACCACCAGCGCTTCTCGACCAACACCTTCCCCGCCTGGCCTCTCGGCCAGCCGTTCCGGATGATGTGCCACAACGGCGAGATCAACACCGTGGAAGGCAACCGCAACTGGATGGCCTCCCGCGAGGAATTCTTCCAGAGCGAGGTCTGGGGCGACGACGTCGCGCTGCTGCACGACCTGATGAACGAGCACGAGTCGGACTCCGCCTCGCTCGACCACGCGCTCGAGGCGCTGGTGCTTTCCGGCCGCTCGCTGGAACACGCGATGTGCATGCTGGTTCCGCCGGCCTACCGCAACGACGAGGACATCTCCGACGACCTCCGCGCGTTCTACCAATACAACCGCTCCTTCTCCGAGCCCTGGGACGGCCCGGCCGGCTTGGTTTACACCGACGGCACCAAGCTCTGCGCCTCGCTCGACCGCAACGGCCTGCGCCCCTCGCGCTACAAGCTCACCGAAGACGGACTGCTCTACATCGGCTCGGAAGCCGGCGCCGTGATCATCGACGACTCCAAGGTCATCCGCAAAGGCCGCCTCGGTCCAGGCCAGATGCTTTCCGTGGACACCGCCACCGGCACCGTCCGCAACGACCGCGAGATCAAGGAGGCGCTCGCCAAGCAGAAGCCCTACCGCCAGTGGATCGACGAGAACCGCCTCGAGCTCCGCAAGTTCTGCTCGCCTGAAGCACTCGCCCCGGCCGAGGACTTCGCGCCGCTCGAGCTTTCCCGCCAGCAGGTCGCCCACGGCATCTCGATCGAGGAACTCGACATGGTCTTCCCGCCGATGATCAAGTCGGCACAGGAAGCGGTGTTCTCGATGGGCGACGACATCCCGCTCGCCGTCCTTTCGACCTACCCCCGCCTGCTCTTCACCTACTTCAAGCAGCGCTTCGCCCAGGTCACCAACCCGCCGATCGACCCGATCCGCGAATGGGCCGTGATGAGCGCATCCGCCGGCCTCGGACCGGAGCGCAACCTGCTCGTCGAAACCCCCGAGCACTGCCGCATCGTCAACCTCGAGTCGGCGATCCTCTTCGAACATCAGGTCGACCGCCTCAAGCATCTCGACGAACAAGGCTTCCCCGCCCAGGTCCTCGACATCACCTGGCCCTTCGCCGCGGGCGCGGCCGGCCTCAAGGTGCGCCTCGATGAACTCTGCGCCGAAGCCGCGGCCGCCGTGGAAAAGGGCGTCAGCATCCTGATCCTCAGCGACCGCGCCGCCTCCCCCGGCCGCGTGCCGATTCCCGCGACCCTCGCCACCGGCACCGTCCACCATTTCCTCAACCGCGTCCGCAAGCGGATGCGCTGCTCGATCGTGCTGGAGTCCGGCGAGGTCCGCGACACCCACCAGGTCTCCTGCGCCTTCGGCTTCGGCGCCACCGCCGTCTGCCCCTACCTCGGCTACGCCACCGTGCGCCAGCTCGTCGCCATGGATGCCGGCAAGGGCAAGCTCGACGGCATCAGCGTCGAGAAGGCCATGGCCAACTACGCCAAGGCCCTCGAGAAAGGCCTCCTCAAGATCATGTCGAAGATGGGCATCTCGGTGCTCAACTCCTACCAGGGCGCGCAGATCTTCGAAGCGATCGGCATCGGCAAGGAAGTCATCGATTTCGCCTTCACCGGCGTCCAGTCCAAGGTCGGCGGCATCGGCTTCGCGGAGATCGCCGAAGAGTCGCTGATCCGCCACCGCGCCGCCTTCGAGACCGAAGTCCCGGCCGGCGAGACCCTCAACCTCGGCGACCCCGGCTACAACCGCTTCCGCAAGTCCGGCGAGCGCCACGCGTGGACCACCGACGTCATCAAGAACTTCCACACGTTCGTGAAGTCCGGCAAGGCCGAGGACTACGACGACTACGTCAAGGTCCAGCTCGAGACCACGCCGGTCGCCATCAAGGACCTCTTCGAGTTCGTCCCCGCCGCTTCCGGCCCGATCCCGATCGACGAAGTGGAGCCGGTCGAGAACATCCGCCGCCGCTTCACCACCGCCGCCATGTCGCTCGGCGCGCTGTCGCCGGAAGCCCACGAAACCCTTGCCATCGCGATGAACCGCATCGGCGGCAAGTCCGACTCCGGCGAGGGCGGCGAGGACGCCGTGCGCTACAAGCCCTACGCCAACGGCGATTTCGCCCGCTCGTGGATCAAGCAGGTCGCGTCCGGCCGCTTCGGCGTCTCGGCCCACTATCTGGTCAATGCCGACGAGCTCGAAATCAAGATGGCCCAGGGCGCCAAGCCCGGCGAAGGCGGCCAGCTCCCCGGCCAGAAGGTCAACGCCCTGATCGCCCGCCTGCGCCACACCCAGCCCGGCGTCCAGCTCATCTCGCCGCCGCCGCACCACGATATCTATAGCATCGAGGACCTCGCGCAGCTGATCCACGACCTCAAGGAAGTGAACCCGCGCGCCCGCGTCACGGTCAAGCTGGTCGCCGAGACCGGCGTCGGCACCGTCGCCGCCGGCGTCGCCAAGGCAAGCGCCGACACCATCCTGATCTCCGGCCACGACGGCGGCACCGGCGCGTCCCCGCTTTCTTCCACCAAGCACGCCGGCTCCCCCTGGGAACTCGGCCTGTCGGAGGCCCAGCAAACGCTCCTCATCAACAACCTCCGCAACCGCGTCATCGTCCGCACCGACGGCGGCCTGCGCAACGGCAAGGACATCGTCACCGCCGCCATCCTCGGCGCGGAGGAATACAACTTCGGCACCATCGCGATGATCGCCATGGGCTGCGTCTACGTCCGCAAGTGCCACCTGAACAACTGCCCGGTCGGCATCGCCACCACCGATCCGAAGTTCCGCGCCAAGTTCAAGGGCACCCCGGAAATGGTCATCAACTTCTTCGACGGCGTCGCCCGCGAGGCCCGCGAAATCATGGCCAAGCTCGGCGTCCGCACCCTCGACGAACTGATCGGCCGCCCCGAGTTCCTCCGCCAGCGCGAGGTCCCCGGCCACCCGAAGGCCAACCTCATCGACCTCGGCGCGGTGCTCAAGGACGTGGTCCCCGACCTCGCCAAACACCACGGCGTCGCCCCGGAATCGATCGCCCGCACCTGCACCCAGCAGCGCAACGACGGTATTTCGAAGACGCCGCTCGACCTCCAGATCCTGCGCGATCTCGCCAAGGCCCTCGGCACCGGTGAAATCTCCGCCGACACCCCGGAATACGGACCGCTCGCGACCCCGGATTCGATCACGGAAGCGATCAAGGTCCTGCCCGACCGCCAGCCGGTCGAGCTGAGCTACGACATCGTCAACACCGACCGCAACATCGGCACCCGCCTGTCCGGACGCATCGCCGAGATCCACGGCGACCGCGGCTTCAACGGCCACACCGCCGTCACCCTCAAGCTCCGCGGCTCCGCCGGCCAATCGCTCGGCACCTTCCTGGTGTCCGGCGTGAAGATCGAGCTCACCGGCGAGGCGAACGACTACACCGGCAAGGGCATGGCCGCCGGCGAGATCGTGGTGAAGGTCTCCCCCGACGCGAAGTTCAACCCCGCGACCAACACCATCCTCGGCAACACCTCGCTCTACGGCGCCACCGGCGGCTACCTCTACGGCAACGGCCGCGCCGGCGAACGCTTCGCGGTCCGAAACTCCGGCGCCACCGCAGTGGTCGAAGGCGTGGGCGACCACGGCTGCGAATACATGACCAACGGCACCGTCGCCATCCTCGGCAAGACCGGGAAGAACTTCGGCGCGGGCATGTCCGGCGGCACCGCCTACGTCTACGACGTCGACGGCCGCCTCTACTCCCGCATCAACCCGGAGATGGTCGTGCCCCTGCCCGTCCAGCGCGCCCAGGACGTCGCCGAACTGAAGAAGCTGATCACCGACCACGCCGAAAAGACCGGCAGCCCGCACGCGAAAGCCCTGCTGGCCGATTGGGACAACAGCCTGAAGAAGTTCGTCCGCGTCATCGCCAAGGAACGCGCCGCCCTCGAAGCCGCCGAAGAGCAGCACGAGGCCGCTTCCACGCGCTGAAGCCTTCCGTTCCGATTCCATGGCCGGAGTCCGGGACACCCCCGGCTCCGGCCTTATTCGTCCCCGTCGCCCTCAGCGTCAGGAATGCACTAGCATCCCCGCGGCGAGCACCGCGCGCATCGACCACAGGACCGTCCGGATCCAGTTGCCGCACACCAGCCGCCGGTGGGCCGCGGCGTCGAAGCCCCGCTCCAGCCGCCGGTGCAAGGGCACCTGGACCAATGCCGTGCTCAGCCAGATCGCGCCTAACAGCAACAGCCCGCCCCAGGCCATGGCACCGCCGGGCGACCACGCGAGGAGCATCGCGAGCGCGAGTTCGAGCAGCATCGGCGGCCCGACCACCCAGCCGGTCCGCCACGTGTTCCGTTGTTCGTAGCGGGCGAACTCCGCCTGTCCCACGCGGCTGAAGAGCGGGTAATGCACGACTTGCACGAACCAGATCAGCCCGGTCATGAAGCCGGTGACCAAGGCATGGCCCGCAAGCACCCAGCGGAGCAGTTCCGGAGTCATCGCGAACCCTCCGCCGTTTCCAGATTCCGCACCTCCTCGAACACCCCGCCGCCGAGCAGGCGGCCGCCGTCGTAGAACGCGCAGATTTGGCCCGGGGCGATCGCCCGCTGCGGAGATTGAAAGCGGAGCTCCAGCCTGCCGTCGCCGCGCGGCACCACGTCCGCCCGCTCCGCCTTCGCCCGGTAGCGCGGCTGGGCCTCGACCCGGCACGGCCGGTCGAAGGCATGGCCGATGGTCGAGACGCTGCCGATCACGCACTCGCGGGCATAGAGCCCCGGCGTGCCGCTTTCATCCCAGCCGACCACCAGCCGGTTCCTTTCCAGATCCTTCCCCACCACGACATAGGCCATGCCCTCGCGCGGCGAGGCGACCCCGTGACCCTTGCGTTGTCCCAGGGTGTAAAGATGCAGCCCTCGGTGCTCGCCCAGCACCTTGCCGGAAGGATCGACGATCTCGCCCGGCCGGTCGGGGATGTAATGCCGGATGAAGTCGCTCATCTTGATCTCGCCGATGAAGCAGATCCCCTGGCTGTCCTTCTTCCCCGCCGTCGGCAGGCCGTGCCGGCGCGCCACCTCGCGGACCTCCGGCTTCAAGAGCTCGCCGGCCGGGAACATCGCGTGCGCGGCCTGGAACTCGGTCATCAGCGCGAGGAAGTAGCTCTGGTCCTTGTTCGGATCCGCGCCACGGAGGATCGCCGGCCGGCCGTCGGCAAGCGTCCGCCGCCGGGCATAGTGACCGGTCGCCACCGCTTCGAAGCCCTGCTCCAGCGCGTAGTCGAGGAAGACCCCGAACTTCATCTCGCGGTTGCACCAGACGTCGGGGTTCGGCGTGATGCCGCTGCGGTAGCCTTCGACGAGATAGTCGACGATCCGCTCCTTGTACTGGTCGATCAGGTCCACCACGCGGAACTCGATCCCGAGCGTTCGTGCCACGGCCAAGGCGTCTTCCAGATCGCTCTCCCACGGGCAGTCGCCGGGCAGGCCTTCGGCGTTGATCCAGTTCTTCATGAAGCCGCCGGTGACCTCGTGCCCCTGCTCGATCAACAGGGCGGCGGCGGCGGAGCTGTCAACCCCGCCGGAAAGTCCCACCAGCACCTTCGCCATGCCCGGAGTGGTAGGTCGCGAGGATGAAGTGCCAAGTGCCAAATTCAGCCGAAGTCGCCGGCGAACTTCACCACGTCCTGGAGCAGCGGCTTGTCCGGCGCGCAGGCCAGCGCCATGCCGTCGAGATACATCAGGCTCTTGATCACCGGGAAGGCTCCCGCCGGGAACTCGAGCCCGCTTTCCACCGCCAGACGGATGGTCCGCATCATCCGCGTGGTCAGGCTTTGGGCACCCACCGGCAGGCCGGCGAAGCCGCGGTGCAGGTCGGTCAGCCGCTTGCGGAAAATCTCCGGATCCGGAAGGGGCGAAAGCGACAGCGACTCCAGCTCCCTTGCCGCGCCCGCGGCATCGTCCTCGCCGAGCCGGCAGAGAAACGAGAGGAGCCCGCGGGTGAAGCGCGGATCGACGCGTTCGACGTTGGCGTTGTCGATGAACCAGAAGCGCTCCCCGTCGTGGAAGAGGTTCCCGGGATGGAAGTCGCCGTGGAACTCGCCGCGGAAGAACAGGAAGTAGCCGTGGATCCGGAACAGCATCAGCAGCGAGTCGTAGCCGAATCGCCCCTGCTGAAGCAGCGTCCGCACGCTGGGTGCCGCGATGAATTCCGAAACCAGGATGCGCGGGCCGCAGAACCCCTCGTGGACCCTTGGAAAGGCCAGACGGCCGAGGTGCGGCAGTCGCGCGGCACCTGCGTCGCGGAGCCGTTCCAGGTCCCGGCTCCCGCGGGCCTCCGCCATCAGGTCCATCTCGGTCTCGGTCGTCCGCACGATCGCATCGAGCGTCCCCAGCGGATCGGCGAGACGTTGCAAGCGGGGATAAAAGAACAGCGCGACCCGTGCGAGACGCCGGACGACCGCGGCGTCCCGCCGGAAGGAATCGGCATGGTCGGCCCGCAGCAGCTTGACCACGACTTCACGACCGTCCTTCAGCCGGGCGCGGTGGACCTGGCCCAGCGAGGCGGCCGCCAACGGTTCCTCGTCCAGAACCTCCAGCGCATCCTTCAAGTCCTGCCCCGCTTCCCGTTCGAATGCCCGGCGGAACTCGCCGGGGGCCATCGGCGAGGCCTGCTCGTAGAGGGTCGCGAGCTTCGCCGCCTTCGCCGGGCCGATCAGATCGCCGCGCACCGCATACATCTGGGCGATCTTCACCGCCAGCAGGCCGGAGGACTCGATCTCGCGGGCATCGAGCCTCTCCACCGGCCCGAAGATCCGGAGGAAAAGGCGAATGAAAACCCAGGCGCGCACGACCGAAACTGGAGGCAAGCCGGGCGGAATCAACCCGCGCCTACAGCAAAATCTGCGGAATCTTGCAAGGGGACCGCATCCCGCGGATTGACAGTCCCGTGACACCGGATATGCGCTGGCTTGTGGTTCACCGTATCTCCTGTCTGACAGCCTTCCTTTTGTTGGCCGGCCCCGTTTGCGCCCAGATCTGGGAGCGCGAGGACGTCACCTTCGAAAAAATCGAGGCCAAGGCCAAGGAACTTGCCGGCCAGCCCTACGCCGCGCCGGACAAGGAGGCGCTGCCCGGGTGGATGAAACAACTCAGTTACGACCAGTACCGCGACATCCGCTTCGTCCCGGAGCACGCCCTGTGGTCGGCCGAGAACCTGCCCTTCCGCGCGATGCTCTTCCACCCCGGCTACCTGTTCCGGGAGCCGGTGTCGGTCAACGAGTTCACCGATACCCACCAGCAGCGGATCCGGCTTTCGGAAGCCCTGTTCCACTACGGCCCGCTGGTCGGCCAGCGCGGCGAGTTGCCGCCCGATGCCGGATTCGCCGGCCTGCGCCTCCACGCCCGGCTGAACAAGCCGGACTACTTCGACGAACTCGCCGTCTTCCAGGGCGCGAGCTACTGGCGCGCCCTCGGCAAGGACCAGCGTTACGGCATTTCCTCGCGGGGCATCGCGATCGACACCGGTGCGGACGGCGTCGCGGAGGAGTTCCCCTTGTTCCGCGAGTTCTGGCTGCGCAAGCCGGGGTCCGGCGACCAGGCGGCGATGCTGCTCGCGCTGCTGGACGGCCCCTCGGTCACGGGTGCCTACGGCTTCTTCATCCAGCCGGGCGACGACACGGTGATGACCGTCCGCGCCGTGCTCTTCCCGCGCAAGGCGGCCAAGCGCTTCGGGCTCGCCCCGATGTCGAGCATGTTCTGGTTCGGCGAGAACTCGAAGCGGCGCTTCGACGACTTCCGGCCGGAAGTCCACGACTCCGACGGCCTGGCGATCCACATGGGCAGCGGCGAGCGGATCTGGCGCCCGCTGGCGAACGACAGCGGCAAGCTCGAGTTCAGCTTCTTCGCCATGGACAAGTGCGCGGGCTTCGGCTTGCTCCAGCGCGACCGCCGCTTCTCCGCCTATGAGGACGGCGAGGCCGCCTATCATCACCGGCCCTCCCTTTGGATCGAGCCCACCGGTGAATGGGGCGCGGGCAAGGTGATGCTGATGGAGATCCCCACCGGCAACGAACTCGCCGACAACATCGTGGCCCTCTGGGAGCCCGCCCGCACCCCGCAACCGGGCGAGCGGTTCGAGATTTCCTACAAGCAGCACTGGACCATGGAAGCGGATCCCGCTGGAGCCGGCGGCCGCGTCGTGGCGACCCGCACCGGCCTGCACGACTGGCAACCGGAACAGCGGACGATGGCGGTCGAGTTCGCCGGCGGGAAGCTGGACCAGTGGCAAGGCGATCCGCCGGAAGCGGTGGTCACCGTGGTCGGCGAGCATGCCGCCAAGGTGAAGATCCAGGGCCTGACGGTGCAGCCGCTGCCCGAAGGGCGCTGGCGCGTGGCCTTCCAGATCGCCCCCGCCGCGGAGGGCGGCAAGCTGGCGGACCTGGGCCCGCAGGAGTTGCGTTGCTGCCTGAAAAAAGGAGAGGATTTCCTGACCGAGACATGGGCCTACCGTATCACCCCTTAGAAACCCTGCGCCCGCTCAGCGAGACCGAGCTTTCCGAGTGGGAGGAGGCCTACGCGGCGGTGGAAGCCTACCTGCAGGCCCTCCGCCTCCGCAACCGGCTGCTCGTCGCCGAGTTGGTCCGCGCCATCCTCTGGCGCGCCTCCGCTCGCGGCGCGACCGAGCCCGGCGTGCCGGCCCGCGTGCTGGCGATGGAGGAAACCCTCAGCGAGATCGCGAGCTGGACCCAGGACGTGCTCGACGAGCCCCTTGAAAACCGCCGGCTCGCCGCTCGCGGCCGACTTGCCCTGCTGCTCGCCGACATGCCGGGCCAATGGCAGGGCGTGTTCCTGACACCGAAGCCCTGGCCGCCGGCCTTCACCGACGCGATGCGCAAGTCCTACCTCGCCGCCGGACCGCGCTTCGCCAAGCTCACCATGGTTCCGAAGCCGCTCGAGCTGAACGTCATCGGCGAAGGAGCCGCCCAGTGGTGGGAAACCATGGACCGCCGGCCGATCGTCCGGAAGATGTTCGCCTTGTTCCTGCTCGGGCTGATCGGCACCGCCCTCTGGTTCTTCTTCCTCAAGTGATGGCCGAGACCTCTCCAGATTCCCCCAAGCAGGTCCGCCCCTTCTTCAGCCCGCTGCGGGCCTCGCTGCGGCGCACGATCTTCTTCGGCAGCGTGATCGTGGTGAACCTCGCCGCGACCTTCTGGCTCTACGACCTGTTCACCCGCGTTGGCACCCACCGCGCCCACCTGCTGCTGCTGATCGTCTTCTTCGTCCTCAACGGCCTGCTCGTCCTCGGCTCGTTCCACGCGATCTTCGGCGCCTGGGACATCCTGTGGGGCAGGAAGCGCGCGGTGCGGATCACGAAGCTCGCCGAGGAAGCCGGCGACGCGCCCCTCGCCCGCCGCTACGCGGTCGTGATGCCGGTTTACAACGAGGACTGCAACCGCTTCTGCGCCCGGATCGAGGCCATCTACCGCTCGATCGAGGCCACCGGGCACCTCGAGTCCTTCGATTTCTTCATCCTCAGCGACACCCGCGACCTCGACCTCTGGGTCCTCGAGGAAACCGCCTGGACCAACCTCTGCCGCAAGCTCGGCGGCTTCGGCCGCATCTACTACCGCCGCCGTAGAAAGAACGAGAACCGCAAGGCGGGCAACATCGGCGATTTCGTCCGCACCTGGGGCGGCGGCTACGAAGGCATGGTAGTGCTCGACGCCGACAGCCTGATGGACGGCGGCGACATCCTCAAGATGACCCGCGTGATGGAGGCCTACCCGAACCTGGGCATCCTCCAGACCCCGCCCAAGCTGATCCGCGGCTCGTCGATCTTCACCCGCCTCCAGCAGTTCGCGATGCGGCTCTACGGCCCGCTCTTCATCCGCGGCCTCAACTGGTGGCAGCTCGGCGGCGGCAGCTACTGGGGCCACAACGCGCTGATCCGGGTGAAGCCGTTCTCGGATTTCTGCGAACTGCCCGACCTTCCCGGCCGCGAGCCCTTCGGCGGGAAGATCCTTAGCCACGACTTCGTCGAAGCCGCGCTGATGGTCAGCCAGGGCTGGGAAGTCTGGCTCGCCTGGGACATCGAGGGCACCTACGAGGAAGCCCCGCCGACCCTGATCGACCACCTCAAGCGCGACCGCCGCTGGTGCCAGGGCAACCTCCAGCACCTCTGGCTGATCTTCGCCCGCAAGCTGCCGCTGACCGTCCGCGCCCACCTCTTCATGGGCATCATGGCCTACCTCGGCAGCCCGCTGTGGTTCCTTTTCCTGATCTTCGGCACCTGGGTCGCGTGGGACCGCGCCGGCAGCGACCTCAGCAACCTGCCCTTCGACGAGACTTTCGTCGGCCGCTGGCTGAAGATCGGCGGCATCGAACAAAGCCTGATCCTCACCGGCTTCATCTTCCTGCTGCTCTTCCTGCCCAAGATCCTCGCCGTCACCCGCGCGCTGCTCGTTCCCTCCCTCCGCCGCTCCTTCGGCGGCGGTCTCCCGCTCGTCGCCGGAGTCGTCATGGAAACCCTGCTTTCCATGCTGCTCGCCCCCTGCGTGATGGCCGCCCACACCTTCATGGTCATCAGCATCGTGCTCGGCCGCGCCGTCGGCTGGGGCAGCCAGAACCGCGAGGCCGACGGCACCGGCTGGGGAGAAGCCATGACCGTGCACCTCACGCCGACCCTGCTCGGCATCGGCTGGGCCGCACTCGCCTGGACCATCAGCCCGGTCTTCACCGCCTGGATGTCCCCCATCCTGCTCGGACTGATCCTCTGCATCCCGGTCTCGGTCTGGACCAGCCGCGCCCGCTACGGCAAGGCCCTCGCGGCAAAGCGGATCCTTTCGACACCGGAGGAACTCGACCCGCCCGCCGTGATGAAGCTCGCCGACCTCGCCAAGGCATCGGTCGATCCCGCGCTGGACGCCACCACCCCGTGCCGCCACGGCTTGATCGCGGCGGTGGTCGATCCCTACGTCAACGGCGTCCACGTTTCCCTGCTCGAGCCCTCCGAGCTTTCGCCGGAAAACGAGGCCCTGGTCGAACGCTGCCTCACCGGAGGACCCGGCGCGTTGACAAAGGACGAGCTGATCGAACTCCTCTACCTTGCCCCGGGCATGCTGATGCTCCACCGCGCCGTCTGGCTGCGCCCGCAGGAAGGCATCCATGCCGTTTGGACCCAGGCGGTCGAGAGCTACCGCCGGCGCATGGACACGGGAGGCGGGGACGATACGGACTGAACCGCGGAACGGGCCCGCCCCCTTTCAGGCGGGACCGGTCTCAGCCCAACAGCCCCGTGGTGAGGTCCACCCGCTGGTAGCCCACGCCGTGGCGGTCGCAGAGAAGGTTCGAGGAAAGCCGGCCGCTCTCGTAGATCGTCGGCAAGCCGCTCCCCGGATGCGTTCCGCCGCCGACGAGGTAAAGGTTCTCGTAACCCTGCATCCGGTTGTGCGGGCGGAGATACAGCATCTGGTCCAGCGTGTGGGCGAGGTTGAAAGTGGCGCCCATGAAGACGTCGAGCCCGTCCCGCCAGTCGTCCGGAGTGAGGATCCGCTCTTCCACGATGTGGCTGCGCAGGTCCTTCATGCCGGTCTTCTTCTCGATCCGGTCCAGCACCTTGTCGCGATACTCCTGCTTCCGGCGTCCCCAATCGTAGCCGTTGCGGCAGTTGATCGTCGGCACCAGCACGTAGAGCCCCGACTTGCCCGCCGGCGCGACATGCGGATCGGTGATCGAGGAATTGCGGACATACACGGACATGTCGTCCGACACGTGGCGCTCGCCCTTGATGTCCTCGACGTTCTTCCGGTAGTCGTCGGCGAAGATGATATGGTGGTGCGGCTCGTCGCGGTAGATCGTGTCGAGCCCGAGGTAGAGCATGAAGGTGGAGCAGGAGAACTTCTTCCGCTCGAGATCCTCCTTCGGCCGCGAGTGCCCGTTCATCAGCGAGGTCACCGCATGGGCGTAGTCGGCGTTCATGATCGCGTCGTCGCATTCCAGCACCTCGCCGTCGTCGAGCCGCACGCCCTTGACGTCCGCGCCGTTGAAGATGACTTCCCGGACGCCGGTCCCGAGCCGGAGCTTGCCGCCGTGCTCCAGGAAGACCTTCGCCATCGCGTCGGAGATCCGGCACAGCCCGCCCTGCACGTGATAGATCCCGAACTTGTATTCGGTGTAGGAAAGGATGCTGAACAGCGCCGGGCAGCGCCACGGCGACATGCCGAGGTATTTCGCCTGAAAAGTGAAGGCGAGCTTGAGGCGGTCGTCGATGAAGTAGCGGTCGAGCACGTCGACCACCGATTTGCCCGTCGCGACATACTGCAGGGCCTTCATGAGGGTGGGGCTCAGGAAAGCCTTGAGCTCGTGGTAGGGCCGCTGGAGGCAGGGATAGATCGCCCGCATTTTCACCTCGTGATCCGCCATGAAGCGGCGGTAGCCCTCGTCGTCCCCGGCGAAACTCCGGCCGATCTGGGTGGCCATCCGTTCGACGTCGCACGTGGTTTCCAGAGACACTCCGTCCCAGGTCAGCCGGGTCATCGGGTCCAGCAGGACGAAATCGAGGTAATCCTCCGCCTTGCGGCCCGCTTCCTGGAACACCTCGTCGAGGGTGAACTTCTGGTGGAGGAAGGTCGGGCCGGTGTCGAAGGAGTAGTCTCCCACCTTCAGCTCGGCATTGCGGCCACCGACGCGGTCGCGTTTCTCGACGATCGTGACATCGAAGCCCCGGCGCGCGAGGATCATCCCGGCGGTCAATCCGCCCGGCCCGGCACCCACGATCACCACCCGTTTGTCTTTCATCGTTCCCTTCAAGCGCCGTATTCATAGCGCCACCTCCGCTTCGCGCTAACTGAAAAAGCCGTAAATCCGCCGATGACCGCTCCCGTGACCCGCTTCGCCCCCAGCCCGACCGGCCGGCTGCATCTCGGGCATGCGCTGGCGGCCCGGGTCGCCCGGGACCTGGCGAAGGACGCCGGCGGGCGCTTCCTGCTGCGCTTCGAGGACATCGACCACACCCGGGTCCGCCCGGAATTCTACCTGGAAATCGAGGAAGACCTCCGCTGGCTGGGGCTCGATTGGGACGGACCGGCCCTGCGCCAGTCCGATCGCGGCGACGCCTACGCCGCGGCGCTCGACCGCCTCCGCGGGCAAGGCAGCGTCTATCCCTGCTTCTGCACCCGCCGGGAGATCGAGGAAGAAGTGGCCCGGATGACCGGCGCCCCCCACGGCCCCGAAGGCGCGCTCTACCCGGGCACCTGCCGCCGGCTTTCGCAGGCGGAACGGAAATCCCGCCTCGCCGCCGGTGCCCAGCCGGCCTGGCGCCTCGATGCCCTTCGTGCCTCGAAAATCGGCGGTCCGCTCACATTCACCGACCTCCGCCACGGCGTCCACCCCGTCGATCCCGCGCTGCTCGGCGACGTGATTCTCGCCCGCAAGGACATCGGCACCTCCTACCATCTCGCCGTGGTGGTGGACGATGCCTTCCAGCAAGTCACCCACGTCACCCGCGGCGAAGACCTGCTGCCCTCCACCCACGTCCACCGCCTGCTGCAAGCCCTGCTCGGCCTGCCCGAGCCGCTCTACCTGCATCACGAACTGGTCACCGACGAACACGGCGTGCGCCTGGCGAAGCGCCACGACGCACTCTCGATCCGCACCATGCGGGAATCCGGCCTCGGCCCCGCCGATGTCCTCGGCAGGCTGCCCCGCGCGTGAGAATCTGCCACGTTGCTTTTCCAGCAGGATTCCGGCAATGTTTCAGCCGCCTTGAATTTCGAGCCCTACAACCTGCTGGCCGGCCTTGTCTTCGGCACGATCGGCATCGGGGCCTGGCGCTACGGCAAGGCGCTCGACCGCTGGAAGCCGGTCGCCATCGGGCTTGCGCTGATGATCTATCCCTATTTCACGCCGTGGGCCTGGCTGACGTGGACCGTCGGCATCGCACTTCTGGTGCTGCTTTGGTTCCACCACGACGAATAAGAGCCCTGTCAGTAAGGGTGCAGAGTCAGGCGGATCGGCCAGCTTGCTTCCTTCGCCGATGGTAGCCGGACCCACGCTTCGTGCTCTCGGCCGTCTTTCGAAGCGCTCGCGACGATGTAGAGCCCTGAAGGATCATTCGCACGACGGCGGTTGAGCCGGAAGATACCGTTGCCGTCGGCCTGCACCGGCAAGATGGTTTCCCCCTCTCCAAAAATGCCTGGCTGCGGACCGTTGATCGGAAAGGACCACCCGTTAACCCAAATTCTACACCGGGCATGAGCGGCCGGCGTTCCGTCGGGAAAGGTGAAGCGGATCGTGTGCTTCCATCCTCCGTATGCCAGCACGCCCTGCCACAGCAATGCCACCGCCGCGGACGCCATCAGGATTCTCCGCCAACGCTTCATTCGCTCTCAGGCTCAGCCCCTGCCCCGGCGAGGCCAAGCCGGAATTTCCTTCTGGTCTCTTGTCTCCGGCTTCTGGAATCTCAAGGCCATGTCCGACATCCGCATCACGCTGCATACCGACAAGGGCGACATCCAAGCCACCCTCTTCGCCTCCAAGGTCCCGGTCACCTCCGCGAACTTCCTCAACCTCGCCAAGCGCGGCTACTACGACGGCGTCTCGTTCCACCGGGTGATCGCCAATTTCATGATCCAGGGCGGCGATCCCACCGGCACCGGCCGCGGCGGCCCGGGCTACCGCTTCGCCGACGAGATCGACCACAGCCTGAAGCACTCCAAGCCCGGCATCTTCTCCATGGCCAACGCCGGCCCCAACACCAACGGCAGCCAGTTCTTCATCACCCACCTGCCCACGCCCCACCTCGATGGCAAACACGCGGTCTTCGGCGAGGTCACCACGGGGCAGGACGTGGTCAATGCGGTGCGCCAGGGCGACAAGATCCGGTCGATCACCGTTCACGACGACACGACCGCACTGTTCGAAAGCCAGAAAGATCATCTGGAGCATTGGAATTCGATCCTCAACGGCTGATCGAAACTGCCGATCGCAGTTCCGTTAGCATTTCTTAACTATCAATCTCCCCTGTCGTTCGTCCCCCGGGACCCCAACGTCAGGGGATTTTTGCGCACTTTCAAAGACATTTCATTGCTTTATATGCCACACAAACTTCGACATCTGACTCCCCGGATCCCCGCGTGATCGCGTAGATTGGCCCGGACTTCTTGAATTTCGGGTGGTGCGGGATTTGAATCACCCCCGTCAGCTCCCCCGGCTGACGCTGTTCCATCCCCCCACCCCCCATGAACTTCCCGCTGCCCCCCCGCAGAGGACGTTTGCTGACCGGCCTGCTCGCAGGTCTCTGTGTCCTTGGCAACGTCACCGCCGCCGACGCGACCCCGCGTGGCACCCTGAATGTCGACCGCGACCTCGTTCGCACCGGCACCCGCTCCCAGTTGACCTGGCAGATCGAATACCCGGCCCCGGTCACCAGCGTGATCGACATCCTGACGCCGAACATCATCAAGCCGAAGAAGGACCTGAAGATGCGGGTCCGCGTGCTCGGTGCCTCCTTCCAGGAAACGGCGACCAAGTTCCTCCCCGTCGAAGTGATGTGGAGCAGGAACAACTCCTCCTTCACCCGGATCTTCTACGGCCTCCAGACCGGTGTGAACCCGTCCTCGGTCGTGCTCGATACCACCGTGAAGGCCGGCGACACGATCAACTTCGGCGGCCGCGGCTGGCGCAGCGGTGCCTGGCTCCCCCTCTACCGGACCAACACGGCCACCCCGAACCTGGTGATGCTCAAGAACGGCGACCGCGTCCCCTCGACGGTCCCCGCTCTCAACGGAAGTTCGATCGAGAGCTTCCTGAAGCCCTACATGAACACCTCGACCAAGACAGTGAAGATCGGCGACCGCGACCTGATCCTCCTGATGGAACTCGGCCAGACCAACACCTCGTCCAGCGGCTTCGACCTTCAGGACCTCGTGGTCCTCGTGACCTTCGAGTAATCCCCACCCTCCCCCCCCAATGAAATCCCCCCTGATCCTGCTCGCCTTCCTCTCCGGCGCGGCATTCGCCGCCCCGGTGATCACCGACCGCATCACTCCCGAAGAGATCGCCCAACGGCAAAAGGCCTCACCCGTCGCCGCCCTCCAGCAAGCGGCCGCCGGGAAAGACGCCGCCGTCGCCCGCCCCGGCGAGGAGTCGCTCATCGCGCAGTCCGACATCCTTGCCGACGGCCACAACTGGACGCTCGTCCCCAAGGGTGCCGTCCTCCATGTCCCGCAGGCCCTCGCCAACCGCGTCGGCGCCAAGCCCCTCGGCCGCCTTCTTGCCTGGACCGATTTCCTCACCGTCAACCGCGGCTGGCTTTTCACCGAAGAGATCACCTTCGACCAGGCCGCCGGCAAGACCCCGATCCCGCCCAGCCGCACCGAGTTCTGGAAGAAGAACGGCAAGGTGATCGTCGCCGTCCATCTCGGCGGCCCCATCTCCGTCAAGTCCGAAGCTCCCGCCACCACCCCCGTCGCTGTCACCCCATGAAAACACTCCTGATCCTTGCCCCCCTCCTCCTCTCCCACGCCTTCGGGCAAGGAGCAGGCTACGTGAACTTCATCCGCCAGCAGCAGAAGACCACCGGCGTGGTCTGGTCGATGCCGGTCGATCCCAAAGGTGCCGGACCTTCCCAGCTTCCGCTCGAACAAGACGGCGCCCTCTTCCAGCTCTGGACCATCGAGCAGGCCACCGCCAAGGACTACCTCCTCGACCAGAAGCTCGTCGGCGCCTACCTCCCGTCCGCCAGCATCTCGATCCGCACCCTCGATCCCTACACCGGCGTCCCCCGCACCCGCGCCGACCAGCCGTTCACCGTCACCTTGAACGTTTCCGGCCTCCTGAGCGGCACCGGCCTGCCTGAGGCCTCGACCAAGGTTCTGCTCGAGCACCACCTCGCCAGCTACAACGGCGAACAAAAGTCCGTGCCGGCCGCCCGTGCCATTTCCGGAACTCCCGTTTCCTCCGCCTACCTCACCACCAACGGCATGAGCACCCTCCAGTTCCCGGTGACCAACCTCAAGGCCTCGGACCCGACCACCGCCCAAGGCGAGGAACACTTCGTCATCCACGCGCTTGCCGACGAGAGCGCCGGACAAACCCAGCTCGCCTCCGCCTACGTCCAGGTCTGGCCGGTCGCTTCCGGCTCCATCGAAGGCATCGCGGAGAACCAAAAGGTCCGCTTCCATGCACCGAACCTCACCGTCAACCTGACCGACCTCTACCCGCGCAGCAACACCTGGCTCCAGATCTATCCGGGCGCCGCACGGCTCGGCACCGTGGGCAACCCGGTCGACGGCTCGATTCTCATCCTCGACCAGGACCGCAGCGACAGCCGCCTGCTCACCGTCTCCGACTACGATTCCGTCATGGCCGAAGACGGCACCTACACCATCGAGCTCCTCACCCAGACGCCCTTCGGCATCGACCGGCTCGACCACGTCACTTTCATCGTCGACCGCAAGCTCGAGATCCGCGCCCAGCTCGGCGGCATCGACGAATAAGATTCCGAGGCCTGTTCACCCTCGCCCGCTCCCCCCGAAAACCGGGCCGGCCGGCGGTGCAGGAGGATCCGTTCACTCCCCCCGACCGATCCTTCTCACCGTCCGGCCGGTACCGAGTTTCAACCCGGCCACCCCGGCACCGTCTCCGCCAGGATCTCGCCGATCCGCTTCCGCTCCGACGCCTTCAGCCAGTCATAGGCGGCGTCCTCCCCGGCTAGCACCGCCTTGAGTTTCAACAGCACCGCCTGCTTCACCCGCGGCGGCAGGTCCTGGAAGCTTCGCGAATAAATCATGTAGGAGCACCGGTTTTTGAAAAGCCGGCCGTAGAGCTTGAAGTCCGCCAGCGACCCTCCGTTCTTCGTCCGCGGAAAACGCGCGGTGAAGGTTTTCTGGAAGGCCTCGCCGCCTTCGATCCCGTCGCCCGGATCGACCTCGTCCTTGAACAACAGGCAGGCGACGATCCGCTCCGCAGCCCCGTCCGCCACGCGGCCCGCCGACCCCAGATCCGGGTCCGCCGACGGGTCGAGCGCCCGGCCCAGGAAATGCGCCCGCTGGTATTGCAAGGAAGCCGCCGTCAGCAGGTTGTGCATCCGGCACTGGTGCTCGAGGACCATCAGCGCCACGATGTCGCTGGTCGCCCGCGGATACTTCGTCACATCGATCTTTTCCCGCAGGTCCCGCAGATCGCTCGGCAGCGGCTCGTCCGGCCCGTCCTCCTCGTAGGTCCGGTTCCCCAGATGCGGCAACGAACTGCGCCCCGTGACGTAGTAGCCGCCCCAGCGCTCCGCCAGCGGCGTGTCGTGGTTCACATGGCTCGTCCCCATCGACAGCAGCGGATGGCCGTCCGCATTCGGATACACCGAGCGGATTTGCATCCCCGGCACGTTCTCGGTCCGCGCGGTCCCGTGGCACGACATGCAGTTGGAAAGATCCCGCTCGATCTTCAATCCCTGCGGACCGCCCGGCTCGATCAGGTAGAACACCGGCCCCAGCCGCGGGTCCACCACCACCGCCTCGATCGCCCCGCCCGGCACGTAGCCGACGTAGGCCTCCTCGGAAAAGTAGAGCGCCCGCGGGTTCTTCGGGTGGATCAACGCGTTCTGATGGCTGGTCTTGGAAAACACCATCACCTGCGACTCCTCCGGCACGTCCAGCTCCCTCAGCACGAAGCGCAGCCGCTCCAACTCACTCCCGCCCTCCACCTTCTTCGCTCCGGACGCCAGGTCCGCCGCCAGCCGCGACAGCGAGTCCTCCGCCCGCGTGTCCGAATAGCGGATCGGCGGCAAATCCCAGAAGTCGGCCTGTCCCGACACGCTCCGGACCAAGGCCAACAGGATGATCAGTCGTCTCACGCCTACAATTAACGAATTTTCTTTCCGAAATCTTGCACCCGCGTTGCCCGCATCTCAAGATCCAATTTTCCTCCCGGCCACCGGACGACGCCTCCCTTGACCGCGCCGCCCCGGCCCGCAAGTCTCCGCCCGCCGCATGCTTTCCGTCCACAATCTCCGCGTCGAATATGGCGCCCGCGTCCTGTTCTCGGATCTCACCTTCTCGATCCTCCCCCGCGAGCGCATCGCCTTCGCCGGCCACAACGGCGCCGGCAAGTCCACGCTGATGAAGGCCATCGCCGGCATCGTCGAGGTCTCCGGCGGCAAGGTCGTCGTCCCCCGCGGCTGCCGCGTCGGCTACCTGCCCCAGGAAGGCATCCACGTGAAGGGAATCAGCCTGTGGGACGAAACCATGCGCGCCTTCGGCGAAACGATGGCGCTCCAGGAAAAGATCGAGCGCCTTTCCGCCGAACTCGAGAATCTCGACCCCCGCTCTTCCCCCTACGGCGACCTGCTCGAGGAAATCGGCGAGCTCGAGCTGCTGCTCGACGACACCGACCCGGCCCGCATGAAGCCGAAGGTCGAATCCGTCCTCCAGGGCCTCGGCTTTTCCAAGAGCGACTTCGACCGCGACTGCGGTCACTTCTCCGGCGGCTGGCAGATGCGCATCGCCATGGCCAAGCTCTTCCTCCAGGAGCCCGAGGTCCTGCTGCTCGACGAACCGACCAACCACCTCGACATCGGCACCCAGCGCTGGGTCGAGGCCTACCTGGTCAACTACCCCGGCGCGATCCTCCTCATCTCCCACGACCGCGCCCTGCTCGACACCCTCTGCACCCGCACCCTCGCCTTCCACCACGGCCGCTGCGAGGAATACTCCGGCAACTACACCTACTACGAGACCGAGTCCGTCCTGCGCCGCGAGATCCAGCTCAAGCAATACACCGCCCAGCAGCGCGAGATCGCCGACATCCAGCGCTTCATCGACCGCTTCCGCGCCTCCGCCAACAAGGCGACCCTCGTCCAGTCGCGGATCAAGATGCTCGACAAGATCGAGCGCATCCCCGCCCCGGAAGCCGCCGACGCGGTGATGAACTTCAAGTTCCCGCCGCCGCCCGCCAGCGGCAACCTGGTCGCCAAACTCGAAAAGGTCTCCAAGTCCTACGGCGAGCTGCAGGTCTTCAAGAACTTCGACTTCGAGATCAACCGCGGCGAACGCATGGCCATCGTCGGCCCCAACGGCGCCGGCAAATCGACCTTCTGCCGCATCATCACCGGTCAGGAAGAGCCTAACGGCGGCGAGCACAGCTTCGGCCTGAAAGTCGCCACCTCCTTCTTCTCGCAGAACCACGCCGACGAGCTCGATCCCACCAAGACCGTGCTCGACACCGTGACCGAGGTCGCCAGCCGCGAGTCCGCTCCCTATTGCCGGAACCTGTTAGGCTGCTTCCTGTTCCGCGGTGACGATGTCTTCAAGAAGGTCGGCGTCCTCTCCGGCGGCGAGCGCTCCCGCGTCGCGCTGGTCCGCATGCTGGTCGCCCCGGCCAACTTCCTGATCCTCGACGAGCCGACCAACCACCTCGACATGCAGTCGCAGGAGGTCCTCCAGCGCGCGCTGGCCGACTACGCCGGCACCGTGATGATCGTCTCCCACAACCGCGCCTTCCTCGATCCGGTGGTCCATAAGACCCTCGAGTTCCGCCCCGGCGAGGACCCGCGTTTGTTCCAGGGAAACATCACCTACTACCTCGAAAAGACCGCCGACGAAAAGGGCGGAGCCACCCTCTCCCAGCGCGCCGCCGCCGCGAACGCCGCCGCCGAAGCCAAGGCCAATCCCGGCAAACCCGTCGCCGCGCCGAGCCGCAAGGACCAGAAGCGGATCGAAGCCGAGCAGCGCCAGCTCCGCACCCAGGTCCTCAAGCCTTTGGAGGACGAGTTGGTCACGCTGGAGAAGCGCATCGCCGACCTCGAAGCCGCTCAAGCCAACGCCACCGCGGACCTTTCGAAGCCCGAAGTCGTTGCTTCCCCCGCCAAGTTCCGCCTCGTCAGCAACACCGTCGAGCAAGTCACCCAGCGCCTCGAAGCCTCGATCACCCGCTGGGAAGAACTCACCGTGGAGATCGAGCAGGTGAAGGCGAAGCTGGTCTAGCGGCGGCTGCGGCATCCCCGATGAGCGTAGCTTGAGCTGAGTGGAATTTCCGCAAGCCTTCTAAGAGCCGGGTGCCCCCCGTCGTTCCAATACTCGGAGGGATTTATGGTATGATCGCACACCTCACGCTCCCATGGTATGAACTGTGGTTCTTGAACCTGAAAGAATCGCTGGGTGATAATGCAAACCTTCCATTCTGGTTGCTGGTGATCGTTTGGCTCTTTGGGCTGATGTTCTGGATCTCAAGACCCCATTGCCGAACGTGGTTAACTCTGATCGGCGCTTTGATTTTGCTCCTCCTTCCCGCCGCAGTGTTTTGTGCGTTCCTTGCAAAAGTGACGTGGGTCGCCAGGCACCTTGCGATGGTCGGCGTGCTTGATGATCCTTCCCAAGCCAGTGCAACGATCTGGTTCGCTTCCTCTGAAGCTCGAATGCAGCTCTTGGGATTCTTGTTCCTAACCCTTTTCAGCGCCGTTCTCTATGGGCGTCACCTGTTGACCAGCCGAGCAGCCACTGCTCCCGGCACCGAATCCTCCCCGTCCCAACGGGACGACTCATAAAAGCCTGGCACGAAGTGCCAGGTCCACCCGCCAGCCATCCGGTGTCCCAACGGGACACCTCATGCGGGGTGCGGCGGTCGTGGTCGGATCGGATCCGCCATGATGCCAGCGTCTTTTCCCCGGATGAGTCGTCCCTGTAGGACTACAGATCACATTCACCCAAACCCGGCACTCCGTGCGGGCTGCTATGAATGGTCCCTTTAGGACCGGAACATCTGGCGACGCTCGTTCAAGCACATCCCCCCAATTTCCCCTTGCCATCCCCCCGCCTCACTGTATCAGTCGTCCTGTTACGGTTGACACCCGGCCGACCCCTCCATGCTCCCCTTCCGCTTCCAGCTCCTCGACGGCGTGCCGGTCTCCGACCAGCTCGTGAAGGCCGTCCAGCGCGCGGTGCTGACCGGCGAAATGGCGGCGGGAGAGATGTTCCCTTCCGTCCGTGTCCTCGCCCAGGAGCTGAAAATCTCCCCGACCACCGCGCACAAGGCGGTGCTCGAACTCCGCGACGCCGGCTTCCTCGCCAGCCGCCCCGGTGCCGGGATGGTGGTGGTGAAACCCGCCGGCTCCTCGCGCGACCAACTCCTCGACCAACTCGCCCCCGCCTGCCGCGACCTCATCCGCCAGGCCTCCCTGCTCGGTCTCACGCCGGAAGAAATCCTCGAAGCCCTCCGCCGCACCTTCCAACAACCATGAACTCCCTCTTGGAATTCCACTCGGTCAGCCGCCGCTTCGGCCGCTCGAAGGCCCTCAAGGACGCGACCTTCCGCGTGCCCGCAGGATCAATCACCGCGCTGCTCGGCCCGAACGGCGCCGGCAAGTCGACAGCTCTCAAGATCGCGCTCAACCTGCTCCGCCCTTCGTCGGGCTCGGCCACCGTGCTGGGCACGGACTCCCGCAAGATCGGACCCGACCAACTCGCCCGAATCGGCTACGTCGCGGACGGGATGGAGATGCCGGAGTGGATGACCGTCGAGCGCTTCCTCGCCTGGTGCCGCCCGCTTTACCCGAAATGGGACCGGGACTTCGAGAGCACATTGCGCAAGCAGTTCGGCCTGCCAGCGGACCGCAAGCTGAAGCACCTCTCCCGCGGCCAGCGGATGAAGGCCGCGCTGGTCTCCGCCCTCGCCTACCGGCCCGAGTTGCTGGTTCTTGATGAGCCCTTCTCAGGCCTGGACCCGCTGGTCCGCGACGAGTTCATCACCGGCCTGTTGGAGCTCGCAGGCGGCGAGGGCTTTTCGGTGATCCTCTCGTCGCACGACATCGATGAAGTCGATCGTCTGGCCGACCACGTTGTCATGCTCAACCACGGCGAGGTGATCATCGACGAGAGCACCGACTCCCTGCTTTCCCGCCACCGCCGGGTGGAAATCCTGCTGCCGGAGAACTTCGGCAACCTGCCGCAACTTCCCGCCACCTGGATCGCCGCGGAGTCCTCGGGCCGCGTGCTGCGCTTCGCGGACACCGCTCATGACCCGGGGGCCTTCGCCGAACTGGCCGCTCGGCATTTTCCCGGCTGCTCCCCGCCCGACGTCCGTCCTCTCACCCTGAGGGAACTCTTCGTCACGTTGGTCCGCACCGGCCGCGTGGATGCCTGGACATGAACCCCTGCCTCCATGAATCCTCGCTTGGTCCTCCATCTGTTCTCCGCCGACTGGCAGCGGCTCCGCTGGTTCCTGGTGCTGGCGTGGCTCGGCATGCTCCTGGCTGCCTTGCCCGCGTTGCGCTTCGACGCGGGAGATGCTGTGCCGGGATCGATGTTCTACAGGGGCTACAGTGGGATTGACGACGAAGGGGAGCAGAAAGCGCTCGTCGAACTGTTAGGAACAGACCGCCATGTCGTTCGCTATCCCGGTGCGGCCTATGCGCCGTTCCTACTTCCGCTGTTGCTGGCGGGAATCTCCGCCTCGCTCGGATTCAACGGTTCCGGCTGGGCCCGGGTCCGGCCCCTGCGCTGGCAGGAGAGGGCGCTGGCGGCGCTGTCGGGACTGCTCGCCTTCATCGTCCTGCCGCAGTGCGCAGTCATCGCCGCGAACCTCCTCGCCCAAGGCTTCAACAGCGGCGATGCCCTGCGTGGCGCCGTGCGGGCGGGAATGCTGCTGTTGCCCCTGCATGCCGGCTCGCTGGTGCTGGGACGGGTATGCGGGTCGCTGTGGCGCTGGTTCGCAGCCATCGTGGGAATCGCGGTGATAACGGGTCTCCTTTCCATCCTCCCGTACCTGCCCTACTGGTGGAGGAGCACCGGACTCTTCAGCATCGGCTGGTGGGGGCAGATCCCCGGCCAGGTCACTGCGGTGGTCATCACCCTCGCCGTCCTGGTTCTCGTGGTCGCACTTTTCCGCGGCGGGCACAGGCCGCGACTTCGACTGGCCCTCGTGATGCTCGCGGTGGTGCTGACACCGCCCTGGGCCCGGATGACGTATGGCGGGCCGGGGTTCGATCCGAAGGTGCTGCGGAATGTTCCAGCCCATCCGCAGGCGTCTTCGATCCGTGCGGAGTACGTCCCTGGTTCCTTGTTCTTCCACCAGACCTACGAGCGGGAGAAGACCAGCACCACCTTGGAAGCCCAGGTGATTACCAGCGGCCTGCCGGAGGACGAGAAGATGATGTGGGTGCTGGAAGAGGCCGGACCTTTCACCCATCAGGGGAAGATGCTTCCGCAAAAGTGGGGATGGTATCCTACCCGGCGTGGAAGAAACATTACGCCCGGCGGCCTGCCGATGCAGCCCGCCGATGTCGTCCCCCTGCCCTTCAAGGTCGCAAGCGGCAACCGGGAATGGTCGTCGATGACCAAGCGCTGGGTGATCGGTGAGTTCGACCTCGGCCGCGTCAGCACAACCGGCCCGCAACTCGACATGGATGCCGGCCTGTTAGGGATTGCCATGCGCTACCGGGAGGTCCTGCGGGAGCCTTTTCAAGACAAGATCGATCTGGAGCCGGCCGGCCTGAAGGAGGGACACGCGCGGGTGATCCGCAGCGGTCCCCTCGCCCCTGCGGTCGACATGAGCTATCTGCTCGGCCCGTCCTCGCACGGCAGCGGGATCGAAGACGACCGACATCCCATGAGGAGCTTCCGCTGCTTTCTTCATCTCGGCGGCGACCGTTACGTGGAAAGCCGCGATCTCTACCATGGCGGACACCTGCTACTGTCCCAGGCCAGCGCCATGCGCCGCGTGGTGAAGTTCGACGGAGTGAAGGAAGGGGATCTCGCGGACGCCCGGTTGGTGCTGGTAAGGCTGGAAGTCACCGGCAGCGTCCGCAGCCGCATGAAAGCGGCGGGTCTCCCGCTGCCGCCTGCACGTGATTTCAGGGGGAACCGCTATTCCTCTCCCGCCTATCTGATCGGCCCGTCGCGGGAGGAATGGCGCTACCCTGAGGGCCGCCCTTCGCCCGACTCGGCGACCGAGGATCAGGTGGGACAGTGGTTCATGCAGGTGCTCAACACCCACGACCGAACCCTCGGCCGGGAACTGGCTCCTTTCGTCCGCCGCTTCCCGGACATGTTCATCGGCTTCAAAGGCGAGCCCTACAACATGGAACCGGTGACCCAAGCTCTCGTCCACGGTCTGCCGGAATCCCAGCGCCAGAAACTGCTCGACGCCTTTGCAAAAGAATCCGATCCCGGCGCGAGCCCGCTCCTGCCCGTGATCCTCCAGCGCGGCTGGCAGGACGGTTGCCGGGAAACCGTGCTGCGCGGGCTGCGTGACAAGCCTTCGGACGGGCTGGTCGCCGCCGCCGCTTCCTACGGCGATCCCTCGCTCCACTCCGATCTGTTAGATGCCATGGACCGCTTGCAGTCGCGCCGGGCCTACTTTGCCATCCGCCGCCTGCCCGGGATCGGGGAAGCGCTGTCCCGCAAGGTGGAAGAAGGCTTTGCCCGCGACCGCCCGGCCTTCCTGGCAGAGCCGGACTCCGGAGAGCAGGCCCTCAAGCTGTCCGTCCCCGCCGCGCATGGCAGCCCGGATGCTTTTGCGCTGCTCTTCCCGCCGTCAAAGAAGGTCTTGGATCATGGGGGAACCCCGGAGGCATTGCACATCCTGATGCAAATCACTTCCGCCCCACCGGACATCACGACCTGGCAGGCTTGGGCCGCCTTCATCAAGGCTCGTGAGGCGACCGACTTCCACTACGACGCCTTCGCCGGCGTGTGGTTCCCGAACAACTCCAAGCATTCGAAACCATGAGATTTCTGCGCCTGCTCTTTCCGACCTACTTCCGGCGGCTGCGCTGGGAGATCGCCGGCTGGTGGCTGCTCAGCGGCAGTCTCAGCCTGCTGGTCCTGGCAGGCCGCGAACTTGAACGCCTGAATGGTTTGGCCCAAGCCGAGATTGTCGTCGCGCTGTGGATGACGCTGCGGCTCGCCCTGATCGACGATGCCTTCGGCACCCTGGCCGGCCGTCATTGGCGACCGCTGCGGGGTCGTGAGATCCTCGCCGCGCGGCTGCTCCTGATTCTCGTGGTCGGCCTGCCGCCGCTGCTCCTGCGCTTCATCGCCTGGCAACGCTGGGCCATGCCGGACGACGGGATGTGGCGGGACTATCTGTCAGGGGCGTTTTTCGCGTCGGTCATCCTGTTGCTCGCGGGATCTGCGATCCAAACAGTCTCGATGGCCGCCCGCTGGGGCCTGAAGCGCGGCCGGAAAGCAGCCACCGTGGTCATCGCCGTGCTGGCCGGCTGGCTTCTGCTACGGCCGGCCCTGCGCTCGATGTGGTCCGGCCTAGCCTTCGACGGCGCTCCTGTCTCGGAGACGCTCCAGTGGCAGGACGCCGTCCGCGGGGTCCGCGCCCTGCTGCCGGAGAATGCCCTGCTGCTCGGAAGTTGGCGCTCTTACGACACGGCGGCCTCCTACCTTCCCATGCGCGAGTTGGTTCGGATCCCGCTGCGTGAAGGGCGAATCGGCATCGAGCCGGGCGTGGAAGCGATGATCAAGCAACCGGAGATCGCCGGGCCGGAGCTCGGCTTCGAGGTCCGCCTCCGCTGCCGCGACCAAAAAACCGCCCTGAAGTATCAGAAGTCCAGCGGCATCGTGCGCTACCGCAACGGAGCCTTCGCGGATCTGAACAGCGGCGGGCAGAGGGGCTCTCTGATCTCCCCAGTTACCCTGCTTCCGTTGAGGGATCTGGTGATCAAGGGAAGCGCCGTCAACCCCGCCATCATCCCCTGGCGGGATCCCGGAGGAGACGTGGGCGCGGAGAATGCCGAACTGATCCTCTACACCCGCGATGAGAGTTTGCCGGCCATTGCCATCAAGCCCGATCCCTGCCAGCGCTCCATCCGGCAGGGCGATCCGGTGAAGCTGCCCGCGATCTTCCGCAAGTATGGGAGGCGGGGTTCGCGGGAGGGTGTCTTCGATATGTACACCGTGGTCCCGGACGAGCCCGGAACCTCCGCCGAGGACCGGATCCGCGGTTGCCTCCTCATCGGAAGCTATGGCGAGTGGGATCCTCGGATTTTGGACACCGCCATGGCTATGGGCCGCGCGGCAATCCCCCCGCTCCTCGCCCGGCCGATCTGGTCGGACACCGCGTGGGAGAAAATCGTTCGACCCGTGCTGATGGCGCATGTGATCCCGGACGACCGCACCGCCCTGTTAGAGCGTCTCGAAACCGAGCCCCGCCTCTCGGCGGTCTTCCTCGCGAAGGGCTGGTCCGCCGATGCCATGCCGGTGCTGCGCGCCAAGGCGGCTGATGGACTGCCGCTCGATGTCGATTCACTGAAGATCCTCGCGGGATCGAAGGACGAAGACCTTGCCGGCGATTTGATGCGGGTTGCTTTGATCAGCAATGCCGCGTCGGAGGACCTGGATGCCCTGCTGCAAGAATTCCCCGGCTTCGCCTGGCAAGGTTTCGCACTGGAAGCATGGCGGCTCCATCGCTTCCGCGGACTGCCGATGGAGACCATCCGGCACATCGCGGCAAGGGCTGCCCGCGAAGGCGATGCCACCGCTTTCCGCCACATGGCGGAGCAAGCGATCCAGGAGGAAAGTGGGTATGAAGACCTGTTGCGTAGGCTGGTGGCCGGGGAACCGGAAGAATTTGTCGCCCGGGTTAAAGAGAACTTCGAAGCACTTCGCTTCGACCCAGCCACACGCACCTGGCGCTGAAACGTGCACGAGCACCCTCCACCCCCAATCGCGAGTCTATCCATCCCCAATCTCTTTCTTCCGTCCTACTTCACCATCCCGCGAAACAACTCCCGCCACGCCGGCCAGTCGTGATCACCCGGCCGCCACAGCACCTCGTCCTTCTTCAAAAAATCCGCCGCAAACTGCCGGTTCGATCCCGCCAGCCGGTCTTCCGTCCCGCAGGCCAGCTTCACCTTCGGCCGACGCCCCTGCTCCAGCCACTTCGTCTCCAGCCCGCGCCACAGCTTCCTCGAGAAATCCCGCTCGCTCTTCGGCTCGCCATTCCACTTCCGCACCCCGCCCGCGGCCCCGATTTCCGCGATGACCTCCTCCTCCCCGACGAAAGGCGAGAGCAGGTAGATCTCGTCGATGTCCTCCGGGTATTCCAGATCGTGGACCAGCGCCCCCAGCCCGCCCATCGACACCCCGACCACCCGCACCGTCTTCACCCCGCTCTTCCGCGCCGGCGCGATGATGTCTTCGTGCACCCGCTTCGCCGAGCTACGGGACTTGTAGTAGCCGAGGTGCAGGTCCGCCGCCACCAGCCTAGCCGCCGGCCAGCGCTCCGCCGCGATCTTGAAAAAGCCCTCGCGCTCGAACTCGTCTACCGTGCTCCAGCGGCCGGGAAGGAAGACGACCAGTTCGGTCCCGGCCGCGGATCCGCCGGTGACTGTCGGCACCGGAGCCGGCGTGGACCGCGGCAGGAGCCCGCAGGAGGAGAGGCAAAGGGCAAAGAGAGAGACGAGGCGTTTCATCACTTCCGAGGATGCGCCGGAAGATCGAACGGCGCATGGAATTTTCCTCAAACGCCCCGCCCGCCGAGCGGTGTACTGGACCGCGGACTTCAGTCCGCTCGAAATCAGTGGTCCGGCCGACTGGAAGCTTCATGGATCCGTGCGGACTGAAGTCCGCGGTCCAGTAGCCGCCCGCGTTTCCAGCAGCCCCCCTGTTTCCACCGGCACCGTACTACCTCCGCGGCCCCTTCGGACCGGCCGCCGCCGGCTTTTTGAAATCGAGGTAGGTGATCGATGCCACCCGTTCGTCCTCCTTCAACGTGCTGATTTGCATCCGTTCGATCGTGTAGCCCTTGCCGCCCGGGATCTGCATCACCTTGCTGACCTGGAACTGCTTGATCGGCTTGCCGTTCCGCCCGTAGGCCTTGATCCGCCAGAAGGCCCCGTATTTCTTGTGGACCCACACATAGACGGCCCCGAAGGCCCCCTGCTTGCCCGGGTTGTTGATGCGGACCCGGTAGCAGTCCTCGCCGTCGATCTTCTCCTCCCCTTCCAGCTTCGCACCCGGCCAGTAGAGGAAGCGCAGCGTGAGGTCCTCGTAGGTCACGTCGGTCCCGCCGATCGGTTGGACCAGCCTCGAATCCGGAAAGCGCTGGGTCGCCCCGTTGTCCTGCACGGTGAGCAGCTCCGCCGACTCGTCGCCCATCCGGATGTGGAAGCGCTCCCCGTTGCTCAGCCGGAACTGCATGTTGTTCTTCTCCACGAAAAGCTGCACCGGCGTGTCCTTCTGCCCGTCCTTGCGGATATTCCCGTCCAGCGCCATCTGCTGCAGCGTGGCCGAAAGCCGGATCCCGCGGATCATCGCCTCGGCGTCCGGCTGCTGAGCGTGGAGCGGGGCGATGCAGGCGAAGGCCGCGAGGGCGAAGGCTGAAAACTTCATGACGGAACCATGCTCCAGCCTGCCCCGGCTAGCAAGCGCCCGGGAGGATTCGAAAAAAGACCGCCCGACATGACCCGGATTTTTCAAATTCCCGCCATTGGAGCTTGATGCCGGAGCGGGCGGCGAAGTGGAATCCCCCATACCCCTTTCGACGCCCTTTTCCCGACCCTCATGAGCCTACGCACGCAGCTAACGGAGATCCTTCCCCCGCTCCTTCCCAGCAACCCGTCGGAGTCCATCAAGGGAACCGAATTGATCCGGCTCGCCCGCCTTCAGCTCAAGGGCGCCTACTCGGACGCGTCGCTGCGCTACCACTTCTCGATCATGTCCTGCGATCCGGCCTCGCCGATCGCCAAGGTGGAAAAAGGCCAGGGCTACTACCGTCGGACCGCCCCGGTGCCCGCCCTGACCGGCGCCCAGGAGCTGCTGGCCCTCAGCCACGGCCGCTTCGACGACTTCGGCGGCGACAACGGCGCGGTGGACCTGGCTCTGGAGCGTCTTAGCAAGTTCCGCGCGGTGGTGATGCGCTACTTCGACGTCAACGGCCGCTTCCCCTTCGTCTTCCGCCAGGCCTTCGCCCAAGGCGCCCCGCTCGGCAACCTCTGGAAGTTCCCCGAAGCCGTGCTGGTCGATTGGGAAACCGGCGACGCCCCCGACGAGGAGCTGGCCCTCGACCCCACCATGCTTTCGCTCAAGCAGCGCCTCGGCCTGCCGCCCTTCCGCCTCCACGCGGCGCGACTGCGGATCCAGCCGTCCCTCGGCAGCTTCCGTGAGGATTTCTTCCAGGCGCTGTCCGCCTCGATGTGGGCCCAGGGCGGCGAACTTCTCTACGCGGCGCCGATCGAAGACGAGGCGCTCGCCGACGGCCTGCGCCGCCTGAACGCCACCTTCGGCGTCGGCGTGATGTCCTTCGGCCTCACCGCCCAGGCGCTCGACGAGCTGCCGCGCGCCGCCAACATCCTCAATGCCCACCCGCGGGAAACCGAGGCGCTGATGGAGCGGCTGGACATCCACCGCATCGCCGCCCCGCACAGCCGCCAGCACATCGACTGGCAGGCGCTCGACGGCCTGCGCCGGGAAAGCCCGGAGATCGAGCAGCTCATCCACTGGCTGAACTCCTGCATCACCAGCGGCCGGGCGGAAGCCTACCGGGAAGAGGCTTGAAACCGCGGCAATCGCGCCGACTGTCCCCGACTTCCCATGAATGCCCTGTTCCGACTCACCGCCCTGACCGCCGTCTCGCTCTCCTGTGCCCTTGCCGAGGAGGAGAAATGGACCTCCATCTTCAATGGCAAGGATCTCGACGGCTGGACGCCCAAGATCCAAGGCTTCGCGCTCGGCGAGGACCCGAAGAAGACCTTCATCGTCGAAAACGGCGCGATCAAGGTCAGCTACGCCAATTACACCGAGTGGGGCGACGCCTTCGGCCATCTGTTCTACAAGACCAAGTTTTCCCACTACCGGATCCGCCTCGAATACCGCGTGGTCGGCGAGCAGGTGAAGAACGGCCCGGGCTGGGCGATCCAGAATTCCGGGATCATGCTCCACTGCCAGGACCCGAAGACCATGGGCAAGGACCAGAGCTTCCCGTCCTCGCTCGAGTTCCAGCTCCTCGGTGCCGGGAACGGCGTGAAAACCACCGGAAACCTCTGCACGCCCGGGACTTTTGTCACGACCGGCGGCAAGGAGAACAAGGCCCATTGCATCAACTCCACCGAGCCGACCAAGCCGGTCGGTGAATGGGTCAAGGCCGAGGCCGAAGTCCGCGGCGGCAAGCTGATCAAGCACCTGATCAACGGCAAGGTCGTCTTCGAATACACCGACCTGAAGCTCAATCCCGACGAACCCGAGGGCAAGGTCCTGCTCGAAGCCCAGGGCAACAACGACCTGACCGAAGGCTACATCAGCCTCCAGTCCGAGAGCCATCCCTTCGAGTTCCGCAACATCGAGGTCCTCGAGCTCGAGCCCTGAGCCTGTCTCGCTTTCCAGGGGGACACCCGCCGGCGGGTGCCCCCTTTTTTACGACTCCGCCCGCGCCACTCGGCACTTGGCACCCGCCCGGCCCGCTTTCAATCTGCCGCCATGCGCATCGTCCACGCGGCCAACCTCCAGTTCGACAAGGACGGGGCGCACCTGTGGAACCAGGACCAGAAGATCCACCACGGCCTGGTCCGGCTGGGGCATTTCGTCTATCCGTTCTCGATCAACGACCGCGCCCGGATGCTCTCGCCGCTGAAGAGCAAGACCTTCGGCAAGGGCCGCGCCAACCGGGCGCTGATCGAAACCTGCCGCAACGTCCACCCCGACCTGCTGATCCTCGGCCACGCGCAGTACATCACCGCCGAAACCCTCCGCGAGATCCGCCGCCTCCTGCCGCAGATCCGCATCGGCCTGTGGTATGTCGACCCGCTGTGGGATGAAGAGGAAATCCGCCACCTGCGCGAGCGGACCGGGGTGCTCGACGCCCTCTTCTGCTCGACCGGCGGGCCGCTGCTGGAGTCCCTCGCCACGGTGAATTGCCCCGCCGCTTTCATCCCGAGCGCGGTAGATGCCGGGATCGAGTGCCACCGCGCCTTCGAGACCCCGGACTCCGAGATCCGGCACGACCTGCTCTTCTTCGGCCGCGACAAGGGCGAGCCCGGCCGCCGCGAGTTCCTGCTCGAGCTCAAGTCCCTGCTGGCCGACCTGCGGGTCGGCTACTACGGCTGCCTCGACCAGCCCGGCATCTTCGGCTGGGAAAAGGAACAGGTCATCCGCCGTTCCAAGATGGCGCTCAACCTTTCCCGCCGCTCCGATGTCCCGCTCTATTCGTCCTCCCGCATCGCCGAGCTGATGGGCAACGGCATCCTCACCTTGACCCCGCGCGGCGCGGGTCTGGAGGAACTCTATGCCGAGGACGAGCTGGTCTATTTCGACAAGCCCGCCGATCTCGCCGAGCAGGTCCGCCACTTCGCCGCGCATTCCGCCGAGCGCATCGCCGTCGCGAAAAAGGGCTGGGAGCGCAACCACCGCGACTACAACGGCACCGCGATCGCCCGCTTCATCGTCGACCTGACCCGCCGCGACCCGGGCTGGGAAAGCGCGCCGTGGGCTGGTGCTGCTTGCCTCCGCTGATTCCCCTTCTTCGCTCCCCCGCGATTGCCAAGCGGGGCCAATCCGGGCATACCGGCGGCATGTCGGCGACGGTCACCCCGAAACATACCCTGCCCGCGGATTATCCCCGCGGCACCTGGGACGAAATGGTCGCCGCCGACGGCCGGGTGAATCCCGCCTGGTCCCACGTCGCCGCCTGGCTCGGCGCGCTGACCCCGGATCAAGCCGCCGCCACCTCCGCGGAAATCCGCCGCCTGCTGCGCGAAAACGGCGTGACCTACAGTGTCCACGGCGAGCCCGGCGGCGAGCACCGCGCGTGGCAGCTCGATGCCGTGCCGTGGATCGTTTCCGAGCACGATTGGAAGACCATCGAAGCCGGCCTGATCCAGCGTGCGGAGCTGCTCGACCACATCCTGGCCGACCTTCACGGCGACCAGCGGCTGATCCACGAAGGCTGGCTGCCGCCCGAACTCATCCACGCCCACCGCGGCTACCTGCGGCCCTGCCACGGGATGAAACTGGCTTCCAAACGCCAGCTCGTCCTCTACGCCGCCGACCTCGCCCGCGGCCCGGACGGCCGGATGTGGATCGTCAACGACCGCACCCAGGCCCCCTCCGGCAGCGGCTACGTCGTGGAAAACCGCGGCGTGATGACCCGCGCGATGCCCCGCCTTTTCCACCGCACCGGCATCCGCCGCATCGCCGGCTTCTTCCGCACCCTGCGGGAGACCCTCGAGTCCTTCCCCGCCCACGCCGGAGCCCGCGAACCCCGGGTCGTCATCCTCACCCCCGGCCCGCAGAACGAGACCTACTTCGAGCAGGCCTTCCTCGCCTCCTACCTCGGCTATTCGCTGGTGCAGGGCGACGACCTCACCGTGCGCGACGGCCGCGTCTGGCTGCGCTCCCTCGGCGGGCTGGAAGCCGTGGACGTCATCGTCCGCCGCGTGGATGCCTGGTTCTGCGACCCGCTCGAACTCAAGGAAGACTCCCAGCTCGGCGTGCCCGGGCTGTTGGAGGCGATGCGCGCCGGCAACGTGGCCGTGGTCAACCACCCCGGCAGCGGCGTGCTCGAAAATCCCGGCCTGATGTCCTTCCTGCCCGGCATCTGCCGCCACCTCCGCAGCGAGGAACTGATCCTGCCCGCCGCCGCGACCTGGTGGTGCGGGGAAAAGAAGGCGCGCGACCTCGTGCTCTCGCGACTCGACCGCATGGTGATCAAAGCCATCCACCGCGCACCCACCTTCAACACGGTGTTCGGTTCCACCCTGAGTGCCGCGGAACTCAAGACCCTGCGCGACCGCATCCTCGCCGCGCCGGAATGCTTCGTCGGCCAGGAGCAGGTCGGCTTCTCCACCCTGCCCTGCCTCAACGGCACTGCGATCGAAGCCCGCCGCGGCGTGCTGCGCGGCTTCGCCACCTCGACCCCCGACGGCCGCTACATCGTCATGCCCGGCGGCCTGACCCGCATCGCCGCCTCGCCGGACGCCCTGATCGTTTCCAGCCAGCTCGGCGGGACCTCGAAGGACACCTGGGTCCAGGGCAAGGACAGCGAACCCTTCGTCAGCCTGTGGAGCGAGGGCGAGGACATCGCCGCCGAGCCCGACGCCCGCAACGTCCCCAGCCGCTCCGGCGAGAACCTGTTCTGGACCGGCCGCTACGCCGAGCGCGCGGAAGGCACCGCCCGCCTGCTGCGTCGTGCCGTGCTGAGCTTTGTCGAGGCGATCGGCGACGACGAGAACCAGCTCCTCCGCCACCGCGAGATCCTGATGGGCGGCCTGCTCGGCGCCACCAATGCGGCCCCCGTCCACCCCGGCGAGACCTTCGCGGCGGTCAGCGACGAGGAGGAAGTCATCTCGCTGCTCACCCGGGCCGACCGCACCGGCTCGCTGGCCGGCAATCTCCGCTCCTTCCGCAACGCCGCCTACACCGTGCGCGACCTCTGGTCGCCCGACTCCTGGCGGGTCATCGAGTCGATCATCCGCGAATGGGTCGAGGACAGGCCGCCGGCCCACAGCGACCTCGACAGTTACACCGATCCGCTCAACCGGCTGATCATCCATTTCACCGCCCTGCTCGGCCTCAACCTCGAGAGCATGACCCGCGACGCCGGCTGGCGCCTGCTCGACTCCGGCCGCCGCATCGAGCGCGCCCAGTTCCTGCTCGGCATCATCCGCAACTTCCTGGTCGAAGCCCGCCCCGCCGCCGAGGAGCAGCTGGTCATGGAAACCGTGCTCGCCGCGTCCGACAGCCTGGTCACCTACCGCAAGCGCTACCGGACCCACCCGCGGATCGAGCTGGTGCTGGAACTCCTGCTGATGGAGCCGAACAACGCCCGCTCCCTGCTCTACCAGATCCAGCGCCTCACCGGGAACATCGACCGCCTGCCCCGCCAGCTCGAAGGCGCGCGCCTGACCAAGGAACAGCGCATCCTCGTCGAAACCGGCAGCCGCCTCCGCCTCGCCGACCTCTCCGTCCTCGCAGCCACCAACGGCGGCCGCCGCCGCAAGCTGGAGATCTTCGTCGACCACATGAGCCACTCCCTCGGCAACCTTTCGAACGCCCTCACCCTGACCTATTTCCGCCACGCCGACCGGCCACATTTCCTGCATGGTTAAAAGGCAGGGAGTTGATGGCCTATGGTTGATGGTTGATAGCAAAACCATGATTCAACCATCAACCATCAACCATAGACTCTCAACTTCATGCGCTACCGCATCCGCCACAAGACGACCTACCGCTACGACGTGCCGGCGAACTTGTGCCACAACGAGGCGCGGCTGCGGCCCCTCGACCTGCCGGGGCAGCGTTGCCTGAAGTGGAAGCTGAGCATCGATCCCGAGCCGGAGTTCCACCGCACGCGGCGCGATTCCTTCGGCAACCACATCGACTACTTTTCGATCCAGCGGCCGCATCCGGAGCTGGTCATCACCGCGGAAAGCGAGGTCGAGGTGCTTTCCGCCGGGCAACTTCCGCTCGAAGCCGGCGGCCCTTGGGACAGCTTGCGGGAGAGCATTCTCACCTCGAAGGACCCGGCCTCGCTCGACGCCCGGGCCTTCGCGCTTTCGTCGCCGCTCATTCCGGTCACGGCGGAGCTCGCCGACTTCGCACGGCCCGATTTCCCGCCGGGCCGCTGCATCCTCGAAGCCGTCACCGCCCTGAACGCCCGGATCTTCCGGGACTTCAAGTTTGACCCCGACTTCACCACCGTCGCCACCCCGGTGGCCGAGGTGCTCAAGAACCGCCGCGGCGTCTGCCAGGACTTCGCCCAGCTGATGATCGCCGCGCTGCGCTCCCTCGGCCTGCCGGCAAGATATGTCTCCGGCTACCTCGAGACCCTGCCGCCGCCCGGCAAGCCGAAGATGGTCGGCGCCGACGCCTCCCACGCCTGGGTCGCCGTGTTCGTGCCGGGCCAGGGCTGGCTTGATTTCGATCCCACCAACAACCTCCGCCCCGGCCAACGCCACATCACCGTGGCCACCGGCCGCGACTACCGCGATGTCTCGCCCTTGCGCGGCGTGACCGTCGGCGGGGCCAGCCACTCGCTGAAGGTGTCGGTGGACGTGGCCGCGATCTAGGCCCCGCCCGATCGCGAGGACTTGCGCCGGCGGTCCATCCACGCGGCGATCTCCGCCCCGGCGAGGAAGGCCTGGATGGAGACGAAGAGCCAGAACAGGAACAGCAGGAAGGTCACCCCGCCGCCGATGAAGGTTCCCCACATCGTGTGGCGGAAATAGAGGTCGAGCCCGCCCTTCAGCGTCACCGCCGCCAGCGCCGCGAAGGCCGCTCCGGCCAGGGCATGCCGCCACAACGGCCGGCGGCGCGGCAGGATCTTGAGGACCATCGCGAAGGCGAAGGTCAGCGTGGCGTAGGTCGACAGCCAGCCGAAGCGCTGCAGCAGGTTGAGCTCGTCGATCCAGGCCGCTTCCATCTTCGAGGCGATGAAAGCCGCGAGCCCGTCGAGCAGGGTGCTCGCGGCCAGCAGCACGCCGAAGGACAGGATCAGCCCTGCACACAGCCCCCGGGCGGCCAGCCGGGCCAGCCAGGGCCGGGCGGGATCGGCGGGCGCGCTCTCGTTCACGATGTTGAGCGTCTTGCGCAGTTTGCTCAGCACGTGCGACCCGGCATAGAGCAAGGTGACCATCGCCAGCGCGAAAGCCGCCGGCTGGGAACTCGGGGCGATCCGCGCGCTCTGCAGGACGCCCTCGATGGTGGCCGCGAGCTCGGGCCCCAGCACCGCGGCGAAGCGCTTCTCCAGCTCGCCGTGGGCCGCTTTCTCCCCCATCACCACGCCCGCGACCGTCACGCCGATCAGCAACAGCGGCGGCAGCGAGATCAGCGCGTAGAAGGCCAGCGACGCCGCATTGTCGGTATGGCGGTGCCTGACCCAGCGTCGGCCGAACCGCTTCCAATGCACGATGAAACGCAACCACGTCATCCGGTTGCCCGCAGCCTAACATGCGGAACCGCCGGCGGAAGCCCGCATTCCGTGCCGCGGCGATCCGGTTTGTCGGATGCCCCGCCCTCTGGTTCACTGCGGCCCGAAATGAATCCGCCGCCGCGCCCCGTCATCTACCAGTTGCTGCCGCGGCTCTTCGGCAACCGCAACGAGACCCGCAAGCCGAACGGGACCCTGGCCGAGAACGGCTGCGGCAAGTTCGCGGATCTGGACGACACGGCCCTCGCCTCGCTCCGCGCCATGGGCTTCACCCATCTCTGGCTGACCGGCGTGCTGGAACAGGCCAGCGGCACCTGCTACCCCGACCGGCCGGCCGATCCCCCGGAGATCCTCAAGGGCATCGCCGGCAGCCCCTACGCGATCCGCGACTGCTTCGACGTCTGCCCCGACTACGCGGTCGATCCGGCCCGCCGGCTCGAAGAGTTCCGGTCCCTGCTCCAGCGCTGCCACGCGGCGGGGCTCAAGGTGATCATCGACTTCGTCCCGAACCACGTCGCCCGCTCCCACGCCTCCGACGTCCGGCCGGAGGAATCCTTCGGCCGCGGCGACGACACCGCCGTGTTCTTCGCCCGCGACAACCACTTCTACTACCTCCGTCGTAGCGATCCCGGCGGCGGGCCGCCCTTGAAACTGCCGGCCCCCGGATCTCCCGGAGGGACCGCGCTTTTCGCGCCCGAGACGGAGTGCGGCCGGGTGACCGGCAACAACGCCGTGACCTGGTCGCCGTCGCTTCACGACTGGTATGAAACGGTGAAGCTGAACTACGGCCACGACTTCACCCGCGGCCGCGACACCTCGCACCTGCCCGGACCGGACGCGGCGCCGGAAGAGGTCCCGAAGACCTGGCGGACCATGGACGCGATCCTCGCCTACTGGCAGGAAACGGGCGTCGACGGCTTCCGCGCCGACATGGCCCATCTCATTCCGCTCGAATTCTGGCGCTGGTCGATCCGCCGCGCGCGAGACCGACGGCCGGACGTGTTCTTCTGTGCCGAGGCCTACGACAACGATCCCGCGAAGCTCTGCGACTGCCACGTTCTCGACGGCTTGCTCGCGGCGGGCTTCGACGCGGTCTACGACGATCCTGCCTACGACGTGCTCGAAGGCCTCTACGACTCGGGCAAATGGGCCAACGACCTCGACGCCCTCACTTTCACCGGCGAGCGCTTCCACCGATCGCTGCGCTACGCGGAAAACCACGACGAGGTCCGCCTCGCCAGCCCGAAGGAATGGGGCGGTCTCGGGATGAAAGTCGGCCGCCCGGTTTCCGCCGTGCTTTTCGGCCTCGGCCGCGGCCCGCTGATGCTCTACAGCGGGCAGGAAGTCGGAGAGACCGCGGAAGGAGCGGAAGGATTCGGCGGCGATGACGCCCGGACCACGCTCTTCGATTACTGGTCGATGCCCGCGTTCACGAAATGGGTGAACGGCGGGAAGTTCGACGGCGGCGGCCTTTCCGACGAACAGAAGGCGCTCCGTGCTTGGTATGGCAAGCTGCTCGGACTGATGAAGGAGACCGCCTTCGAGCGAGGCGAGTTCTACGGCCTGAACCACGCCAATCTCGACAACCCTCACTTCGGACGGGTGGACGGCGAAACCGCCAGCGGTCACTGGCTCTACGCATTCCTCCGCCGCGATGCCGCGTCCGGCCAGGCCTTCCTGGTGGTGGCGAATTTCCACGGCTCGGCCACCCTTCCGGAAGTCCGGATCCGGATTCCCGCCCACGCGCTGGGCTGGCTGGGAAATGACGGCGGCGAACTCGCGTTCCACGAGCGGCTGGCCAGCCCATGGTCCACGACCGTGTCGGCGTCACGATTGCCCGGCGAGGGACTGCCTCTGCCGCCGCTCCCACCCTTGAGCGCCGGCATCGTCGAGATCAGGATCGCTCCCGCTACTTGAAGATCACGAGCAGCGGCCGGTGGTCGCTCGCCTCCGCCACGTCTTCGTGGTCGATGATCTTGCAGCGGTCCCAGTCCACCGAGTTCCGCAGCGCGCCGCTGACCATCACGTAGTCGATCCGCGAATAGATATCCTGGAAGTCCCAGTGATGGGTCCAGTAATGCCCGCGCGAGTCCTTCAAGGCGATCATCAGCAGCGACTTCGGGTTCCTCCCGCCGCCGTGGATCGTGCGCACGGCCGGGCTCTGCCGCGTGTCGTTGAGATCGCCGTACACCACCAGGCGGGCCTGCGGATCCTCGCTGAGGATTTCGTCGATCTCGCGGCGGAGCAGGTGCGCCTCGTTGAGCCGCATGTCCTCCTGGTCGCCGTCCTCGGTCTCCCGCTTCGACTTCAGGTGCAGGCCCAGAAAGCGGAACGAGCCCGCCGGGGTGTCCACCGTGGCATCGAGGATCCCGCGTTGCATCGCGTGGTCGCGGCCCTTGGAGGAATAGGTGAGGTCGTCGCGCTTCACCACCTTGCCGATCGGGTGGCGGGAAAGCAGCACCAGGCTGCGGGTGGGATCGGCTCCGCGGTTCAAGTGGGCATGGGGCATCGGGTGGCCCGCCTTTTCGAGCCAGGACTGGAGGTCTTTCACATCCTCCTCGTTGCCGATTTCCGAAATCCCGAGGATGTCCGGCTTCGCTCCGGCCAACAAACCGCTGATCGCCCGCTTCTCCTTCTCCGGCTTCGGGGCACCCTCGACCTTCTTGCCGTCGATGTAGCGCTCCATGGTCAGCCAGTTCTCGACGTTGTAGGAGACGAAGCGCACGCCGCCCTCGCCAGGCTGCACCGCACCCTCGGAGGCAACCGGTTCGGCGGCGGCGGCAGGTTTCGCAGCCGGAACGGGCGCGACCTCGGCCGCCGCGGTCTGGACTTCGGTCTTGGGATGACCCGCCCAATCCTCCGACTGGTCGCGGTCGCGACAGGCCCAGAGGGACAGCGGCAACAAAAACGCCCCGAGAATCCTCGGGGCGAATCCGGCGGAAAATCGCGGGAATTTCATGCGTCAGGCCTTGTCGTGCGCCTCCTTGCCGGCGGCTTCCTTGATCCGGACGTCATCCTCGGCGCGGGTGATCTCTTTTTCGAAGTCCTCGCGGGCCTTCTTGAACTCGCCCATGCTCTTGCCGACCCCGCGGGCCAGCTCGGGCAGCTTCTTGGCTCCGAAGAGGAGAAGCACGATCAGGAAGATAATGATCATTTCTTGGCCGCCGAGATTCATAAATGCGAGCGTTGAGTTCATGGACAGGACGCTAAGGCCGGGAGCGGCCGCTTGCAACGCGAATAACGGGCGGGCCGGGCACGGTCTTTCGGCCGGATCCATCGCCGCACGGATCGCCTCGTGAAACTCCCCCTGCAGCGGGAGACCTCCCGCCTCGTCTTGGCGATTCCCTTTCTCCCCTGCCCCGTCTAGCAAGGGGCGTGCGATTGCCGGTTCATGAGATCGAGGAAGCCCTGAAGGACGCCGTTTCCCGCGGCGAGCGCGACCGCGTGCTGCTGAAAGCCCCCACCGGCTCCGGCAAATCGACCGCCGTGCCCGGCATGCTGATGGACGCAGGCATCGAGGGCCGGATCCTGGTCATCGAGCCGCGCCGGATGGCCGCGCGCTTGCTCGCCGGCTGGGTCGCCAAGCTCCGCGGTTCCCCGCTCGGCCGCGAGGTCGGCTACGCGGTGCGCTTCGACACGAACTACGGCCGCGACACCCGCCTGATCTACCTGACCGACGGCGTTTTCCAGCGCTGGCTGCAAGAGGACCCGACCCTCGCCGGCGTCGGCGCGGTGGTCTTCGACGAATTCCACGAACGCCGGCTGGCCGTCGATGTCGCCCTCGGCCGCTGCCTCGACCTCCAGGAATCCGCCCGCCCCGACCTGCGGGTGCTGGTGATGTCCGCCACCCTCGAAACCCGCGGCCTGGCCGACTACCTCGCCCCGGCGAAGATGCTGGAAGCCGGCGGCCGGACTTTCCCGATCGAGACCTTCTACCGCGCCGATCGCCCGAAGATCAACGACCGCCGCGGCGGCCCTCCGGTGGAGACGCCGGTCTGGGAAAAGATCGCCGCCGTGTGCAAGGAAGCGCTAGCCCTGCCCGAGCCCGGCGACGTGCTGTGCTTCCTGCCCGGCATGCACGAGATCCGCAAGACGGTGGAGACGCTCGAGAATGCCTCCTTCACCCGCGGCCACGACATTTTCCCGCTCCACGGCGGCCTGCCTCCCGCCGCCCAGGAGGCCGCCGTCTCGCCCGGCAAGCGGCCGAAGATCATCGTCTCCACCAACGTCGCCGAAACCTCGCTGACCATCGAAGGCGTGCGCACCGTGATCGACGCCGGCCTGGCCCGGGAGGCCTGCTTCGACCCGCGCCGCGGCATCGACACCCTGCTGATCCGCAAAATTTCCCGCGCCTCCGCCGAGCAGCGCGCCGGACGTGCCGGCCGCACCGGACCCGGCCGCGCGTTCCGGCTGTGGAGCGAAAGCGAGCACGCGCGCCGCGAGGCCTTCGACGCCCCGGAGGTCCGCCGCGTCGATCTCGCGGAGGTGGTGCTGCTGCTGAAATCCGCCGGCATTTCCGAAGTCCGCGACTTCCGCTGGCTCGATGCGCCGACCGAGGAAAGCCTGCTCCGCGCGGAGTCGCTGCTGCACGATCTCGGCGCGCTCGATGCCGCCGGCGCCCTCACCGACGAAGGCCGCGCGATGGCTTCGCTGCCGCTCGAACCTCGCTACGCCCGGCTGATGCTCGCGGGCGTCGAGCAAGGCTGCGTCGCCGAGATGGCCTTCATTGCCGCCGCCGTGCAGGGAGAAGGGATCTTCGCGTCCAAGCGCGGCGGGATCAGCCGCAAGGACTTCGTGTTCCAAGGCGACGCCAGCGACTTCGAGGCCGAGTGGCGGGCCTTCGACTCGGCCGCCGGGATGGACTTCGATGCCCGCCGCTGCGCCCCGCTCGGCATCCACGGCCGCGGCGCGCGGGAGATCGCGCAGGGCTTCGAGCGCTTGCAAAAGCTCGCCCTCCAGCGCGGCTGGCCTTGGGAAGGCGTCGATTTCGCCCAGCGCCGCGAAGCCGTCGGCCGCGCCATGCTCGCGTCCTTCAGCGACCGGCTCGGCGTGCGCTTCGGCGAGGCCACGCTTTCCTGCCGGGTGGTCGGAAAGCGCAAGGGCAAGCTCGATGACGAGAGCTGCGCGAAGCAAGCAGCCGCCTTCGTCGCCGCGGAGATGACCGAGGTCGAAGGCCGCGAGGTCATCGTCCAGCTCCGCCGCGCCACCGCGATCGATCCCGCCTGGCTGAAGGAGCTGTTCCCGGACGACTTCACCCTCAGCGACGGTGCGGCCTACGATGAACCTCGTAGAAGGGTCGTCTCGCGCAAGGAGACCCGTTTCCGCGACCTGGTGCTGGAGTCGAAGGAGAGCGACCACAACGTCAACCTCGACGCCGCCGCGGAGATCCTGGCCGCCCGCGTATTGTCCGGCGAGCTGGTGCTGAAATGCTGGGACGCCTCGGTCGACCAATGGTGCGCGCGTCTTTCCGCGCTCGGCCAGTGGATGCCGGACCTCGGCCTGCCCGGCTGGTCGGAGGACGACCGCGTCGCCGCCGTCGCGCAGATCTGCCACGGCGCGGTGGCCTACAAGGACATCAAGGAGCGGCAGGTCTGGAACGTCCTGCGCGAGTGGCTGAGCCACAACCAGCGCGCGGACCTCGACCGCCACGCGCCGGAGCGCATCACGCTGGCCAACGGCCAGAGCGCCAAGATCACCTACGAGGTCGGCAAGGACCCGTGGATCGGCCTGCGGGTGCGCGATCTTTTCGGCGTGTGGCAAACGCCGACGATCGCCGGCGGCCGGGTCCCGCTGCTGGTCCACATCCTGGCCCCGAACATGCGGCCCTGGCAGATGACCAAGGACCTCGCCAGCTTCTGGGCGAGCGGTTACGCGGCGATGAAGAAGGACCTGGCCGGCCGCTATCCGAAGCAACCCTGGCCCGACGACCCGAAGGCATGGCTTGCCGCGGGCGGCGGGAAACGCTGACCTGAGGCCGTGATCTGGAAGGTCGTCATCATTCTCGCCCTGCTGCCCGTGGTCGGGGCATGGCTCGCGCGGCACTGGTTCTGGACCCGGGCCAGCTTGCAAGGACTTCGCCGCGACTGCGGGATCACGGTGCGCGAGTTCCGGCAGCGCCTCGGCCTGCCGCCCGGCCGGCGGGGCAACGAGTCCCACGCCGCGGCGCTTGGCAACGCGCTGCGCGAATGCGGCCTCGCCCTGATGGAGCGCGAAGGCAGCAAGCTCGCCAAGGCCCGCGTGACCGGCGGCCACGTCACCCGCGTCCTGCCGGCACTGGCCGGCGTCGGCGTGGTGCTGGGCGTTCTTTCGCACCGCATCCCCAACGTCTGGGCCGCCCTCGCCATCGCGCTGGCACTCGTGGCGGCGTGGACCCTCAAGCGGCTCACCGGCATGGCCGTCGAGTGGCGCGCCGTGGCCCGCGGCAGCGAGGTTTTGAAAGCCACCCGCGCGCTGAAGCGGGCCGACGACGAGGAGGAGGTCATCCGCTGCGCCAAAGCCAGCGTTTGGAGCACGGTGTGGCCGTTTTAGAAGTAGCACGACGTTGCACGTTGTGATCCGGGGGGGTCGCCACGCCGGGGTGATACGCAGCTGCCATCAGCGATCCGCCGCACCCCGCCGCAACTTGCAAAGTTGCTCTACTTCGCTCCGCGGACTCAATCGGCTGTCACCCGGAGGAAGAGCTTCGGAGCTGTTAGAGGCGCGGCTGCACTCAAGGTCACCGTAACGCTCTGCTTCCCACCGCCGAGGTCACTGACTGTTTCGGTCACCGCAAGGTCTTCCGACCAACCATTCAGATCCGGCGAGGTCCAGACCTTGTAATCGAGACCGGTCAACGCGGGGTCGCGGCGGGTGTAGGTGAAGGTCGCCGTCGCGCGCTGCAAACCCGCGGTGATCGGACTCACCGACGCCCCGTCATCCGGGTCCAGCCCGAAGGCATACTCGCTCCAGTTGTCCATGCCGTCCTTGTCGGGATCGGCGGTCGGCAAACGGTTGGCCGCACCCGTGAGCGAGGGATGAAGCGCAAGCCACTCGTCAAAGGGATCCGCCTCCCCGAAGCCCGGCGTTCCACCCATCACGCCCGCCGTCCAATTCGCGGGACTTTCCGGCGAAGCAGCGAGGTCGATGACCCGCAGCGACGGCCCCGTGCCATCGGCCGCGACCGGCCACGGCGCGAGATCGCTGTAGGTGAAATCGAACACGGTGCTGCCGGAGTCATCGTTCAACTTGACCCGCTCGCCGGCATTGCTCAGCGCCGTGGCATTGGCGAAGACCCCGGCCACCCGTCCGGCGGCGGCACTGCCGTAAACAGCGGTGAACGCGGCAAGGTTCCGCACCACCAGCACCCGCTGCCCCGGCCCGAGCGTCGTGATCGCGGAACCGGTGAAGGTGAAGTCCACACCTTCGCTGAAACTCACCCCCGTCAGGTCGAGCGTCACTGTGGAGGACTGGTTGTAGAGCTCGATGAACTCCGCCAAGCCGTCGCCCGTCGGATGATAGTGAAGCTCGGACACCCGCAGATGGAGCTGGGCATCGGAAGGATCGCCCACATAACTCGTGCTGTCGCGCAGCGCACCGACCGCGTCCCGCAGCTCCACCGTTTCGCCGAAATTCGACAAGCCGCCGGAGTAAGGCCCCGTGACGAGCAGGCCCTGCCCCCCGGTCGGGGCGGTGGTCCGGTTCCGGAAGGCTCCGGTCGCCGGGCTGACATGCAGGCTCTCCCCCGCCGGCACCACCGTGCCGCCCGGGAAGACAAAGGTGACACCGCCGCTCAACTGCCAGCCGGAGACATCCAGCGCCACGGCGTGCGGGTTGGTGAGCTTGATGTATTCCTGATCCTGGTTGTTGCTCGCCGGGTTGTAGTCCAGGCCGGTGAACTGAAGCGACAGCACCGCCGACTGGGCGGGCGGGATCAAAGGTTCCGGCGACGAGGGCCCGAAGAGGTTCACATAAAGATCCTGCCGCCGCTCGTTGAACTCCGCGACCAGGGCCGTGCGGTCCACGTTCAACACGGGGTCGATGCGGTTCTCCAGCCGCTGCGCCTCGGGCTCGAACCAGACACCGGGACTCGAGGGCGAGGTCTTGTAGTATTGATCCATCAGGCTCCGCGTCCGGCGCAGGATCATCGCGCGGATCCGCGGGTTGTTGTGCACCGCGTCGAACAGCACGTTCCACTGCAGGGAATTCGGGTTCTTGTGCTGGGCATCGCCCCAGAACGGGTGCTTGGCCTCGTTGCCGGCGGCCTCGCCGATGCCGAAGGTGAAGTCCTTGTCCCAGGGAAAGATCGACCACTCCCCGCTGCCCAGCGTGTCGCGGTAGAGGTAGAAGTTCTTCCGCGTGTCGTCGGTGTCCTGAACGATGACCTGGGCCGCCAGGTAGTTGACGACCTGCGGCACGTTGAGGCGGTCGAAGAGGAAGAGATTGCGCGCCGCGGTCTCCGGCGCGGTGTGAACCAGGCTGCCCGTGTTCTCGATGTTCGTTCCCGACAGCGATTGCTTCAGCCCGGCGATCAAGGCGGTGAGGTCGGAGAAGTCCTCGTTCTCCCGGGTCTTCTTCTCGATCCCCGTTTCGGTGTCGTTGAGCGCCGGCCGGAGGTTGGCGCGCTGCACGAACTTGTAGAGCGCCCCGCCCGCGGGGAGACCCTGCCGCTTCAGGAAGTCGTCGTTCACCTGTTCGATGTGGATGCCCACCCGGTCGTAAGCGCCGTTCAAGCGAAGCTGGACGGGAAACGCCTGGCTCGCCGGACTGCCGGAAAGCCGCAGCAGGTCGAAGGCGATGGGCTGGCGCAGATACGAGGGGTCGCTGCCCTGCGCGTTGAGGTTGACCTCGCCGACCTTGGGCACCGCGGGGTCGTATTCGAAGGCCTCGTTCTGGTTGAAGTCGAACTTCTGCGAGCCGGTGTTGGTGAAGCCGCCGCGCTGGCGGACGAAGATGTTGTCGTGGAATGCACCCTCGTAAAAGAAACTCGCCCGCGCCCCGGTGCGGTTGCGGGAATTCGTCACGTCCTGCGTGAACCAGTGATAGACCGGCAGGTTTCCCGGAATGCCCGTCTGCCCGACCACCGTGCCGCGGTATTCGGCGGATTGGTTGGTGCCCTCGCGGTCGAGAAAGGTCGGCTCCCGCCAGGTGTTGGAAGAGACGTCGGTCGCCACCACCCGCCAGCGCACCATCTGGCCCGGCGTCGATGCGGATGCGGGGATGGTCGCGGTGTAGATGCCGTTGCCCGTGGTGCTCATCGCCACGGCCACTTCCGCCCCGTACATCACGCGGTAGTAAAGGGTCACGCTTGAGACCGCGGCGAAGCGGGGCGCAACCGCGGCCTCCACCTTGATCGCCTGCCCGCCGCCGGGAATCAGCGGGGTATGGGTCAGCGAGTTGATCGCCGGCCCCGGCGTGAAATTCCCGGCGTTCGCCGTGCCCGGCGTGTTGGAAAGCAGGTAGCCGGTGCCGCTCGACACCGCCGTTGCGGTCAGGCGCGGCTTGCAGACCAGGTCGCTGCTGCCGCTGCTGCGGTTCATCAGATGAATGGCCAGCACGTTGCCTCCGGTCTGCAGCGCACCGAGAAGGGTGGAAAGATCCGTGACCTCCCCGCTGTCCAGCGCCGAGGTGTGGTTGATTGAAGAGATGCTGTTCCAAACCGGAACCGCCGGAGCCCCCGCGCTGCGCGCCACCTCCACCCCGTTGATCCACGCCACGAAGGCATCGTCATATTGCATCTCCAGCGTCAGCCCCGACAGCGACGCGGCGTTCGCCACCTGGAACGGGATCCGCACATACACCCCGACGGTTCCGACCGGCACGAAGGTCCCGATCAGCGGCTGGTATTCCGACTTGGTGTCGTAGCCGATCCCCGGCAGCAGCGGCTGGCCATTATTCTGAGAAACGAAAAGGGAACCGGGATTGGTGAACGAGAGGCCCCGCCACGCGTTCCCGATGTCGGCGGCCGGAACGTGATAGGACAGCGGGCTGGTGCCACCGACCAGACCCTCGATGCTGCCTGCCGAGCCGTAGGAGACATCGGGCAACTGCGGCGGAAAGACGGGGCTGAAGCTGCTGACCGCGGCACCGGAGGGATTGATGAGCGCGAGAAACTCGCCCGCCGCGTTCAGCGAGAAGTTCGTGTGCAGGTTCGCTCCCGGAACCCGTCGGTTTTTTCCGGAAGCGAACACAAGCAGCCTCGCCCCCGGCGCGAGGCTGACCGAGGGAAAGCGCCACGGCTCTTCCAGACTGGCGAGATCGCCCAAACCCCAGCCGGTGAGATCGACCGGGCTTGCATCCGGATTGTGAATCTCGATCCAATCGCTCTCGTCACCGTCCTCGTCCTTCAAGCCGGTGACATTGCTCGCGAGGAACTCCGAGATGTAAGGAGCCGCCTTCAGCGCTCCGCCCGCAAGCGAGAGAAAGAGACCGAAAACACATGGCAAAAGGGCGGTGCGGGTTGGCTTCATCGCGATGGGCTCCTGGGGGTCATCCGGAACCTTGCCGTCCGAAAGCCCGCCACGCGCAACAAAGCGCAGTTTCAGACCCATTTCGAAACAAAAAATCCAACCGACTGCGATCAACGAGCCAATCGGAACCGCAGTGACATTGCGAAACCCGCGAGCGCCAGCCCGATCACGCCCCAGTCGCCAATGATTGCATAGAGCGTCAGAGGCGGATTCCTCGGGATGTCGATCTCCGCCAGCAGATGCCCGCGGGTGAAATGGCTGCCCTTCTCATCGCGCAGCTCCTGCGTCGCGCCGCCGTCCGGATGCACCGTCAGACCGGTCGCGGTGAGCGCCGCGCTGACCCCGGTGTTCGCGCAGCGCAGCATCGGCCGGCGCAGCTCGATCGCCCGGAACCGCGCATTCGCGAAATGCTGCGCGGCCCCCGGGCTCTCCTTGAACCAGCCGTCGTTGGTGACGTTGACGATGAGCTGCGGCCCGCCGCGGACGAACTTCCGCAGCAGGCGCGGCACGCTGTCCTCGAAGCACACCGACGGGATCAGGCCGACCTTCTCGCCGCGGATGTCCGTCATCACCGGGTCCAGGCTCTCGCCCTTGCTGAAAGCCCCGCCGTATTCGACGCCGGCCTGCTGCTCGTAGATCTTCGCGAGGAAGGGCAGCGATTCGACCAGCGGGATGTACTCGCCGAAGATCACCAGATGCCGCTTGCGGAAGGTTTGCAGGGAGCCATCGGGTGGCATCACGACGAGCGAGTTCCAGACCCGGGCGTCCTCCTTCATCATGTAGCCGCCCTCGACCTCCACGCCTTCCATCTCGTTGAGCCCCATCACCAGCGTGAACGCGCCGGCCTCGCGGACGCGGTCCACGGTGATGAGATTCTCTTTCGCCATCGCCCAACCGCCGTCGTCGGTCCGCAGCACCCTGCCCGACAGCGCGGTCTCCGGCCAGACGATCCAATCCGGCGTCTTCAGCTCGATCCCGCCCTCGTTCCCCTCTCCCATCGCCCGCTCCAGGCGCTGCTGGTCCTCCTCCGCGATCTTCGCCAGCGCGCCGAGGGTATCATCCTCGTAGGCGACGTGGATCTCGGTCGCGCTCCACAATTGCCGGCTCGCTTCCTGCGGGATGTTGAGCTGGACCATCAGCGCCTTGAGCCGGATCGACTCCCCCTTCCCGACGGTGGAAATCCGATAAATCCCGTAGCTTGCAACGACCGCCATCAGCAACGCGGCGAGCCCGAAGTCGAAGTGCGGCCGCAGCCTGCCCTCGCGCGCGCCGCGGGCCAGCCGTCGCCCCGCCTGGACGATCACCGCTTGCAGGAAAACCGGCAGGATCGACAAGCCGAGCGCACCGAACAGATCCGCCGCCTGGGCGATCACCGGCGTTTCGTGGAAGGCGACACCGAGCGTGTTCCAGCCGAAGCCGGTGAACAGCCAGCCGCGCAGCCATTCGAGGCCGGTCCACACCGCGGCACAGGCGAAGGCGTGGCGCAGGCTGCGGAACGACACTGCCCAGCGGTTCTCCGGCAATCCCGGCAGCGGGATGATGGTCGATTCCCGCCACGGATTGCCCAGGGTCGCCGCGAACAGCGCCCACATCGCCGGAAACAAGGCGAGATAGGCCGAAAGCGCCATCCAACCCGCGCCGCTGACCGTCCTCAGCCACGCGAGGTTCGGCAGGAAGAACGCCAGACCTGTTAGAAAGCCGAGCAGCGCCGCCGTCCGCTTCCTTCGCTTCTCGCGCAGCGTCCAGAGCGCAACCAGCAGCGGGATGAAGACCACCCAGACCAGGTCCCCAACGTCGAAAGGCGGGAACAGCAAGGCCATGCCGCCGCCCGTGGCGAGGGCGGCCAGCAGGCGGAGCGGAAGTCGGTTGGAGCGATTCATGGAGTGCGGCGGCATGACGCCGCTGTGGCTGGGGGTGCGGCGAAAGTGAGAGGTTCGGCGGGAATCGCGGCTCGATGGGTCAGCGGGCGCAGAAGAGCTGCGAAACGCAACCGAAGCCAAAGCGCTGTCATGCCAGCGCACTCCAAAGTTACGCCATGCGCTGCTTCGCGTCGGCTTCGATCGCCGTCCAGAGGGTGTCGAGAGACGCAGCGACCTTCGCCCGCGATCCCGCGAGGTCGGTCGACGGTGCCGCCTTGCCGAAGAGGTAGAACTTGATCTTCGGCTCGGTGCCGGACGGACGCACCGCGAAGGAACGGCCGTCGGCGAGATCGACGAAGAGCATCTTCTCCTTCGGCAGCGCGTCGCCCTCGGCGTCGAAAAGATCCTGCGTCGCGAAGTCGCGGATCTTCGCCACCGGCGAGCCGTCGACCTCGGTCGGCGGATTCGCCGAGTAGGAAGCCGCCAGCGCCTGGATCTTCGAGGCCCCGTCGGCGCCCTCCATCACTAGCGACTTGCCGCGCTCCTCGTGGTAGCCGAACTCGACGTAGATCTCGTCCAACAGGTCCGCCACCGTCTTGCCGGCCGACTTCGCGTAGGCCGCCACTTCGGCGAACATCACCGCCGCGCCGTTGCCGTCCTTGTCGCGGACGAAGTCGCAGCCGAGGTAGCCGTAGCTCTCCTCGCCGCCGAACAGGAAGAAGCGCGAGTATTCCAGGCGCAGCGCGCGGGTCGTCGCCTCGTCGAGCGAACGGTAGTCGCCGCCCTTCTTGTCGGCCGGGATCGCGTCCTCGTACTTCCGCAGCTTCTCGGCGATGTATTTGAAACCGGTCAGCGTATCGACCACGCCGATGCCGTAGCGGTCGGCGATCGCGCTCTGGAGCTCGGTGGTGACGTAGGTCTTCACGAACAGGGCGCGGGCCCGGGTCGTATCGTTCAGCCAGCCGACCTCGAAGGCGGTCTTGGCGCGATACCACGCCATCAGCGATCCGATCTGGTTGCCGGTCAGCAGGCGCATCTCGCCCTTCGCGTCGCGCACCGCCACGCCCATCCGGTCGTTGTCGGGGTCGGTGCCGATCACGATCTCCGCGCCTTCCTTGACCGCCAGATCGATCGCCATCTTCAAGGCCGGCGCGTTTTCCGGATTCGGCGAGTCGACGGTCGGGAAGCGGCCGTCCTGAATGTCCTGCTCCGGCACCGTGATCACCTCGAAGCCGAGTTCGCGCAGCATCGGCACGATGATCACGCCGCCGACGCCGTGGAGGTTGGTGTAAACGACGCGGGTCTTGGCGCCTTCCAGCAACTGCGGCCGCATCAGCAGCGACTTCAGGCGGTCCATGTAGCGGCGGTCCATTTCCGCGCCGAGGGTCGTGATGGTTCCCTGCTCGGCGGCGGGCAGCGCGTCGTAGATCTCGCTCTCCAGCGCGTTGACCTCGGCGATGATCGCGGAGGCATGCGGCTCGACGATTTGCGCGCCGTCGTTGAAGTAAGCCTTGAAGCCGTTGTCGTGGGCCGGGTTGTGGCTGGCGGTCAGCACCACGCCGGCATCGGCCCGCAGCTCGCGGATGGTGAAGGAAAGCTGCGGCGTCGCGCGGCCGGATTCGTAGAGGAAGGCGTCGCAGCCGAGCTCCGCCGCGGTCTTCGCGCAGAATTCGGCGAAATCGCGCGAGAAGTGGCGGGTGTCGTGGGCGAACACCAGCTTCGGCCGGCGCGCCGGGCCGACGTGGCGCCTGGCGTAGGCGATCAGCCCGCGGACGGCGCGGGAGACGTTGAAGAAATTCATCGTCGCCGTGCCCGCGCAGGGATGCTCCGGCCGGCCGTTCGGCCCGCCCTTCCCCTGCTCCGCCGCGGTCACCACCCGGCCGATCGTCCGGCCACGCAGGCCGCCGGTGCCGAAGGCGAGGGTCTTGAAGAAGCGGTCGTTGAGCTCTTCCCATTCCCCGGCGGCGGCGAGTTCGGCGACCGCCGCCTGCGCGACCGGCGAGGCGGATCCGCGGAGCAGCAGGTCGATGTTGGTGCGCGAGCTTGCGAGGAGCCGGCCGGAAGCGAGGGCTTGGTCGAGGAGGGTGGAGAGGTCGCTCATTTCGCGCTGGATGCTAGCGGCCCGATCCCTCATGGCAATGCCTCCCATGCGACATTTGCTCGAAGCCGCCCTCGCCCGCCGCGCCCCGCTGCGCCGGCCGGGGACCGACGCGCTGCGGCTGATCGATGGCGAGGGCGACGGGCTCCCGGGGCTGGAGTTGGAGGACTTCGCCGGCCGCTGGCTGCTCTCCACCCGCGACCGCCAGCCGCCGCCGGAAATGCTGGCCTGGCTCCGCGACCAGCGGCGCTGCGTCTATTGGAAGCGGCTCGACCAGCAGCAGAAGGAATCACCGGCCCATCTTTGCGGTCCGGAGCAGAGCGAGCCCTTCACCATCCACGAAAGCGGCCTGGCCTTCGAGATCTCCTTCCAGTCCGGCTACTCGCAGGGGATTTTCCTCGACCAACGCGACAACCGCGCCGCCCTCCGCGAACGGCTGTCGGCCGGCCAAACCCTGCTCAACACCTTCGCCTACACCGGCGCCTTCTCGGTCTTCGCCGCCGCGGCGGGAGCCACCGCGACCACGCTCGATCTCGCCCAGCCCTATCTCGATTGGGCCAAGCGGAACTTCGAGCTCAACAGCTTCGATCCCGCCGCGCACCACTTCTGCAAGGGCGACACCTTCCACTGGCTCGCCCGCTTCGCCAAGCAGGGCCGCCGCTTCGATGGCATCGTGCTCGATCCACCGACCTTCTCCCGCGACAAAGACGGCAAGGTCTTCCGCGTCGAAAAAGACTACGGCCGCCTCGCGGAACTCGCGCTGTCCTGCCTCGCGCCCGGCGGCTTCCTGCTCGCCTCGACCAACTGCCGGACGCTTTCGCCGCGCGAGTTCGAGCGCCAACTGCGCGACGCCTCGCGGCGGCCCCTGCGGCTCCGTGCGGCCCCCATGCCCGCGGACTTCACCGCCGATCCCTACCTGAAAGCCGTCTGGGTCGAGACCTGATGCCCCTTCAAAGAAAACGCCCGCCGCGATCCATGGACCGCGACGGGCGAAAGAGTCACCCTGGCACCGTTACTCGCCCGCGGGCGGCTGGCCGGGTCGGAAGTGGAAACGCAGGCCGTTGCCTTTGAAGTCCATGTCGATGTTCAGCCGGTCGATCCGCTTGCGGATATCCGGCGGCGCGGCGTCCTTATCCTGCGGCGTGTCGTAAGGACCTTCCCACTGGAGCTGGCCGTCCTTGCCGAAGACGCGGACCTCCTTGCCCCCGTCCTGCGACTTGAGTTCGACGCTGCCCTGGTCGTCCATCATCCGCACCGTGCTCGAACTCTTCAGGTTGATGCCGCCGTCCTGGATATCCGGCAGGTTGAGCTCCCCGGGCAATGCCATGCCTTCGAGCATCTGCTGCAAGCGCTTCTGAAGCTCGCCGCCGAGAAGTTCCTCCGGCTGGATCGCCCCCTCGCCACCGAGCCCTTCGAACGCCTTCAAATTCTGCTCGATCGCCTCGCGGACGCGCTTCGCCTGGTCCTGCGGCATCCCGTCGAGCATCAACTGGTCGACCGGGCCGCCCGCAACGGCACCGCCTGCCGGATCGGCCGGCGCGCTGCCCAGGGCGATCCGGGCGGTCTTCGCCTCACCGCGGTGGATGTAGTCCACCTCGACTTCCTCGCCGGGCTTCCGGCCGGCAACGGCCTCGCGGAGCTGGTCCTGGCTGCCGACCGCCTTGCCGCCGACACGGGTGATCACGTCGTTGGTCTCCAAGCCGGCCTTCGCGGCCGGGCCGTCGGGCTGCAGGGTCCTGACCACCACGCCCTGGCCCGGCTCGAGCTTCAGATGCTGCCCCAGCAGGCCGGGAACCTGGGAACCCGCCACCCCGAGGTAGGCGCGCTGCGCGGCCGCCGCACCCGGCATGTCGACCGGCGGGGCCGGCTGGTCCGGAACCGCCGCATCGCCCGCGACTTCATCCGCCGCCACTTCCTCGGCCGGGAGCTGGGGCGGAATCGGCGGGGCCGACTCCGGGGCTTCGATGGCGAGCACTCCGGGAGCAAGACCGAGCACCGCGAACTGGGCACATGCAATGAACTGTTTCATGATTGTTTCCTTTGACATACTAGAAGCGTAGTAGATGAGCCGCTTCGCTTGGAAATCAGTCGATTTTTTCGGGCACCATCAGGTATTCAACCCGCGGGCGCTCGACCTCGATCACTTCCCCGCGCTCGTTCAGATACTTCACCTTGTCGGAGTAGATCACCCGGACCATGCGCATCGGCTTGCCGTCCGGCGTCCACATCACGCCTTCGTCGCTCGCCTGCTCCACCCCGGTCCCGACCGAGGCGGGAACGAAGCCCTTGGGAGCAACCCGCGGGGCCGTGCTGCCGTCCGCGGCCGCGGCGGATTCCGCGCCGGAGGACGAATGCGACACGGGATCGACCATCAGGGCGCTGAACGCTCCCGCGACCGCCACCGCGGCAGCGGCGGCAAACCAGGACCGGCGGGGCCGCGCGACCGGACCCGTCTTTGCGCCACCGGGGAAAAGGACCACCTTTTCGTCCACGGGGAACGGGATGCGCGACACGGTCGCCAGCATGGAGTCCGCGAGCGGAGCCGAGAGGCTTGCGGGCGCGATGCCTGCCAGACGGTCTTCCACCGCTTTCAAGGCGGGATCCGTCCGCTGGATGCGGCCTTCCACCGCGGCCAGCAAGCGGTCCATGCAGGCGGGTGCCGGCGCGGCCGGGCGGATCGCCTTCAAGACGTCTTCAATGTTCTGGAGTTCGGAGTCCATCGGTCGGTCGGAGATTTCCGGTTCAAATCGAGAGGTCGCCCTTGCGGCGGGCGGACGAAAGTTTCTTCTTCAACGCCTCGAGGCCATAGCGATACCGCGAGGCCGCGGTGTTCGGGGAAATTTCGAGAGCCTCGCCGATTTCCGCGAAGGTCTGATCGCCCCAGATCTTCATCACCACCACTTCCGCGAACTTCGGCGGCAGTTCTTTCAGCCCGGCCTCCAGCAGGGCCCGGGTCTCGTCGTCGGAAGAGTCGCTTTCGAACCACGGATGAAAGGCCTCGCGCTGGTCCACCTCCGCCTCGCCGCCCACGACGTCCTCGCGCCGCCGCCGGCGGTCGTCGCGGCGACCCAGATCGATCGAAAGCCGGCGGATGGTCGTGTAAAGGTAAGGCATCCAGGCTTCCTGGCCGCCAACGAATTCCCCGCTGTCGAGCTTCTCGACCAGCTTGACCAAGGCGTCCTGGACAATGTCCTCGGCATCCTCCGGCGAGCGCGACTGCTGCCTCGCGAAGAGGATGAGGCGGGGGGCGTGCTCCTCCAGCCATTCGCGCCAGGCGATGGTGGAAGGCGACAGGCTTTCGAGTGGGGCGCTGCTCACGTCGTCGGTGGGATCCATGGCAGTAGCGTCGTCAGGCTAACTTCTTGTCTGGCAAATGCCGGGCGAATCGCCGCGCCAGCGCCCGGCCGGTCGGGGAGCCCGCCACCTTCGCCACCTCGCCCGGCGGCCCCTCCGCCACCAAGCGCCCCCCTTCCCGCCCTCCGCCGGGGCCGAGGTCGATCACCCAGTCGGCCGCCGCGATGACGTCCAGATGGTGCTCCACCACCAGCACGCTGTGCCCGGCCTCCCGCAAGCCGCGGAAGGCCACCAGCAGCCGCTCGACATCGCCGAAATGCAGCCCGGTCGTCGGCTCGTCGAAGAAATACAGCGTGTGCGGTGCCGCCGGCTTCGACAGCTCCACCGCGAGCTTCAGCCGCTGCGCCTCGCCTCCCGACAGCGTGTTCGCCGCCTGGCCCAGCCGCAGGTAGCCAAGCCCCAGCTCCCCCAGCACCGCAAGCGTCTTGCGCAGCTTCGGCACCGCCGCGAAGGCCTCCAGCGCCTCGCCCGCCGTCAGCTCCAGCGCGTCGGCGATGCTCATGCCCTTGAAGCGCACCTCCAGCGTCTCTCGATTGAAGCGCTTGCCGCCGCACGACCGGCAGATCACCCAGGCATCGGGCAGGAAATTCATTTCGATCTTCAGCCGCCCCGCCCCCTCGCAGCGCTCGCAGCGCCCGCCGTGGGTGTTGAAGGAAAACCGCCCCGCCCCGTAGCCGCGCTGCCGCGACAAGGGCAGCTTCGAGTAAAGGTCGCGGATCGCGTCGAACATCCCGGTGAAGGTCGCCGGGTTCGAGCGCGGGCTCCTGCCGATCGCCGACTGGTCCACCGCCACCACCTTGCCGAGGAAGTCCATGCCCTCGATCGCCCGGTGCCGCCCCGGAGGGTCGCCGCCGCCGTTGAAATGCCGCTTCAGCGCCCGCAGCAGCACGTCGTCCGCCAGTGTCGATTTCCCGCTGCCGCTCGGCCCGCTCAGGCACACGATCCCGCCGAGCGGAATCCTCACGTCGAGGTCCTGCAAGTTGTGCTCCCCCGCCCCGCGCACCACCAGGGCGTCGCCTAACAGCGGAAAGCCCGGCCGCTTCGCCAACTCCGCCACCGGCGTCTCCAGCCAGCGCCGCGTCGGCGAGTCCTTCGGGAACTCCTCCGGCCGTGCGCTCCCTAACAGCGCCCCTCCTTCTTTCCCCGCGCCCGGCCCCAGTTCGATCATCCAGTCGGCGGCGCGGATCATGTCCTCGTCGTGCTCCACCACGACGACCGTGTTGCCGCGATCCCTCAGCCGCTTCAGCGCCGCGATCAGCTTGCCGGTGTCCTCGGCGTGCAGGCCGATGCTCGGCTCGTCCAAAACGTAGAGCACCCCGGTCAGCCCGCTGCCCAGCTGGGTCGCCAAGCGGATGCGCTGCGCCTCGCCGCCGGACAGCGTCGCGCTCGACCGATCCAGCCCGAGGTAGCCCAGTCCGACCTCTTTCAAAAAGCCCAGCCGTTCCCGCACCGCGCCGCTCAGTTGACCGCAGACTTCCGCCCGGTCCTCCGGCAGCTTGATTCCCGCCAGCCAGTCGTCCGCCTCCTCCACCGGCATCGCGCAGAAATCCTGGATCCCCTGCCAAAGCCCGCCGCCGCCCTCGATCCGCACCGCCAGGATCTCCGGTCGCAGCCGCCGGCCCTCGCAAACCCGGCATGGCCGCTCCGCCATCACCCGCGAAATCCGCCGCCGCACCGCCTCGCTGCGCGCCTCCTTCAGCTTGCGCTCGGCCTCGACGCAGAGGCCCTCGTATTTCTTCACCTGCTTCCTTTTCTCCGCGCCCAACTTCCAGCCGGTGTCGAGTTCGCCACCCTCGAACAAGAGCTTGCGCCCCGCCTCCGGCAGCGCCGGAAACGCCGCGTCCTCCGCCAGCCCGAACATCCGCAAAACCGCCACCGCCTCCCGCGCGAACGACTTCCCCCGCTGCGCCCCGACCTTCCACCAACCCTTCATCCCGCCCTTCGCCAGCGGCGCATCCGGATCGCCGAGCAGCAGCGCCGGATCGCAGAAGATCTCCGTCCCCAGCCCCTCGCAGGCCGGGCAGGCCCCGAGGTGCGAGTTGAAGGAAAAGTGCCGCGGACTCAGCTCGCCGATCATGAAGCCGGTCGCCGGATTCCGGTAGCTGGTCTGGAACGAGATCTCGCTCCATTCGTCCTCGGTAGGCGCTTGCAGCAAAGCCCGCGCTTCACTTCCACAAATCCGCAACGCCGTTTCCACCGAGTCCGCCAAGCGCGCCTCGCCGCCCGGCCGGACCACCAAGCGGTCCACCACTACTTCCACCTGCTTCGCCCGCTCCGGCCACGCCTTCGCCGCCTCCTCCAGTTCCAGAATCTCGCCCTCCACCCGCACCCGGACGAAGCCCTGCCGCCGAAGATCCCCGATCAATCGTTCCGGATCCCGCGCCTCCTCCTCCGGCACCGGTGCCAGCAGCACCAACTTGGTCCCCTCCGCCATCGCCGACACCGCCGCGACGATGTCCGCCGCGCCCATCCGCTCCAGCTTCTCGCCGGTCGCCGGATCATGCGGCACCCCGGCCGCCGCCCACAGCACCCGCAGGTGCTCGTGGATCTCGGTCACCGTCGCCACCGTCGAGCGCGGGTTCAGCCCGCCGCCGCGCTGCTCGATCGCGATCGCGGGACTCAAGCCCTCGATCGAGTCGACATCCGGCTTCTCCAACTGATCCAAAAACTGCCGCGCATACGCCGACAGCGATTCCACGAACCGCCGCTGCCCCTCCGCAAACAGCGTGTGGAAGGCCAGCGACGACTTCCCCGACCCGCTCGGCCCGGTCACCACCACGAGCTTTCCCCGCGGGATCTCGACATCGATCCCCCGCAGGTTGTGCTGCCTTGCTCCCCGGATCCGGATGCTGTCCACACCGGGAGTGGAAAGTTCCAAGGGAGAAGTTCCAAGTGCCAAAGTGGGCCTGGCCCGGACCTAGAACTCGACCCAGCAAGTGCGACCTTCGTTGTGCAGCAAATTGTCGTGGATCATCCGGGCCACCAAATCACGGGAGGAGAGATCGCCCGTCGACCACGAGACTTCGGACGATCCGGGCGACTTGAGCGTGTACGAAAAAGCGGCCTTCCGTAGGATGCCCGTCCTGATCCTGCGGATCACCGCGCTGTGCGAGATCGCACCCCAACTCTCGAAAGGCGCAAAAAGAACCAGAAACTCATCCGGCGCGATTCTGACCACGCCGTCGAATCCATCGGGGCCAACTTCGAAAATCATCGGCTCATCGGCAATCGCGCGGGCACGGGTCCGGATCTCCTCATTTTTTCACCGGCGCCATCTTGAACGGCACCGCCACTTCCTTCAAATCCGTCCAGTAGCGCACCGTCACCGCCAGCTTCTTCCCGGCCGCCTTGTCGAAATGATAGGACTTCGAGTCGCCCGACCACGAACTGCCGTTGCCGTCGAGCTTCTTGTCGCCGTCCATCACCGCGACCTCGATCACCCCCTGGTGCTCGCCCTTGACGGTGACCGTGGTGCCGTCGCCACCACCGCCGAACAAGCCGCCCCCGCCGCCCAAGGACACCGTGAAGGGCCCGACCTTGTGCTCGGTCTTGTCGCCTGTCGTCAGCTCGGCCTTGCCTTCCGCCGAGTTGGACGCGGTGATCGCCGTGATGCTTCCCTCCAGCGTCGCCCCTTCGACCGCACCGAAAAGGTCGCCGGGGAATTTCACGGTGAAGGACCCGATCGTCCCCTCCTCGTTGACTTTCGAAAAGCTTTCCTGCTCCCAGTTCGGCTTGCCGCTGCGGGTGCGTGCCCATTGGCGTCCGTCACCGAGGGTGAAGGCCTTGATGTCCACCGAGTCGTCCTTGAAGGCGACCAGGTTCTGCCCGGTGACCAGAAACGAAAGTTTCACCCCGGCATCGTGGCCCATCGGCTTCACCTCGAAGGGCACCTCGTCCCCCAGCGGCCTGCCGATCTGGCATTGGATCAAGCGGACATCGAAGCCGTCCTCGGCGGGACAGGTCGCACCGAGCAGGAGGGAGGCAAGGAGGAGGCGTTTCATCGCCGCCATCGTGAGCAACCGGGAGATCCCTGCCAAGTTGAACTATCGCCGCGCCTGCCGGGCCAGGGGACCTCAAATCGGCCGAATTTCCTCTTGCGCCCCCGGACCCGAAATGCATCCTTCCGGCCCCGCCGCAAGGCGGACCCCAAAGCCTCGGTAGCTCAGTTGGTAGAGCAGAAGACTCTTAATCTTTTGGTCCTTGGTTCGAGTCCAAGCCGGGGTATCTCCTTTCAAAGCGCCCGCCGGATCCCGGCGGGCGCTTTCTTTTCGGGGCGGGAACGCCTCCGCCGACGGGTTCAATTTCTCCGCGAGAAAACGATTCCTGCCGCCGTATTGCGGGGATGCCCTTCGCTTCCCTGAAGCATTCCGCCGTCTTTTCCCTCGCTTTCACCGCCGCCGCCGCCGGCTCGGAGTCCTTCGAGCGCGCCCGGCTGGTGCTGGAAACGAAATGCCTCTCCTGCCACTGCCCGGAGAAAACCAAAGGCGATCTCCTGATGACCACCCGCGAGGAATTCCTCAAGGGCGGCGAATCCGGCGCCTCCATCGATCTCACCCATCACGACAAGTCCCCCCTGCTGGTCCGGGTGAAGCTCGACGAGGACGACGACGAGATCATGCCGCCCAAGGGCAAACCGCTCGATCCCGACCAGATCGCCGCGCTCGAGACCTGGATCAAGGAAGGCGCACCCTGGCCGGAAGGCATCGTGATGGCCCCGCGCCCCAAGACCGCCCTGCCCGACTGGAACGCCCCCGCCGACCCCGCGATCGGCGCGATCGAGGCCTTCCCCAAGGCCGTTACCCTCGAAACCGCCGCCGATTTCCACAAGGTGCTGGTCGTCGCCCGCTTCAACGACGCCGCCACCCAGGACATCAGCCGCCAGGTCAAGGCCACCCTCGCCGACCCCACCCTCGCCAAGCTCGAAGGCACCCTGCTCAAGCCGCTCAAGGACGGCGCGACCACCCTCACCCTCGAATACCGCGGCTTGAAAACCGAGGTCGCCGTGGTGGTCCGGGACGCCGCCAAGCCGCGCCCGATTTCCTTCCAGCTCGACGTGATGCCGGTGCTCACCTCCGCCGGCTGCAACACCGGCTCCTGCCACGGCTCGGCCCGCGGCAAGGACGGCTTCCATCTCACGCTCTTCGGCTTCGATCCCCAGGGCGATCACTTCCGACTGACCCGCGAGAACCCCGGCCGCCGCATCAACCTGGCACTCCCCGAAGAGTCGCTGCTCGTCACCAAGGCGATCGGCACCGTGCCCCACACCGGCGGCACGCTCTTCAAAAAGGGCAGCGCCCCCTACCAGACGCTCGTCGATTGGATCAAGGCCGGCGCGGAATACGACCCGGGCCCGATCGCCCAGCCGACCGGCATCACGATCGAACCCGCCCAGGTCGTGTTGAAAGGCGAGGACCTCGAAACCCCCTTCACCGTCAGGGCCACCTACTCCGACGGCACCGACCGCGACGTCACCACGCTCTCGTCCTTCTCCACCTCGAACGACAACTCGGTGGCCATCGACGAACGCAGCGGTCTCTCCAAGTCGAAGAACCGCGGCGAGGCCTTCCTGCTCGGCCGCTTCATGACCTTCACCGAGGTCGCCCAGGCCATCGTCATCCCGAAGAACCTCGATTACACCCGTCCCGAACTCCCCGAGTTCAACTACATCGACAAGCACGTCCACGAGAAGCTCCACAAGCTGCGCATCATCCCCGCCCCGCTGTGCGACGACGAGACCTTCATCCGCCGCGTCTTCATCGACGTCGTCGGCAAGCTGCCCGAACCGGCGGAGCGCGAGAAATTCCTCGCCGACCCCAACCCGAAGAAGCGCGAGGCGCTGGTCGATGAACTCATCGCCCGCAAGGAGTTCTCCGAGATGTGGGTCATGAAGTGGGCCGAGTTGCTCCAGATCCGCACCTTCAACAACGGCCCGCAGCAGGTTTCCTACAAGGCCGCCCTCGGCTACTACAACTGGCTGCGCGATCGCATCGCCGGCAACGTGCCCTTCAACCAGATCGTCCGCGAACTGCTCGCCTCCGAAGGCGGCACCTTCTCCAGCCCGCCGACCAATTTCTTCCAGATCGAGCAGGACGTCCTCAAGCTCACCGAGAACGTCGCCCAGGTCTTCATGGGCACCCGCATCCAGTGCGCGCAGTGCCACAACCATCCCTTCGACCGCTGGACGATGGACGACTACTACGGCTTCGCCTCCTTCTTCGCCCAGGTGAAGCGCAAGCCGGCCGAAGACCCGCGCGAACGGGTCGTTTTCGACGGCGGCGGCGAAGTCCCCCACCTCGTCACCAAACAGCCGGTCAAGCCGCGCTTCCTCGGTACCGCGACGCCGGACACCTTCGGCAACAAGTCGCGCCGTGAGGCAATGGCCGACTGGCTGACCTCGACCGACAACCCCTGGTTCCCGCGCAACGTCTCGAACATCATGTGGTCTCACTTCTTCGGCGTCGGCATCACCGATCCGGTCGATGACGTCCGCATCTCCAATCCGCCCGCCAACCCGGAGCTGCTCGACGCGCTTTCCGCCAAGTTCGTCGAATACAACTACGACATGCGCAAGCTGGTCCGCGACATCTGCACCTCGCGCACCTACCAGCTCTCGAGCGCGACCAACCCGACCAACGAAACCGACACCAGGAACTTCTCCCGCGCCATGGTCCGGCGGGTGCGGGCCGAGGTGCTGCTCGACTGCATCTCGCAGGCGACCGCCACCCCGAACAAGTTCAAGGGCCTGCCGCTCGGCTCCCGCGCCGTCCAGATCGCCGACGGGAACACCACGAACTACTTCCTGACCACCTTCGGCCGCGCCACCCGCGCCACGGTTTGCTCCTGCGAGGTGAAGATGGAACCGAACCTCTCCCAGGCCCTCCACCTCCTCAACGGCGACGCCACCCACAACCGCATCCAGCAGGGCAAGCTGGTCCCGACGATGTGGGAGCAGAAAAAGACCCCGGAGGAAATCATCCGCCACCTCTACCTCCGCACCGTGAACCGCGAACCCGTGCCGGACGAAATGACCAAGCTCCTCGCCGCGGTGGCCGAAGGAAAGGACGACAACCAGAAGCAGCAGATCCTCAACGACGTCTTCTGGGCGCTCCTCAACTCCAAGGAGTTCATGTTCAACCACTAGCCCTCCGGCTGGAGCAGCCCCGGGCATGCAGCCACGTCTCTCACCCCTGAGTTCGCGGACACTGATTTTAAAAAATTGTTCAATATTTATTTAAAAAGATTGTCTACCTACGCGATCGCGGGTATTCAGTCGCCATGCTGTCCCACCCGTCCGATTCCGAATTGGAGCCCGCTCCCGCCGCCACGGGAACCGCGCGCTTGAACAAAACCGCGGTGAACCGCCGCCGCCCTCACTTCACCGTCGAGGAATTCCTGGCCCATTTCGACAAGGCCTATTTCCGCGACTGGTTCGTCCTCGGCCCCCGGCTGCTGCTCAAAGGCGGCTTTTCCAAAAGGGCTGCCGGATTCATGATCGCCTCCGCGGCCCCTGGCATCCTGGCCGCCCTGTTCGTGCTCGTCCCCGGCGTGCTCTTCCACACCCCGGAGCACAACGCGTATTTCCACTTTGCGAAGATCGTCGAAGGCAACGCCACCATGCCGGTCCTTCTCGGCATGGTTTCGGCGATCTTCAGCTTCCGGTTCCCGCTCGGCTGACCCCGGGCGAGACTGTTTGTGTTTCTTGGCTCAAGCCCGGCACGCCAGTGCCGGGCTTGTTGTGTCCTCGGACCCGTTCCGCTTCACTTTCGGGCACATTTTCGCGCAAGAAATGCAAACCGGTTTGCCGTAACAGGAATCGATTTGGAAACCCGAACGTTCATCCTCTTCGCCCTTCCCCTCTCCCTTGCCGGCAGTGCCGCCCGGGCCGCCGACAAGGTGACCTATGACGACCACATCCTGCCGCTCTTCCAGCAGAGCTGCCTGAACTGCCACAATCCCGACAAGGCCAAGGGCGGGCTCGATCTCTCGACCTATTCGGGCACGATGAAGGGCGGCTCCGGCGGCAAGATCGCGGAGCCCGGCGACGCCGGATCGAAGCTCGTCGCGGTGGTTCTCCAGACCTCGGAACCGAAGATGCCGCCGGAAGGCGAGAAGCTCGGCAACGACCAGGTCGCCCTCCTGAAAGCCTGGATCGAAGGCGGCCTGCTCGAGAACAAGGGGTCCACCGCCCGCAAGCCGAGCAAGCCCAAGTTCGACACCTCCCTCACCTCGGCACCGGACGCGAAGCCCGAAGGCCCGCCGCCGATGCCGGAGCACCTGCTGCTTGATCCCCCCGTCGTCGCTCCCCGGGCCTCCTCGGTCCACGCGATCGCCGCCTCGCCCTGGGCGCCGTTGCTCGCCGTGACCGGCCAGCGGCAGGTCCTGCTCTTCGACACGAACAGCCTCGAACTCGCCGGCATCCTCCCGTTTCCCGAAGGCGATCCCGTCTCGCTCGCTTTCACCCCGAACGCCCGCTACCTGATCGTCGGCGGCGGGATTCCCGGAAAATCCGGCGTCACCGTGACCTTCGATGTCGTCACCGGCGAACGCATGCTGGTTGCCGGCAAGGAGTTCGACAGCGTCCTTTCCGCCGACCTCAAGCCCGACCTCTCGGTCATCGCCACCGGATCGCCCTCGCGGCTCATCAAGATCTGGAAGTCCGAGGACGGGTCGCAGCTCCACTCGATCAAAAAGCACACCGAGTGGGTCACCGCCCTCGACTTCTCGCCCGACGGGATCCTGCTGGCCACCGGCGACCGCAACGGCGGGGTCTGGGTCTGGGAAGCCGATTCCGGGAACGAATTCCACACCCTGCGCGCCCACCAGGCGGGCATCACCGCGACCGCCTTCCGCGCCGATTCCAACCTGCTGGCCAGCGCGTCCGAGGACGGATCGGTGCGGTTCTGGGAGATGAACGGGGGAACCGAGGTGAAGAAAGTCGATGCCCACGCGGGCGGCGTGCTCGCGTTCGCCTGGAACCGCGACGGGTCCTTCATCACCTCCGGCCGCGACCGGGCCGTCCGGCTTTGGAAGCCCGATTTCAATCTGCTCCGCGAGTTCAAGGATCAGCCCGATCTCCCGGTGGCGGTGGCTTTCGACTCCGAAGGCAAGCGCGCCTTTGCCGCCGACTACCGCGGCCTGATCACCGTCTGGGATGTCGCCAGCGGCAATCCGGCCGGCAGCTTCGACGCCAATCCCCCGCCCCTCGCGCAACGCCTTGCTTCCCTGCGCGAGGAAATCCGCAAGCACCCCGAGCAGCTCGCCGCCGCCGAGGGTGCCGCCCAGGCCGCGAAGCAGAAGCTCGAGGAAACCCGCAAGGGACTCGCCGATGCCGAGGCGGCCCTCAACCAGGCCCGTGAAATCCACGCCGCCGCCGCAAAAGGACGCCAGGAGACCGAGCAGCGGCTCGCCCAGGTGAACCAGCAGCTTCCCCCGAAGAAGGAACAGGCCGCCCAGGCCCGCGCCAAGCTCGATGCCAACACCGCCGAAGCGCAGGCCAAGCGCGCGGCCATCGCCGCGGTCGACCAGAAGATCGCCGCCGCCGATGGGGAATCGAAGGCCGCCGCCGCCGAGTTGAAGCGCTTGGAGGACGAACTCGCCAAGGCCCGCGCCGAAGGTCGCAACGACGCGCTCGCCGGGCTGGAAGCAGCCATCGGGGCACAGCGCCCGAAAGCCGAGGCCTCGGCCGCCGCGCTCGAGCAGGCCCGCTCGGAACGCGAGCGCGAGGCCGGTGCCCTGGCCGCGATCGAGGCGGCCGGAAAGGCGGCTACCGAGGAAACCGCCCGCCTCGACGCGGAGGTCGCCGCCCTGGCCAAGGACGCCGAAAGCTTGCCCGCCGTCCTTGCCGGCGCCACCCAGACCGTCACCGCCGCCGAGGCGAAGATCAAGGAACGCGAGGCCGCCCTGGCACCGGTCCGCGACGCGGTCCCGCCCGCCGAAAAGAACGCCCAGGACACCGCCGCCGCCGTGGAGCATCTCAAGCAGAAGCTGCCCTGGCTTCAAGACCGGGAGCGCCACTGGGCGGCCGCGGAGGTCAACACCGAGGCGATCAAGGTTCGTGCCGAAGCAGAAACACGGAACTTCGAAGCGGAGTCGCTGGTCGCCGAGTTCGAAGCGCTCGCCAAGTCGGTCGACGAGCAACTCGCCTCCCTCGCCCCGGCCCGGCAGGCGGTCGCCGACCACGAGGCCAAGCACGCCGCGCTGGTGAAAGCGGAGCCGCCCGCCGATCCCAAGGCCCTCGCCGATTCCGAAGCCGCCCTTGCCGCCGCCCGCAAATCCCTCGCCGACCTTGAAGCAAGGTTCGCCGCCAGCTCCGCCGAACTCGCCGCGGCCAAGGCCAAGGTCGACAGCACCCTGCCCGCCGCCCAGGCCCTCCAGGCCCAGGCCGCCGATCTGAAAGCCCGCTACCTCGCCCTCCGCGGCGCGAAATAGCCGAGCCCCGGCCTTGCACCGCCGCCCGCGATGAGGGACACCGGGCGCGTGGAACGCGAGGGATTGCCGCTCGACCGTCGCCTGCGCCAGGAGATCCTGTTCGCCCGCGAACGGGTCTATCGCTTCGGCCAGCCGACGCCTCTCGAACACCTGCCGCTCGACGGCATCGACGTCTGGATCAAACGCGAGGACCTGTCGCCGATCAAGGCCTACAAATGGCGCGGCGCTTGCAACCGGATGGCCGTCCTGACACCTGCCGAAAAGGCCGCCGGCGTGGTCACCGCCTCGGCCGGCAACCACGCCCAGGGCGTCGCCCTTGCCGCCCGCTCGCTCGGCGTCACGGCCCGCATCTACATGCCCCGCTCCACCCCGAAAGTGAAGCAGGCCGCGGTTCGACACCACGGCGGCGACCGGGTGGAGATCCTGCTTTCCGGCGACAGCTACGACGACGCCGTCACCGCCGCCCGCGCCGATGCCGCGGAAAGCGGCGCGATCTACATCCACGCCTACGACGATCTCCAGGTGATGGCCGGCCAGGGCACCCTCGCCGACGAGGTGGTGCTCTCCGGCCACGGACCCTTCGATGCCGCCTACCTGCAAATCGGCGGCGGCGGGATGGCGGCCGGCGTTTCCACCTGGCTCAAGACTTACTGGCCGGAGATCGAAATCATCGGCGTCGAAGGCGAAGGCCAGGCCTCGATGAAAGCCGCGCTCGAAGCCGGTCATCCGGTCACCCTCGACCAGGTCGACATCTTCTGCGACGGCACCGCGGTGCGGAAAGCCGGCGAACTGCCCTTCGAAATCTGCCGCGAATCCCTGGACCGCATCGTCACCGTCAGCAATGCCGAGGTCAGCCGGGCCATCCGCACGCTGTGGGAAGGCCTGCGCTGCGTCTCCGAGCCGGCCGGCGCGATGGGCCTCGCCGCGTTGATGAAGGAACGCGCGGCGATGGCCGGCAAGAAGGTGCTCGTCGTCCTCTGCGGCGCGAACGTCGACTTCCTCCAGCTCGGTCTCATCGCCCAGTCCGAAGGCGCCGAACAAAACGCCTCCCGCACCCTGCGCGTCCGCATTCCCGAGCGACCCGGCACCATGCTGGAGCTGCTCGACACCTGCTTCGAGGGGCTCAACATCGCCGACTTCCAGTACGGCAAGACCCACCAAAGCGAGGCCTGGCCCGCCTTCACCATCACCGCCGAGGACCCGCGGGTGTTGGAGGCCTTGCCGGCGAAGCTCGATGCCGGCGGCTTCCTTTGGGAAGACCTCACCGGAGCGATCGACATCGCCTTCCGCGCTATCCCGCTGCGCGGCGACCTGCTGACCTGCCCCGCCTTCCTCCGCCTCGATTTCTACGAGCGCGCCGGTGCCCTCCACGACTTCCTCGACAAGCTCGTCCGCGGCCGCGCCAGCCTCTGCTACTTCAACTACCGCCAGTCCGGCGAACGCATCGGCCGCGCCCTCATCGGCCTCGACTTCGCCGATGAAACGAAGCGCCGCGAGTTCCTCGAGTCCGTCCCCGAACAGGGCGAAGGCTACCGTGCTTGCAAGCCGGTGGACGAGGCCACGAGCCGCAGGCTCACCGCGCTGTAGTGGCGCGTCTATGACCGCCGCAACATCCCCCCATGTAGCGGCGCGTCTGCGACCGCCGCACTTCGTAACCGAACTCACCCAGGTAGCCCGCCTCGCCCACATCGAACGAACCGGCCGTCCCGTCGCGTCATTACAACCACCGGCGGTCATAGACACGCCGCTACATCGCTATTGCTGCGTCATCGGATGGATCTCCCCCGCGTACGGCCATTCGTCGGCTCGTGCGCAAAGTCCCGCCCGAACCGGATTTTCCCTCATGTATAGCCACTTCTCGGCATGGGAATCGTTCCCTCTCAGAAGGTGATCGAAAAACCCCTTCTGCCAATGAGGAGCGGCGATTCCCTCCCTCCTCCAGCTCTTCGACAAGAAATTCTTCAGCGACTTCATCCAGCCCGAAAGCGTCGCCGGTCCCGGAAGGATGCAAACGAAGAGATGCAGGTGATCCGGCATCAGAACGTAGCGTCCCACGATGACGCCATGCTCCGTGGCAACACGACAGAAGGTAACAAACGCGGCATGAGTCGCGTCAGTCGCCAGGATGCTCTTCCGATCGAACGTGCACGCCGTGATGAAATAGACAGTCGAATCCGAATTGACCCAATCGAGACGGCGAAGTCGCTCCATGATTCCGACCTATCAGACACGACTCATTGAGGCAACTAAGCGAAGTGACATTCCTCCCATGTAGCGGCGCGTCTGCGAACGCCGCACTTTGTTAACGAACCCACCCAGGTAACGCGCTTCACCCCCAACGAACAAACCCGCGCTCCCGTTGCTTCACGACAACCACCGGCGGTCATAGACGCGCCGCTACACTCTAAAAGGCCTCACGCGCCGCCCCTCAGGATCTCCAGCGGCGGATGCCCGCAAACCCCGCGGCTCAGCAGCAGGCCGCCGATCACCGAAACTCCGGTCGCAGTCGCGAAGGCGATCCCTAACAAGCCGAAATCCGGCCACATCGACGCCTTGAAGACGAACTTCGCCAGCGCCGCATTCGCCGCCACCGCCAGCAGCACGCCGGTCAGCGCCGACAGCAACCCGAGCGCCGCGTATTCGATCGTCAGGATGATCCGCACCTGCCGCGCCGAGGCCCCGAGCGTCCGCAGCAGCACGCTCTCCTTCAAGCGCACGTCGCGGCCGTTCAACAAGGTCCCCACCACGATCGGCAGACCCGCCAGGACCGTGAACCCGGCCAGCACCGAGACCACCGTGGAAATCTTGCCGAGGATGTCGCGCACCGTTTCCAGGATCAGCGTGAGGTCGATCGCCGTGACGTTCGCAAACTCCTTCACCAGCGCCCGCTGCAACTCGCCCGATGTCTTCGCGTCCGGCGTCTTGGTCGTCACCACGTGGAAGCCCGGGGCGTCCTCCAGCACGCCCGGCGGGAAGACCATGAAGAAGTTCAAATTGAAGCGGCTCCAGTCGACCTTCCGCAAACTGGTCACCTTCGCCTTCACCGACACCCCCTGGACATCGAGCGAGATCTCGTCGCCGATCCCCACCTTGAGATCCTTCGCGATCTCCTCCTCCAGCGACAGCGGCACCGGTCCTGCGGGATCGGGCACGCTCTTGTGCCACTCGCCGGCCACCAGCGTCTCGGTCGGATTCATGAAATCGCGATAGGTCGAGCGGAACTCGCGCCGCACCACCCAGCGCGGCACGCCCGGGGCATCGCGCACCGGAATGCCGCGCACCGATTCGATCCGCATCGTGACCATCGGCGCGCTCTCCAGCACCGGCAGCCCCTGCCCTTCGACCGTCTTCCGCACCCCGGCCTCCTGGTCCGGCTGCACGTCGATGAGATAGAGGTTCGGACTCTCGACCGAAGTGTTGAGACTTAACTTCCCGTTCAACAGGTTCCCCGCAAGCAGGATGGTCACCAGCAGGAAGCTGCCGAGCCCGAGCGACAGCAAAAACAGCAGCGTCTGGTTGCCCGGCCGGTGGAGATTCGAGACGCCTTGCCGCAGCAGGTAGGGCCAGCGCGGGCTCACGACCCGCCGCGTCAGGAACATCAGCCCGCGCGCCACCGCCGCCAACACCGCGAAGGCCAGCGCCAGACCGCCGACCATCGACAAGGCGCGCTTCCAGTTCGAGTCGTTCGTCAACGCCAGCATGACCAACAGGCCAACCAACAGGAGATACACCGGCAGCGCCCGCCATGCCCCGCCGCCCAAGGTCGCGCCACCGCGCAGCGTCGCCGCCGGCGAGATCCGGCGGATCTTCAGCAGCGGCACCAGAGCAAACCCGCAGCACACGGCGAAGCCCGCCGCGGTGGTCTGCGCGACGACCTTCCACTCCGGCGAAGGCGCGACGGTGATCGGCAGGCTGTCCTTGAAATACGCCAGCGTCCCGGTCTGCAAGGCGATCCCCAGGCCCGCGCCTAACAGCGCACCCGCCAACCCCAGTACGGCGGCCTGCACCACGTAGATCGCCGCGGCGAGATGCGCCGGACAGCCGAGGCAGCGCAGGATCGCGATGGTTGGAACCCGCCGCTTCACATGCGAGTGCACCGCCCCCGCCACCCCGATCGCCCCGAGCACCAGCGAGGCAAGCGCCAGCAAGCCGAGGAAGCGCTGGAAGTTCTCCAGGGCGTCACCCAAATTCTCCCGTCGGTCGTCGGGCGTCTCGAGCCGCCAGCCGCCGTCATCCTTGAACTCCGCGCGGATCTTGTCCTTCAACTCCTTCGATGCCGGACCGCCCGGCATTTCCAGATGGAGCTGGTGGTTGCTCATGCTGTTGGAGCCGAGCAAGCCGCTGGCCTCCACATCCGCCAACCGCACGTAAGCCTCCGGCGCGAAGCCGCTGAAACGGCTGCCCCGCGGCGCCGGCTTGTCGACCGCACCCAGGATCTTCAGCCGCAGCCCGCCGAGTTCGACCTCGTCGCCGACCTTCGCCTGAAACTGGTCGAGCAAGGCCGGCTCGAACAGGATGCCCGGCTCCGATTTCAACCGCTGCCAGGCATCGGCCGGAGTGGTCTCGACCGTCCCGTAGAACGGATAACCGCCCTCGATGCCCCTCACCTGCACCAGCCGCGCCCCGCCGCCCGGCAGGAATTTCACCATCGAGGGAAAGGTCGTCTCGCGGCTGATGTTCCGGGCCATCGCCGACAGCCGTGCGAAGTCCTCCGCCTTGACCGGCCGCCGCGAGGAGATCTGCAAGTCGGACCCCAGCAGCGCCTTCGCCTGGGTCTCGATCCCCGTCTGCACGCTTGCCTTCAGCGAATGGATCGCCACCAGCGCCGCGATGCCGGACACGATCGCCAGCGCGAAAATCACCAGCCGCACCCGCTGCGACCGGCTGTCCCGCCACGCCATCCGCCAGGTCCAGGGATGGAACAAGGCCGTCGCGAGGGAACGGGGCAAGGATCGGGAATCGGCGGGAGTCATGGAAAAGGAAGCGCCGTCGTCGCGACAGCCCCGCCACCATGGCACTCCGCGGCGATTTGACAAACGGGAGCTTCGCCCGAAAGCCCGGGCACCCCGGGGACTCCGCCATCGCGGCGCGGTCCTGTCGGAGTGCGACGGCACGACGTCGCTTTCGCTTCGGGAGGACTCCGCCTCACCTCATCGCCCGCGGATCGGGCCGCAAGGCGCTTCGCGGCCAGCGGAACCTGGCGCTGGCGCCCCGACTCAACGCCTCCCCCGCTTCTCGGCCACCCCTATTATGCTTCGCAAACATAATGTCTGCGAATCACCATCTCATGATGGCCACCCGATCCCTGCCCGCCCGGCCCCGGATCAGAACACCGACGGCCTCGCGCCTGCCTTGCCTGCTCCCGGCCTCATGGGGATAGCGCGGGGCAGAAACCCGGACCGGGGGCCGGGGGCAAGCTTGTAGCCGCAAACCGCCGGCCGGGGTCAAATCCAACCCATCTGCGTCAACAGCTTTCGCCGTAGCTCATACATCTCGGGCTCCGTCATCGTCGACGGATCAAACGGGACGATGGTTCCGGTCAATCTCCACCCCGTGCCGCTCCAGAAGCGCTGCTTGTCACAGAAGACATACCATTGGCGGACACCGTTCGACTCGGGCAACTGCAGGAACTCGCCGGGGACCGTATCGGACGGGAGCTCCGTCGGGTAGGCGATGGTATGCAGCCTGTTGCCGTCGGCATCAGCGATCGTCAGGTGGTATTCGGTGGTATTCATGGTTTTGCTTGGTGGAACGGGGTCGCATTCAGATCACGGAAAACACCTTCATCACCTCGTCGCCGAGGTGGTTGATCACCTTCACCGCGATGCGGCCGGTGTTGGGCTTGGGGAAGGCGCGGGAGGTGTCGCTGTTGAGCGAAGACCATGCTTCCTCGTCGATCTCCGCCTTCAGGGTGGTGCGGAGCTGCTTGTAGGGATCGTTCTGGCCCAGGAAGTAGGCGTGGCGGACGAAGAAGCTCTCCTCGTTGTAGTCGGTGTCGATGAACCAGCAGGCGATGCCGTCCGGGCCGTCGCTGCGGACCTCGCCGGTCTGCGGGTGGAAGACGTCCACGCCGTTGACCTTCACCTTCACCTCGCCATCGGGCTGCGGGAGGATGCTGATGTCCGGCTCGCCGAAGATGACGAAGAGGTTGCCCTTGCCGGTGGTCTTCAGCTCGCCGGCCATGTGGAGGTCGGCGTTCATGCGGGCCTTGAGCACCGGGATGCGGCCGAGCTTTTCGAACTCGGCGCTGTGGGCATCGTAGGAAAAGGCGCAGACGATCAGGACGTCGAAGCCGGCGTCCCCGGCCTCGCGGGCGGCGGCGACCAGGTCGGCGCGGGAGACGGTGCCGAATTCCGGGCCGATAAAGATCCCGGCGCGGCGGACCGTCTCGCCTTCCGCGTAGTGGCCCTCCGCGCAGATCAGCTCGCCCGGCCAGGGCAGCAGGGAGCTGAAGGAAATGCGGTCTTCCTTGTGCGCCTGCTGCACGCCGGCGGCGCGGAGGTTGTCCAGGATCACGGTGGCGAAGTCCTGCTGCTTGGCCGCGGGCTCTTCCGCCAGCTTGGTCCAGGTGTCGATCAACTCGTTCTCCGCGCCGACGGTCAGGACGCGGTGCGGGGAGATCGACTCCACGGTGAAGGGCCCCGCCACGCGGACGCACTTCTTGTTCTCGTAGGGCTTGTCGTAGAGGTATTCGGAGTCGGCCTTGGCGGCGATGGACGCGTCGATCTCCTGCTGGCGGGCGATCCGGAGCTTCCAGAACTCTTCCAGCAAGGGCTTCGCGGCCGCCGGCCAATCCTTCGGCAATTCGCGGGGAATCTCCCACTCTTCCAAAGTCTTCTTGGGGTTTCTGGTTTCTGAAATCTTCACTCTGAGCGGCGCGAGCTGCTCCTCCCACTTGTCCCAGATCACGTCGATCTCCGCGTTGTTGGCGATCGACTTTAGGGTGATGTGCGGCACCCGCTCATAGACGAAGCCGTGGCGGATGTTCCCGTGGACCGGCTGGCTGCTCGGCACGCCGCGGGTGATCTCGGCTTCCTTGAGCTGCCCCTCGCGGGAATCCGCCAGAAGGTAGAACGGATAGCGCGCCCCCATGATCCGGGCCCGGGCCAAGGCCAGCGCGACCCGCGAGGTGTCGATGGTGATCCAGCGCCGGCCCCACTGCTCGGCAACCGTCGCCGTGGTGCCGGAGCCGCAGGTCGGATCGAGCACGAGGTCGCCGGGGTCGGTGGCCATGAGGAGGCAGCGGGCGACAATTTTTGCGTTCGTCTGAACTACATAAACTTTCTCGGTTGTGAACGATCCGGTTCCAACATCAGTCCAAACGTCGTTGATCGGAGCAGCATTGAAGTCTGCCCACTTCCGCAAGTATTGGAGTGATTCATTCCGGGTTAGATACAGTCGACCAGCAGCTCTCAGCCTTGCCATTCCTACCGGATTTGTTTTCCAGCCCCCTTTGCCAGGGGTGATCTCGCGGCCACGATATTGCACCTTAAATGTCGCGCTATCTGGCGAGCTTTGGCTCGTGAGATTGTCTGGCCGAAAAAGACTCGCACCTTCAGGGAGAGACGAAGCTCCACTCAGCTCATCCGCGCTACCGTTCCGGTCCTCCCCTGACAGTAGGATCACACGGCGGTAAAGATCGGCGGTTTGCATGTCGCCTTTCTCAAAGTAGATCTGCCGATACTTGATCGACTCCTTCCGCTTAGCAAACCAGATCACGTAGTCATGCACACCTGCTAGCGTGACAGTACCACCGGTTGGGCTCCCTGCGCCGCTGGTCGTCTTCAACACGATCTCGCAGACACAGTTCTCCTCCCCGAAAACCTCATCCATCACCGCCCGGACCCGGTGGACATTCTCATCGCCGATCTGCACGAAGATCGAGCCGGAGTCCGTCAGCAGGTCGCGGGCGACGGTGAGGCGGTCGCGGAGGTAGGTGAGGTAGCTGTGGATGCCGTCGCGCCAGGTGTCGCGGAAGGCTTTGACCTGCTCCGGCTCGCGGGTGATGTGGGCGAGGTTGCCGTCCTTCACGTCGCGGCTGGTGGTGGACCACTGGAAGTTGCTGTTGAATTTGATGCCGTAGGGCGGGTCGAAGTAGATGCACTGGACCTTGCCGCGCAGGCCCTCGCGCTCTGCGAGGCTGGCCATGACCTGGAGGGAATCGCCGAGGATCATGCGGTTGGACCAGTTCTGGTCGTGGCGGTAGAACTCGGTCTTGTCCGCGCCCTTGGGGATGCCGTTGAAGTCGGCGAAGAGGTCCGGGGTGAGGTTGCCGGCATCGTGCTGCTTCTCCTTGGTCCGCCGCAGCAGGTCGTCGATCAAGGCCTTCGGGTGGACCTTTTCCTGGATGTAGAGCGGCGGCGCCTGGACCACGAGGTCGCTGCCGTCCTGCTCGTCCTTGCCGCGCCAGACGAGCTGGGGATCGAGGTCGGTGTTCCGCGGGTATCTCACGGGCCGCGCCGCGGCATCGTCCTTCGAGACGACGGACTGGTGCTCGGCGGTGGGGATGTTCTTCCGCTTCGCCTCCTCGTGCTTGAGGGTCGCGACCTGCTTGGCCGTGGGGTATTTGACGCTTTTCTTGGCGGGCATGGGGAAGGAATGGAGATTGGGAGATTGGGAGATTGGGAGATTGGGGGATTGGGGCGTCAGGGCTTGCGGCGGGGGGCCTTTTTCGCGGGCTTCGGCTTCGGGAGGGTGTGGAAACCCATCTCGCGGGCCGGCTTGGCGGGAGGGACCATGAGCTGGCGGATGGCATCGAAAACGATGCGGAACTGGCCGTCGTATTTCTTTTCCAATTCCCTGATCTCGCGGGCGAGTTCGCGGTTGGAATCCATGAGGCGGCGGAGCTGGACGAAGGTCCGCATGATGGCGATGTTCACCTCCACGGCTCGCTGGGACCGGAGCACGCTGGAAAGCATGGCGACGCCCTGCTCGGTGAAGGCGTAGGGGAGGTAGCGGCGGCCCCGGTGTTTCCCGGAACTCATCACAATTTGTGATGAGTTCAAGGCGTCCATTTCTTCCGCGGTGATCTGGAACATGAAGTCGGCGGGGAAGCGGCTGATGTTGCGTTTGACCGCCTGGTTCAGGACGCGTGCCTCGACCCCGTAAAGACTGGCGAGATCGGAATCGAGCATGACCTTTTCATGACGGATCCAGTGGACCATCGGGGCGATGGCTTCCGGGGAAATGAGAACGGGATCGTGCTTCTTCATGGCATGGTGACGGTAAACTCGACCGTTCGGTCGCCGCGGAAAATGTTCGGAAGCATGGCAACCCCTTGTTCCGTAAAGTCCGTCGGGCGGTTGCCTCCGGGCTTGGCGGGGCCTGGTATCACGTTTTGTGATACCAGGATTTGGGAACCGGTCACAGTTCGTGACCGGTTGAACTCTGATGCAAGGCTGAGGGCAGGACTTTTCATGGCATGGCGTTGGAGTCCTGAATGATCGGGCCGAGAATGCCGTGGATGTGCCTTTCAACGGCGGCCTTGAAGTCCGCCTCGATCTGGAAGACCTCCTTGAACTCGACGAAGTCCCAGCGGCCGAAGGACTGGAGGCGGTTCACACCGGGGACCCAGAAATTGCGCATGGTGGTGGCCTTGTCCTGCGCGTCCTCGCCGCGGTAGCCCTTGATCTCGATGACCAGGTGGAGCGGATCGTCCGGGCCGTGGCCGTCATCGATCAGGGCGATGAAGTCGGGGAGGTATTTCCGGTTCTGGGAGGCCATCCGGTAGGGAACCTCCAGGCCGAGGCCCTGGTTCTTCACGTAGGCGAGGACCTTCGGGTGATCCTCCAGCACGCGACAGCACTCGGCTTCCCAATCGCTGTCGGTGACGACGTAATTGACGTGGCAGCGCTCGGGATCGGTGGTCCACAGGTCCTTGGAGGAATTGAAGGCCACGTGGCGGGAGGATCCGCGGGGATTGTACGGGTCCAGCATCACCTTGATCACGCCCTCGCCGCCCGCCTGCTCGCTGGTCCCCTTGACGATCGCGGAGTGGATGCGGTCGCAAGCCCAGCCGGCGATTTCCTGATAGAGGACCTGGGCGGGGAAGGTGTTGCCGGTGCAGCGGAGGCAGGTGTCCAGCCATTCGCCGGCGATCACCTTGAGCTGGCCGAAGAGATGCAGCGGCGGCTCCTCGCCGGCGTCGCGGTATTTCTCGTAGAGGAGATGCTTCACCAACTCGAACAGGATGGTGGCGCGGCGGGTGGACGCGAGGTGCTCCACGGTGAGGTTCACGCTTTCGCCGATGATCCCGCTGTTCTTGGTGATCGAGGGACCGACGATATCCGGGGTGAGGGTGAGGACGTGGTCTTGCTCGAACTTGGCAAGCAGCCGCCGGTCCGGAAGCTCGCTGCGATAGCCGGCCACGCGGGGAAAGGTGATCTCCAGATGATCCCGCTCCGGACGGACGGCATGGACCCGCTCGGTTTTCTTCGGCGGCTTCGGCGGCGCGACGACGGGCTTCGCGGTGAAGTCGAAGGGAATCCCGAGGATATCGGCATACTCGACGTCGAAGCGGTTCTCGGCGTTCAACTCGTAGGACTGGCGTCGGAGTCCCCGGCCGACGACCTGCTCGCAAAGGAGCTGGGTGCCGAAGGCGCGGACGCCGAGGATGTGGGTCACGGTATTCGCGTCCCAGCCCTCCGTGAGCATTGAGACGGAGACCACGCAGCGGACCTCGCCGCCGAGCTTCCCTTTCTTGCCGACGGTGTTCATGACCTCCCGCAGCAGGTCCTGGTCGGTGAGGTTGTCGGCGGCGTGGGGATCCCGGGCCCGCTCGATCACTTCGCGGCGGAAGAGTTCCAGCTCGTCCGAGGCGACCTCGCGGAAGTTCTTGTCGAGCGCTTCCCCGGACTCGAGCTGGTGGCTGTCGATCAGCAAGGTGTTCGGCTTGGCGAGCCGGTTGCCGCTTTGGTCGTGGTTGGTGAAAAGCGGGAGGCGTGCCGCATGGAAGGCCTGGGTCGGCTTGCCGTCTTCCGTCCGGTGGAAGCCGGAGATGAAGTCATAGACGAGCTTCGAAGTGGAGGTGTTGTTGCAGACGACGATGAAGACCGGCGGGGTCGAGATGCCGCGCTCCCGCCAGGCATCGAAGGTCTTCACGTAGTGACCGTAGAGGGCGAAAAGGGCGGTCTGGAGAAGTGGTGGCAGGCTGAGCGGATCGGGTGGGATCGGGTTTTTCCCGGCACCCTTCTTCGGCAGGCTTTGCCCCGCCTCCTTGAGATTGTTCCAGAGGTCGCGGAGCTTGGGCATCTCGCCACCAGGAACATTGTCGGCGATCGGGACGCGCGGGAGTTTCACGATACCGCACTCGATGGCATCCATCAGCGAGAAGTCGCTCATGACCCAAGGGAACAGCGCGCCTTCCCGATAGCCGGAACCGGCGAGGAAAAAGGGCGTGGCGGAGAGGTCGTAAACGGTGCGGACCCCGAGTTTGCGCTTCACCGCCTCGATCCCCGAGATCCAGAGGCGGGCGGCTTCATTGTCCTTCTTGGCCTGCTCCTTGGCTTCCTTCAGCGCATCCCCGGTGAGCTTCTCGCCCTTGTCATCGACAAACGAATCGTCGCTGAGGGGCTTCTGGCGGTAGCAGTGATGCGCTTCGTCGTTGAGAACGAGGATGTTCTTGATGCCCATCAGCTCCGGCATCACGCGCTTGATCATCTGCCCTTCGGTCTCCCGGGTCTGGAGGTCGGGTCCCCTGCCCTTCAGAAACGCGCGGCCGGTCGCGGAGAGGCTGAGCCGTTCACGGAGCTTGAAGGCGTGATAATTGGTGATGACGATCCGGGCCTTGTCGAGCGACGGCAGATATTCATCCGGGACCAGCTCGCGGTTCTTGTAGTAGCTCTCGGAATCGTTCGGAAGCAGGATACGGAGGCGGTCCTTGATGGTGATGCCGGGAGCAATGAGGAGAAAGCCCTTCGTGAACGTTTTGCTCGCGGGGTAGCGGACGGCATTGATCACCTGCCACGCGATGAGCATGGCCATGACGGTGGTCTTGCCCGCGCCGGTGGCCAGCTTGAGGGCGATGCGGAACAGCTCCGGATTCGCTTCCTCGTTGGAGTTCTTCAGCCATTCCAGGAATTTCTTGGCCCGCTGCCCCTGCTGCGGAGCGACTTCGGCAAGCCAGATGGCGGTTTCGACCGCCTCGATCTGGCAGAAGAAGGGCCGGACGCCGGAAAAGGGGTGATGCCGCCAGTGGAGGAGAAGGCGGGCGGTCTCCGGCGTCACCTGCCACTGGCTCTGCGGAAGGCCGCGCCACTGGTCCACGAACTGCCGGAGTTCATTGACGATGGGAGTCGGATCATACTCGTCGCCCGCGGTGGAGATCCCCTCCTTGTCGACAAGCGCCATTTCGGCCTGCTCCTTGGCCGCCTTCTTTTTCTTCGGGGTCGGGACCGGGGTGTAGTAGGCGGACTTCCGCCGCTCGTTGATGAGCCGGTTCGTCGGTTGGCCGTCCTTTCCAAGTTCCCAATGACTCGCCGGGTAGTCGTAGGGGGAGTTAAGGATCGGTGTGTCGAAAAAGTCAGGCATGGGAGGGTTGGACGCAGGCTAGCCGGGCCCGCCGCCGCTGGAAGCAGAAAGAGCATCGCCCCTCTCAACGAGGGCGGATCTCCAGTACCATCTCCTCAGTCTATCACCCCGTTCACCTCTTCCCCGACGATCGTCCCCCCGCTCATCTTCACGACCCGCCTCGCCTTCGCCGCCAGGGCCGGGTCGTGGGTCACCAGCACCAGCGCCGTGCCGGCCTCGCGGTTGAGGCGGAACAGCATCTCGACGATCGGGCCGCTGGTCTCCGCGTCGAGGTTGCCGGTCGGCTCGTCGGCAAAGAGGATCTTCGGCCGGTGGATGAAGGCCCGGGCCAGGGCGACGCGCTGCTGCTCGCCGCCGGAAAGCTGGAGCGGGTAGTGATCGAGCCGGTCACCGAGACCGACCGCCCGGAGCAGCGCTTCCGCTTCCTTCTCCCGACCCCGCTCGCCGCGCAGCTCCAGCGGGACGAGGACGTTCTCGATCGCGGTCAGCGTCGGGATGAGCTGGAAGCTCTGGAACACGAAGCCGACCAGGCGGTTCCTCAGCGCCGCGCGGGCGTCCTGGCTCAGCGATTCCATCGCCTGGCCGTCCAGCAGCACCGAGCCGCCGGTGGCATCGTCCAGCCCCGCGCAGAGCCCGAGCAGGGTCGTCTTGCCGCTGCCGGAGGGACCGATGATGGCCAGGGTGTCCCCCTCTTCCAGCGTCAGCGAGACGTCTCGGAGCACCGTCAATTCGTGGCTTGCGGTGCGGTGGACCTTTCTCAGGTCGCGCACCTCGAGGAGGGTCCGTTTGACAGCCCGGTGGGCGGATTCTAGGCTGGCGGGCGATGCGGATGTCATGTCGGAGATTCCTGGTGCTGGGGCTGTTGGCCGTGACGGGCGGCGGACTATGGGCGCAAGATGCGGCGAATGCAAACGGTGCGAAGAAACGGATCGTCGTGCTCGGCGACAGCATCACCGCCGGTTACGGGCTGGATCCGCAGGAAGCCTACCCGGCCTTGTTGCAGAAGAAGATCGATGCCGCAGGCCTGCCCTACACCGTGGCGAATGCGGGGGTGAGCGGCGACACCACCGCCGGCGGCCTGCGGCGGGTCGCCTGGGCACTGGGGAAGCAAGGCGCGGACGTGCTCATCGTCGCGCTCGGCGGGAACGACGGCCTGCGCGGCATCCAGCCGGAGCAGACGAAGGAGAACCTGGCCGGGATCATCGACAAGGCCCGCGCTGCGAATCCGGGCATGAAGGTCGTCGTGGCCGGGATGCAGATGCCCGACAACATGGGCGAGGATTTCACCGCGAAGTTCCGGGCCGTCTTTCCGGACGTCGCGAAGGAGAAGAAGGCGGCGCTGGTTCCGTTTTTGTTAGAAGGCGTGGGTGGAAGCGAGGAGTTGAATCAAGACGACCGCATCCACCCGACCGCGGAAGGTCAGGCGAAGGTGGCGGAGACGGTGTGGGGAGTGCTCAAGGGCGAGCTTGAGGGTGGCGGGGTGAGGCCTTGATGGGGCTCGGCGGGAGGGCCCGGGCGGCAAGATGCCGCCCGTCCGCCGTCATGTCGCCTGCATGGCGACACTCCAATCAAGGTGATGCACCGTTCAAGGTGACCCGCCGGTCGGGCGGTTCACCAGATCTTGCACCGCTCCTCCGGCTTGCGCCACATCGGGTCGCCTTCCTTGATCCCGAAGGCGTCGAAGAATTCCTGCTGGTTCACCAGCGGGCCGTAGGCGCGGAAGTTGCCGGGGGCATGCGGGCCGCGGGCGACCTGCATCCGCATCGCGTCCTCGCGGTAGAGCGTCCGCCACTGCTGCGCCCAGGAAATGAAGAAGCGCTGCTCCGGTGTCAGTCCGTCGATGAGCTCCGACTTCTTTCCCTCCAGCGAGCGCTGCAAGGCTTCGAAAGCGATCGAGGTGCCCCCCAGATCGGCGATGTTCTCGCCCAGCGACAACTGCCCGTTGATCGCCAGTCCCGGCAAGGCCTGGTAGCCGTTGAACTGGTCGACCAGCTTCTTCGCCCGCTCGCGGAACCTCGCGTCGTCCTCCTTCGACCACCAGTCGGTCAGGTTGCCGTCGGCGTCGGAGTTCCGGCCCTGGTCGTCGAAGCCGTGGGTGATCTCGTGGCCGATGATCGCGCCGATCGCCCCGTAGTTCACGGCGTCGTCCATGTGGAAATCGAAGAAGGGCGGCTGGAGGATGCCGGCGGGAAAGACGATCTGGTTGGCGGACGGCGAGTAGTAGGCGTTCACGGTCGGCGGGCTGATGCCCCATTCGCTGCGGTCGACCTTTTGTCCGCTGCGGTCGATCGCCCGGCGCGAGTCCGCCATCGCGGTCCGGACGATGTTCCCGAAGTAGTCGTCGCGTTTGATCTCGATGGCGGAGTAGTCACGCCATTTCGCCGGATAGCCGATCATCGGTTCGAATCGGTCGAACTTGGCGAGGGCCTTCGCGCGGGTGGCATCGGACATCCATTCCAGCGTCTCGATCCGCGAGCGGAAGACGGCCTGGATGTTGCGGATCATCCCGTCCATCTTCGCCTTGGCCTCGGGCGGGTAATACCTTTCGACATAAAGCCTGCCGAGGGCCTCGCCGATCGAGCCGTCCACCGCGCGGACCGCCCGCTGCCAGCGCGGTTCCTGGCTGGGCGTGCCGCTCAGCACGGTGCCGTAAAAGCGAAAGCTCTCCTGCCCGAAGGGCTCGGAAAGATAAGGCGCGGCGGAGCGCAGCAGTTGCCAGCGGAGGTAGCTCTTCAGGTCGGCGAGCGGGGTTTCCAGCAGCGCCTTTGAAAGCCCCTCGTAGAACTTCGGCTGCCCGACAATCACATCCTTCACCCCTTCCGGCAGGCCGATTGCCTTCGTGAAATGCAGAAGCTCGATCCCCGGATAAGCGGCCGACGCATCGGCGATGCTCATCTTGTGATAGTTCGCCATCCGGTCCCGCAGTTCCACCGGCAGCTTGGAGTTGGCGGCGAGGGTCTTCTCGAACCCGAACACCACCTTCGCCCGACCCTCCGCCACGGCGGCACCGTCGCCGGCGAGTTCGAACATCTTCGCCACGTGACGGATGAACTCCGCCCGCTCCCGTTCGAAGGCCGCGGAGAAGTAGTATTCCTTCGAGGGCAGGCTCAGGCCGCCCTGATAGAGGGCGAAGGCATAGCGGTCGCTCTCCTTCGCATCCGGACCGAAGCCCGCGCCGAAGAAGGGGCTGCCCAGCTTGAGGTGGAGGTCCGCCGCGCGGTCGAGCAACCGTTCCCGGTCCGCCGCCGCGTCGATCGCCGCGAGGTCGGCCGCCACCGGCTCGAGGCCGCGCCGGTTGATGACGTCCACATCGATCGCCGACGCATAGAAATCCCCCACCTGCCGGGACGGGCTCCCGGGCGGACCGGGCTTTGCCGCCGTTTCCTCGGCGATCCCCTTCAGGCGTCCCATGTTGATTTCCGCCAGCTCCATGATCGCCCCCCAGCGCGGCTTGTCGGCGGGGATTTCCGTGCGGGCATACCAGGTGCCGGCGGAATAGCGGGCGAAGTCCGCCCGCGGGTCGGCGCCGCGGTCCATCTTGTCCACGCCGAAGGCCTGCGTCAGGGCCTCGCCCTCGCGCGGGTTCTTCCCGGCGAGGAGAGCGACCCCGGAGCCCAGGGTGAGGAGGGTGGCGGCAAGCGGGAGATGGGATCGGGCGTTCATGATCGTCGGGTGGCCGGCACCATGGAGCATCCGCCCGGCGGTTCAAGCCTGCCGGAAAGGAGGAAGGGAACCGCTTTGGCCGCCGATCTCCAGATCAACGGCCGGATGTTGGGAAATCCCCGAATCCAACAAGGAGCGGGTCGAGTTATGATTTTAGTAGACCTTGGATTGACTCAACCGCTCCGGAGGTGATGTCTTGTGCATGGCTTTGCTGGAGGCGGAGGGATTGGGAAAGCGGTATGATTCGAAGTGGGTGCTCCGGGATGTCGACCTGTCCCTCGGTGCCGGCGAGATCGTCGCGGTGCTGGGCATCAACGGTGCCGGCAAAACCACGCTGCTCGGCTGCCTGGCCGGCATCCTCGGCTGGGATCGCGGCGAGGTGAAGATCGGCGGCGAGAAGCTGGACCGCGACCGGCTGGACCATCGCCAGCGGATGATGCTGCTGCCCGGCGACGGCTTTCATTTCGGCGGGGCGGACACGATCCGCAATGCGGCGATCTTTTCGGAGCTCTGGCGCGGGATCGATGCCGCGCCGCCGCTCGATCTCGAGGAGTGGCTGGAGCGGCTCGGCTTGCTCGAGGTCGCGCTGCACCCGGTCGAGAGCCTGTCGCGCGGCCAGCGCTACAAGTCGGTCCTGCTGGCGCTCCACTGCGCGGACCCGGAGGTCTGGCTGATCGACGAGCCCTTCGCGGCGGGGATGGATGCACGCGGGATGGAGGCTTTCCGCCGGCTGGCCCGGGCCGCGGCGGAGCGCGGGAGGTGCATCGTCTACACGACCCAGTTCCCGGAGCTGGCGGCACGCTTTGCCGACCGCATCGTGGTGATCGGCCGCGGCGGGACCCGGATGAACGAACGGACGGAAGGACAGGATGCGGAGGTCTTGACCCGGCGCCTGGGAGTGGAACTCGGAATCGAGGAAGCGCGCGCATGATCGGCCGTCCATCGTGGGAACGCCCCCTGAGGCGCCGGCTTGCGAAAGCGCTGGATCGCCGCGGAATGCCGAACGGCTGGTTCAGGGAGAATGCCGGCCTGCTGACGGTCTGGGTGATCGTCCAGGGCGTGCTGATGATTGCGGGCGAGGAGCGCCTCGGGGCGGCGGGCGGAGCGACCGGCATCGCCGCCGCGTGCGGGCTGGCCGGCGCCTTTCTGGCATCCTGCCTCAGGGCGCGCTGGCTGCATCAAGCCTGGCTTGTCGAATGGACTCCGGCCTCCCACGAAGTCGCGCGCCGGATCCAGACCCGCGAGATCGTCGGCCAACTTTCACCGTTCGCGATCGCCGTGCTGGCGGCCTCCGCCGGGATCGCCGCCTTCTCCGAGGCCACCGGGGTGATGGCGGCGCTGGGCGCGGCGATGCTTGCCACAACGACCGGCTTCCTGCTGTCCGGCGGCCGGCTCTCCCATGCGGTGGTCTGCGCCAGCGGGGTCTGGACCGCCGGCTATGGCCTCCTCTCGCCCTGGCTCCTGGACGAGAAGGGCGACATGTGGGAACGGCTGGTCCACGGGGCCGCGGCCGGATGGCTGCCGGTGCTGCCGTGGTCCCTCGTCTTTCACGAAAGCCGCACCGGCATGCTCCAGGGCTTGCTGCTGGCCTGCGCGCTGGCGATCGCCCTGCGCGACTGGTGGCGGTCGTGGCAGGACCGCAGCCGCATGCCCGCGGCCGTGGCTTTCCGGGATCTCGTGACTCCGTTAGAGGAGGAGAAGGAAGAAGCCGCCGCGGAGACGGCGGACCCCGGACCATCCGGCGAGGAACAGCGCGCCGAGATCCGCAAGCAGGTGGCCTTCGCCTGGTTCGGAATGGCAGGCTACATGCCCGGCCAGCCGATGCCGTGGCTCGACCGCTGGATCTGGCGCTGGCTCACGCCCCGGCAGCGGCTGATCTCCACGCTGGGCAGCCACGATGCCTTTGTCTGGTCCGCCCAAACGCGCTGGACCGTCCTTTCCCTCGCGGGGCTCGCCGCCCTGGCCTGGCTGCCCCGGCTGGCGCTCCGGCAAGCGGATTTCGGCGCGTGGTTCGACGGCCATGCGTTCTGGCTGCTAGTCGCGATCGTGGCCCTCGCGGCGGTGGCGGTCATGAGCGGCTGGCCGGCGCGGCGCTCCCGCTTTCAGCCGTGGCTGGACCCGATGGAGGCGCAGGGGATCGGTCGCTTTCCGGGATTCGCCATGCTGCCGGTCTGTCCCGGCGAGTGGATGCGCGCGGTGACCAAGGAGTGGACGCTTCGCGCCGCCTGGGTCTCGTTGCTCTGGGTGCTGCCGGTGCTGGCATGGGTGCCCTTGTTTGCCCCCGATGGCGGTGGCCCGTGGTGGATCCTTGTTCCTTTCCTGATCCACGCCTCGTTGTTTCCGCTCTCGGCCATGAACCGCCTGACCCGCTCGGTTTCGGGCTCGGTCTTCAGCAGCCATGGCTTCAGCAGGACCGTTCCGGCTGTCATCGCCGGCTTCGCCTGCGTGGCGGCCATGCTTGCCGCCATCGCCGCCGCGGCGACGGGTTTCGCGGCGGCAGGCCTGGGACTGCTGCTCGCCGCCGCGGCGCTCGGGGGAACCGGGCTCTGGCTGATCCTCCAGCGTTGCAAGGGCATGCGGCTGGATCTGCGGCCGAAGCGCCCGACGTGAATGCCAAGCCGCGGATTTTCCGGCAGCTCGCGGCGCCTCCGGACGTAGGAAGGGACACCTCCAAGCCCCTGTCGGAACCCTTTCCCGCTGCCCTACCCCGTGCGCCCCTTCCTTCCCCTGCTCGCCGCATTCTGCCTCCCCGGAGCCTCCGCCGCCGATCCACCGCCGAACCTCGTGGTCATCCTCGCCGACGACCTCGGTTACGGCGATCTCAGCAGCCAGGGGGCCAAGGGCATCCGGACCCCGAACCTCGACGCGCTGGCCGGCGAAGGCCTCCGCTTCACCGACGGCCACTCACCCGCCGCGATGTGCACGCCGACCCGCTACTCGATGCTCACCGGCGAGTATTCGTGGCGGAGGAAAGGGAGCGGTCTCGACAAGGGAGTCGCCAACGGGGATTCGCCGCTGCTGATCCCGACCGGCTCGTTCACCGTGGCCGGGCTGCTGAAGTCCGCGGGCTATCGCACGGGAATCATCGGCAAATGGCATCTCGGCTTCGGCACGGACGCGCCGGACTACAACCGGGAGCTCAAGCCCGGCCCGCTCGAGATCGGCTTCGACGAATTCTTCGGGATCCCCGCGACCAACGACCGGGTGCCCACGGTCTACATCCGCGACCACCGCGTCGTCGGGCTGGATCCCGCCGACCCGATCCGGATCACCTACCGAGATCCCGGCAAGGATTCACCGATGAAACGCTACGCGGCCGGCCGCGGGCGGATCGGCTGGATGAGCGGCGGCAAGGCGGCGTTTTGGAAAGACACCGAGATCGCCGACACGCTGACCCGCGAGGCGGTCGGCTTCATCGACAAGCACCACGACCGGCCCTTCTTCCTCTGCTTCACGCCGCACGACGTGCACGCGCCAACCATCCCCCACCCGCGCTTCGCGGGAACCAGCGGCCTCGGCCCGCGGGCCGACATGGTGCACGAACTCGACTGGTCGGTCGGCGAGGTGCTCAAGGCCCTCGACCGCCACTCGCTGGCCGGCCGCACGCTGGTGATCGTTTCCAGCGACAACGGCGCCTACCGGACCGAGGAAGGCGAACACCGTCCGAACGGCCCCTGGCGCGGTGTCAAATCCCAACTCTGGGAAGGCGGGCACCGCGTGCCGTTCCTCGCGCGTTGGAAAGGCCGCATCGCCCCGGGTGAATCGCCCGCGCTGGTCAGCATGATCGACCTGCCGGCCACCGCGGCGGCGATGGTGGGACGCCCCTTGCCCGCCGGGGCCGCACCCGACAGCTTCAACCTGATGCCCCTGCTGACCGGGACCTCGCGCGATGCCGGCCGCGATCATCTGGTGCTGATGAGCGGCAAGGGCGACCTCGCGATCCGCGAGGGCCCGTGGAAATACATCCCCGACCTCGCCACCGCCGACGGCTGGTCTTCGGGTCCCAAACCCGGCCCGAAGCGTCCGGCGAAACCGGGGCTCTATCACCTCGGCGAAGATCCCGGCGAAACGAAGAACCTCCATGCCGAGAAGCCCCAGGTCGCGAAACGACTCGCCGCCCTGCTCGCAAAAGTGAAATCCTCACCGCCCGCCCGCAACCCATGAACCTCCGTCACGCCCTTCTCGCACTGCCGATGCTGCTCCCGGCCCCGCTCTGCGCCGCCGTCCGCCTGCCCGCGCTGATTTCCGATCACATGGTGCTCCAGCGCGATGCCGCCGCGCCGGTCTGGGGCTGGGCGGATCCGGGAGAAAAGGTGACGGTGAGCATCGCCGGACAAACGCAGTCCGCCACCGCCGGCCCCGATGGCAAATGGTCGGTCAAGCTCGGCAAGATCACCGCCACCGGACCGCAGGTCATGACGGTGAAGGGCACCAACGAGATCACCATCCGCGACGTGCTGGTCGGCGAGGTCTGGCTGGCATCGGGCCAGTCGAACATGCAGATGCAGGTCAACGGGGTGAACAACGCGAAGGCGGAAATCGCCAGCGCGAAGCACCCGGAAATCCGGATGTTCTCGGTGGTGCGCAAGACCGCCGAAACGCCGCAGGTGGAATGCGCGGGCAAATGGGAAGTCTGCTCGCCCGAAACCGTCGCCCGGTTCTCCGCCACCGCCTACTTCTTCGGCCGCGATCTTCATCAAACCCTCAAGGTTCCCGTCGGCCTGATCAACTCGTCCTGGGGCGGCACGCCGATCCAAAGCTGGACCAGCCTCCCCGCGCAGGAATCGCTGCCCGAACTTTCGCCGCTGCTCGATTCCTGGAAAAAGCGCGTCGCGGAGCCCTTCGACGACGCGCAGGCCAAGGCCCGCCACGCCAAGCAGGTGGAGGCGTGGAAGAAGCAGGCCGCCGCCGCGAAAGCCGCCGGCAAGCGCCCGCCCCCGCAGCCGCAGCCGGTCGTCGCCCCGCGCCTTCACCAGGGCCGCCCGGCGAATCTTTTCAACGGAATGATCGCCCCGCTGGCACCCTACGCGATCCGCGGCGCGATCTGGTACCAGGGCGAAGGCAACGCGGGACTCCCCGGCGCCAGCCTCTACACCGCGCAACTCCCGCTGATGATCCGCGACTGGCGCAAGCTCTGGGGCCAGGGCGACTTCCCCTTCGCCAGCGTCCAGCTCCCCGGCTTCAAGAAACCCGTCGACGACCCCGGCGCCCCCAGCGGCTGGGCCTTGATCCGCGAAGCCATGCTCAAGTCCCGCTCGCTGCCGAACACCGGCATGGCGATTGTGATCGATGCCGGCGACGCCAACAACATCCACCCCAAGGACAAGCAAACCGTGGGCAAGCGCCTCGCCCTCTGGGCCCGCGCGGAGGTTTACGGCGAGAAGATCCCCTCCTCCGGTCCCCTGCCCGCCGGCCACGAGATCAAGGACGGCTCGGTGGTGATCCGCTTCACCCACGCCGACGGCGGACTGAAGTCGAAAGAGGGCGAGCTCAAGGGCTTCGCCATCGCGGGCCAGGACCGCAAGTGGGTCTGGGCCACGGCGAGGATCGACGGGGACCGCGTGATCGTTTCCAGCCCGCAGGTGAAATCCCCGGTGGCGGTGCGCTACGCCTGGGCCGACAATCCCGCCGCGCCGCTGGTCAACGGCGCCGGACTGCCCGCGTCGCCCTTCCGGACCGACGACTGGTGATCCCGACGCACGCAGGCCGATGAACCCGTCTCAAGACAGCCCGCAGGGATCCCGCGCCGCCGATGCCGACGGTCGATTCCTGCGGATGTTCATCCAGCACGAGGCCACCTTGCGGGCCTACGCACGGGTCATGGTCCCGACCTGGGACGCCGTCGACGAGGTCATCCAGGAAGCCAGCGTGGTGATGTGGCGCAAGCTCGACCAACTGGACGCGCCGGAGAACTTCCTGCCCTGGGCCAAGGTCATCGTCCGCTTCGAAGCCCTGCGGGCACGCCGGGACTTCGCCCGAGACCGGCTCGTCTTCAGCGAGGAGCTGCTTTCCATGCTGGCCGACGAAGCCGCGGAGACCGGCGAAGACCGGCTCGCGCGGGAAAAGCAGGCCCTCGAGCGCTGCTTCCAGCGGATGCAGCCCGCGCACCGCGAACTGGTGCTCGCCCCCTACGCCGGCGGCGGCCGGGTCAAGGAACTCGCCGAACAATCCAGCCGCAGCGTGAACAGCCTCTACAAGCTGCTCGGCCGGCTGCGGGCCAAGTTGCAAAGCTGCATCAACGAGGACCTCTCACGCCACCCCGCGAGCGGCGGCTGACCGCGCCACCCTGCACCAAAGCGCCGCCATGAAGAACGAATCACGGGAAGACGGGACCGGGCCCGATGCCGACTGGGAAAGGATGCACCGGCACCTGCTCGGCGACCTCACGCCGGATGAATTCCACCGGCTCGAGAACGACCTGCTCGCCTCCCGCCAAACCCGCGACCGCTATCTCCAGGTGGTGCGCACAGACGTCGCGCTCCGTGAGGAATCCCTCCGCGGAATCGATTCCCCCCTGCCGCAAGCCCCGCCCCGCCGCTGGCGGGCGGCCTCCGCCGCCGTCGCCGTGCTGGCACTCGCCTCGCTCGGGATCTGGCATGCCAGCCGCCCGGACCGGTCCGGGACCTTGGCCGCCGCGCCGCCCGGTGCCGCAAAGGACTTCGCCACCTTGCTCGACACGCGCGACTGCCACTGGAAGGGAGCAGGCGCGATGAAGCCGGACCAGCGGCTCTCGTCCGGAATCCTCGAGCTGGAGTCCGGCGTCGCGATCATCGAATTCGACGGCGGCGCCCGCTTGGCACTCCAGGGGCCCGCCGCCTTTGAACCCCTCGGCCCGAAAGCCGCGCGGCTGCACCGGGGCAATGCCACCGTGCGCTGCGATGACGGGCTCTACAGCTTCAGCCTGCTGACCCCGACTTCCACCATCATGGACCTGGGCACCGAATTCGGCGTTTCGGTCGAAGCCGACGGCGCCTCGGAAGTCCACGTGCTCGAGGGCGAGATCGAGATCGCCGAACCGGTCGGCATGGAGCACCCCGGCACCATCTTCCTTGCCGCGGGACAGACGGTGCTGCTCACGCCGGACGGCAACAGCCGCCAGCTCGAAGCATCGACCAAAACCTGGATGCGGGATTACAAGACCCCGGCCGACCGCGAGATCCTGGCCACGCCGCCGCGGGTGCTGGCACGGGACGTCTTCCCCGCCGACCTCAACGGGGAAAAGCGCTTTTCACTAGGCACCGGCTGGAAGGGTGCCTGGTGGCAGTCGACCCGCGGTCCCAAGGGCGACCACCGCTTTGTCCCGCTGGAACCCTTGGTCAAACGCGACGGGAAAACCGGCATGGCCCTGCTGGTGGGCGGCGGCGTCGAACTGCGCCGCTCGCTGGCGGAAGCGATCGACCCGACGCAGCCGGGGACCTTCTACCTCGGCTTCTCCCTTCACCGCGTCAACCCCGCCCTGCGCGACAAAAGCGGCAAGCTCGGCGAGGCAACCGTGATGCTCCGGAACTCGAAGGACCCGACCTCGCGCCTCGGCATGGGGCTGAGCGGCCGGAACTACTGGGTGGTCACCGAGCCCGGCGGCTGGGAGCGCTCGGAACTGCCTGCCGAAGGGTCCGGGCCCTATTTCGTCGTGGCAAAGATCGAATTCGACCCGCGACGCGGCAACCGGGTTTCAATGGCCGGCTTCACCGATATCGCCGCGGTCCCGTCCGCGGAACCCGCCCAGTGGGACTTCACCACCCGCCGCCAGCTTGCAGGAGGCTCCGTTCCTTTCGACGTGATCGCCGTGCAAGCCCGCATTTCCGCCTTCAAGTTCGGGGAGATCGCCCTGGGCAACTCGTGGCAAGCGGTGGTGAACGCGTCGTCGGTCGCACCTTGACCGGAGGGGGCCGCGGGCAGGCTTGCACCCGTCGCGGGAGGCCGGAAATCCCTCTCCCGGACACCCCGGGATCGTGCGCAATTTTGAAGAACTCATGCGCAAACCAGTCTGGCTTTCGATCGAGGGATTCGCGTAGGTTCGACGCTCGTTCTTGCCTCACGGCGTGTCGCCCGCACGCACCGGCGGCAGACACCGACCCTCGAACCCGAGAATAACCCATGAAAGTCAGAAACAATCCGTTCCTCGTCCTCATCGCCCTCGCCACCTCCACGCAGGCGGCCGACTACTTCTGGGACGCCAACGGCGCGACCGCCGGCATCGGCGGCACCGGAAACTGGAATGCCACGGCGTGGCGCGACGGATCCGCCACCGGCACCCTTGGCCTCTGGGTGGATGGCAATCGTCCCACTTTCGCCACGACCACCGGCATCGTGACGCTGAACCAGAACGTCGCCGTCTCCGGCCTGAGCTTCACCGTCGCCAACACGGAAATCCGCGGCAACGGGGTCAACACCATGACCTTTTCGGGCGGCACGGCGACCGCGACCAACATTTCGGGCATCGACCTCACCGCCCCGCTCGTCGGCAGCCTGATCTTCAACCCGACGGCGGGAACCGTGGCAACCGCCACGACTTTCTTCGTCAAGTCCGACAACACCGGACTGACCGCGGTGGAGGTCTCCGCAACGAACAACGACAATAACATGACCATCGACTCCCCCGGTGCCTTCGGGCCGGCTGGAGCCGACGTCAAACTCACCAAGGGCGTCGTCAACCTCGGGGCCCTTACCAGCGAAGCGATCGGGCAAGCGACAGCCAACGGCTCAGGGGGCAACCTCAGCTTCAATGCCTGGGACCTTGAGCTCGCCGGAGGATCGATCCGCGGACGCGCCGGAAACAACACCCTGAACGGCCCGGTCACCCTGACCGCGAATAGCAACATTCTCAACCGCGGCGTGGCAGGCGTGCGGGTGACCCTTTCGGGCACCGCGACCGTGAACCTCAACTCCCACACGCTCCAGCTCTCGCCCACCAACGTTTCCGACGGCATCGTGCTCAACGGCGCGATCACGGGCACCGGCGGCATCACCCAGTCCAACTCCGCCCTCAGCGGTGCCGGGGTCGTGGGTGCCAGCAGCACCACCACCCTCGCCGGCGCCAACACCTACACCGGCCCCACCACCATCAGCCTCGGCCGCCTCAACCTGACCGGCAGCCTGACCTCGAACATCACCCTGGCGAGCGGCACCGGCCTGCTGGGCGAGGGCAGCACGACCGGATCCCTGACCTTCGGCACCGCGCCCGCCAGCACCCACGAGTTCTTCCTGGATCCCACCACCACCGCTCCCGGAGCCCACTTCAAGGCGGCGAGCATCGACGCGACGAACAGCGTCGTGTCGGTGAAACTCACCGCCCCCTCGTCGGCCGTAACCGACATGGTGGTCATGGAATCCACCGGCGGCCCGATCAGCGGGACGATCTCCAATTTCTCTTTCACTGGCCGCGGTAGCCTCTCCTTCAACCCCGGCGGCACCCAGCTTCTCTTCACCTACACCCCGGCCTCGCTGGTTTGGAAAGGCGACGACGTGACGAACCCCACCTTCTGGAACCTCTCCACCCCGAACTGGCTCAACGGGGGAACACCGGATGCCTTCCAAAGCCAGGATGCGGTGCTGTTCAACGACACCGCGTCTTCCTTCACCGTCGCGGCTCAGGGCACTTCGGTCGATCCGGGTGCCATGACCTTCGACAACAGCGCCAACAACTACACCCTCGGCGGCAGCCCGGTCGCGGGGCTCGGCAGCCTGACCAAGAACGGCACCGGCAAACTGACCATCACCAATGAGAACACCTACGCCGGTGGCACCACGATCAACGCCGGCATCGTCGAACTGGGCGATGGCCTGACCGCCAACGGAAGCCTCGGCGCCCCCGCGGCCCCCGTCACCAACAATGCCGCCATCGAGGCGAACTACGGCGCCGCCAAGACGCTTTCCAACAACATCGGCGGCACCGGCAGCTTCACCCAGAAGGGAACCGGTATCCTCACCTTCACCGGCACCAACAGCTACGCCGGCGACACCACCATCGCGACCGGATCCACCCTGCAACTGGGCAACAACACCCTCACCGGGTCCGTCACCGGGAACATCGTGAACAACGGCACCCTGGTCCTCAACCGCGCCGACGGCACCACTCTTTCCAACACCATCAGCGGAACCGGCGGCATCTCCAAGTCCGTCGGCGGTCCGGTGACGCTCGCGGGGAGCAATACCTTCGACGGCGTGGTCTCGATCGGCGGCACCCGCGTGGTGGCGGTCGCCTCCAACACCGCCCTCGGCTCCACCACCGGTGCCACCACGGTCGCCAGCGGCCGGGTCGAACTCGCCAACGGCATCACCGTCACCGGCGAATCGATCACGATCTCCGGCAGCAGCCCGGACTTCAACGGCGCGCTCCAGGCCCAGGCCGGAGCCACCGCGACCTGGGCCGGCCCGGTCGCTTTCAACAGCGCCGACGCCCGCGTCGGAACGGGAATCGGCGGCAAGCTGATCCTCTCCGGAGTGCTCGCCAACGGCACCTTCTCCAACCTGAACATCGGCGCAGGCGCGGGCGGGACCGGCACCGTGGTGGTTTCCGGCACCTCCAACACCTACACCGGCCTCACCAACATCATCCGCGGCACTCTTGAACTCGGTGCCACCGATGCCCTGCCGGTCGGCACCACGCTGGACATCGACACCACCACCGCGGCCGACAACTGCACGGTCGACCTCGCCGGCTTCAACCAGACGGTCGCCGGACTCCAGCGCACCAATGCAGGTGGCGGCACCGGCACGGCGTTCCTGACCAACTCCTCGCTCACCCCGTCCACCTTCACGGTGAACCAGACCGGCTCGACCACCTACGCCGGCCGCATCACCGGGAACCTGTCGCTCGTCCAGACCGGCACCGGCTCCCTCACCCTGGCCGGCGGCCTCCAGTTCGACCATACCGGGAACACGACCGTGAACGGCAACCTCACCGTCGCCGCCGACAGCCAGCTGACCCTGACCCCCGGCGCGAATGGCGTGACGAACTCGATCCAGGGCACCGGCAACCTGATCCTCGACGGCAAGATCTTCCTCAATCTCGCTGGCACCGACACCACTCCGGGTAATACCTGGACCCTGGTCAACACCGCCACTCTCGCCACCGAAGACTACGACCCCGCCACCTTCGCGGTTGCCAGCACGGCCGGCACCTTCACCGAGTCCATCGTGACTCCCGGCACCTGGAAACTCATCGCCGCCGGCAACGAGTGGACCTTCACCGAGTCCACCGGCCTGCTCGAAGTGGCTGTCGTCAGCGATCCCTTCGTGGCCTGGATCGACAGTTTCTTCCCGGGTGAAACCAATCCCGCGATCATCGGAAAGACCGCCGACCCGGACAACGACGGCTCCGACAACCTCGCCGAGTTCGCCTTCAACGGAAACCCCAAGAGCGGCTCCGACAACGGCCTCACCGCCCTGCTGATCCAGGACGCCAGCGCGCCCGCCGGCAACGAGCTCACCCTCGTCGCAGCGGTCCGCGACGGGGCCGTCTTCGCCACCGGTCCGAACGGCGTCCAGACCGCCACCATCGACGGCGTGGTCTACACCGCACAAGGCTCGCTCGCCCTGACCTTCCCGGATTCCGCGGTCTCGGTCGGCGCGGCTTCGGATACCGCACCCGCCGCCACCGGCCTCCCGAGCCTGGCCTCCACCGCCTGGGAATACCGCACCTTCAAGCTCGATGCCTCCGAAGGCCTGTCCGGCAAGGGCTTCCTCCGCATCAAGACCGACGTCGCGCCCTGACCGCGTCCGCAACGCTTTCCCGGGGTTGACCACGGCCCCGCCCGAATCTCCACCGATCCGGGCGGGGCCGAACCTTGTGCACCTCCGCCGTCCCGAAGCTCCGCGAAATCCATCGACCGCAGCCCGTAGAGAAAGCCCATCCCTTCTCCCCATGATCCGCATTCCATTGGCACTCCCGCCCACACTTCTTGCCCTCTCGGCGGCGGCGGCCACCGCCGCCGAGCCGCTGAAGCCGAAGTCCGCCACCGCGAGCTCCACCCTCGGCGACCTCTCCGCCGCCAAGGCGATCGACGGCAAGGTCAGCGATGCCTCGCGCTGGGTCAGCAAGCCGTCCTCCGATCCGGCATGGCTTGCCGTCGATCTCGGTTCGGTCCAGCTGCTCGCCGGGATTCACCTCTTCAGCGGCTTCGGGGACTCCGACGCGATCTCGGATTTCAAGATCCAGTTCTGGAGCGGCGGCGAGTGGACCGACATCCCTTCGGCCTCGATCCGCGGCAACAAGGCGACCGCCCTCGCCATCCCTTTCGACCAGACCGTCGCGGTCAAAACCGACAAGCTCCGCCTCTGGGTCCAAGCCAGCCACCAGGGCTACGCCCGCGTCAAGGAACTCGTCGTCTGGCCCGCCTCGGCCGGCGACCTCCCGCCCCTGCCCAAGGGCCAGCCCGGCGGCTCCAACCAGGCCGACATTCCGCTGATCTATCTCAACCAGAGCGGCTTCAATCTCGGCAAGCCGAAGCGATTCACCGCGCCGACGCTCGCCGACGGCACCCGCTTCATCGTCCGCCCCGCGAAGGGCGGCGACGCCCTCGCCGAAGGCACGATCACCGGCAAGATCGGGGATTTCTCGTCCTTCAACCCCTCCGGCGAAACCGAATACGTCGTCGAAGCCGGCGGCCTGGTCTCCGTTCCCTTCCGCATCGGCCCGAACTGGCTCGAGCGCGTCAGCTACCAGGACGCGGTCGACTTCATGATCGACAGCCGCCACTACGTCGGCGACCACCGCAACGAATGCCGCGGCTCCTTCGGCTGGCGCGACGACCACCACTTCGGCTGGGAACTCCACACGTTGGTTCCGCAGTGGCTCTCGAACCCTTCCGCCTACGAGCGCATGCCGCGCCAGGTGAAGTACGAGAAACCTGGTAACAAGAAGTTGTGGGGCGCCCTCGAGCCCTACCGCGACGACGCGCCCGACCTCGTCAAACTCATCCACTGGGGCGCCGACATCATCGTCACCCAGCAGGTCAGCCACGAGCACCTCAAGGCCCAGCTCGCCTACTTCCTCTACGCCTGGCCCACCCTCGAAGCCTGGCTGCCCGAGCAGAACTACCAAGCCGTCCGCGACTTCGCCTTCAGGACCTGGGCGGATCCGAAAAAGGACCACTCCTACCCCTACGACGAAAGCCCCGAGCACAACCTGCTCGCCCTCAAGACGAGGATCGGCAGCACCAAGGGCTCCCTCCCGCCCGGCGCATCCATCGAGCCGAACCTCCTCATGCACGAGGTCGCCAAGCGCGAGAAACGTCCCGATGCCGCGATCTACCTCGATGCCGCCGTGAAACAGGCCGAATGGATGGTCAAGCACCTCGACTGGAACGACCCGCTCGTCACCAAGGGCCAGCGCATGAGCGAGTTCATCACCGTCACCGGCCTCGCCCACCTTCTCCGCGAGTATCCCGACCAAGCGCCGGAAGGCCTCCCGAACAAACTCAACGAATGGGCGAAGGTCCTCATCCGCCGCTCAGGCAACCTCTGGGACTTCCGCAAGCTCGGCGATGAACCGGACAAGTGGACACCCATGGGCGAAAAGCAGCAGATGTGGAACGAACCCGGCAACGTCGTCGGCCTGCCCGCACCCATCCTCGCCGCCCGCGGGTTCATCACCGGCAAGGACGATCAGCAGCGCCTCGACCAGCTCGTCTGGTCCCACTTCGACAACATGTTCGGCCGCAATCCGGTCGGCCGCCACTTCTCCTTCGACGCCCCGCGCGAGGTCGAAGGCGTCGAGCACGGCTGGTTCCGGTTCTACGTCGGCGGCATCGGCCAGCTCGCCGATGCCCGCTTCGTGATCGACGGCTCGCCGAAGAACGGCCACTACCCCTACAACCCCGGTGCCGGCGACATCGGCTGGACCGAAGGCTGGGTCCAGTTCAACACCGCCTTCAACATCAGCCTCGCCTACCTCGCGTGGAGCGAGTCCAAGGTCGAACTCGCCAAGGAGGGCGACGAACTCGTCATCCGCCTGACCGCCCCGCTGAACTTCGACTACGGCAAGGCGGAAACCGGCACCGTCACGGTCGCCAGCGGCTTGGGCGACACCGAGCGCGTCACCGTCACCGAGGATTCCGCCAGCTCCGGCACCTTCACCGGCCGCCTCAAGCTCGCCTCCGGCAAAGCCGCTTCGAAGGGCGATGGCGCGCTCCAGTTCCAGCCCGGCACCACCGTCCGGGCCAGCCACGGCTTCGGCTACCTCGGCCGCCACGCCACCCTGAAGCCCTGAGCCAATCACGCACCACGATGTTCCTCCGCACCGCCCTGCTGGCCCTCTGCGTCCAAGTCCTGCCCGCGGACGACCTCGACCTCGGTTCCAGGGTGCAGCCGCTTCCCGCCACGAACCGCTTCTCCCTGCACGATCACTTCGTCTGGTGCGGCGCCCCGGTGAAAGGGCCGGACGGCAAGTATCACCTCTTCTATTCCCGCTGGCCCGTGAAAGCCGGCTTCGCCCCAGGCTGGGCCCTTCGCTCGGAGATCGCCTACGCCGTCGCCGACCGCCCGGCCGGCCCTTACCGGCACGTCAATGTCGCCCTGCCGCCGCGCGGGACCGATCCCGCCACCGGCCGGAAGTACTGGGACGCCGACGTGACCCACAACGCCAACGCCTTCTTCCACGACGGCAAATACTATCTCTTCTACATGGGCAACCACGGCGACGGGAAGAGCTACCCGATGCACCGGAACCACCAGCGCATCGGCGTCGCCTGGGCCGCCAAGCCCGAAGGCCCATGGACCCGCCTCGACCGGCCCATCGTCACCGTCTCCGAAGACAAGAAGGCCTTCGACTCGCTTTGCGTGACCAACCCCGCCGCCTGCCTGCGTCCCGACGGCGGCGTGCTGCTGATCTACAAGGCCGTGGAGCACGTCGACGGCAAGGAAATGGGCGGCAAGGTCCGCTACGGTGCCGCCATCGCCGCCCGGCCCGAAGGCCCCTATGTCAAAACTCCCGGCAAGATCTTCGAGGCCGACGGAGCCGGCGGCCATTGGATGCTCGCCGAGGATCCCTTCATCTTCCACAGCAGGAAACACGGCAACCGCTACTACGCCGTCACCCGCGATGTCGTCGGCACCTTCACCGGATCGAAGGGCGGGATCTGCCTGTTCCAATCCGACGACGGGCTCGACTGGAAGCCCGCCGCGCAACCGAAGATCCTCGGCTCCCGCTTCCTGCTGGCCGACGGCTCTAACAGCATTTCCCAACTCGAGCGCCCCGCGTTGCTGATCGAGGACGGCGAACCGACCCATCTCTTCGGCGCCGCCGACGGCTACCTGAAGGAAGGCCGGATCAGCAGCAACGTCCAGATCCCCCTCGCTCCTTCCGGCAAACCATGAAGCTCATCCCCCTGTTCTTCCTCGCCGTTCTCCTTCCGACATTCTCCCAAACACCGCACCCCGCCCCGCGGGCCGACTCCATCCTTCCCGGCGGCGCGGGAAAATGGGAGCTGGCGTGGTCGGACGAGTTCGAAGGGTCGGAACAGGACCTCGACCGCCGCTGGATCTCCCAGAACGGGCCGAGCACCCACATCCTCAGCAGCCGCTGGCGGGAGAACGCGAAGGTGGCAAACGGCACCCTGAAACTCATCAACCGCAAGGAACAACGCGGCGGCCAGCAATGGACCTCCGGCAACATCTGGACGCGCGAGCATTTCCAATACGGCTACTTCGAATGCCGCTACCGCTACGCCGCCGCCCCCGGCACCAACAATTCCTTTTGGATCATGACCATGGGCAAACAGCCCGCGGGCAAGAAGTCCTTCGAGATCGATATCAACGAAGGACACTTCCCCAACGAGATCAACACCAACATCCACAACTGGTCCGACATCAAGGTGGTCAACGGCAGGAAGACCCATCCCACCTCCTCCAAGAGCTTCGCCTTCGGCGTGCGGCCGGATGTTTCCATCCAGCTGGAGACCCCGGTCAAAACCCGCCGCATCCGGCTCACCTCCACCCACGGCAGCCACTTCCACCTCGGGGAGTTCCGCGTTTTCAACGCCAACCCCGCCGGCTATCCGGATCCTTTCTCGAAGACCGCCGACACCGACAAGCCGGGCCTCGTTAACTTTGCCAGGGAACCCGGCACCGCGATCCGCGCGAGCGGCTCCCACAAGCCCGGCACCGACACTTCGCGGCTGATTGCCGACGGGGACCCCGTCCGCCGCTGGGTCACTCAGGTCGAAGGCACGAAATCCGTGGAAATCACCTTCGCCGGCGAGCGCGTGGTCGGCTGCATCCAGTTCCTCAACGGCTGGCCGGACAAGGGCAGCTGGAACGGCATGATGGACAACTACCGCATCGAATACCACGACGGCGCGAAGTGGATCGAGATGGCGAAGTTCGACATCCTCGACGGCCAACACAACTTCGCCCGCGACTTCCACACCTACGGACTCCAGTGGACCGAGAAGGAGCTGGTCTTCTACTTCAACGGCAAGGAGATCCGCCGCGAGAAGAACACCTTTTGCCACAGCCCCGCTCCGGTCTGGCTCAGCCTCGCCATCATCGGCTGGGGCGGAAAGATCACCGATGCGATCGACGGCACCTTCATGGAGGTCGATCACGTCCGGATCTTCCGGCCCCGCCCCTGAGCTCCACAGGAGCCATGCATCCGGCCGGCCCTCGGCCTGACGGCCATTCCACGATCGAATCCGAAACCGGATTTCGGGCAAGATTATCCATTTCAATTCCCGTGACAAACCACGGAGGCATCACCCAGACTTCTCAAGGTCGATAAAACCCGAAAACCCATGAGATCAAGAATTGCCATTCACAAGAAGGACGCGAACCGTGCCATCCCGGTCGCCACCGGGATGATTCTGCTCGCGGCCTTGCCGCAGGATTCCGAAGCGGCGGCCATCACCTGGGATCCGCCCCAGCCGATCGCCGCGGCCACCGATGTCTCGACCGAAGGCAGCTACTTCGGCTCCTGGGCCCCCTTCAATGGCAACGCCAACCAGTTCCCGGTCAATGGCGTGACCTTCCAGGGCTTTGACACCCTCGGCATCACCAACTCCGGCTTTTCCGGCGACGGCGGCCCCTACTTCGGCACCCACACCACCAGCGACGCCAATTACAACAACCTCGTCCGCTACGGCGTTTACGCCAACGGCACCAACGCCAGCTTCACGCTCAACGGCAACGGCGCGCGCCCTCTCACGATCGGCCGCCAGTATCTCGTCCAAGCCTGGGTCAGCGACGCACGGAATCTCGGGGTCTTCCGCTCCCAGACCATCAGCGGCTCGGCCGCGATGGCCTTCCCCTCCAACGGCTCCGGCATGGGCTCCTGGGTCATCGGACGCTTCACCGCGGACGCATCTTCCCAGCAGTTCGACATCGCCGCCAACCAGAGCGCCCAGCTCAATCTTCTCCAAGTCCGCGACATCACGCCGACCTCGAACACCATCGCCTACTTCGACGGCACGACCGCGGGGACATGGGACTCCAGCAGTGCCACCGTCTGGTCGCTCGCCAGCGGCGGACCTTACACGCAGACTTGGAACGGCACCATCGCCGGCCGCGCCGTCTTCGAAGGCACCGGCAACCCGGTCTTCGTCGCCGAAGCCCTGACCGTGCGCTCGATCAACTTCACCGCCCCGGGCTACAGCCTGGGCGGAAGCGGCACGATCAGCCTGATCGGCGACTCGACCCTCGACACCGGGACATTCGGCGCGACCATCAACTGCGCGATCGGGGGCTCCGGAGGGATCTCCAAGCTTGGAGACAGCACCCTCGTCCTCAGCGCCGCCAACCTCTGGAGCGGCCCGACCGCCATCCAGGCCGGCGCCCTCGAACTTCAGCGCGAGGTCGCCACCGACTTCGCCGGATCGACCACTTTTAGCGGCAGCGGGATCCTCCGGAAATCGGGTGCCGGCGAGATCCAGTGGGGTTCCTCGACGGCCGTCTTCGCCCTCGGCTCCGGTTCCAAGATCGAAGTCACCGGCGGCATCCTCAAGGGCGGCTCGAACGCCAACGATGTCTGGACGAGCAACCTCTCCGATCTCCACGTCACCGGCGGAGCCACCTTCCGCGGCACCGAAGCCAACATCCGGGTCGACACCCTGACCGGCAGCGGCACCATCGCCTCCGGCTACCCGGGCGCCGGTTACCAGGCCTTCATCTTCGGCGTCGACGACGGCTCGGGCACCTTCAACGGAGTCCTCGCCGACGACCTCGCCCCGGGCAACTTCTTCAAGACCGGCACCGGCACCCAGGTCCTCACCGGACTCAACACCTACACCGGGAACACGACCGTCAACGGGGGTATCCTGTCCGTGGCCCAGGCCTCGTTCTCCAACACCTCGACGGTCTCCATCGCTTCCTCCGCCATCCTCGACCTCGACCACTCAGGCGCCGATGTCATCGGATCGCTGTTCCTCGACAACGTCCAGGCCAGGGCCGGCGTCTGGGGACGCCCCGGCTCCATCAACGACCTCGGTGCCGACTACGAGACCTCGCTGATCACCGGCGACGGCCTGCTCGACGTGACCACCGGACCCGATCTCCTCGCCCTCTGGCTCGAGGAAAACATCAGCGACATCGACCCGCTCGCCGACGCCACGGCCACCGGAGATCCCGATGGCGACGGCTTGGACAACATCACCGAGTTCGCCCTGGACGGCGATCCGCTCGGCGGGGCCGGCAGCGGCAAGGTCGTTGGAAAGGTGATCACCCTTGGCGGAGAGTCCGTGCTCACCCTGACCCTGCCGGTCCGGGGCGGAGCCACCTTCAGCAGCCCCGGCTCGCCCGGCAACCTCGAGCTGGTCTCCGCAGCCATCGACGAAGTGATCTACCGCATCCAGGGATCCGATGCCACCCTCGCCGACTGGACCCTCGGCGTCACCGAGGCCACCGGTGCCGAAGTCGATGCCCTCCACCTCACCCTGCCCGCGCTCAGCAGCACGGATTGGGATTACCGCACCTTCCGCACGCCCGGCAGCACCACCGGGGACGAAAAGGACTTCATCCGCGCCAAGGTCACCGCCGCCCCCTGATCACCGCGAAACCCAACCTTCCTGAACCATGAAAACCCCCACCTTCATCACCTCGGCCGCCTGCTTTGCCCTCGTCGCATCCGCGTCGATGGCCGCCACCGTGAACTGGGACGCGCCACAGGCCATCAGCGGGGCGTCCGACGTCTCCACCGAAGGCACCTACTTCGGCTCCTGGGCGCCTTTCAACGGCAACGCCAACCAGTTCCCGGTCAACGGCGTGACCTTCCAGGGCTTCGACGACCTCGGCATTACCAACTCCGGCTTCTCCGGCGACGGCGGCCCGTATTTCGGCTCCCACACCACGGGCAACTCGAATTACAACACGCTGATGACCTACGGCGTCTACGCCAACGGCACCACCGCCAGCTTCACGCTGAACGGCAGCGGCACCGTCCCTCTGGTCATCGGCCGCGAATACCTCGTCCAGGCCTGGGTCAGCGATGCGAGGAATCTCGGCATATTCCGCTCCCAGACCATCAGCGGCTCCGGGGCGATGGCCTTCCCTTCGAACGGCACCGGCATGGGCTCCTGGGTCATCGGCCGCTTCACGGCGGACGCCGTTTCCCAGCAGTTCGTCATCAGCGCCAACCAGAGCGCCCAGTTGAACCTGCTGCAAGTGCGGGACATCACCCCGGTGCCCGAACCCTCCGCGGCTCTCCTCGGCAGTCTCGCGTCCCTGCTGCTCCTGCGGCGTCGCCGGGCTTAGCCGCACCAAATGACCCACCGACAGAGGCGGCATCCGGCACTCACTCCGGTTGCCGCCTTTTCGCGATAACACCCAAGGCTCCTGATCGATTCTCCCATCTTCCCATGTCGCGTCCTCATCCCCTGCTGCTGCTCGTCCTCCTTCCCGCACTCCACGCCGCGGACTTCCATGTCGCCCTCACCGGGAAAGACTCCAACCCCGGCACAAAAGCAGCACCTTTTCTAACAATCGCCGCCGCCCGCAACGCCGCCCGGCCCTTCGCCGGCAAGGAAGCCGTCACGGTCACGGTCGGCGATGGCGTCCACTACCTGCCCGAAACCCTGGTCCTGAAGCCTGCCGACTCGGGCTCGGCGAAGTTTCCAATCGTCTATCAGGCGGAGCATGAAGGAAAGGCGGTCCTCAGCGGCGGCATCGATCTCGGCGGCGGGCTCTCCTGGAAGCAGGACGGGACCACCGGCATCTGGACCGCCGCCACCCCGGCCGGCCTCACCATCGACCAGCTCTTCATCAACGGCGCCCGCCAGCGGATGGCCCGCTATCCGAATTACGACGCCGCGCAAACCACCGCCGCGTATCAGGGCTTCTCCGCCGACGCCTTCTCGAAGGAACGCGCCTCGAAGTGGGCCGACCCCGCCGGCGGCTACATCCACGCCATGCACTCCGCCCGCTGGGGCGGTTACCATTACCGCATCACCGGCAAGAACCCCGACGGCAGCGTCGCCTACGAGGGCGGCTGGCAGAACAACCGCCAGATGGGCATGCACAAGGACTTCCGGATGGTGGAAAACATCCGCGAGGAACTCGATGCCCCCGGCGAATGGTTCCACGACGCGAAAGCGAACGTCCTCCACTTCATCCCGGACGGCCCCTTCGATCCCGCCACGGCGAAAGTCGAAGCCGTCCGCCTCCGCCACCTCGTCGAGCTCCAGGGCAGCTCGAAGTCGCCGGTGAAGCACGTCACGTTCAAAGGCTTCGTCTTCCGCCACAGCGCCCGGACTTTCATGGACACCAAGGAGCCGCTGCTGCGCTCCGACTGGACGATTTACCGCGGCGGCGCCGTCCTGCTCACCGGCACCGAGGACGTGGCCATCCTCGACAGCGAGTTCGACCAACCCGGCGGCAACGCGATCTTCGTCAACCACTACAACCGTCGTACCTTGATCAAGGGCTGCCACATCCACGACACCGGGGCCAGCGGCGTCTGCTTCGTCGGCGACCCCGCCGCGGTCCGCGATCCGCTCTTCGAATACGGCCAGTCCCAGGACCTGTCCACGATCGACCGCAACCCGGGCCCGAAGACCGACAACTACCCCGCCGACTCGGTGGTCGAGGACTGCCTGATCCACGGCATCGGCCGCGTCGAGCGCCAGCCCGCCGGCGTGCAGATCTCGATGTCCGCGAACATCACCGTCCGCGACACCTCCATCTACGACTGCGCCCGCGCCGGCATCAACATCAGCGAAGGCACCTGGGGCGGGCACCTGATCGAGGGCTGCGATGTCTTCGACACCGTGCTCGAAACCCACGACCACGGCTCCTTCAACTCCTGGGGCCGCGACCGCTTCTGGACCAGCAACCACCGCGGCGTCTCCCAGCCGGAGGTGAAGAAGGACCCCAAGCTGCCTTACCTCGATGCCGTCAAACCCACCGTCATCCGCCACTCCCGCTGGCGCTGCGACCACGGCTGGGACATCGACCTCGACGACGGCTCCTCGAACTACGAGATCCATCATAATCTGATGCTCGCCGGCGGTCTCAAGTTCCGCGAGGGCTACGGCCGCAAGGCCTGGAACAATGTCCTGGTCAACAACGGCTTCCACCCCCACGTCTGGTTCGACGACAGCGGCAGCGAGTTCCGCTCGAACCTCGTCATGGCCGCCCACGCCCCGATCGGCCAACCGGAAGGCTGGGGCAAGCAGACCGACCGGAACTTCTTCACCGCCGAGTCCGACCGTCTCCGCCACGTGAACTCCGGCGCCGATGCCAACTCGCTCTCCGGCGACCCGCAGTTCGTCGACCCCGCCGCCGGCGACTTCCGCGTGAAGGACGGCTCGCCCGTCTTGAAGACCGGCTTCGAGAACTTCCCGATGGACCGCTTCGGCGTGAAGAAGCCCGCGCTCAAGGCAATCGCCAAAACACCGGTCATCCCCGAACTCAAGTCCGCCACCCGCCAAGCCTCTAACAACTCCCCCGCCGCCCCGCTCCAATGGCTCGGTGCCGCCCTTCACGGCCTGCAAGGCGAGGAGTTCTCCGCCTTCGGCACCGCCAAGGAAGACGGCGGCGTCCAACTCGTCACCGTCCCCGAAGGCTCCGCCGCGGCGAAAGCAGGCTTCAGGAAGAACGACCTCGTCCAGGCGATCAACGGCCGCAAGGTCACCGGCACCGCCGACCTCTTCAAAGCCCTCGCCACCCTCGGCGACGCACCGCTCGTCGTGAAGATCGTCCGCAACCAGGCCCCACTCGAACTCAAGCCTGCCGCCGCACCCTTCACCCTCGTCGAAAGCGCGGACAACGCCGCCGGCTTCACCCGGCTCGCCCTCCCCGCCGCCCCCGCCGGCAGGATCCTGACCCGCTCCGCCACGAAGAACGACCCGCCCGCCATCCTCACCGATGGCAAGCTCGCCGAAACCTACGGCCCGGTCTTCGACAACGGCATCCGCGACGGTGCCTACAAGCTCGACCTCGGCTCCAACCTGCCGCTCGCCGCGATCACTTCCTGGTCCTTCCACCAGAACTCCAACCGCGGTCCGCAGTCCGTCAGCCTCTTCGGCAGCAACGCCACCAGCGACCCCGGCTGGAACACCGCCGACGCCACCCGCTTCACCCCGCTCGGCAGCCTCGACACCACCGCCCAGCCCGCCGGCAAGTTCAACGCCGCCTCTCTCCGCGCCCGCCCCGGCCAAACCCTCGGCACTTTCCGCTGGATCGTCTGGACCACCACTCCCGTCACTCCCGCCGGCGAAAACACCGCCTTCCAGGAACTCGCCGTGGAACCGGTACGCTGATCATCCTCCACACTGGGAGCGCGGAATCCATTCCGCAGCAAGCCGCTAACCACCCTCCCAGACCCGCACCACCCGAACGCCGCCTCTTCGGACAATCACGAAGCAGTGCTCATGGCATTCCCCGAAACCGGTTGACTTCCCGAGCCAAGTAATGAAGCATTACATCATGAAAGCCCTCGACACCTTGACCATCACCGAGAAAGGACAAGCTCAATTCCCGGCGAGCTGGCGCAAACAAGCAGGATTGATGCGAGGCGGCCCCTGCGACGTCCGCGTGCTGGACGACGGGCGGCTGAGCCTGCTGATTACCCCGCGTCCGCAGAAGCGCCGGGGCGCGGTGGGTCTGCTCGCGCATCTGGAAGATCAGACGGTCGCCTTTCCCAAGGTGAACCGCCACACCATGCCGTTCAAATGAGCTTTCTGATCGATACCAACCTGATTTCGCTGTGCCACAAGAGGCACCTCCCTGCCAAGTTCAAGACATGGCTGCGGAAGAACGAGGCGGACAGCTTCATCAGTTCGGTGACGATCGCTGAGATGCGCTATGGCGTGGAACTGGCGGATCCCTCGCACCAGCCGCTGCTGAGTCAACGGATCGCTCAAACCGAGGTGGATTTTGCCGAGGCGATCGAACCGGTGGACACCGATTGCCTGCTCGAATGGAAACGGGTTTTCACGTTCCTAAAGTCCATCCGCCGGACCTTGCCGTGCGAAGACACCTTGCTTGCAGCCCAATGCCTTTCCAAGGGCCATACGCTCGTAACGGACAACGCCAAGCACTTTGAACTGCTGCGCCCGCTGAGTTTGAAGGTGGTGAATCCGCTAGACTAAACCAACTCAACCCGGCCGCCGCCCCACCCGGGAGCTCGACCGAGAGGGAATCTCGGTTGGAAGATCAATCCCACGAAAAGCAGGCATGAACAGCACCCGACCAATCATGGAGGTTTACTACAAGGAGAAGTGCTGGTCTCTGGTTCCGGGCGGAATCGATGCAAGATCCTACTTCGGAGGCCCCCACTCGGTTCACGTCGAAAGCCTTGTCGAGCTTGAATCCGCCATCGTTCACCACATTGCGACGATCAACCTCCCGAAATTCGGTGTCGGCAATCCGCGATTCGGATTCACCCTGCCACTCTTCTACGGCATCTGCCACGAGGGCTGCGAGATCGAGTATCGCAAGACCGCAACCGCGGCGGTTGAGTTCACAAGATTAGATCCCGAAGAAGCGGATGAGGGTTACCCTTACCACGGATATCCGGCGGTGATTCCGTATTTCGAACTCGGCATCGGAGAAACAAGAGATATCACCGCGTCGCACCTTGAAGACCGGTTCGGGAATACAGGGTGGTCTGTTCGCGCCGATTGCCTCTACGCCGTTGTCATGCAGCATCCGGCAGTGGGCCACTGCCTCTTCGAGCCGGGGGTCGATGTTGAGATCGTATTCGAATACGACCCGGAGACAGGGCACGTTCGAGGCTCAAACCAATGCGGCTAAACGGCCTCAACCACGACTTCCAGGGATCCTATCCCTTGGCTTTGAGCCTACGTTGAAAGATATTCCCCATGCCCCGCCTCATCGAAATCCTCATCGCCGGCAGCCCGTCCTCACTCATGACCCCGCAGCCCCAGGCCCGCGCGGTCCCCGGACTCGGCCTCGAGGGCGATCGCTACTTCTCCGGCACGGGCACCTTCTCGCCGGACCCGCGGAAGCCGGACTTCGAGCTGACCCTGATCGAAAGCGAGAAGATCGAAGCCTTCGCCCGCGAGTCGGGACTCCCCTTCACCGCCGCCCTCGCCCGACGGAACCTGGTCACCGAAGGCGTCGACTTGAACGCGCTGGTCGGCCGGGAGTTCCAGGTCGGCGAGGTCCGGGTGCGCGGCATCCGGCTCTGTGAGCCCTGCAACTACCTGGCCAAGGTCACCTTCCCGCAAACCCTCAAGGGCCTCGTCCACAAAGGCGGCCTGCGCGCCCAAATCCTCACCGAAGGAATCCTCCGCCCCGGCGATCCCATCACGATCCCGTGAACCGCCGCTTTCACCCGGCCTTCCCGACCACCTCCACCACCTTCGCCACCGGCAGGCCCATGACGTTGTCGAAGGCACCGTCGATGCCCTCGACGATCATTTCGCCGCTGTCCTGGATCCCGTAGGCCCCCGCCTTGTCGAGCGGGTTGGTCTTCCCGAAGTAGGCCGTGATCAGCTCGTCATCCAGCGGACGGAAACGCACCTCCGTCAGTTCGTGGAAGCTTTCGCGGCGCCCGCCCGGAAAAATCGCACAGACCCCGGTGCACACGGTGTGGGACCTCCCGCCGAGCTTCCGCAGCATCGCGCGCGCCTCGTCGAGGTCCCGCGGCTTTCCGAGAGGTTCGCCATCGATCCAGACCAAGGTGTCGGCCCCGATCACCAGCGCGTCCCCGTGCTCCGCCGCCACGGCTGATGCCTTCAGTCCGGCATTCAGCTCGCACAGCTCGGCAAGGGGAATGGCCGGATCATGGATCTCCTCCGCTGGGGAAACCACCACTTCAAACAAAAGTCCGGCCGCTTCCAGAAGCTCCCGCCTGCGAGGCGAAGCCGATGCCAAAATCACGCGCATGAAGAGCGCTGTAGCGCCCGAATGGACGTTTGAAAACCCCGTTTCCACGGTTATTCACAGGATATTCAGACGGAAGACTGACCCCGATCGACAATCTAATATTTGATTCAAACCAACGTTCCCCTGAATTTTTTGTTTCCTGCAATCCTTGGATTCAAAAGGCATTCTCGACCGATCCTCTTCCCCTACCACCCCGTCCTCCCACGCGGCCGAGGGTCGGAGACTCGGACTTCTCCCAAACTTATTCACAATCTCCAACTTTTACCGCAATCCACTTGCATGTGCATCAAAGCTCATCAGGTTCCCGCCATGCGCTCTCTTCTCGCAAGCATCCTTCTGACCCTCGCCGGACCGCTCGCCGCCGCGGAACTCAAGGTGGCGACCCTTCACCCGCTGATCACCGATCTTGCCAAGCAGGTCGGCGGCGAGCGGGTCGAAATCATCGATCTCATCGGCCGCAACGGCGACCCCCACCACTTCGAGCCCAGCCCGGAGGATCTCCAGCGTGCCGCCGATGCACCGCTGTATCTCGCTTCCGGCATGGGCATGGAAAGCTATCTGGATTCCCTGCGCGAGATCCTCGGCAACAAGGCGGAGATCGTGGAAGTCGGCAAGGACCTGCCGTCGATCGAAGGCAAGTGCGATCACGAAGGCCACGACCACGGCGACCACGAACACGCGGTCGATCCTCACTGGTGGCACTCCATCGATCTTTTCCGGCGCGCCACCACGATCACCGCGGATGCCCTCGCCAAGGCCGATCCCCCCGGCGCGGAGACCTACAAGCGGAACGCCACCGCCTACCGGGCCAAGCTCGACGAACTGGAGCGCTGGACCCGCAAGGAGATTGCGCGGATCCCCCGCGACAAGCGCCACCTCGCGACCGCGCACGCCGCCTTCGGTTACTTCTGCAAGGACCACGGCTTCGAGCCCATCCCCGTCCAGGGCGTGAACCGCGAGCAGATGCCGGATCCCAAGAAGCTCGCCGCCCTGATCGCGGAGCTCAAGGAGCACCAGGTCGGCGCCATCTTCCCGGAGAAGGAGTCGAACCCGAAGATCCTCCAGGCGCTCACCAAGGACACCGGCATCCAGCTCGGCGAGGCCCTGATCGCCGACGGCTCCACCGCCGAAAGCTACGAGGCGATGATCCGGCACAACGTCAGCGCGATCGTCGCCGGCCTCGCGAAGTAAGCTTTCAATCGCCGGACTCCCACCAGAGCTCCAGTTCCTCGATCCGGATTCCTTCGGCTCCGAAGGTCGTCGCGGTCAGCAGCACCATCCGGTCGTTGCTGGCCACGCGGACCCGGTCGCCCTTTTCGGCAAACCTCGCCGCCAGGCGCTCCACCACCGCGTCGGCGGTTTCGCGGGCCTTGGAGTAAACCACCAGGATCCCGTCTTCCGTCCCGCCTTCGTAGCCGCGCTCCGTCTGCCGGCCGTCGAACACCACCACCACCTTCCACTCACCGCGGTCGCCGATCTCGCGCAACCGCTTGACCAGCTCCATCCGCGCGATGTGGCGCTTCGGCCCCTGGTGGAGCAGGCGCAGGTCTTCCATCCCGAAGATCGCGCTGTGGCCGTCGACGATGAGAAGCTGCTCCACGCGGCGAAAGAAAGAGGGCCGGCTGCTTCACGCAACCGGCCCCCTGAAAATTCACGAATCCTTGCCGGTCACTCCGCGGATTCCGGGGTCTCGGCGCTGTCCACGGTCTCCACGGCTTCCGGAGCCACGGCGTCCTCGCTCTTGGCCGCCTTCTTGGCCGGGGCCTTCTTCGCGGCCTTCTTGGCGGGGGCCTTCTTGGCCGGGGCCTTCTTCGCGGCGACGGCACCCTCGGCGGACTTCTTGGCCACGGAGCTCTTCTTCACGGCTCCGCCCAGCTTCACCTGTTCCTTCTTCCGCTTGAGGTAGAGCTTACGACGGCGACGCTTGACGATTGTTTTTGTTTGCTGGCCCATGGTGTTGGTGGCGAGGGGTTTAATCCGCGCCCGGGACGGGTAGCAAGGGGAAATCCCCGCAATTGCCGCCACGAGGCTATTTCGGATCGCGATCCCCCGCCGCCGGCCGGTTCTCGGAACCCCGCGGCCCGAACCAAGCCGGCCGGGAGAAGCCCATCCGCTGGGAGCGGTAGATCCCGCGCCGCCCGCTGCAAAGGAAGGATGCCGCGCAGGCGATCCCCAGCGGCAGCGCGTATCCCGCGCCGAAAAGCTCCATGCCCATCAGCCAGCAGGCCAGCGGCGTGTTGGCGGCCCCCGCGAAGACCGCGACAAAGCCAAGTCCCGCGAACAACTCCGGCGGCGCCCCCATGACTCCGGCCAACGCGTTCCCGAGGGCCGCGCCGATGAAGAACAGGGGCGTCACTTCACCGCCTTTGAAACCGGCCGCGACCGTGACCACCGTGAACGCGAACTTCCAAGCCCAGCTCCACGGATGGACCCGGTCGGAGGCGAACAAGGATTCCAGCGACACTGCCTCCGGATCCGGCGACCACACGCCCAGCCCGAGGTAGTCCGCCTCGCCGCAGAGGAAGAACAGCCCGATCACCGCCGCGCCGCCGAAGGCAGGCCGCAGCACCGGATTCGGCACCGCGCGCTTCAAGCCCGCCGCCAGCCGGTGGCAGGACTCCGCGAAAAGCAGGCCGATCCCGCCGAAAGCGACTCCCGCCATCGCCACCTTTCCCAGCAGGACGGGATCGAGCCCGCCCGCCGCCAACCACCCGCCTACCGTGGCGATGCCGTCGATAGGATAGTGCGCATGCCCCGCACCCCAGGCGAGGCAGGTCCGGTCCCCGATGAACGCGGCCAGCAGGCACAGCGGCAGGGCTCGCAGCTTCGGCCGGCCCACCACCGCCACTTCCACCGCGAACACCGCCCCGGCCAGGGGCGTGCCGAACACCGCCCCGAAACCCGCCGCCATCCCGGCCATCAGCAAGGCCTGCAACGCCGCGGCATCCAGCCGCAGATGCCGCGCCACCCCGCCGGCGATGCTTCCGCCCATCTGCACCGCCGTCCCTTCCCGCCCGGCGGATCCACCGAAGAGGTGGGTCACCAGGGTTCCGAACAGGACCAGCGGAGCCATCCGCCGCGGCACGCCGCCGCCGGGATCGTGGATGCGGTCGAGGATCAGGTTGCTCCCCGCTTCCGAATCCCCCCCGTGCCGGTGATACACCCTCGCCACGGCACAGCCGGCGAGCGGCAGCAGGAAGAGCAGCCATGGATGGGCGAAGCGGACGCGGGTCACCGCCTCCAGCGCTGCCAGGAAAAACGCGCAGGCGCTGCCGGTCAGCACCGCGGCAAGCACCGCCGCCAACACCAGCCGCCACCCGGCGGATGCCGGCGCGGGATCGGTGGACGGGGCGCTCATCGGAAGATCGGGAAGTCCGGCCCCACAAGCAGCCGCCGGTCCAGACAAGCCGCCGCCGCCTTTCCCCGTCAAGCACCGCAAAGGATTTCGGAAATGGGTTGCCAGCCGAGGTTACCCGCCTAGAGTCACCGGCGACTGCTGTGTGCGTCCGTTCAGGTTGCGTGCCCGGACCGATGTATTAAAACGGGGAGAAAAAACCGAATCCGAAATCATGGTCATGCCTTCTCAGGACGACCTCACCGGATCGGCACTCCCACTTGTTGAGCAACTGGAACGTGGCTCACTGCACCTAGGACGGCACAGCGGTTTCCCCCTGTACGGATGACGGGACCGCCGCCGCCCCCGGCGGCCGACACTCCGCACTTGCACCGGCCCCGTTCCCCGCCTATCCCCCCGTCCCACTATGGCCAGCACGCCCGTCATCAACCTCCGCAAAGGACACGCCGTCCGTCACAACAACGACGTCTGCGTCGTGATCTCCCACGAACTCAAGACGCCGCCGCGCATGGCGTCCTACGTGGTGATGTCGATCCGCAGCGTCGCCAACAAGAAGGTCTCCAATCTCCGCCTCACCTCGAACGACTCGATGGAGTCCGTGCTGCTCGAGCGCATCCCTCACGAATACTCCTACAAGGATTCCGGCGGCTACCATTTCCTCAACAACGAGACCTACGACGACGTCGCCGTCCACGACGAGATCATCGACTCCGTCCGCGACTACCTGATCGAAGGCAACACCTACACCCTGCTCTTCGCCGACGGCCTGGTCGCCGACATCGAGCTTCCGCCCTCGATGGTGATGGTCGTCGCCGATTCGCCGGAAGGCGTGAAGGGCGATTCCGCCAGCAACGCCTACAAGTCGGCCACCATGGAGACCGGCCTCGTGGTGCAGGTGCCGCTCTTCATCAATCCGGGCGAGAAGCTCATCATCAAGACCGACGACGCGTCCTACCTCGGCCGCGCCTGATCGTTCCGCACCTTTTTTCCAAAGGCCGGACCCCGCCACGGGTCCGGCCTTTTTCGTGCCGCGACCCCGCTTCCCCTCCGGATGTTTGCATTCGCCGCCCGCTTCGGTTAGGCAAGCCGGCCATGCGGACCCGCGGCGATTCCCGCCCGGCCCGGCTACCCCGATGAGCTCCCGTTGCCCGCTCCTGATCGCCTCGTTCCTGGCCCCCGCCCTGCGGGCCCACGGAGAACTGCCGCCGCAGGAGTATGAATACGGCTTCCAACTCTATCAGGAGGACGACAACCGCATCCGCGTCGAGGCCGAATACCTCCGGGCGCGGATGGAACTGAACCCCGAGACCGCGATCCGCTTCCAGTATCTGCGCGATGCCGTGAGCGGCTCCTCCCCGACCGGCGCGCTTCCGGGAAGCGCCCAGCCGTTCCTTTCCCCGCTCGAGGACGTCCGGCGCGGCATCCTCGGCGCCATCTCACGACAGTTCGGCGACCACCGCGCGGAGATCGAGTTTTCCTGCAGCGAGGAAGACGACTACGTCTCCCGCGGGATCGCCCTCACCGATACCCTCGAGCTCAACCAGAAAAACACCACGCTGCGCTTCGGGCTCAATTACCTCGACGACACGGTGCTCGTCCCCGGACTCGGCGACCGCGACAAACGGACCACCGACTTCTTCGCCGGCGTGAGCCAGTTGCTCGATGCGAACACGGTGCTCACCGCCAACCTCACCCTCGGCCACGCCCAAGGCTATCTGAACGACCCCTACAAGCTGGTCCAGCGCACCGAGTTCATCTCCCTGCCCGACGGCAGCGGCGGCACCATCGACGTGCCGGTGGTGAAGGTTTACCGCGAGAACCGCCCGGATTCCCGCTTCCGCCAGGTGCTCCAGCTCGGCGCCCGGCACTACATCGAGCCGGCCGACGCGGCGATCGATGGCATCCTGCGGCTGTCCCACGACAGTTTCGGAGTCTTCTCCCAAACCGTGCAGGTCGAATGGCGGCAGCAGATCGGCAAGAAGTTCCAGGCCGTTCCCTTCGTCCGTTACTATCACCAGAACGAGGCCGACTTCTTCACCAACACGATCGACGCCTTCCCCGGCACGCCATCCTCCAATCCCAACGGCAGCGGCCCGAACTACTCGGCGGACTACCGCTTGTCGTCCTTCGACTCCATCAGCGGCGGGCTCCGGCTGAGCTACCAGATCACCGCGAATTTCTCCGCGACCGCCGCCTACGAGCGCTACGTCATGGACGGAACCGGCGGGAACTCCGCCACCTCGCCCGACCCGGCCTACCCGGCCGCGGACATCTGGACTTTCGGAATCCAAGCGGCATTTTGATCCGGTGAGCGCGCCTGCCAGCGATCCGAGCCTGTCGCCCGATCCCCAGGGGATCAGGCGCGTGGCATTCCGGGCCTTGGGGACGAACTGCTCGATCCAGTTCCGGCTCGACGACGACCGCGCCGCCCTCGAGTTCGCCGCGCGGGCGCTCGGCTGGCTCGGCGACTTTGAAGCAAAGTTCTCCCGCTACCGGCCGGACTCGATGATTTCCCGCATCAACCGCGAAGCCGGTAGCGGCTGGGTCGCGACCGATCCGGAGATGGACGCCATGCTGGATCTGGCCGAAGAGGTCCACCGCCGCAGCGATGGCATCCTCGACGCGACGCTGCTCCCCCTGGAGCAGGTTTGGGACTGGAAACAGGTGCACCTCGCGCTTCCACCGGCCGACCGCGTGCGCGAAGCTTTGGCACTGACCGGCTGGGACAAGGTCGAGCGACGCCCCGGGGCGGTCCGCCTCCCGCTTGCCGGCATGGGCCTCGATTTCGGCGGCTTCGGCAAGGAATACGCCGTGGACAGCATCGCGTGGATGGCCCGGCAGCACGGCATCCGCGACGCGCTGGTCGATCTCGGCCGCGACCTTCATGCGCTCGGCGGAAACGGCAGGCACCCCTTCTGGCACGTCGGCATCGAGGACGGCTGCCACCCCGGCACCTGCTGGGGCGGCCTTGCCGTCAGCGACCAGGCCGTCTCTGCCTCCGGCGACTACGCCCGTTACTTCGTCCACGACGGGGTCCGCTACGGCCACATCCTTGACCCTCGGACCGGCTGGCCGGTCGCAAACGGAATGCGCGCGGTGACCGTGATCGCCCCGACCTGCCTCGACGCCGGCATCTACAGCACCTCCGTATTTGTCCTAGGTCCCCGCGACGGTCTTCACCTTGCGTCGCTGGCCTTCGGCGTGGAAGTATGTGCGCAATCCGAGTCCGGCATCGAAACCTCCCGCGCGTTCGGCAGTTTCCTTGTCCAAGCCGCTTGAATCACCGTGAAACCCATCCTCACACTTCTGGCCGTCGCCACCCTGCTGCCCGCCTGTTCCCCGGCCCTCGTCCGGGTGAAGCCCTACGAACGCGGCACGCTGGCACGGCCGGTCATGGCCGATAGCCTCGACCCTCTCGGCACCGCGATGACCGATCACGCCTACTATTCCCGCGAAGGCAGCTTCGGCGGCGGCGGCGTGGGCGGCGGCGGCTGCGGATGCAATTGAACCCCATGCACCCCGTCCTTCCATCGAGGATCCTCCGGCGCCTTCCCTTCCTGCGGGGCCTGACGTCGAAGCTCGGCTCCCTGCTCCTGCTGTTCCAGCGTTCCCCGCTGGTCCAGATGCTCTTCCCCGAAGCGAAGCTGCTGGGCGGCGCGGGCATGGGAGAAGCCATGAAATGGACGGTCCGGACCGTCGCAGGCCTCGGGACCTTCGATTCGGTCGCCGGCGCGACCGAGATCAGCCAGGTGATCCCGGACCAGGGTGCCGGCGAAATAAACGCAATCGCCGGCAGGTTCCTCAACGTCCTGGTCCAGGTCACCGGCACCCCCAGCGACGACGAAGTGAGTTGGAGCGTCGATGGACTGCCCGCGGGCTTGAACCAGATCGACCAGGGGGACGTGTCGACCCACCTCATCAGCGGCACTCCGCAGGAAGCGGGACAGACAACGGTCACCGTCACCGCCTGGCAGTTTCCGAACCAGACGGGCGAATCGTTTTCCCGGGAGTTCCTGTTCATCGTCGCGCCTCCCATCATCGCCACCCAGCCCGCCTCGGTCGCCATTCCGGAGAACACCACCACGACGCTGAGCGTGACCGGGAATCCGAACGAGAGCACGCTGACCTACCGCTGGTATCGGGGAAATTCCGGCAACACCTCGAATCCCGTGACCGGCAGCGCGGGCAGCGCGGACACCTTCACGACGCCCGTCCTCAACTCCTCCAACACCCCCGCCAGCTATTGGGTCCGCGTCACCCGCGACGGCGTTTCCCAGGATTCCAACACCGCGACGGTGACGATCGCGTCCCCCCCCGGAATCACCAGCCAGCCGGCATCCACCACCATCGTCACCGGCAGCAGCGCAAGCCTTAGCATCGGGACTTCCGGCACGGTGACCTCCATCCAGTGGTATCAGGGCGATTCGGGCGACACCTCGAATCCGGTCTCCGGCGCGATCACCGCTTCCTTCAATACCCCCGCACTCACGGCGACCACCCGCTACTGGGCCAGGGTCGCCAACACCAGCGGGTTCACCGATTCCAGCACCGCGGTCGTGACCGTCGCGGAGAACATCGTCGCCCCTGTGATCACGCAACAACCGGCATCGGTCACCATCGACAGCGGCGGCACGGCCACCCTGTCGGTCACCGCTTCCGGCACTACCCCCGCCTTCCAATGGTATATCGGGCTGACCGGCGACACCTCGTTGCCGGTGCCGGGAGCCTTCTCGGCAAGTTTCACCACGCCGGCGCTCTCCACGACCACCCGCTACTGGGTCAGGGCCTCGAATTCCGCCGGGGATGCCGATTCCGACGCCGCACTGGTCACGGTGAATCCTCCGCCGCCCCCGGGGGCCGGTCCCTTCAAGCTGGGGGAAGCCGTCACGGTCGATCTCAACGGACTGAAGGAGGGCAGCCAAACGCTGAAACTGGTCGGCAAGCTGCCGAAGGGCCTCAAGTTTAGCGCCACCACCGGGCGGATCACGGGCACCGTCGGCGGCACCACCGGAACCTACCCGCTCAAGGTCCAGGTGTTTCAGGGCAAAACCCTCGTCGAAACGATCGACTACCCGATCGTGATCGCCGGGTCGCTCTTCTTCGAAGGCCGCTACGAAGCCCTGCTGGAAGTCGCGGCCGGCATTCCCGCCGGGGTGCTCAAGATTACCTTCAAGAAGGGCAACGCCTGGCAGGCGACGCTGCAGTCGCCCGGGGCCAAGGCCCGCAAGGCGTCCGGCAAGCTCGTCGTCACGCCGGGCACCACCGCCGGCACCGTCAGCGCCGCTTTCCCGGCGAGCGGAAGCGCTCCGGCCGTCGCCCTCACCGCCACGCTCGATCTCGAGAGTCCGACGTTCTCGGGCACCTACAACGCGGGAACGCTGCGCGGATTCCGCATGGCCCGCGGGTCCGAACTCCCCGCCTCCGGCACCCCGCTCGGCCTCGTTTTTGAAACCGGCCCCCACGACGGCATCACCCTTCCCGGCGGCCTCGGCTGGGCCGGCGGCGTGATCGGCCCCGCCGGGACGGCCACTTTCAGCGGGGTGCTCGGCGACGGCACCGCGATCGAACTCCCCCTCCAGCTCTCCGCTTCGGGACAAGCCATCCTTTGGTCACAACCCAACGCGGATCCGCGCTCCTACTTCGGCGGCATCGTCACCTTGCCCGATCTCGGGCAGACCGTCGCCGGCAGTCCGCCCCTGGAGCCGAATGTCTGGTGGTTCAAGGCCGCCGATGCCAGGTCGCCCAGCTATCCCGCCGGCTTCCCCGCGATGGAGGTCAGCGTCGGCGGCAGCCGGTGGACGGTGCCCGCCAGTGCCGCCGCGCTCGGGGCCTCCCTCGGTTGGGAGAATGGCAGCGATGCCTCCGTGGAGATCGACGGCGCCGGCCTCTCCAATGCCGCGCCGCAATCGACCAACCCGGTCCTTCCGACCGGCTTCGCCTTGGACGCGTCGTTCCAACTGAACGCCCCCGTCGCGCCCTCGATCGTGCCATGGACCGGCAAGGTGAATCCCGCCGACGGCACCTTTTCCGGCAGCTTCGCGCTTCCCGCCGGTCTCGCGCCCGACGGCATCGCCGGCGGGGCCGCCACCAGCGGCATCCTCCTGCAGTCGGATGCCTGGGGCACCATCACCGGATGCGGCCTGATCAAGGTTCCCGTGGCCGGCCCCAAGGGATCCTTCCGGACCGCCGCCATCGTCCTCCGGCAATAGAACTTCCGTTCTGGCCACCGCACTGCCCTGGAACCGAATGCGGTACGTGAATCTCCGCAAAGCCAAACTTTCCGCTGGCTTCCCCTTAGACCTTCTGGCATGCGATCAAGCGTTCACCTCCCCTAACAGTTGATGTCCCGTGGCAGATTTCCCACTGCCCCCCCGCGGACAGGTTTCCTTCCAACCAGCCGCCATGCACCCTTCTTTCCGTCTCGCCGTACTCGCCGCCTGCCTTTGCGCACCTGTCCGCGCCGACCTCGATCTGGACTCCAACAATCTCGGGGATGTCTGGGAAGCCAAGTTCCAGCCCACCGTCTTCCAACCCGGAGCGGATAACGATGGCGACGGACGCACCAACCGTGAGGAATTCGAAGCCGGCACCGATCCCCTGCGCGCGGAGGATGTCTTCGCCATCCGGGAAATGCAGTCGAGCGGTGGAAATCTGGTGCTGAAATGGCCGAGCCAAACCGGCAAGCGTTACCAGATCCAATCGACCGAGAACCCGGGACAAGCCGGCTCCTGGACCAATCTTCCCGGCCAACACTCCGGCAACAACGGGGACCTCACGGTGCCCGTGCCGCGACCCTCCTCCGGCAAGGCATTCTTCCGGGTGATCGCCGCCGACGTCGACTCGGACGGCGACGGCCTGACCGACTGGGAGGAAATCCAGGCAGGCTTCAATCATCAGGGCGGCAACGATCTCGCCGCCCTCACCGCCGCCCTCGAAAGCGATCCCGTGGTGAGCATCGTCGCCACGGACGCCGAGGCCGCCGAACCCGGCCAGTCCTCCAATGCCGATTCCGGCAACTTCCGCGTCCAGCGCAGCGGCGGCATCGGGCGGATCGTGGTCAACCTTTCCGCAAGCGGCAGCGCGGGTCCCGGCGACCACACCGGGCTGCCATCCTCGGTCACCTTGCCGATGACGGTCAACGAAGCCCCCGTTCCACTGGTTCCGGTCGCCGATTCGGTGGTCGAATCCGACGAACTGGCGGTCGTTTCGGTCTCGCCCGGCACCGGTTACACCACGGGCGCCTCCACCACGGCCGGGGTGCTGATCAAGGATCTGGTCCAACCGAACGGAACCGGCCTTCGGGGCGAGTATTGGAAGCATCCGACCAGCGCATCGAATTCCCCCTATTTCGGCGGTGCCGGCAACTTGCCGCCCAACATCTCCCGGATCGATCCCCAGGTGAACTTCGACAATACGGTCGCCACTTGGCCGGGTGGCTTGCCGGTCGCGCCCGGCACGGTCGCATCGGATTACTTCTCGAGCCGTTGGAGCGGAGAAATCCTTCCCGAGTTCTCCCAGACCTACACCTTCTTCACCAATACCGACAACGGCGCCCGGCTTTGGGTGAACGGCCAACTGATCATCAACAACTGGCCGCCGGCCTCGGTGACCACCAGTGAAGTCTCCGCGATTTTCACGATGGAAGCCGGGAAGCGCTACTCGGTGGTCTTCGAGCACTACAACAACACCTCGGCCCATCGAGCCATCCTATCCTGGCAGTCGACCAGCCAGGCAAAGCAGGTGATCCCGCAGGCCCGCCTGTTCCCCAACACCCCGCCGCGCATCTTCGCCCCGCTCGACGCTTACGCCTTCGTCGGCGGCCCTGCCCTGAGCTTCCAGATCAATGCCAGCGGCTCCCCCACTTCCTACTCCGCCGCGAACCTTCCCGCCGGCTTCACGATCAACTCCTCCACCGGCGTGATCTCCGGCAATGCCAGCGTGCCCGGTGAATGGAAGGTGATGGTCACCGCGACCAATGCCCAGGGTTCCGGATCCGCCTTCCTCAATCTCACCGTTCTCCAAACCAGCGGCGGCATCACCCAGGAACTCTGGACCGGCGTGCCGGGCTCGACCGTCGGGCAGATCCCGCTCGGCCAGGCACCCTCCTCCTCTTCCCTCCTGACCTCGCTTCAAAGCCCCGCCGACAGCGGCGACGACTTCGGCGTGCGGATCCGCGGCTTCCTGACCGCTCCCGAAAGCGGCGACTACCGGTTCTATCTCCGTGCCGACGAGGCCGCCGAGTTCTACCTCTCCGATGATGAGGAGCCCGTGAACTCGTGGAAGCGCGCCGAACTGGCCGCACCCGTGACCTCCGCCGATTGGTCGGCCGCCGCTCCGACAACCCTCCTCCGCCTCGAGGCCGGCCGCCGCTACTACCTTGAAGTGCGCCACAAGGAAGCCACCGGCAGCGACCACCTCGCCGTCGGCTGGGTGACACCTTCCGAGTCCACCAAGACCACACCGGTCATCACCACCGTCCCCGGCCATGTCCTGACCCGCTACGAGGATGTCACCCTCGGCACCTGGCCGGCCTTCACTCCCCCGGCCCCGGCCCCCGACTGGACCGCTGAAGCCGGCACCTCGAATACCAACGCCAACGCCGCCGCCCGCTTCCTCCAGCAGGCGACCTACGGCGCCAGCCCGGCGGACATCGCGGCCCTTCAGGCGATGCCCTCGTTCGAAGCCTGGATCGATGCGGAGCTCCTGAAGTCTCCGACTTACCACCGGCCCTACGTCGAGCAGTTCCGCACCGTCACCAATCCGAACAGCCCGACCTACCCCGAGACCCTCTCCTACAACTCCTGGTGGAAGCACTCCATCCAGGCGGACGACCAACTCCGCCAGCGGGTCGCCTTCGCGCTCAGCCAGATCATGGTGGTGTCCGGAAACGTTCCGCTGGATGACCGGGCGGACACGGTTTCGGACTACTACGACATGCTGCTCGACAATGCCTTCGGCAATGTCCGCGATCTCCTCGAGAACGTCACGCTGCATCCGGCAATGGGCCGCTACCTCGACATGCTGCGCAACGACAAGCCCAGCCTGACCGCCGGACGCATCCCGAACGAGAACTACGCCCGCGAAATCCTCCAGCTGTTCTCGCTCGGCCTTTACCGCATGAACCCGGACGGCTCCCAGATGCTCAACTCCAAAGGCGAGTTGATCCCCGTCTACGACCAGGAAGCCATCATCGGCCTCGCCCATGTCTTCACCGGCTGGGATTACTTCTACACCGGAAACTATCGCACCACCCTGGGCGCCGGCTCCAACTGGGTCGATCCGATGCGTGAAGTCCCCGCCCGCCACTACACCGGCAGGAAGCGCCTGCTCAACAATGTCGTCCTCCCCGGCATCCCGGTGCTCAACGGCACGCCGCTCAATCCATACGGCGATCACAGCGGATCGACCATCGCCAACAATCCCGAGTTCCAGGCCCTGCCCACGCTCGAACTGGATGCCGTCCACGACCAGATCTTCCAGCACCCCAACATCGGCCCCTTCCTTTGCCACCAGCTGATCCAGCGCCTGGTCACCTCCCATCCGAGCCCGGGCTACATCTACCGAGTGGTCAGCAAGTTCAACGACAACGGCTCCGGCGTCCGCGGCGACCTGAAGGCCGTCATCAAGGCGATCCTCCTCGACCACGAGGCCCGCTCGATCGCGCTGGCGAACACCGAGGAAACCTTCGGCAAGCAGCGCGAACCGGTGCTCCGCGTCACCCAGCTCGCCCGCGCCTTCCGGCCAGCCAACAGCTTCGCCGGCACCTATGCCCAGGACGGCGGGCTCATCACGGTCAACACCGGAGCGGTCAACCATCGGTTGAGCAATGGCCAGAAGACGCTGCTCGGCTTCTCGGGAGCCGGCATCCAGGCTTCCGACGCAGACTATTCCGTGAGCAGCGCCCTGCCTACGACTGCCAACTCGTTCACGGTCCGCACCAGGGATGTCGTTCGCGGAACCTGGTCGATCCCCGCCGACTCGGCGACCATGACGGTAACCGCAGGTAGCAGCCACGGTTTAGCCACCGGCCAGTCGGCTTATCTGCGCTTCCGCACCGGCGGCGGCGGTGCCTTGCTGGACGGGGTTTATGCCGTAACCGTGACCTCCAGCACCGTCTTCACCATCCCGGTGACACCGGATACCGTCCTCCGCAGCGGCGACATCGACGTGGCTTGGCTGCGTGGGAGCTACTCGCAGAGCTACAGCAGCACGACAGGGGTGACCACCCTCACCGTGACCTGCGGCACCCTTCCCGGCCAGGTCGTGGGGAACAAGCTGACCCTGAGCTTCACCTCGTCCAATACCCTGTCAACACCTCCGAACGGCGTTTACACGATCGCGACGATCAGCGCCACGGAACCCCGGCGCTTCACGCTTACCCCGGACAGCGGGATCCAATCCACGCTCAACGGCAGGTCCGGCACCTTCAATGCCGCCCCGCACACTCCGGTGCTCGACCGCAGCGGCGATGTGACCGCGGGCTATTCGGACTGGAACGTCGGAAACACCGACACAGTTCTCGGCCAGACCCCGCTGGGGGCCCCCACCGTCTTCAACTTCTTCGAGCCGACCTACAAGTTCCCCGGCGAACTCGCGGATGCCGGGCTGACCACGCCCGAGTTCCAGATCAGCTCGGACACGAATGTCATCCGTCAGGCGAACTTCTTGTTCGGGGGGATCTACAGCAGCACCTCCAGCTTGACTTCGGGAGGATACTCCAACGGCTTCGGCAGCTTCCGTGACGGTCTCGGAGACATCACGATCGATGTCTCGCCCTGGATGGGACCCCGGACCACCGGCACCAACTATTGGACGAACACCGTCAATCTCCGCGACCTGATCCGGGAAATGTCGAAGCTGCTCATGGCCGGCCAGATGAGCCAGGCCATGGAGGACCAGATCTACAATCACGTCTCCAACACCGCGAACGTGGCCTATAACGCCACGACTCCCACCGACTCCGAAAGACGCAACCGCATCCGCGGCATCATCTACTTCATCGCCGTTTCCCCCGAGCACGCGATCCAACGCTGAAACCCACCAAAGCCATGTCCAACATCGACCAGGACCGCGCCCGCCTCCTCCGCACCCGCCGCAGCTTCTTCCGCACCGTCGGTGGGGCCGCACTGGGATCCGCCGCCATTTCCACCACTCTCCGGGATTTCAGGCTCATCAACTCCGCGCTCGCCCAAGGCCCGGGCGCCGCTGGCTTCGACGACTACAAGGCGCTCGTCTGCATCTTCCTCAACGGCGGCAACGATAGCAACAACCTGATCGTGCCGCGCGGAGCGGTCGCCCATGCGAATTACGCCGCGATCCGAGGGAATCTGACCATCCCGGAATCCTCGCTGCTGCCCATCACGCCCGACAACAACGACGGCAACGAATACGGTTTCCATCCGCTCTGCACGGAAATGGCAAACCTGTTCCAAGCCGGAAAACTGGCCACGGTCTTCAATGTCGGCCCGCTGCTCTTCCCCACCACGCGGGTCCAGTATCAGAAGAAGACCATCGCCCTGCCGCCCCAGCTCTTCTCCCACTCCGACCAGGTCACGCATTGGCAGACCTCCCTGCCCGACCAACTGCCCCGCTCCGGATGGGGCGGCCGCATTGCCGATTTCCTGCATCCCTACCAGAAGGAACTCCTCGCCGAGGCCGACCGGGCGAAAATCGCCCTCTGCACCAGCATCGCCGGGTCCAATACCTTCGAGGTCGGCAACTCCGTCCAGCAGTTCCACGTTTCCACCAGCGGTGCCGTGGTGCTTGCGGGTGCCGCCACCGGTTCCGCCCGCGAGAACCTCGTCCGCAGCCTCGCCAACCTTCCGAACAGCAACCTTCAGGCAAAGGCCTTCGGCGACGTGATCGACAACGCCATCGCCGCCGGAGCCTTCCTGAACGACGCGATCGGGGAAACCTCCCCCAGCGCCCCGGCCAACTGGGTCTGGAACACCCCCTTCCCGAGCGGCTCGCTTGGCGACCAGTTGAAGATGGTGGCCCGCATCATCGCCGGGCGGAAAGAACTCAAGATCAAGCGCCAGATCTTCTTCGTCACCGTCGGGGGCTACGATACCCACACTTCGCAGATGGGCCTCAACAACGATGCCTTAACCGGCTCCCACGCCAACCTGCTCGGCACCCTCAGCAAGGCCATCGGTGCCTTCCAGGCCGCCATCGAACAGATCGCCGCCCATCCCGTCCTCGGCGACGGCCCGGCGGGCAATACCAAGGTGGCCAACAATGTGGTGGGGTTCACCGCGTCCGACTTCGGCCGCACCTTCCCGACCAACAGCCAGGGCAGCGACCACGGCTGGGGCGGGCACCACATCGTCTTCGGCGGCAATGGCAACCCGGCGAACGGGGCCGTCATCGGCAAGAAGACCTACGGCCGTTTCCCGGTCCACCAGATCAACGGTCCCGACGATACCAGCACCGGCCGCTGGATCCCATCGACCAGCGTGGACGAATACAGCGCCACCCTGGCGAAATGGTTCGGGGTGTCGCCGACCTACATGGACGACGTCTTCCCCAACCTGGGCCGCTTCGCCACACCCGACATGGGGTTCATGAGGTCGTGACGACCGCCGACTGATGCGAGCCTTCGCCGCAATCCTTCTGGCCATCCTGCTCGTGGCGCTGCTGCTGTGGCGTCCTTGGGAAAAGTCACAGCCCGACGCAACGCAGGGCGGGTCGTCTCCCACGGCCGTTTCCGCACCCCCGTCCCTACCTCAGGGCGGGGTGGTCGTCGAGCCGGAATCCCCACCTGCCATCACACCGCCGCCCGAGCCAAAGGGCCTGACCCCGCAGGAAGTCCAGACCGTCCGCGACGCGATCGACAACCTCGAGTTCGTGTTCCGCGACTTCGCGACGTCGGTCGGGGGCAACCCGGTCGGCACCAACGCGGAGATCACCGCCGCCCTCCGTGGCGACAACGAGAAGCAGGTGAAGCTCGAGATACCCGCCGGGTCCACCGTGAATCCGCAAGGCGAACTCTGCGACCCCTGGGGCACGCCCTGGTTCTTCCACCAGCTCAGCCGCCTCAAGATGGAGATCCGCTCGGCCGGCAAGGACCGGGAACTCTACACCGAGGACGACTTCGTGCGCTGAACGCCGGGAGCGCCGGTCATCAGACCGGCCCCCATGAACGTTCCCACCGCTGCCGGCGCCCCCGGGCCTACTTCCTCTTGGCCTGATTCAGCGCCTGGCTGAACCAGTCGTTGTTGCCCCCGCCCTGCTGAGGTCTCGCATCACGCCGCGGTTCCGGGCGCTGGCCGCGGGAATCCCCACCACCAGCCGGCGCGCGGCGCGGCTCCATGTCGGGCTTCGACTTCATCGACAGGGAGATCCGGTTCCGCGCGATGTCCACCTCCATCACGGTGACCTGCACCTTCTGCCCGACCTTCACCACCTCGCTCGCGTCGCGGATGAAATGATCCGCCAACTGGCTGACGTGGACCAGCCCGTCCTGATGGACGCCGACATCGACGAAGGCGCCGAAGGCCGCGACGTTGGTGACGATGCCCGGCAGCTTCATTCCTACCTTCAGGTCGGAGGGCTTCTCGACGCCCTCCGCAAAGGAGAACAACTCGAACTGTTTGCGCGGATCGCGCCCGGGCTTGGCGAGCTCGGAAAGGATGTCCTGGAGCGTCGGCAGGCCGACGTCGCCGTCGACGTATTTCTTGAGATCGATCTTCTTGCGCAGCGCCTCGTTGGTCATCAGGTCGGCCACCTCGCAACCGGCATCGGCTGCCATCCGCTCGACCAGCCCGTAGCGCTCCGGGTGGACCGCCGAGGCGTCCAGCGGGTGCTTGCTGTCGCGGATCCGCAGGAAGCCCGCCGCCTGTTCGAAGACCTTCTCGCCGAGCCGCGGGACCTTCTTCAATTCGTCGCGCGAGGTGAAGCCGCCCTTCTCGGTTCGGAAGGCGACGATGTTCTCGGCCAGCGACGCATTGAGTCCGGAAACGTAGGCGAGAAGCTGCTTCGAGGCGGTGTTGAGTTCGACGCCGACCGCGTTCACCGAGTTGGTCACGGTGTCGTCGAGGCTGGCCTTGAGCAGACGCTGGTCGACATCGTGCTGGTATTGCCCGACCCCGATCGCCTTCGGATCGATCTTCACCAGCTCCGCCAGCGGGTCCATCAGGCGGCGGCCGATGCTGACCGCGCCGCGCACGGTGACGTCCTCGTTCGGGAACTCCTCGCGCGCGACCTCGGAGGCCGAATAGACCGACGCGCCGGACTCATTGACCATGATGATCGGAATCGACGACGGCAGCTTGAGCTTCCTCACGAACGCTTCCGTCTCGCGGCTGGCGGTGCCGTTGCCAATGGCGATGGCCTCGATCTTGTATTTCGCGATCAGCCCGGTGAGTTCGACCGCCGCTTCATAGAGCTGGTTGTTCGAGCCGGCGGTTGCGTAGAGCACCGTGTGATGCAGCAGCGCGCCCTGGGCATCGAGGACCACCGTCTTGCAGCCGGTGCGGAAGGCCGGATCGATCGCCAGCGTGCGCTTGCGGCCGAGCGGCGAGGCCAGCAGCAATTCGCGGAAGTTGTCGGCAAAGACCCGGATTGCGGTTTCGTCGGCGGCCTTCTTCCCGGCGAGACGCATTTCGGTTTCCATCGACGGCATGAGCAAGCGCTTGCAGCCGTCCTCCACTGCCATCCGGACCTGCTCGGCAGCCGGGCCGCGGCCGGTGACCCATTCGGGCTCGGCGAGGCGGCTGACACGGTCGAGCGGGACCTCGATCCGCATGATGAGGAAGCTCTCCTTCTCCCCGCGTCGAATCGCCAGCATGCGGTGCGACGGGATCGTTTTGAAGGGCTCGCTCCACTCGAAGTAGTCGCGGTATTTCGCGGCTTCGGGGTCGGTGTCTTTGCCATACATCACCTTCGAAGCCACCGTCGCCTCCTCCTCGTAAATCCTTCGCACCCGGCCGCGCAGCGCAGCGTCGTCGGCCACGCGTTCGGCGATGATGTCGCGGGCTCCCGCCAGCGCGTCGTTGGCGTCGGGGACTTCCTTCTCCGCATCGACATATTTCGCGGCCTCGTCCGCCGGATCCGCGGCCTGGTTGGCGAGAAGCCAGTCGGCCAGCGGTTCGAGGCCCTTCTCCTTCGCCTTGGTCGCACGGGTGACGCGCTTCGGCCGGAAGGGCGCGAAGATGTCCTCCAGCACGGTCATCGTCAGCGCGGCGTCGATCTTCTTCTTCAGCTCGGGCGTCAGCAGGTTGCGCTCCTCGAGCGACTTGAGGATGGAGACGCGGCGGCCATCGAGTTCGGCAAGCTGCACCATCCGGTCGCGCACCGCCTGGATCTGCACTTCATCGAGCGAGCCCGTGGCCTCCTTGCGGTAGCGGGAAATGAAGGGAACCGTCGCGCCTTCGGCCAGCAGCTTGGCGGTCGCCGCGACGGAAGTCGCGGAGAGACCGAGATCCTTGGAAATCGTGGCAATGTGCTGGGCGGCTGCTTCGTTCGGGACGTCACTCATGGTCGGACGGCGAAACTAGCGGGTCCGCCTCCGCGGTGGCAAGCAGCGGGAAATTGCAAGCCTAAGCCTTCTCAATCACCGCATACGCGTTGTGATTGTGGATCGACTCGAAATTCTCCGCCTCGACCCGGTACCACACGATGTCCTCATGCGCGTTCGACCTTGAAGCCACGTTCCGCACCAGGTCCTCGACGAACACCGGATTGTCATAGGCCCGCTCGGTCACCGCCTTTTCATCCGGCCTCTTGAGCAGGCTGTAGAGTTCACAGCTCGCCGAGCGCTCGACCAGTTCGATCAAATCCTCGATCCACACCGGCTCCTTGCAGCGGACGGAGTAAGTCACCACGCCCCGCTGATTGTGCGCCCCGCGATCGCTGATCTGCTTGGAACAGGGGCAAAGCGTGGCCACCGGGACCATGACCGTGACGATGAAATCCAGCGGGCCGCCCTGTTCCGCTTCGACCTCGAAGCGGACCTCGTAGTCCATCAGGCCGATCTGGCCGGTCACCGGCGCGGGCTTGGAACGGAAGAACGCGAACTGGAACTCGACGTGCGCCTTGCGGGCGTCCAGCCGCTTCAGCAGCTCGCGCGGCAGGCTGGCCATCGTGCGGACGTCGAGGCAGCCGCCGTGCGAATTGAGCACTTCCACGAAGCGGCTCATGTGGGTGCCCTTGTAGTGGTGGGGCAGATCCACGGCGAGGGCGACGGTCGCCACGGTGCGCTGGGCGCTGCCGTTCTTGTCGCGGACCTCCACCGGAAATCGCAGTCCTTTCACGCCGACCCGGTCGATGGCCAGGTTGCGGTCGTCGCGCTCGTTCTGGGTATCCTTCAGTTCCTTCATCGCAGCGTTTGAAAACAAAAGAAGCCCGCCCGGTTTTCGGGCAGGCTTCCGGTAAAGCGTTGCAAGGACCCGGTGCCGATCAGGGCATCAGGTTGACCGCGCGCGACCGCTTGATCGAGCGGGTGATCCTGCGGTGCAGCTTGGCCGACACGCCGGTCACGCGGCGGGGAAGGATCTTGCCGGTCTCCGAAGTGAACTTCGAAAGCAGATCGGGATTGAGGTAGTTGACGCCGTCCGCCGGGATATCGTGGCGGCGGCTGGTCATTTTCCGGTTCGACTTGCGAAAGGCGATCCGGCGTTCGACGGTCTTCGGTTCAGGCATGGGAGATTAGCGGAGTTCGCGGTGGATGGTGCGGCGCTGGAGCGAGGGATTGAACTTCACCTTTTCCAGACGACCCGGGGTGCGCAGGCTCTTCTTGTTGCGCGTGGTGACGTAGCGGGAGGGCGGCTTGCCCTCGGCACGGGCTTCCGTGCATTCGAGAATGATGATATCGCGTGGCATAAGCGGGAAGTTGGGGGGCGGAGACTATTTCAGTCGTCGTCCTCGTCAAGAGAAACCGTTTCGGAATCTTCATCGTCCTGGTAATGCCCGCCGGCGAAGCCGACTTCGTTGGACGGACGGAAGCGCCGGTTGCCGTATTCCTTCTCCCACTGGGCCTGGCATTCGACCGTCAGCCGGGCGAACGGGATGGCCTCGAGGCGGGCCTGGGGAATGCTTTTCCCGGACATTTCGCAGATTCCGTAGGAACCTCGGTCGATGCGCCGGAGCGCCTGCTCGATCTCGTAAAGGGCATCCTGCTCCTTGGCCAGCACGCTGAGGGCGAAGTCGCGATCGTAGGCGTCGCTGCCGGCATCGCCTTGGTGCATCCCGCTCCCGGAGGCCTCGCTGCCCTCGGGGGCGTTGCGGATTTCCCCGGTCATGCCGGACATCGCGTCGACCAGCTCGTCGCGGAGGTCGAGCAGGCGCTGGCGCTGTTTCAGGACGAAACCGCTGACCTTGACCGGCGCGGAGGGCCCCGGCTTGGCCGCCGGAACCTTCACCGCTTCGACTTCCGCCGCCTTCTTCTGATTCGGAGCCGGTGCGGGCTTGGCAGCCGCAACGGGCTTCGCGGCAGGCTTGGCAGCGGCTTTCGGGGCGGGCTTGGCGACCGCTTTGGGTGCCGGCTTGGCCGCGGCTTTCGGGGCCGGTTTGGCGGGAGTTTTCGGGGCCGGCTTGGCAGCAGCCTTCGAGGCGGGTTTCGCTGCGGGTTTGGACGCAGGCTTGGCGGGAGCCGCCTTCTTGGCGGGTTGCTTCTTGTCGGCCATGATGGGGTCGGGGTCGGGAAATCCTTGGCGAATCCGGAATTCTTGCCGGAGATGGCAATTCGGGCGCGGTCGATTAGCGCTTCGCCGATAGCCGTGCAAGTTGAAATTTCGATCCATCCGGCGGCTCACCCGACACCCGCGCACCTTCGCCGGACGCACCCGCGCGGACGGCCCCGATGACACCGGCAAGGTCGGCGCGCTTGAAATGGCCCGCGGCTTTCCTAAGCTCCGCCTCCCGCCATGGAACTGCCCTCGATCATCGAAGCCCTCCTGACCAGTTCGGACGAGCCCTTGCCCGCCGAAGAACTCGCCCGGCTGGTCCGCGCCCGGGTGGCGGAGGCGGAGGATTCCCGCGCCCGCAAGATCGAGGAAGGCGAAACCCCGGCGGAGATCCCCGAATGGCTGGCCGCTCTCGCCGCCGTCTCGTCCGACCAGGTGATCGCGGCCATCGCCCGCCTGAACCACGAATACGAAACCACCGGCCGGGCCTTCTTGCTGGTGGAGCGCGCCAAGGGCTGGAAGATCTTCACCCGCCCGAGCTACGGCGAATTCGTCCGCCACCTCTTCCCCGGCCGCAAACCGGAGCGCCTCAGCGGCCCGGCGATGGAAACCCTGGCCATCATCGCCTACCGCCAGCCCATCACCAAGGCGGCGATCGAAGCGGTCCGCGGCGTGGCCTGCGACGGCATGCTCCAGAAACTGCTCGACCGCGAACTGGTCCGCATCGGCGGCCGCGCCGAACTCCCCGGCCGCCCGCTCCTTTACGAAACCACCGAGCTGTTCTACGAGCACTTCGGCATCCGCAGCATCGACGACCTGCCGAATGCCAACGAACTCCGCCGGGTCAAACTCCCCGAAGCCCCGTCGGAAAACCCCGCCGCCGCCTCGGCCGAGGAACAGCTCGCCCTCAGCGCCACCGGCCCGAAAGCCTCCACTCCCGAAGAAAGCCCCGCGTGAATCTCGACGACATCCGCAAGCACATCGACGAGATCGATGGCCAGCTCCTCGATCTCCTTTCCGACCGCGCCGACCTCGTCCACCAGGTGGGCGAGGTGAAAAAGCGCGACGGGCTCCAGATCTACGCCCCGGAGCGCGAGGAAGCCCTGCTCCGCCGCCTGATCGAGCGCAACAAGGGCCGGCTCCCCGAGAAATCGATCCGCGCCATCTACCGCGAGATCATGTCCGCCGCCCTGGCGCTCGAGGACGACCTCAAGATCGCCTACCTCGGTCCCGAAGGCACCTGGACCCACCAGGCGGCGATCAAGAAGTTCGGCCACTCGGTCGCCTATTCGCCGCAGCCGAACTTCGCCGAGGTCTTCGACCAGGTCACGCGCCGCCAAGCCGATTACGGCGTGGTGCCGATCGAGAATTCCACCGAAGGCGCGGTCTCCCATACGCTCGACCTCTTCGTCGATTCCCCGCTGCAAATCTGCGCCCAGATCCTGTTGCGCATCGAGAACGGCCTGATGGCTTCCATTCCGCGCGAGCAGATCAAGACCCTCTATTCGCACCCGCAGGTCTTCGGCCAGTGCCGCAACTGGATCCTGCGGAACTTCCCGGAAGCCGACCTCGTCGAGGTCTCCTCGACCACCCGAGCGGCCCAGCTCGCCCGCGACAATGCCGCCCAGGGCGCCGCCGCGCTCGGGGGCGCGCTCGCCGCGGAGATGAACGGGCTGACGATGCTCGAATCCTCGATCCAGGACCGCGCGACCAACACCACGCGCTTCCTGGTCATCGGTGAAAAAACCTGCCCGCCCACCGGCAAGGACCGCACCTCGATCCTGTTCGCGATCCACGACCGCCCCGGCTCGCTGGTCCGCGCGCTCCAGGCCTTCGACCAGTTCCAGATCAACATGTCGAAGATCGAATCCCGCCCTTCCAAGCGGAAGGACTGGGAATACGTCTTCTACGTCGATCTCTCCGGCCACTGCGACGACCCGGAGTTGAAGAACGCGATCGAGGAGCTCGAGAAGCACTGCTCGATGGTCAAGTTGCTCGGCTCCTATCCGGACGCCGGCGAGTGAAGTCTCACGAGGCCGAGAGGTCCTCGTTGAAGAACACCTTGATGAACTTCATCCCCTTGGCCTCGTCGTAGCCGCGCTCCAGCACCGGCTCCGGCTGCTCGGTGAAGCCCGGCTTGACGTGGATCTCCACGCCGGTGTCGAGCTTCACCACCGCGCCGATCCGCTTCTTCGCCTTGCTGACGTCCTTCTTGGAAATCTCGAACGATTCCTCGAAGCGCTGCCCCTGCTCTTCCTCGATCCGGCTGCGGTGCTCCTTGAACTTCGCCACCGCCTCCGGTGTCCGTAGTACTTGCTCCTCGAATTCCTGCAAGCTGAAGTGCTCCTTTTCCTCGAAGTAGGCGAGCGCCTCCTTCGCAGCGGTGGCCGTTTCCCACGGCGGGCTGTCGTCCGCCTCCCCGGCACCCGCGGCCTTCTTCGCCTTCTCCTCCTCCTTGACGAAGGCCACCGCCATGTCGGTGTAGCCCTTGGTCAGGAACGGACTGTCGGTGACCGGCACCACGCCCAGGAAATCGCGCACCCAGAAGCGCGAGTCGGAGCCTGAGCGGTCGAAAGTCAGCACGTAAAAGCCCTTGTGCGGGTGGTGGTTGAGGATGAGGCAGCCCTTGTCGATCTTCTCCGGATTGATCCCCTGCTCGGTGTGAAGCTGGAGGTCGCCGTCCTTGGTCGAGATGCTGAGGAAAGGCACCACGCTCTCGGATTTCAGGATGCAAATGGCCTGGGTCAGCTCGCCGTTGACCTCCACGTCCTCGATCAAGGAGATGCATAGGTCGCCCGACTTGATATTCGGGTGGTTCGACTTCGTGTAGAGCCGCTTCGCGATGTCGCAGCCCTTCTCCAGCAGGCCTTCCGGCGAGGTGAAGATGGCCTTGGCGCAGGAGTTCATCTCGTGCTGGTCAAGCGACGAGTGGTGGTTGAAGCGGTTGCCGGACAGGCTCTTGAAGGCCTTCAGGAAGATCGCGGTCAGCGCGGGGCGGTCGTCCTCGGGGACCTGGAAGACCTGCTTGGAAGTCTGCAGCGGCTCGTCGCGCTGGGGATGGCCGACCTTGGCGAGGACAAGTCGGGTGGCGGCGGCGGAAGTGAAGCGGATCTTGACGGACATGCGGGGGGCGGACGCTAGGAAGACGGGACGCGCGACGCAAGACCGGTTGAAGGATCTCCCGTGGATGTTAGGCTCTCCTGGCTCCCCGCTTCCTCAAACCCAACGATGTCCGCCGCCCCCGATCCTGCGCCGCTTTCCGAAGAAGGCGAAGCCGACCTCGCGAAAGTCCGGCGCGTGAACCAGAGCTGGATCGTCCGCGGCCGCCTGAAAGAGAGCGCCGAGGCCTGGCTGACACACCTCCGCGCCACGGATCCCGTGCGGCTCGAGAAAAACTGCTGGCTGGCTCTCTTCCTGACCCGCTACCGCAAGAGCATCCTCCGCGATCCCAAGCCGCTTTTCTACGGCGGGCTCTTCGCCTTCGCCTCCCGCAAGGAGATCGGAACCTACCTCGAAGGCCATCCGATGACCCGGGCGATCTGCCTGCTGCTGCACGACGACGACAGCGGCTGCGACGACCTCGCCTACCCGGCCCGCGAGCTGGCCGAAGGCATCGCCGCCGAGATCCGGGCGATCGTGAACCTGGACTGATCCGCGGGAGCGCCGCCACAATTCGGACTGAACTCTCCCGCCCTCCACGTAGAATCCCCAGCATGTCCCGCCTCGTCCCGCTGCTCGCCGTCCTGATCCTCGCAATCATCGTGTCGTGGGGCTGGTTCCGAACCCCGGCCCCTGCCGCCGCGTCCCCCGCCCCGGCTTCACCGCCCCCCGCGGTGGAACCGGTCTTCGTCGAATACACCACCGGCCCCGCTTCGCCCGACGGCATCGGCAAGTTCTTCCACGGCCGCGAGATCTCCCAGGTGATGGGCCATCGCGGGATCGACTGGCTGGAGCGCAGCAATCGCGAACAGGAGGAAGCCCCGAGCAGGGCGATCGCCGCCATCGACCTCGCGCCCGACGCCGTCCTCGCCGACATCGGCGCGGGCTCCGGCTACTACAGCTTCCGCCTCGCGGAAAAGGTTCCGAAGGGCAAGATCATCGCGGTCGACATCGAGCCGAAGATGCTGGAGTTCCTCCGCGCAAGGTCCGCGGAACTCGGTGTCACGAACGTCGAACCCCACCTCGGCAGCATCGAGGACGTGAAACTGCCCGCCGCCTCGCTCGACGCGGCGCTCATGGTGGACGCCTACCACGAGTTCTCCCACCCGCGGGAAATGCTCGCCTCCCTCCGCCACGCCCTGAAACCCGGGGGCCGAATCTTCCTCCTCGAGTTCCGCGGCGAGGACCCGAAGGTGCCGATCAAGCCGCTCCACAAGATGACCGAAGCCCAGGCTCGGCTGGAGCTGGAAAGCGCCGGCTTCCGCTTCGTCTCCAACCTCCGCCCGCTGCCCTGGCAGCATTTCATGATCTTCGAGCGGCCCTGACCTGCCGCCCCGCGAGGATCGCCTTGCCCCGCTCCCGCATCCTGCCAAGCTCCCGCACCGCCATGGCCTATCTCGACGAAGAATCCTTCCTGCTCCACTCGCCGACCGCCCGCCGCCTGTTCCACGAGGTGGCCAAGGACCAGCCGATCTACGATTACCACTGCCACCTCTCGCCGAAGGAGATCGCGAACAACCACCGCTGGGAAAACCTCGCCGACCTCTGGCTCGGCGGCGACCACTACAAATGGCGACTCCTCCGTGCCAACGGCGTGGACGAGGAGTTCATCACCGGCAGCGCGACCCCGCGGGAGAAGTTCCAGGCCTGGGCCGAAACCGTGCCCTACACCCTGCGCAACCCGATCCACCACTGGACCCATCTCGAGCTCCGCCGCTATTTCGGCATCGATCTCCTGCTCGGGCCCGACACCGCCGACGAGATCTGGGAGCAGGCGAACTTCCGCCTCGCGGCCCCGGATTTCTGCGTCCACGGGATCCTCGACCAGTTCCGCGTCGCGATGGTCGGCACCACCGACGATCCCGCCGACCCCCTGACCCACCACCACGCCATCGCCGGCAGCGGCATCGCCACCAAGGTCTTCCCGACCTTCCGCCCGGACAAGGCCTTCGCCGTCGACCAGCCCAAGGCCTTCAACGCCTGGATCGAAAAGCTGGAAGAAGTCACCGACTCCAGCATCCACCACGTCTCCGACCTCTTGCAGGCCTTGCAGCAGAGGCACGACGACTTCCACGCCGCCGGCTGCCGGCTCTCCGACCACGGGCTCGACCGCTGCCCCGCGATCCCCTGCGACGACGCCGATGCCTCGATCATCTTCGACAAGGCCCGCCGCGGCATCCCGGTGACGTCCGAGGAGAAGGAGAAGTTCTGTTTCTTCCTGATGGTTTTCTTCGGCCAGCAGGACGCGGCGAGAGGCTGGACCAAGCAGCTCCACCTCGGTCCTTTCCGCAACGTCAACCCGCGGATGTCGGCGCTGCTCGGCCCGGACAGCGGGTTCGACACGATTGGCGACGAACGCCAGGGCGCGGCGCTGGTGACCTATCTCGGCACCCTGGCCGAGCGCGGCTGCCTGCCGCAGGTCATCCTCTACAACATCAATCCGCGGGACAATTACCTCTTCGCCGCGATGACCGGCGCTTTCCAGGACGGCTCCGTGCCCGGCAAGATCCAGTTCGGCTCCGGCTGGTGGTTCCTCGACCAGAAGGACGGCATGGAGATGCAGCTCGACGCCCTGTCGTCGACCGGCCTCCTCTCCCGCTTCGTCGGGATGCTCACCGACTCGCGCTCGTTCCTGTCCTTCCCGCGCCACGAATACTTCCGCCGCATCCTCTGCAACCTGATCGGCAGCGAAGCCGACCGCGGCGAACTGCCGGACGACTTCGACGCCCTGGCCAGGCTCGTCGGCGACGTCTGCAGCGGCAACGCGAGGCGCTACTTCGGGTTCTAACGGGCCGAGGATTCGAGCTTGGCAGCAAGGTCGGCCGCGGGAAACGTTCCCCCGTGTCACCCGCCCGCTTCCTTTCGCCCGAACGGACCTCGCTGAAGATCTGCGGCGTCACCCTCGCCACCGATGCCGAGCGCCTCGCGGATCTGGGAGTCGATGCCCTCGGCGCGAATTTCTGGCCGAAGTCGAAGCGCTACCTCGCCCCGGAACTCGCCGGCTTCCTCCGCGATCTCGAGGGCCGCATCCTCCGCGTCGGCGTCTTCGTCAATGCCGGTCCGGACCTGCCGCGCCGGCTTTTCGACGACGGCCTGATCGACGTCATCCAGCTCCACGGCGACGAAACCCCGGCCGATGCCCGGCCCTTTGCCGAAGCCGGCATTCCCTTCCTCAAGGCCCTCGGCGTCCGCGGCGTGGAGGACCTCGACTCCGCCCGCGATTTCCACGCCTCCGGCATCCTGCTCGATGCCCATGCTCCCGGCGTTTACGGCGGCACCGGCCGGACGATCGACTGGACTTTGGCCCGCACCTTCGTCGAGCAGCACCCGGACCTGCCGCTCATCCTTGCCGGCGGCATCACCGCTGAGAACGCCGCGGCCGCCATCGAAGCCGTCCGACCCGCCGCCCTCGACATCGCCTCCGGTGCCGAGTCCAGCCCCGGCGTGAAGGATTTCCACAAGGTCGCCGCCCTCCTCGCCGCCTGCCGGGAATGATCGCGTGACCGGCCGGGCCACGCAGGGAGCGCTGACTTTAGTCGGCGAGTCTTCCGACTCTCGATCCGGCCAGCGTGCCGAAGCCCGATGCCTTTTGTGCCTCAAGCTCGAAGTCACACGTGGAGTGTGTTCTCGGGCCGGTTTCTCCCCATTCGTCTGAGGAAGTATTCCCCTTAAAGGTTGTGGTCACGGTTGCATCCTTGTGGAGTGCGACGACACGACGTCGCTTTGGCTACGGGTGGACTCCGCCCCAACCCGCGGCCAGCAGATCAAAGCGCCCGCACCCCAAGCGAAAGCTGCGTCGTGCCGCAGCACTCCACAAAATTCTGTCGTCCAACCCCCAACACCCCCGGAACACACCCACACATCCCACCCACCGCCCCGCACCTGAACCGCAAACCGCTTGCAACTGCGACGCTCCTGCGCCAAGGCTTCCCTTGTCGATGCGAGGATCCCCGCTACTGAGAACCCTGGTCGTGCTGGCCGTCCTGCTGCTGGCCGGCTTCGGTCTGGCACGACTGACCGCTCCGGCGACACCCAGGCCGGTGATCGAGGATCCAAAGCCATCACCCGCTGCCGAAGCCTCCACCGCGACCTTCGAACTCCTCCTTTCCGCCACCGCCAAGTCCGTCTCTCTCGAAGCCGGCGGCCCCGCCTTCGTCCGCGAAAACCCCGCCGGTCCGATCACCGGCAACCTCGAGGTCGCCGGCGAGCAGCCCGTGATCTTCCTCAAGATCGAATGGGCCGACGGATCGGCCGGCCACCGCTTCGCCAAGCTCCGCATCGACCGCCCCGGCAAGGAAACCCTCGAGCACGTCTTCAGCGCGCCGGGCGACATCGACGACCTCTGGGAACCATGAGCGAGGAACACCACGATTGCTGCGCGCACCACTCGCAACACCACGAGTTGGTGATCGACTCGCTGCGCGTCACCTACCGCAACACCCTCGCCCTCGACGCCGTCTCCTTCGCCACCTCCTGCGGCAACCGCGTCGCGCTCGTTGGTCCCAACGGAGCCGGCAAGAGCACCCTGCTCAAGGCCATCGCCGGCCTCGTCCCGCGCAGCGCCGGCAGCATCCGCTGGCGCGGCACCGCGGTGAAGCGCTGGTCCAGCGAGTTCGCCTATCTCCCGCAGCGCGAGGAAGTCGACTGGTCCTTCCCCATCACCGTCCGCGGCCTCGTCGAAATGGGTCGCTACCCACAGACCGGCTTGTGGGGACGCTTCCGACCGCAAGATGCCGAGGCCGTCGACAAGGCCCTGGCCTCGCTCGACCTGTTAGAACTCCAGCACCGCCAGATCCGCGAGCTCTCCGGCGGCCAGCAGCAGCGCAGCTTCCTCGCCCGCGCCCTCGCCCAGGAGGCCCATGTGCTTCTGCTCGACGAACCCTTCACCGGCCTCGACCGCAACGCCTCCCGCCAGCTCGGCTCCTTGTTAGAGAAACTCGCCCACGAAGGCCGCCTCGTCATCGCCTCCCACCACGACCTGACCACCGCCCCCCGCCTCTTCGACGAAGCCCTCCTTCTCAAGACCCACCCCATCGCCTTCGGCCCCGCCGCCGAAGCCCTTTCCGAAGCCAACCTCGACCGCGCCTTCGGCCAAACCAGCGACCAAGACGACCGCGCCTCCACCGTCGCCCCCACCGCCACGCTCTAGCTTTCAGCATTTCAGTTTTCAGCTTTTCAGCATTTCCCCGTGGATCTCCTCTCCAACCCCTTCTACCAGCGCGCCCTAGCCGCCGCCTTGCTGATCGGCTTTGCCAACGGCTTCTTCAGCGGCTTCGTCGTGCTGCGGAGGAATGCGCTATCGGTCAGCGCGCTGTCCCACACCATGCTGCCGGGCATCGCGCTCGGCATCCTGATGACGGGCGTCCTGACCCAGGCCAGCGCCTTCCTCGGCGCGCTGTTCGCCGCGCTGATGGTCGGGCTCGGATCGGTCGCGGTCGCCCGCGGCAACCGGATTGCGCAAGGGACGGCGCTCGCGGTGATCTACACCACCGCCTTCGCCGCCGGCGTCGCGCTGCTGCCGCGGCTCGATACCCGCCAGGAACTCGAACACTGGCTCTTCGGCGACATCATGGCCGTCGCCAACCCCGACCTCTGGGTGGCCTTCGGCATCGGTTCCTTTACCCTGCTCGTCGCCAACCTCCTGATGCGCCCCCTGCTTTTGACGATGTTCGAGCCCAACGTCGCCGCCGCCCAGGGCGTCCCGGTACGAGCCATGCAGTACTTGCTCTTCACCCTCCTCGTCCTCTCCCTCGTCGCCTCGCTCCAAGCCGTCGGCTGCGTCCTCTCCGTCGGCATGCTGGTCGCCCCCGCCGCCACCATTTCCCTGCTCACCGACCGCACCAACGCCCTCTTTTGGGGCGGCGGCGCCCTCGGTGCCGCCGGCGCCGTCGCCGGCGTCCTGCTCTCGGTCTCCCTCGGCCTCGCCCCCGGACCGGTCATCGTCATGCTCCTCGGCCTCTGCTTCCTCGCCGCCTGGATCTTCAGCCCGCGCTACGGGGTGATCGCGCGGAGGATGAGGTGAGGACCGGAGAGCTTGCGAGCCAAGGGATTCTCGATTAATGGTATCCCCATGGCGCTGGCATTCGCACACGATCGCATCTCCCGGGACGATTACCTCCAAGGCGAACTCGGATCCGAAGTTCGCCACGAGTATGTCGCGGGAAATGTCTACGCCATGTCGGACGGGACACTCAATCACCAGCGGGTCGCCGGAAATTTCTTCTACCTCGCCAAGAAGCAACTTGCCGGGAAACCCTGCTTTCCCACCGGCAGCGACTTCAAACTACGCGTGCCGCTCGGCCAAGGAGAGGAAGCCTTCTATTACCCCGATGGCATGGTCATTTGCGTGCCGGTGCCGGGCGACGCGCTCTTCACCGATTCCCCGAGCGTCATCCTCGAAGTCCTCAGCCCCCACACCCGTCGCAACGACGAGATCCAGAAATTCCGCGACTACCTCACCCTTCCGACCCTGGAAACCTACGTCCTCGCGGAAGCCGACGAGCCCTTCCTCACGCTTCACCGCCGGGAAGGTGCAGGCTTCCGCCGGGAAACCCTCTCCGGACTCGACGCCATCCTTGATCTCCCGGAAGCCGGCATTTCCATCTCCCTCGCCGATCTCTACCGGGACGTGGGTTGAAGCGTCGGTTCCCCGGCCTCCGCTTCCTCGCCGCCTGGATCTTCACCCCCGCTACGGGGTGATCGCAAGGCGGATGAGGTGACGATTCCACCGCAGTGCACGAAAAGAAGACGCCACCGGGCCTTTAGGACCGGTGGCGATGAAATCAACTTGGCGGATCGGAACCGGAGCGTAGCGGAGATCGCTGGAGGCAATCCGCCGCTCCTTGGAAGATCAGGCCTTCTTCACGTCGACCCACTGCTTGGTCTTCGCCGACTCCAGCACGGCGTCGCAGACATACTGCGTGCCGAGGGCGTGGCGGAAGTCGGGGTAGCGCTTCTCGGCCGACGGGTCGTCGAGCGACTTGAAGAACTCCGCCAGCTCGTGGGTGAAGGAGTGCTCGTAGCCGAGGCAGAGGCCGGGGACCCACCAGTTGCCGGAATACGGATGGTCGCCGTCGGTGGCGTGGATGTTGGTCCAGCCGCGGCGGTCGCCGGGAACGCCGTGGTCGAAGTACGAGAGGTAGTTCATGTCGTGGAGGTCCCACGCCAGCGACTTCTTCTCGCCGTTGATCTCGAAGGTGTAGAGCGCCTTATGGCCGCGGGCGTAGCGGGTCGATTCGAAGATCGCCAGCGAGCCGTTCGCAAAGCGGGCGATGAACGCGCAGGCGTCGTCGATGGTGACCGGATGCTTCTCGCCGGTGGCGGTGTGGACGCGCTCCTTGATGAAGGTCTCGGTCATCGCGCTGACCGACACGATGTCGCCGTTGATCCAGCGGGCGGTGTCGATGCAGTGGGCCAGGAGGTCGCCGGTCACGCCGGAGCCGGCGGCCGCGGCATCGAGGCGCCAGAGGCCGGCGCCGCCCTGGGGAAGTTCGGCGGAGATCGTCCAGTCCTGCAGGAAGTTCGCGCGGTAGTGGAACACGCGGCCGAGTTCGCCGGCATCGACGATGTTCTTCGCGAGCGTGACGGCCGGCAGGAAGCGGTAGTTGTACCAGACCAGGTTCGGCAGGCCGGAAGCTTCGACGGCTTTCACCATCTCCTCGCCCTGCGCGCCGTTAAGAGCCAGCGGCTTTTCGCAAAGGATCATCTTGCCGTGCTTGATGCACTCCAGCGCGATCTCGGCGTGGGAGTCGTTCGGGGTGCAGATGTCGACGGCGTCGATGTCCTCGCGCTTCACCAGCTCGCGCCAATCGGTTTCGTAGGAGGCGTAGCCCCATTTCTCGGCGAAGGCGGCGACCTTCTCTTTGTCACGGCCGCAGACCGCCTGGCGGACCGGCACGTGGGTGGTGTCGAAGAAGTGGCTGAGCTGCGAATAGGCGTTCGAGTGGGTACGGCCCATGAAGCCGTAGCCGATGAGTCCGATGCGAATTTCTTTTTTCATGATGGGCAAGAGGGTTCGTCTGCTGGGTTGATGATGGTTCCAAACGGCGTCACGCGGCGCCCGGTGTCCGGGAATGAGCCTGTTGCGGGAAGTCGAAGGTGAGGACGAGCGGTTCATCTCCCGAGTTCTCGATTTCCACACCGCCGCGATTCAGCGCGGCCTGGGTGATGAATCCGATCTCGGGATAGATTTCGCCGAGCTTCATGCCCTGGTGATAGCGGACTTCGAGTTTTCCAACCCGGCCGCGGCCGCCGTTCGTGTGGAACAGCGCGGGGCTTTCCGGGCGGAAGGTCGTCCTAGCTCCGGGGGCGAGGATGAGTCGGAGAATGGAGCACTTCTGGTCGCCGAGGACCTCGCCGTAAACAATCCACTGCGCGTCCACTCCGTCGCCGGAGAATTCCGCGGCGGTGATGGCCGGACGCGAGTTCTTCCGCACAAAGTCCGGGTCTTGGTTGGCCGCGAAGTCGAACTTCTCCACCAGGTATTCCCAGTCCTCGTGCTTGTCCTTCGGATAGTCCTCTTCCCGGCAGGCATAGAACGCGTCGGCCGCGCCGATCCGTCCGTCGAGCGTTCGGTCCTCGGCGAGGAAATGCTCGTCCATCGTGACGTGAAGCTCGTGCGTGCAAAGGTCCGTCGGCGAGTGCAGCACGCCGTTCGGCATCACGAAGCCGTCATCCAGCTTCATCATCGTGTGCGGCGACAAGTGCCGCACGCCGTTGTATTCGCCCTGACCCCAGCGCTTCATGCAGGCAAGGAACTCGTCCTTGGTGACGAAGGGATACAGCCCCATGGCCGTGGTGTGGTAATGCGACGGATTGACTCCGGGATTGTCGTAGGAATTGATGTCGTAAACCTCCCACTTCGACCAGTGAAGGTGGTGGGGAATGGGGTTCAGGTTGTCGAACTTCTTGGACACGATCGGCCAGGTGACCCTGCCGAACAGGGACCGGGAAAGCGCCACGAGCTTTTCTCCCATCACGGCCTCGGGATTGGTCTCGATCAGATCCTGAAGCGAGATGACCTGCCCGCCCGGAGTGAGGACGTGGGCCTCCCCTTCACGGAACGGCGCCTTTCCCGTGCGGGTATCGATGACGCCGGTCACGATCGGCACGGTGCAGCACATCCAGACTTCATCGAGGCCGGTTCCACCCATGTAGTCCGGGTAGTAGGACTTCTCATCCAGGCGAAGGCGTTTGCCCGGCGAGCAGAAGGTCCGGCCGGCGTAGCGGTGCAGCAGTTGCAGCACCCCGTCGTTCTGATTGAGGCAGTCATCGAGAATCGAATCCGATCCTCCGTCGATGACGTCGTGGTGGGGATACTCGTGAAGTTTCTCCGCGAGAATGGAAGTCGAGGCAGCCATGGAATGAATTCTGAAGAATGGGTAATGGAAGTGGCGGCGGCTTCAGAGCGCCTCGTCGACTTCGATCATCTTGCCGAGGATGGTCTCCCAGGTGTGGGCGTCCTCGAGGATCTCGTTGGCGAACATGCAACCGTCCCAGCAGATGTGCTTCATCCCGCGGGCGGCGGCGTCCTTGAGCCAGAAGGCCGAGCACTTGGCGATGTCGAGCTTGCCGTTCGGGTCGTCGGCGCGGCAGTGGCGGCCGGTCTTGTCGTGGCTGCCGGTGCCGTGGACCGAGCCGTCGTTCTGGGCGACGTGGAAGTCGATGGTCCAGGGGCGCAGGGCGTCGGTCAGGGTCTTGTAGGCCGGCCAGAATTCCTCGTCGGTGTAGCCTTCCTTGAGCAGGGCGGCTTCCGGGGCGTTGTAGCCCATGAGGTAAAGATAGGTGTGGGCGAGGTCGGCCTGGAAGCCGACGGTTTCCGGCATGCCGGTCGCTTCGAGGGTGTCGATCATCGCCTTCCACGAATGCATGCCGCCCCAGCAGATCTCACCTTCCGCGGCGAGGCGCTCGCCGTGCTGTGCGGCGACCTTGCCGGCCTCGCGCCAGGTTTCGGCGATCTTCTTGGTGTTGCCCGCGGGATCCGCGGCCCAGTCGTGCACGCCGCCGGCGGAGTCGATGCGGATCAAGCCATACTCGCGCACGCCGTGGGCCTTGAGGATGTCCGCGATGCGGCAGGCCTTCTCGACGGCGAGGACGAAGTTCTTGCGGTCGTCATCGGAGCCGAAAGCCGGTCCGCCGACGGTGCCCGGCCAAACCGGGGCCACCAGCGAGCCGACCTTGAGGCCCTTGGCGGCGATCTGGTCGGCCATCGCCTTGATCGCGTCGTCGGAGGCGTCGGGATCGGTGTGCGGGTGGAACAGGAACAGGTCCACGCCGTCGTACTTGCGGCCCTTGACGGAAGCGGCGGCGGTCATTTCGAGCATGCGCTCGAGCGAGATCGGCGGGTGGTCGGTTCCGGGCTCTTTTCCGACAAGACCGGGCCACATGGCGTTGTGAAGTTTCATGATATTGGATGGTAGATGATGGATGATGCCTTGATGTTAGAGAACGAAATTCCAGTCGATGTCGCTTTCGACCGACGCGCCGGATTCACCGGTGAGGATGACTTTCCCAGTGCCTTCCGGTCGGATCGAGACGACCTTGCCGAAGCCCGGCGGCACCGCGGCGACAGCCTGCGCGATACGCAGCGAAACGGTCTCGTCTTTGCGGAAATCGCGGGTCGTCGGGATGCCCTTCCCGGCCAGCCGGTCCTCGCGGGACACGTCGACACCGTCGGAGAAATGCGAGCAGACCTCCTCGACCCCGAGTCTCCCGAAGTGCGAGCCGTTCCAGGGAGCCGCGTGGCGGCCGCCGTTGGAGATCCAGAACAGGGTCGCGGGGAAATCGGCGGGGTTCTTCAGCGAGAACCAGACGTAACCATCCATCACCACCGCCGACCAGGCGAAGGGCTGCTCCGGCGTCGCGGGCTGGTTGACCATCATGACCAGGTCGTCGAAGCCCTGCCGCGCCGGATAGTGCGTCAGGTCGGTCGTGCCACCATTCGCCAAGGGCACTGCCGCCAGATCGGAAAACTCCCCTGACGGCTTCAGCGCGCCGTATTCGCGGTTCTCGGGATTCGAAAAGAGCCCGGGATACACCGATGCCCAGCGGAACGGCGAAACGCTGATCCGCGCCTCCCCTTCCCCCATTCCGGCGAAGTCTAGGATTGGGTGGTTGCCATAACTGTAGCGGCCTTTCACCCCGGAAATCCGGTGCTCGCAATAAACGGCCGTCTCGCCCTCGCGCAGCGAGACAATTTTCTCCAGCCACCCCCCGCTGTCGGGATCGTCCATGCCGACATGCAGGCGGTCGTCGCCGCCGGCCACAACCTTCCATTCGGCGTTGGCCGAGACTCCGTGCGGCGGCGCGTCCTTCTGACCACCGAAAGGGAAGCACAGGAAATCTCCGCGTAAGACCCCCAGCAGCCCGGGCAGCGCCGCGTCGGCTTCTTCCGCCGACCATGGAGCCAGCGCGTAGGGCGAAACCGTGCGCTCGCCGAGCTTGAACTCGACCGGTGCCATGTGGCCGCCACGGATCGTCAGCCACAATCGCACCCGATCATGGGAGAGACGCCAGCTCGGCTCGCCGTGGACAAAATCGTTCATGGGTTGCCCCGATTCAGAAAAAAACTCACAGAAACGGAAGCAAAATCACATTCATCGGAAAAATGGATCGCCGTCCGGCGTTCCGCCCCTTAGTCAAAATTCACCATGAACATCGGCTTCAACACGCTCCTCTGGGGTCCCGGGCTTTCACTGGACCTGTTCCCCCTGCTCGATTCCCTGAAGGCCGCCGGCTACGACGGCGTCGAGATCCCCATCTTTGCGGCCGACGTCGCCCACCACAAAATCGTCGGCCAGGCCCTGAAGGACAAGGGTCTCCGCTCGACCGCCGTGACCGTCATCCCCGACGAGGAGCACAACCCGTGCAGCCCGGTCGCCGCCCACCGGGCCGGCGCGGTGGACTACCTGAAAGGGATCATCGACACCTGCCACGCCGCCGGCACCGAGATCCTGATGGGCCCCTACCACCAGCCGCTCGGCGTGTTCTCCGGCGACGGCCCGACCTCCGACGAGTGGAACCGCGCCGCCGAGGTCCACCGCCAGGCCGCCGACTACGCCCAGCAGGCCGGCGTGAAGCTCATCATCGAGTGGCTCAACCGCTTCGAATGCTACTTCATCACCACCATGCAGCAGGGCGCCGACTACGCCGCGCTGGTGAATCACCCGAACTTCGGGACGATGTTCGACACCTTCCACGCCAACATCGAGGAGAAGGATCCCGCCGCCTCGCTGCGCAAGCATATCAAGAGCGTCGGCCACGTGCATATCTCGGAGAACGACCGCGGGACCCCGGGCACCGGCCACGCCGCGATCCGCGAAAGCATCGCCGTGCTCAAGGAGCACAACTACCAGGGCTGGTTGACCGTCGAAGCCTTCGGCCGCTCGCTCCCAGAACTCGCCGCCGCCACCCGCGTCTGGCGCGACCTCTTCCCTTCCGCGGAGGAAGTTTACACCGACGGCATCGCCTACATCCGCGAGTGCCTGCGCTAAGTGCGGGCACCCGTCGCTCCTGCCTCTCACCACCCTCGCCGTCCCATCCGGGCGGCCGAGGGTGTTTTTCTTGGATCCAAGCCGGGCGAAGGCCGCCGAATTCAAGCCTCCCCTTGCCTCCGGGCACGGAAACCGCTTGTCTGGGAGGCATGGTTCACGTCATCGACCACCCCCTCGTACAGGCCGAACTCACGGGGCTGCGCTGCCGGAACTGCCCGGGACCGGAATTCCGGCAACGGCTGCGGCGGATCGCCTCGCTGATGGTCCCCGCCGTGACCGCCGGGCTCGAAACGCGGATCATCCCTTGCGAGACGCCGCTCGAGGTGACCAGCGGCGTGAAGCTGGCGCATCCGGTCATCCTGACACCGATCCTCCGGGCGGGACTGGGCTTTCTCGACGGCTTCTTCGACCTGCTGCCCAACGCCGCGGTCGCCCACATCGGCCTGGCCCGGAACGAGGAAACCCTGCTGCCGGAACCCTATTACCTCAAAACCCCGCCCACCCTGGCGGAGAGCGAGATCATCCTGCTCGACCCCATGCTGGCCACCGGCGGCTCGGCGGTGGAAGCCGTGCGTCGGCTGGTCGAACTCGGCGCGACCCGCCTCCGCCTCGCCTGCCTGGTCGCCGCACCGGAAGGCATCGCCACCTTCGAAGCCGCCTGGCCGGAGGTGCCGGTCTTCACCGCCGCGATCGACCGCGGTCTGAACGACCGCGGCTACATCCTCCCCGGCCTCGGCGATGCCGGCGACCGGCTCTTCGGCACGGCCTGAAGTTCCAAGTTGGGAAGTTCCAAGTGCCAAAGGAAAGAAAACAGCCAGCCCCCGGGGCCTTTCCTTCTCCGGGTTGGCACTTGGCACTTCTTTACTTGGAACTTCTCCATCCGGCGCTTTTCCCCCTTGCCATCCCGCCGCCTCGCCCCTAAAAGCCCCGCCCGCCTCGCACAACACCACTTTCCCATGTCCAAGCACAACAGTCTCAAAGCAGCCGGTTCCGCCGCAGGCAAACGCTCCGTCATGAAGCGCTTCGAGCGCGTGAAGCTGATGAAGGAGCGCGGCGTCTGGAAGGACGGTCGCAGCCCGATCGGCCTCCCCAAGACCAAGGGCGAAGCCTGATTCCCGGCGAACCCGCAATCCCGCAGGCGCGCAGCTCCCGCAAGGGTCTGCGCCTTTTGCGTTTCTGGAACCCCCGCTTCCCGGCCCCGATCCCATGTCCGAAGGCACCCGCTTAAACAAGTTCCTCGCCTCCTGCGGCGTCGGCTCCCGCCGCGCCTGCGACGCGCTGGTCCAGGAAGGCCACGTCGAAATCAACGGCAAGCCCGTCCTCAACCCGGCCCACCGCGTGGAACCGGGCGACTTCGTGAAGGTCGATGGCAAGCGCGTGCAGGCCAAGGAAACCAACACCGTGATGTTCTTCAAGCCGCGCGGCTACGTCTGCTCGCGCGAGGACGAGCTGGGGCGAGACACGATCTACACGATCCTGCCGCCGGTCCTGCAGCACCTCCACCACGTCGGCCGCCTCGACCGGGACTCCGAAGGCCTGCTGGTCCTGACCAACGACGGCGAACTCTCGCAGATCCTCACCCACCCGTCGAAGCTGGTGGAAAAGGAGTATCTCGTGACCGCCAACCAACCGGTCCTCAACGAGCACCTCGACCTCTTCAAGACGGGCGTTTTCATTGAAAAGACCCGGATGCGCGCCAAAGCGGTCGAACGCCTTTCTTCCCGACGCTACCGGATCGTGCTCGAAACCGGCCTCAAGCGCCAGATCCGCCTGATGTTCCAGGCCCTCGGCTACCAAGTGCAGAAACTGGTCCGCGTCCGCATCGGCACGCTGGGCCTCGACGACCTCCCGCTCGGCGGCTGGCGACCGCTCGACGCCGGCGAGATCGCCCGCCTCCAGGTCAATCCGAAGCCGAAGATCGCCCGCCGCCCCGGGGTGAAACCGGCCAAGAAAGCCGCCAAGAAGACGACGCGTCAGTCCGCCATCTCCGACCGCTCCAAGTCGCCCGCCAAGCCCTCGCGCCGGGCGCCGGCCGACTCCCGCCCGCCATCCGCCCGGAAGATCGGGAAGAAGGCGGCAAAGCGGACCCCGAAACGAAAGTTTTGAGTCGCGCCGGGAGCGCCCGAGACTTGCTTGCGAAGCTCAGCCAATGAGCGGACGACTCCTTCCGGCCTCTTCGCCACCCTGGAACGCCCGGCCGAGTGACTGGCTCAACCGAACTCGCAACGACCATGAAACCCTGCTGTCGGCTTGCTGTTTACGCGTGCGTGCTGACGTCGATGACCTTCATCTTCCTGCTCTCGGCTTGGTTTGTGTACACTTTGATCGCCGATGGTCTCTCGGCTCAAATGATGGGTTTTGAACAGGAACCCGCCGAAGGCTGGGCCTACTGGCGATGGTTCTTCCTCAAGCGGAGCATGTGGAGCCTTCTGGGCACCGCGGGGTTTTTCCTGATGATCGGAGCACTGATAGCATGGGGATGGGTTGCTGCGATTCGTGATTTCAGGCGGAAGTAGATCACCGGGCGGTCGAGACGCCGCCACCCGTCCCTAAGCTCGGGCTCTGAATCGAAGACCATCGCGACAAGCACTCTTCCCCTGAATGCTCTGCGAAGCCTTTCTCGGAAGGGCTACCGGACGGCCCACAATACCGAAATTTTGAGTCGCGCCCCGCGAAGGGGGCTTAGTAGTTTTCCGCAGGCCCGGCCATCCGACCCGCCGCCGGGAACCCAAGGCACCCATGAGCAACAAGATCGAAAGCCACCTCGTCGAAGACCGCATCTTCAAGCCCTCCAAGGAGTTCGCCGGCAAGGCCCGGATCTCCAGCATGGCCCAGTACAAGAAGCTGTGGCAGGAGTCGGTCGACAAACCCCAGGTCTTCTGGGCCCGCGAGGCCAAGGAGCTGTCCTGGCGGCAGACCTGGACCAAGGTGCTCGATTGGAAGGCCCCGGACGCGAAATGGTTCGTCGGCGGCAAGCTCAACGTCTGCGAGAACTGCGTCGACCGCCACGCCGCCGGCCCGCGCCGCAACAAGGCGGCCATCATTTTCGAAGGCGAACCCGGCGACCGCCAGGTGCTGACCTACGGCCAGCTCCAGCGCGAGGTCTGCCGCTTCGCCAACGTGCTCCTCGCGAAGGGCGTCAAGGCCAAGGACCGCGTGCTCGTTTACATGCCGATGATCCCGGAAGCGGCGATCGCCATGCTCGCCTGCGCCCGCATCGGCGCGGTCCACTCGGTGGTCTTCGGCGGCTTCTCGTCGGAGTCGATCATCGACCGCCTGGAAGACTCCGGCGCGACCCACGTGATCACCGCCGACGGCGGCTGGCGGCGCGGCAAGATCGTCCCGCTCAAGGCGAATGTCGATGAAGCGCTGGAACGCTACCACGCCATCAAGTCGGTGATCGTGTTCAAGCGCACCGGGCAGGAAATCGCCATGACCACCGGCCGCGACAGCTGGTGGCACGACGAGACGGCCAAGGTCTCCTCGCGCCACGAGGCCAAGGCCTTCGACTCGGAGCACCCGCTCTTCATCCTCTACACCTCCGGCTCGACCGGGAAACCGAAGGGCATCCTCCACACCAGCGGCGGCTACCTCACCGGCGCCTACACCACCTGCAAGTACGTCTTCGACATGCGCGACGACGACGTCTACTGGTGCACCGCCGACGTCGGCTGGATCACCGGGCACAGCTACATCGTCTACGGCCCGCTCGCGATGGGCGTCACCCAGGTGATGTACGAAGGCGCGCCGAACCAGCCGGACTTCGGCCGCTTCTGGCAGATGATCGAGGAATACGGCGTCTCCATCTTCTACACCGCCCCCACGGCCATCCGCGCTTTCATCAAGGCCGGCGACCATTTCCCGAAGAAGCACGACCTTTCCAGCCTCCGCCTGCTCGGTTCGGTCGGCGAGCCGATCAACCCGGAAGCCTGGATGTGGTATCACGAAAAGATCGGCGGCGGCCGTTGCCCGATCGTCGACACCTGGTGGCAGACCGAGACCGGCGCGATCATGATCACGCCCCTGCCCGGCTGCACCCCGACCAAGCCCGGCACCGCCACGCTGCCCTTCTTCGGCATCGACGCCGCCATCCTCGACGAGAGCGGAAACGAGTGCAAACCGAACGAAGGCGGCCGCCTGGTGATTCGCAAGCCCTGGCCCTCGATGACCCGCGCGATCTACGGCGACAAGGCCCGCTTCAAGAAGACCTACTGGTCCGACTACCCCGGGATGTACACCGCCGGCGACGGCGCCCGCCGCGACAAGCAGGGGAATTTCTGGATCGTCGGCCGCCTCGACGACGTCCTCAACGTCTCCGGCCACCGCCTCGGCACCGCCGAGGTCGAGAGCGCCCTGGTCGGACACCCCGCCGTGGCCGAGGCCGCGGTCGTGGGCCGCCCGGACGACCTGAAAGGCCAGGCCGTTGTCGCCTTCGTCACACTAAAAGGCGGGATCGAAGGCTCGCCCGCCCTGCAGAAAGAACTCCGCGAGCACGTCGGCAAGGTCATCGGCGCGATCGCGAAGCCGGACGACCTCCATTTCGCCCCCGCCCTGCCGAAGACCCGGTCCGGGAAGATCATGCGCCGCCTGCTCAAGGAACTGGTCACCACAGGCGACGTCACCGGCAACACGACGACCCTTGAAGATTTCACCGTCATCGACAATCTTCGCAAGAGCATCGCAGCCTCCCGGTAAGGCATGACCACGACCCGCTACATCTTCGCCCGCATCGTCCAGGCCTTCGGCGTCAACCGCCGCCAGCGCCGCATGGCCGAGGCGGCGAGTGAAATGCACCTGCTGCGCGAGGCCGAGCAGGTCCTCGGCCAGTCGGTCTGGGAGCGGGTCGAGGAGGTCGAGGAGCTGGGCGTCGAGTACTGGAACCTGCGCAAGCTGATCAAGGAGCGTGACGAAATCCGCGCCCGGCTCGAGGAGTGCGAGTCGATCCTCGCCGAGGCCCACGAACAGCGCTCGAACCTGCTGGGGGCCAAGTCGGAGCCGCAACAGGAACTCGAAGATCATCGCTCGGAGCTGCTCGGAAACCTCGAGAAGCTCGCCAAGGAGCGCGACCAGATCATCCAGCAGGCCCGCGAGATCCGGCGGATTTACGACGGTCTCAAGATGAAGCTCGATGTGCTCCAGCGCGAGGGCACCACCGAGGCGATCGAGAAGACCCGCGGCCGCATGCTGGACCTCAAGACCCGCTTCACCTCCCTCAAGGAGGATCGGGACCGGATCGCCGCGAAGATCGCCGAAGGGGATGCCGAGGTCGACAAGATCGACACCGAACTCGCCGAGGAACGGCAGAAGCACCGCGCCGAAGCTTCCGTCGCTTTCCAGCAGATCGGCCAGGCCAACCGCGACATCTCCGCGCACAAGGCCCAACTCGGATTGATCGACACCCAGATGCGGCAGCTCTTCAGCGAGATCGGCCGCCACGTCAGCCGCAACGCCTACGTCAACGAGCAGTGCCGCAGCGCCGCCAAGGGCCACATCCCGATGATCGACGTGATGCGCGCCCTGCGCCGATCGGTGGCGATGAACCACCGGCTCGCGGGGATGTAATCTCGTAGCCGAACGTCTGCGACGTTCGGGCTTCATGCGCGCCGCCGGAGTCTGACGTCATCGGGTTCCCCTTCAAACCGCCCCTAACGAAACGACGCAGTCGTTCCGCTACAGGAGGGCCAGCCGCTCCAGCAGCTTCTTGTGGATGCCGCCGAAGCCGCCGTTGCTGAGCACCGCCACCACGTCGCCGGCCACCGCTTCCGCCGCCACCGTGGCGACGATCTCGTCCACCGTGTGGATGTAGCGGCCGCGCCCGCCGTGCCGGGCGATGTCCGCCGCCAGCTTGTCGGGATCCAGCCGGTCGTTCTCCGGGATCTTGTGCAAGTCCGGGATTTCCGACACCACGGCCTCGTCCGCCAGCGCCAGCGCTTCCGCCAGCTCGTTCTGGAACACCGCGCGGCGCGTCGTGTTGGAACGCGGCTCGAAGAGGATCCACAAGCGGCTTTCCGGATACCGCTGGCGCAGGCTGGCAGCCGCCAGCTTGATCGCCGTCGGGTGGTGCGCGAAGTCGTCGATCACCTTCACCCCGCCGGCCTCGCCGCGCAATTCCTGCCGCCGCGCCACGCCGTCGAAGCTTTCCAGCCCCGCGCGGATCTCGTCCGGCGACAAGCCGGCGAACGATGCCGCCGCGGCCGCCATCGCGGCGTTGCGCACGTTGAACTCGCCGGTCATCCGCAGCGAATAGCGCTCGCCGCCCAAGGTGAAGGAACTCCGGTCTTCCTCGTAGCAAACGTCCGCGATGCGCAGCGCGTTGCCCTCGCCCATGCCGACGCTCTTCACCGGGCAGGGCGCGTTGGACGCCACATCCAGGCAGTTCGGGTCGTCGCCGTTGATGATCGCCAGCCCGGTCCGCGGCACCACGTTGAGCAGACGGCGGAAGGTCAGCTTGATCTCGTCGAGGCTCGAATAGATATCGGCGTGATCGAACTCGATGTTGTTCACCACCGCCACCTCAGGCAGGTAGTGGAGGAACTTCGAGCGCTTGTCGAAGAAGGCCGTGTCGTATTCGTCGCCTTCCAGCACGTTGAACTCGGAGTTGGTGAAATTCGCGCCGCGGCCGAGGTTCTTCGGCAGCCCGCCGATCATCCACCCGGGATCGCGGCCGGCGGAGAGGAACAGCCAGGCGAGCATCGAGCTGGTGGTCGTCTTGCCGTGGGTGCCGGACACCACGTAGTTCCGCTTCCCACGCAGGAAGTGCTCCTTCATCACCTCCGGCAGCGACTGGTAAAGCAGCCTGCGGGACAGCGCGGCCTCCGCCTCCTCGTTGCCGCGGCTGATCGCATTGCCGATGACGATGACATCCGCATCCGCCGGCAGGTTCTCCGCCCGGTAGCCCTCGGTGATCGCGATTCCCTCGGCGCGGAGGAAGTCGGACATCGGCGGATAGACGTTCTGGTCGGAACCGGTGACCGTGAAGCCCTTGCGCTTCATCGCGACGGCCACGGCTCCCATGGCGGTCCCGCAGACGCCGGTGAAATGGAAATGCTTCGAGTCGGACATGTGGGTTTGGGAAAATTCAACTGCCCGGACACCCTATCCATCCGGGTCCAAATTCCTGCGTCAGGGATTAAAACGTCGGCGCGGCGACGGTGGCGTTCTCCCGTTCTTCGGAGCGGCGGCGCAGGATGCGGTCGGCGATCTCGCGGACCATCTCCGCGAGCAAGAGCCACAAATGGCTCCCCTGCCGGTAGTCGGCCGGTGCGATGTGCTTCACCCGCCCGGCATGAGCGGAAAGCTGGTAGCACTTGCGGAAACTGCGCCCGCTCGCGTCGTCCGGATTGTAAACGGCGATCGCGTGCCCGCCGCTCTTGTTCATCAGGGTGAAGCAGGGCACGTCGGTCGGACCGTCGCCGACATACACGATGTTCTCGAACGGCACCGGACGGAGGTCGGACGGCATGTGGTCGTTGACGTCCTGGTTGTGCTCCAGCATCCCCTTGTTGATCCGGAACAGGAACTGAGTCTTGGTCGTGTGCGAGATCGCCCGCTTCGGGAAGCTGATGCAGCCCTGCGAATCCTCGCCGAACTCGCAGCCGAAGATCGCCTTCACCCGCGGCGCCAGCTTGCTGCCGTCGAGCAGCGCCTTCAGCCCGGAGGAAATGATGTAGAACTCGATCTTCACCCCCGCCAGCTCGTGGTCGTGGCCGAGGCATGAGGAAGGAAGGGAGTCGAACATTTCCACCACCCCGGGGAAAAAGGTCAGGCCGGCCCCGAGCTGGGTCAGGCGGGCATTCGTCACCTGATCCATCTGGAGGTAGTCCAGGATGCACTTCAGGTAGGCCAGTTCGCCGTCCCACTGCTGCTCGGTCACCAGCTTGTTGCACTTCTTCCAGAACTGCGCCGGATCGATCCCGAACTCGGGAAAGAGCACGTCGTCCTGCATGTAGCGCGGACTCAGCGTCTGGTCGTAGTCGAAGACCAGCGCGATGGTGTTTTGGGGAGCGGCCATGGAGCGGCGGGAAGGCAACCAGCCGCCAACCGGTGCCGCAAGCGGAATCCCCGGCCCGGCGAGAGGGCTCGGGTGGCCCGCCCGAAACAGTTCCGGCAGGGAATCCCGCCCCTCACCTTCCACTTGCCTCCAGGCCCCGGGAAAACCGCCGCGCCGGCCAACCGGGCCCGCGCCCGTCGAAAGCCACCCGCCCCGCCGGAACCGGCACGGACCGGCCACGCGATGCCCTTCCAAGGTCGCTCCGCGTCCTGCTCCCGCCGCGGCGGGCCGTTCCAGCCCCGGTTGCCGGGAAAGCCCGCCTGGGAAACGCCCGCCACCCCTTCGCCTCCACCGCCGCCCTCCCCATCCGGCGCCCCGAACTTCAATCCACCGCCATCCCGGGTCCTGCAAAGGCCGCTTCATGGCGTTCAAACGCATCTTCACCCCGTGCAATCCCTTCCCTTCGCGACACAATGACCCATCCACCCCGATCCATCGCCCTCCCGATCGCCTCCATCCTCTTCCCTTCTCAATCCAACGCATTCCAACCCTGTTCGGCGGCAAGGGCCGCGGCCGGAATGGAGCGTCCGGTCCTGAATCTCCTCCATCCCGATGCTCCCGCACCTCGACGCGATGGACCAAGCGCCGTGCCATCGGCCCGGGAGCTGCCTCGAACGGCATCCCCGCCCTGCCCCCTGCAGGACCTGCGGCGCGTGCCGATATCAGCACCCCGGCACCCCCTCGCCGCGCCCCCGCCCGGCACCGCCTGATAGACGCACCCGGACCGGGAAAAACCTTGCAATATCAAGGCCCCCAGGCAAGAATGGCACGGGATTAAGGCGGATTTCGTTGAGGGATTCCTTGGAAGATCAAGGCTTCCAGCCCAGCCACCCACTTCGGGAATCCTCGGCGCTGCAATGCTTGCTTGGGAAAACGGCTC